>NZ_JBKFBC010000002.1:12314-245252 GCF_053345995.1 Comamonas sp. C24C | reverse complement strand
CGAGCGAAGCCACAAACGCACGCCAGGCCAAGGCCCGGCCCTGCGGATAGGCTGCCAGATTGCGGGCCCCGAAGGTCTCCGACAAACCCAAACGCTCCCTGGCTTCCTTGAACAGAAAGGCTGCCCCGAGGGTCGAGCCCTCCGAGACATACAGCCACCCCAGGGCCTCGGGCATGCCTACGGCCTCGCTGCCCAGTGCTCCTTGCGGAAGCTCTGCCCCCAGATCGGCCAGATCCGCCAGCGAAGCCTCCTGACGCCCGCGCGCTTCCAGGTCAGGGACTGCTGCCTTGACGGCGGCATCCTGAAACAGATGCTCCACGTCGCGCTGGAACAGGTATTGGGCGGCGACAAAGCGCGCATAGCTGCCGCGATCGGCAAATGGATTGCCTCGCTCCATGAGCTCATGCATGCGCTCATGCTGCTGCGCGGTCTCCGTCTTGAGACGCTGGGAAAGTCGGGCCCCGCTCAAGGGGCTGGTTTGCAGATTCATGGTATTTCCTGACTTCAATTCGATGGCGGAGCAGCTCCGGGCTGGTTCAGCCCGGAGTCGCCTTGCTCCAGGCTTCGCCTCAGTTCTGCGAGGACTTCAAGCTGCGACGGCGTGCCCAGGCCAGTGCCGCCAACGGCGCCAGCAGCCAGGCGCCCAAAGGACCTCCTCCGCCACCGCCATTGCTGCTGTTGCCCGTCTCTGTGCTGCCGCCGCTACCCGTTCCGGGCTGCGTGACTGCAGTGGCCTGCACCGTGACCTTGCTGGTCACGGACTGGCCGTCGTTCTGGCTGCTGCAAGTCAGGCTGAAGCTGTTCTCTCCCTCGACCGCCAGTACCACGGGCACCTTGCTGCCGCTGGTCTGCTGAGCACCGCTCCAGGCACCGCTGGCCGTGCAACTGCTGGCCTGGGTGGTGGACCAGCTCAGGTGAATGGAGGATCCCACAGCAGCCGTGGCCACAGAGGCAGTCAGCGCTTCGCTGAATGACGCTGTAGGCAGGGGTACGTCAAAGGAGAAGATCGTGCCGTTGCCGGGCGCGGCCGCGGTCGTCGTCACCGGCTGGCCGTCACCACCGACGTTGGCCGCACCATAGAGCTTTTGCACACCGCCCGCGACCGCACCGGCGCTCAGGCCGGTCAAGCTTCCGCCTTCACTGCCCATGTCGAAACGATGCAGGACTTCGTAGCTGTCGTCCGCGTGATCGGCGGTGGCTCCAACCTTGATGCGGTACAGAGTTCCCGCGCCATACGGCGTGCCCAAGCCGGTTTTGGGCGCGTTCATGGTCGAACCATCGGTGGCCGTCGTTCCGTAGATATTGCCGTCTGCTGCCAGAACCAGCGGACCGGATGGAGCGCTACCGTCGGCCTGCGCCGTGCCATCGAGCGCCACAGTGTCAGCGCCGCGGAAATAGTGCACGACGGCAAAGCTGTTGGGGTCCGATTTCTTCACGCGCCAGATCGTGCCGCCGTAACGGCTGTCCATTGAATTGCCCGCCGTGGGCGCATTGAATTGCGTCGTGCCGTACAACCATTCACCGACCTCGACCATGCCTACCACACGCGCGCCCTTGGCCGTTGGCTCCCCATCGCGGGCTCGCATAAAGGTGTGCAGCAGTTCGACCTTGGACGAATCCAGCGCGCCCTTTCCGGCAACGCCTTCCTCGATGGCCGCCTTGCTCAACTTGACCAGCGTTCCCACCGAGCGCCCCTGGTAGTCCGTGGCAAGCGTACTGTCCACCACGCCATCGGCCGACACCCCGGTCAGCACATACAAGGCCTGGTCCTTGCTGCTCCACACACTGGCCACCGGTGCACCGCCCTTGGGGTGCAACTGCTTGTTGCCTTGTTGCTCCTCGTAATCGCAGAAATTCAACACCTTGGAGTAGCTCTGATCGGCATTCATGCGCCACAGAATATTGGCCGTGGTACTCGCGCCGCAAGCCGATGCCGATTCACCCGAGCCCATATAGAGATTGCCTGCGGTGTCGAGGGCCATGGTTCCCAGTGGCTTGAAGCTGGGTGCGGGCAGCGCCACAGCCTTGCCGCCCTTGATACTGAAGACTGCGCCTGCAGTTTCCCAGGGGAAGCCACCCGGTGGAACGGCACCATTGCCAGCAACAAGAAAGCCACCATCGGCCGTAGGCACCAGCGGGGTCGATCCCTGGTAGATGCTGCCCAGCAGTTCGAAGCGGTGGTTGGCACCCGTGGTGTCGAGGCCATAGACCGTACCCTGGCCCCAGAAGGCCGGCGCAACGGCCGTCGCGCCCAGGAAGGTGTGACCATAGAGGCGGCCATCAGCAGCCAGCACCGGTGGCACGGCCGGCTTGGCACCACCGTTGTTGATGCCGCCAAACTTGTGCAACACCGTGGGCTTGAAGGCGGCTGGCAGCGTCTGAGCCACGGCATGCGCCAAGGGCAGAGCCAGTGCCAGAGCGGGAAATGCGACACGTGCAACACGCCGCAGAGCGGGTTGGATTGAATTCATTGCCATTGACTTTCCTGGTGTAAAAAACGATGTGAAAAGGACACGCTCAGCCGAGCGTCTGGGAGTGGCGTGCGCGGCGGCGGTACACCGCCAAGCCCGCCAAGGGAGCCAAAAGCCACAAAGCCAGAGGCCCGCCACCGCCATTGCCGTAGGAGACCTGGTTGCCGTCCTCTGCGGTTGCCGGAGTGCTGACATAGACCACGGTGGAAGCTGAGACCTGGGCACCTGCAGCACCGCTTGCTACATCACAGGTCAGGGTGTAGCGATAGGTGCCCCGGGCCGGACGTAGCTCGACGCTGCCCTGTGTGGCCACGGAGCCCACCCAGTCGCCTGCTGTCGATGCCGCAGAACATTGCTTGGCGTTATTGGTGATCCAGGTCAATGAGACGGTTTCACCGGCCTTGATCTCACCGGCGCTAGCCACGAGACTGGCATCGGCACGCGGGGTTTCGGCCGAATCCACGGCGAGCTGGAAAACGGTGCCGTAATCGGTGGCAACCTTCAGGCCCGCACTGTTCAGATAGTGACCACCCATGGCCGTCACGCCATACAGGCGGCCGTCTGCGCCAGCGCGCACACCTACGGGTTTGCGCCCGTCACTGCCGGAAAAGGAATGCACCAGCTCGAAACCGCTCTGCGTTACCTGACCTTCGCCATTCACCACTATGCTTGCCGGTCGGATGCGATAGACCGCGCCGCAGCCGACTTCGGAATTGGCCGCCGCGCTGGACGGCGCGCACAGATTGCCTCCACCGGACATGGTCGTGCCGTAGATGGCACCATCGGCCCCCAAAGCCATGGGGCCGCGCGGCGTGGCGCCATCGGCATTGTTGAAGGTATGCAGTATCTGCAACGGCCCGCCCGCCTTGGCAAGGCGATACAACGCGCCATAGGGCTTGGGTCCGTCGTAATAGGGCAAATCCTTGATGTAGCTCAGGGTGGTGCTAGGCGCCCATTTGCGCGAGCCGCAGGAGGGGTTGTCGCGCGAGATGCTCTTGATCCAGGTACCTGTGATGCTGCTGTTGGCATGCACATAGCAGTCGCCGACCGAAGTCCCCCCGTAGAGATAGCCGTCACCACCATCAATCAGTGACGACAGGCTGTGCTCCTGCCCTGAGCCCATGGTCCGATTGGTCACGTCGCCGCCCGCCGTCACCCCCGCTTCGTAGGGAATGCCGCTGGGATACAGCACAAAGCCTTCGCTGTTGGCGTTGTCATGGATGTTGATTTCGCCTTCGGCAAGCGTGAAGGTGTGCAGCACGGCAAAACCCGAGCCGTCGGCTGCATTGATGCGGTAGAGCGTTCCCGTGGGCGTGGTCGCTGCGGTCGGCGTCGACAGTGCCAGCGGCAGTCCGCGGTTGTATGCGGTCACGCCATACAGCACGCCGTCCTTGCCCAGAATCAGGTCGTTTGCCGTCTGGCGCATGCCCGAAGGCCCGGCCGAAAACTCATGCAGCGTGCTTACCTTGCCGGAGGCGATATCGATCTTGAAAACCCGCCCCTGTCCCTTGGGCCCCTTGTCGATGCCATAGAGGTTGTCCTGGGCATCAATGACCAGCGCGCCATTGGGCGAATACAGCTGACCGCGCGTACCTTGCACCAAGGCGGAATTGGCCCCGTCATAGTCTGTACGGACAATGACGCCCAGGCCCACGGCAGGCGAATAGGAAATATCGCTGGGCTGGTTCTTGCCCGCATTCTTTTGGCCGTTGATAGTCGTCATCACCGCGTACAGACTGCCGTCGGATGCGCGCACCGGCGTGCCCGAGATGCGACCATGCAGATCATTGGCCGGGTTATAGGCTACGCGCTCATAGACTGAGACCCCGGCTCGCATGGTGTACATGCCGAACGCGGTATACATCTGCGAGGACAAGACCGATGGCCCGCCGCCGTTGAAACCGCCAAACAAATAGCCAGCACTCGAACCAGGGCGCACCGCATACAGGGGTGGGGATGTCGGGTAGCGGGCGCCGGGCCAGCCAATCGTTCCATCGGGCGTGGTGACATCGTCGCCGGCGGGCCGCAAGGAGGTGAGCATGGTCAGCCGGGCATCGCTGACCTTGGTCTGCGCGGCGGACGGCATGGCAGCACAAAGCGCCACGGCGATGCAGGCTGCGGCGGGCCAATGCTGCGGCCAGCCATGAAGAGCGGAAAAGGACATCACATGGACCTTTGGGAAAAGACGGACGGATGGAAACGACGGCAAGGCGCAGGCCCGGGCCGAAACTCAGAACTGGATGGACAGGGTGGCGATGGCGGTACGACCAGGGCCGATGAAATAGCTGCCGCCCTGCATCTCCGAGTAATTCAGGTCGCGCAGGTTGTTGATGGACACACGCAAAGTGGCGTTGGGAGTGATTTCGTAGCTTGCCCAGAGGTCGAACAGACGCCAGGATTTCTGGTTGTAGCGCTCGCCCTGCGTGGTCCAGACGCTGCTGTTGGTGCTGGGAGACTGAAAGCGCATGCGGCCGCCCAGCGTCAGCTTCTTGTCGAGCAGACGCACACCGGCGCTCAGGCTGGCAGTCTTTCTGGGCGGCAGCACATACCAGATGTTGGCGTCGCCCGACTGCCCCAGATTGTTGTTGGGGTAGCCCGTCAGACTGCCCAGAGGGAAGGAGTCATAACCGCCCTTGCCGGTGTTGACGAGCATGTGGGTGTAGTTGAGGCTGCCGAAGACGCGGCCGTTGTCATAGTCGCCCTGCAGCTCCAGGCCCTTGCTGCGAAAAGGGTCCTGCAGATTCACGTAGGCATAGGGCCCCAGCAGGCCGCCCCCGGCGGTATCGATGGGCGACATGATGCGTGCGAGCGTCACATAGTCGTTGACCTTGTTGTTGAACCAGGCCGCTTTCACTCGCAGCTTGTCGCCCTTGCTCAGCACATCGTCAAACATGCCGTTGGCCCCGACCTCCCAGTTGCGCGAACGCTCTGCGCGCAAATCGGGGTTGGGGTAGTAGGGAAAGAGGCTGCCCGTATGCTGACCCCACATCAGAGCCTCCGTCAGTGCCGGTGGGCGCATGCCCCGGCCCACGCTGGCAAACAGCTGTATGGGCTCCACCGGCTTGACGGCCAGCGCCAGGCGGGGTGCGAAAGCGCCATCGTTGCGATCAGCCTTGAAGCGGGTGTACAGCGCCGTCGACGGGGGGCGCACGCCTGGCGGGTTGATGAGCGAGCCGACGCGCATGCGTCCGTCCCCCTGCATGCCGTACCAGTCATAGCGCAAGCCACCCGTGAGCTCCAGCCAATCGCTGTGCATCCAGTTGAGTTCGCCGAACAGGCTGGCAACCGTGCGCTTGCCTTTCGGGGTCGAGCCCGCATATAGCGCCGTCGTGCCGGCATCTGCCCCCACCGAGAGCGCTTGTGCCTGCGGGTCGGTCCAGTCGTGGAAGAACTCCGCTCCGGTCTTGAGCAGCGCCGCATCCCTGGCTCCCCACTGAAGGCGTGAGGTGTTCTCCAGCGTCCCCCCCACGGTACTGGTCTGGTACTGCAGGTCATAGGCATAGGGGTCCAGCGTGCCGCCCGCATAGCGATGCGCCTGATTGCGGGTACGGGTATAGTAAAGGCTGGACTTGAGATCCACCAGAGCGCTTGCGGACGGGTTCCACGCATAGTTGGCCAGCAAGGTATCGGTGCGGACATGATTGAGAATGCCCCCGCCACTGGCAGACTGCGGCTTCTCGCCGAACTTCGCATCCATGCCGATATAGCTGAACTTGAGCTGCTGCTCGGGCGCGAAACGCCAGGTGCTCTTGAGCAATACCGAAGTCTGATCCTGAGAGGTCAGCTGGCTCACGCCATGCACCTGACCACCCGCATCGTCGGTCATGGACCCGCGGCGGCCCTTTTCAAATTCACCGACTTTCTTGCGACTGACCAGCATCACCAGATCAAGGTCCTCACGGGGCTTGAGACCCAGAGCCGCACTGCCGGCAAAGTGATAGCCGTTGTTGCCACTCGAAAGATTCAGCCGGGCGCCACGGGTGCTGCCGTCCTTTATCAGATCGTCTGCTTCGAGCGTGCGGAAGTTGACAACCCCCGCAATCATCCCTGCGCCGCCCACCGTGGAGGTCGGTCCTTTGGAGATATCCACACCGCCCAGCATTTCCGGATCGAGATACACCGAGCCGTTGGAGCCATGTCCGCTTTGCTGGTAGTTCTGGCGCGTGCCGTCGATCATCACGTTGACCCGGCCAAAATCCTGCATGCCGCGAATATTCACCGACACCCCCGGATCCCTGCGACTCTGCGAGGTGTAGACGCCCGGCACCTCTGCAAGAACATCGGCGGTGTTGCGCGGTGGCAAACGGTCGATCTCCTCGCGCGTGACCACGGCCACCGAGGCAGCGGTCTCGAACACCTGCTGGCGCGCGTCCTTTTTCGCGACGACCAGCACCTCGTCCAGATTGCGTTCCTGCACACCGGCCCGTGCGCCTTGTGCAGCTTTCGGGGAACGGGCAGCTGCCGGCCGAACACGCCATGCGCCCGGCCCTTCGCTTTGCGCCTGCAGCGGATGATCCTCCAGCAGCGAATCCAGCGCAGCTTGAACCGTTGCCATGCCCTTGAATCCTCGGCTCTGCTTGCCCTGCACCAGGGCCGGATCAAACGCGATCATGACCTGAGCCTCACGGGCCAGTTGATTCAGCACCGCTTCCACCGAAGCTGCCGGAATCGAATACGAGCGCAACGCCTGGTTGCTCACCTGGGACGCGATTTGCGCATGGGCAGCCACCGGCGCCAGCGTGCCCCAGGCAAGGCTGACCGCGGCAGCAGTCAAGGCAAATGCGGCGGGATGCCTAGGCGCGGATGCACGCATGCGTGGCAGGCGACGGGGGAGCATGAATAAGTCCTTTCTGAAAGCCGCCACGTCAGACCTGCCAAACGGCGGTCTTTTTCAAGGCGCTACTGTTAACAAGGACGAAGCAGCTCGCCAAACCCGTAATGTTTTTTGAAAATTTTTTGTGCCTTGAGCGACCAGCCAGGAAACTTCAGCCGCGCGGCACCAGCGTGACCCAGTAACGCGTGCGTCGGCGCAACTCCAGGGGCCATGTTTTCTGCAGCAGATCCAGGCTGCGCTCGGTGTCCCTCAGACTGAACACTCCGGAGATAGGCAGTTGCGCCACACGCTCGTCGCAAGTCAGATACCCGGTCCGGTATCGACCGAGCTGCGCCACGAGGACCGACAGCGGCATGCTTCGGGCCACCAGCAGCCCATCCGTCCACGCGTCGCCATCACCGTCGCCGGCCTTCAGCTCGTGAACTCCCGAAGCATCGAACCAGGCCTGCTCACCCTGACGCAGAAGCTGGACTTGTGAGGTCGCTTGGGGTCTGAGCTCGACGGCATCGCTCAATACCTGCACCTGGGTCCCGCCCTCGCGCACCTGCGTCTGAAAGCGGGTGCCAAGCGCTCGCACCTGGCCGTGTGGGGTCTGCACGAACAAAGGACGATAGCGCTGCGCCTCGCTGTCGGCCCCCGAGGTCAGCGCAATGCGCCCCTTGATCAGAACCAGGCGTCTCTCGCCCTCATCGAAGCGCAGGTTCACAGCCGTCGAAGTGTCCATCAGCATGACGGAGCCGTCGGCGAGCACCACACGGCGCACTTCACCAACTCCAGTACGAAAATCGGCCAGCAAGGCACTGTCGCTCCAATGCCGACTCGCTATCAGTACGCTACACCCGGTCCCCATCGCGATAGCCATCAGCCCCATGGCCTTGCGCCGCCCCATATGCTTGCTCGCGCCATCCAGGGTCTGTTGCGCCAGAGCGGCCGGTACTGCGGGCATGGCGGCAAAACGACTTTGAATGCCCTGCAGTCGCTCCCAGGCCAGGGCATGCTCGGGCGCGGCCTCTCTCCAGAGTCTGCACTCATCCCAGACGGCTGCGGAGGCACTGCCGCCCTGAAGACGCACCAGCCATGCGATGGCCTTCTGGACCACCTCCGGCGACGGCTCGTTCAGGCCTGCGCTCATGCCGCGGCATCCAGATAAACGATGCGGTAGCAGTGCGCAAAGGCCGCTGCCATGTATTTTTCGACCGAGCTCAGGGACACGCCCAGACGCACCGCCACTTCCTTGTACGTCAGCCCATCGAGCTGCGCCAGCAAAAAGGCACTGCGCGCTCGGCCACCCAACCCGTCCAGCATGCGGTCTATCTGCTCCAGTGCCTGCAGCACAATGGCCCGCTCCTCGGGCGAAGGACATACGGGCTCCGGCATCTGGGCCAAGGTCTCAAGATAGGCCCGCTCCAGAGACATGCGCCGGCAATGATCGATCAGCACGCTGCGTGCCACCGTGGCGAGAAAGGCCCGCGGCTCCTGCAAGTCCTCCGGACACTGCCTGAGCAGGCGCATATAGGTGTCCTGCGCCAGGTCTGACGCGTCCTGCACACAATGCACTCGCCGCCTCAGCCAGTTCACCAGCCATCCATGGTGGTCGCAATAAAGCGTGTGTAAAAGAGAAGAGGAACTAGCTTGCACACCAACCATGGCTCATGATTTCCGTACGGCTCAAATTTAATTACTGAGAATCATTCTCAATTGTATTCATTTGAAACACATGCCATGCTTATCCTTGCATAGCTCAGGGGAATGCAGAGCTGATTCCCCGTCATGAATCGCCCAATGCTCCGGGAAGGGCCTTGAGGCGTCCGCCCAGCACACACTGACCAGTGATGGGAAACCTGCGCATACCGCTTTCCTAGGCCCTACAAGCCTAGTCAACGAAATAAATAAAAATCATTCTCAATAAAGTCTATACTCCGCTTTACATTTCTTCGCACGCCAGCATGATTTCTTGACACAAGCCAGCCAGCGAACCGGCCGCACCGTTTGTCTGTCTGTCATGCTGAGTTTCCCGTCCAACTGCGTTCCCTTGCCACGGGCGTTTCGCCCGCGCTTTGTCATTGCGGCTTCTGAGCGCCGCAGTCCTTGCCGCCCGTCAGCGCATCAGGAGGCGGCATGAAAGCCAGCGCCCCCCTTTCGTACTACCGGCTTGCCGTTGCCTCGCGCAGCCTGGCTGCCGCCCTGGGCGGCTATGCGCTCGCAGCCGCCAGTACCGCCGCCCTAAGTCTGCTGCTGAGTTCGCTGATGAGTCGCGTGGAGGCGGTGATGACGGCTACCTTGCTGTCCTGGGTCGTCTACGCCATGGCGATTGGCTGGACTTTCTATGCGCGCACAGCCTGGCTTGCCTGGGCCGGAGTGCTTCTTCCTGCGCTGTTCTTGGGGGCAGTGATTTACGGGACATCGTGGTGGGGAGTCCAGGCATGAGCGGCTCTCGAACCACGCACCAACCCGAGCAGGAAGGTTTTCGCCAGGCCATGTCCTGGCTGCACACCTGGTCGGGTCTGATTCTCGGCTGGCTTCTGTTTGCGATTTTCGTCACCGGCACGCTGAGCTTCTTCAAGAACGAATTCAATCTGTGGATGCGGCCCGAGTTGCATGGTCTGCCCGCGTCCGACAGCGACGTCGCACAACGCGCCCAGGTGGCGCTGCACGAGCACGCGCCGGGCGTCAGCAACTTCATCATGCGCCTGCCCGATGAACGCACGCCGGCCGTGAATGTGCTGTGGCGCGACAAGCCCAACAGCCGCTTCGAGACCTTGCTGTTGCACCCGCAGACCGGTGCCGCACTGCAGACCCGCGAGACCGCTGGCGGAGAATTCTTCTACCGCTTCCATTTCGAGCTTCGCACCGCGCACAAGGGCCGCTGGACGATCCAGGGCCGCTGGGTGGTGGGCGTAGCGACGCTGATGATGTTCATTGCCTTGCTGACCGGCGTGGTCACGCATCGCCGCATCTTCAAGGACTTCTTCACCTTTCGCCCGCGCAAGGGCGGACAGCGCGCCTGGCTGGACGCACACAACGTCTCGGGGGTGCTGGTACTGCCCTTTTATCTGATGATCACCTTCAGCGGTCTGATGATTTTTCACGCCATGTATATGCCGGCCGGCATAGCCGCCGCCTACCCTGGCGTAAAAGGAACGGACACGCAAAGCTATTTCTCCGAGCTGCAGGGCGATGTTCCCGGTGCACGCAGCGCCAGGCGCGGCGGCAACGCGCAGGCCGAGCCCCTGCCCATGCTGGATCTGGCCCCCATGCTGAGCCAGGCCAATCAGCTATGGCAAGGCGGCCGTGTCGGCAGCATCACGGTGCGCAGCGACAGCCAGGGCCCGCTGGTGGAGATCACCCGCCATGACGGCGACAGACTGCAATATGGGCCGGCGCGGCTGCGTTTCGACGGCAGCAGCGGTCAGCTGCAGACCCAGATCGATCCGCAGGGCCCGGCCATCAAGACCTATGGCGTGCTCTATGGCCTGCATCTGGGTCGCTTCGCCGATACCGGGATGCGCTGGGTGCTGTTTGGCTTTGGCGTCATGGGTTCGCTGATGATTGCCTCGGGACTGATACTGTGGTCCGTCAAGCGCCGCGCCCAGGCCCTGCGCAAGACGCCTGCCGCCCCCCTGCCCTTTGGCGAAAGGCTGGTGGCAAGTTTCAATATCGGCCTCATGGGCGGCCTGCCGCTGGCAATCGCGGCCTATCTGCTGGCCAACCGGCTGCTGCCCCTGGAAATGCCAGGCCGACCCGATGCCGAGCTGTCCTGCTTTTTCGGCATCTGGATACTGGCCTTGCTGCTGGGTCTGGTACGACCTTCACGCCAGGGCTGGGCACTGCTCCTGGGCCTGACCGCTCTCGCCTATCTGCTTCTGCCCTTGGTCAATGCCCTGACCACCTCCACCCATCTGGGCATCAGCCTGCCAGCCCTGGACTGGAGCTGGGCCGGCATGGACCTGAGTTTTGCGGCCACGGGACTGATGTTTGCTGCCCTCACCCGGCATCTGCTCAGGCACAAGCCCCAGCCCGCAGCCAGACACGCAGCCCCTGCCAAGTCCGAGCGCAAACCCAACACCGCGCGGATTCCCGGCGACAACACGGCGCAGGAGGCTTAACAGATGCTGCTCGACTTTCTGTTGTGCTTTGCCGCCTGGACAGCCCTGGCCTTGGCCATGGACCGACATCACGAAGATGCCTGGCCCAGGGTGGACAGTGAAGCCCCTGCAGCCGCATTGCTGCGCCAGCGCCTGTTCAAGAGTGGCTGGGCGCTGCTGAGCTTGTCCCTGGGCATTGCCCTGTGCTTGCCGGCTGCGAGCAGCGTCGCCCTGTCTGCAACAGCCTGGACCGCTGCTCTGTGCCTGTCGGCTCTCGCCGCCACCGCCCTGGCCACCTGGCAAGCACAGCGCCTGCCCGTGCTCGGCCTGGCAGCGCTGGGCCTGGCATTACTGGTTTTTTGCTTCAGCCGCCTCGGTCATTGAGACACCGAGCAGGACCCGCCCGAGCCAGCCACCGCCCATCGATGACCCGCAAGCACGAGGAAAGCGCAGGGTCGCGCTTCGGCTCGGCGCTCGCGTGCGGACACCGACCCGGCAGTCTTCGCTCAAGCATAGCCCTTCATTCAACTACCAGCATCCAAGGAGATTTTCATGCGCCACTTTCATCATGCCCTAGGCCTCGCCACCTTTCTGCTTGCCAGCCTTGGCACGGCCCAGGCCCATCAGGTCTGGCTGGAAAGCAATGGCGGCCAGGCCCAGCTGTTCTTTGGCGAGTTCAACGACAACCTGCGCGAGACTTCGCCCGGTGCACTGGACAAATTTCTGGCCACGCCCACGCTGGCCCAGCAAACAGCCAGCGGCACACAGCAACTGAGCGGCCAACGAAATGCCACTGGCTTCAGCTACAACGCCGCAAGCCAGGCCAAAACCCTTTTTGCCAGCGCCGCCTATCCCCTGATCGACCGCAGCAAGCGCAATGAGCCAGCCCTGCTATGGGTGCCTGCGGCCCGCTGGGTGGCAACGCCGGCACAGGCCGTGGCCGCCAATGCCCAAGCTCTTGATCTGGTGCCCACAGGCAAACCGGGACAGCTCATGGTGAGCTTCAACGGAATGGCCCTGCCCAAGACCAAGGTGCAGATCGTCGCACCGTCAGGCTGGTCGCGCGAGGCACAAAGCGACGAGCAAGGCCGCGTCAACTTTGCCCTGCCCTGGAAGGGACTGTATGTGGCCGAGGTGCATCACAGCCACAAGCAAGGCGGCGAGGCGCAAGGCAAGAACTATGGCGAGGCCAGCTATGTGACCACGTTGAGCTTCAGCATCGAAGACGGCATGCCATCACCCGCCCTGCCTGCAGCCGCCAAGCCCTGACATGCAACCGCATGCCGCGCCAGCAAACGCTCCAGTCCTGACTGGTACTTCTCCGCAGCAGCTATTTGACAACCGCACCATGAACTCCCCATTTCCCGGCGTAACCAACCGACGATCACTGGCCTTGCTCAGTACCCTGGCCTGTCTGAGCCTTGGCACACAGGCTCAGACCTCGCCTTCCACAACCAGCACCAACAGCAATGCCGAAGTCACGCTCGCTCCTGTTACCGTGCAAGACAATCTGGCCGGCGAAACCGCCACCGGCCCGGTCACCGGCTTTGCCGCACAGCGGGCGATTTCGGCCACCAAGACAGATACGCCCCTGATCGAAACGCCGCAATCAATCAGCGTGGTCACGCGCGACCAGTTCGAAGCCCAGGGGGTGACCACCCTGCGTGAAACCACACGTTATACGGCGGGCATCAACTCCAGCTATTTCGACAACCGCGTGGACTCCTTCAAGGCGCGCGGCGGCGATGTCAGCCAGTACCAGGACGGATTGCTGCGCACTTACGGCACCTACAACAACATCAAGGTCGAGCCCTACACGCTGGAGCGCGTGGAGTTTCTGCGCGGCCCTTCCTCCGTGCTCTACGGCCAGGGCAGCGTGGGCGGCGTGCTCAACCTGACCAGCAAGCGCCCGCAGGCCGAACGGCTGAATGAGGTGCAGATTCAGCTTGGAAGCCACGGTCGCAAGCAGATTGCCAGCGACATGACCGGCGCCATGGACGAGGAAGGCAAGTGGCTTTATCGCCTGGTAGCCGTGGGCCGCGACAGCAACACCCAGGTCGACCATGTCAAGGACGACCGCGTGGTGATTGCGCCCTCCCTGACCTATCGTCCCAGCACCGATACCTCGCTCACGCTGCAAGCCCTGTACCAGAAGGACAGGAGCGGCTCCATCACCCAGTTCTTTCCCTGGCAGGGCACGCGCCTGCCCAGCCCCTACGGACAGATTCCGACCCGCACCTTTATCAGCGAACCAGGCTGGGACAAGTACGACTCGGAAAACAAATCCTTTGGCTATCTGTTCAGCCACCGCCTGAACTCGCAATGGACACTGCGCCAGAACCTGCGCCGCACCATCAGCGAAGTGGACTACCGTACGCTCTACACGAGCTTTGGCGCCAATGCAGCCACCGGCCGCCCTGCACGCCCGGTGTTTGACGCCAATGGCCGCACCGTGCAGCGCGATGCCGTATGGCAGATCAACGGAGGACGCATGCTGCTGGTCGACACGCAGCTCGAAGGCCTGCTGCAGACCGGCGACGTGCAACACCAGTTGCTGGCCGGCATGGACTGGCAGCGCAACACCAGCAACCAGTCCAACTGGCGCGGGCCAGGCACAGCCCTAGATGTCTACAACCCCGTGTATGGCACGTTCACGCCGCCCTCTGCCTCCCAGCTGGTACGTGCGCCCAACGTGGCACAGCGCCAGCTCGGCTTCTATCTGCAAGATCAGTTGCGCTGGGGCCCCTGGACCGCGACGGTGGGCCTGCGTCACGACAAGGCCAAAACCGAGACCGAAGGCCGCCCGGCTGCGGCTGCCGATGACTCTGCCACCACCAAGCGCCTGGGCGTGACCTACCAGGCCGGCGGCGGCTGGGCACCGTATGTCAGCTATACGGAATCCTTCCAGCCACTGGGCGGCGTGGACTTCTACGGCACGCCGTTCAAGCCCCAACGCGGCAAACAGCTGGAAGCCGGCGTCAAATGGATTCCGGAGGGCAAAGGTCTGTCTGGCTATGCCGCGGTCTATGGACTGCGCGAGCAGAATCGCAAGACCAATGACCCAGCCAACCCACTCAACAGCCTGCAGCTGGGTGAGGTCAAAACCCAGGGCTTTGAAGCCGAGCTGATCGCCAGTCTGGCCAGAAACTGGGACTGGACGGTGGCCTATGCCTATACCGACGCAAAGATCAGCCGCAGCAACGCCGGCGATCAGGGGCAGCGCGTAGCCGCGGTATCTCGCCATATGGCATCTAGCTGGCTCATGCACCGCTTTGCGGCCCAGGGCCGCGGCGGCTGGAGCGTTGGCGCGGGCCTGCGCTATCTCGGACCGCAATGGAGCGGTACCTCTGCCATCGACACGCCCTCAGCCCTGCTGGCCGACGCGATGGTGGCCTATGACGCTGGCGACTGGCGCCTGGCCCTGCATGCCAACAATATCGGCGACAAAGTGGTGATCACCCAATGTCTGTCGCGTGGCGACTGCTTCTATGGCGAGCGCCGCAACTTCCTGCTGACTGCCAGCTATCGCTATTGAGCGAGCAGCTCCGGGCCGGCGACAGGAGTTTCCGTCCTGGTTCCCTGGGGCCTGCCATCCTGGCGGGCTCCAGACCTTGCCCCGTGCAGCCGTTGCACTCGGCCCGGCTTGCTGCACGTGCAAGTGGTTGCCGTCGCCTGATCTACTCTGTCCAACAGCCACCGGCCTTCAGCGCACGCAAGAACTACTCATTGGGTGGCTGCTTGGCAGGTTCCGTGGGAAACAGCTCTTCTCTTCCGCCTTCGATCGGATTCGGGCCATTGGGATCGGAGGGGTCCATCGGATCCGCAGGATATTGTGGCTGCTGCGATGGATGAGGATTGGCTGGCTGCTCAGGCGCAGCAGGCGGCGTGCCGGCAACTGCATTCCCAGCCATGTTCTTCAGGGTCGCGGACTCACTTCTATGCTGTTCGGCAATGATGGTCGGCTCAGATGCCTTGTTCTCTGAGGGCTTGTCGTTTGTGCAATATTCCGTGGTACTGGCTGCGGAATGCTGATTGCCGTTCATAACAAACTCCTTGAAAGAGCCGCATCGGCAGAGGCGGCTGGTGTGAAGCGCTCACGACAATGAGCGCTGCTGTGCCGGGCTGATTCAGATCCACGGCACGCCGTAGTAGTCATGGACACGCCTTCCGTACTCATCGGTGTATTCGGGCACGGTGTCCACGGGATATCGAGGTCCTTCACGCAGTTGTTCCTTGGACAGGGAAACAACGTAGCCCTCCTGATTCACGTCGTATTTCAGAGTGCTCCATGGCAATGGATGACGATCAGTGCCTATCCCCAGGAAGCCGCCAAACGCCATGACGGCATAACGAACCTGGCCGGATATCTTGTCGATCATCAAGGACTCGATCGAGCCCAGCTTTTCGCCAGCCGGGTTGTATACCTTGGTGCCGTCCACCTTTGACGATGAAATGAGAGCGGATGTGGTGATCATGTGAACTCCTTGTTTGAACTGACCACTGGGAAGCCCGGTGGCCGTTGAGAATTTCGACTGCTTAACGCCGGCTTAGCACCAATCCAATCAGTGCGCCAACCGCCAATGCCCCGCCCACTGCACGCCAGGGTGAGTCGTGTACATAAGCATCCGCAGCCTGCGCCGCGGCCTTGGATTCGCAAACTGCATTGGACGAGGCGGCTCTCACTTTCTCCAGCGTTGTTGCTGCCTTGCTGAACAGCAGTGACGCTGCCGGATCCGCATCGCGCCCCTTTGACGCGAGGACTTCTTTCAAGTCATCCAGCAACTGGCTCAGGTCGTTGGTGAGGTCAGCGGTATTCGCTTTTCGAAATCTCATGTGAGCTCCTTTCGTGAACATGTGAGGTTCAGAGTAAGCACACAAGCTTGGAGCTGCTGTAGGCCGAGCCCGGGCCTGGCCATTTGAAATGTGACCTGAGGCAACGGCGTCCTCATCACTCAAACTGAGGATCAAAACCCTCCTCGTGAACAGGCCGGCCCCGCGCGTGCCCGGTCGGTGCGGGGTATGCGGTGTTTGTCATGGCAAGCGACCTCAAACCTCTCGATCCTGAATCCGTGAATCGGCCCATAGCATCTGGACACGTCATTCACAGGTTCGAACATGTCTTGTCGTATGGACTACACGGCAGTCTTGGTCACTACTCCAGACTGAGATTTCGAAAGGAGGCGCTTATGAAACCGAAAGACCATTTGACGGTGGCAAGCCCTGACGAAGCCAAAGTGAATCTCAGGAAAAAGGGCGACGCGGGGGCACATGGCAACGAGTCCCAGCTGCCGCACGAGCGGGATCAGTCATTGCATGCAACCGGCGGCAACGTTCACCCGGAGATGGAGCAAGCCCACAACGACCTCAAAAGAGGTCTGGTCGATACAGACGCCAGGGCCGGCGATGGACGCCCCTTGGGTAGCCGAAGAACGACCTAGTCCGGCTCACGTCTTGTATGACCGTCACTACACAGGAGATCCGATGCCATACCTTGATATTTCCCAATCCAGTTCCAGGCCCCTAAAACTGCACTATCAAGACTTTGGGAGTGGTCCTCCCGTTGTGCTCATTCATGGGTGGCCTCTGAGCGGACGCACCTGGGAGCCTCAGGTTGCCGATCTGGTTGACGCCGGATTCAGAGTGATTGCCTATGACCGGCGAGGCTTTGGCGCCTCTTCCCAACCCTGGGGTGGCTACGACTACGACTCGCTGGCCAGAGACCTCAATGAGCTGATCACGGAGCTTGAACTGGAGAAGGTCTGCCTGGTGGGCTTCTCCATGGGCGGCGGCGAAGTGGCTCGCTACATCGGGACCTATGGCACAGCCTTTATCCGATGTGCGGTGTTCGCTGCGGCTGTTCCACCGTTCCTGCTCAAGTGCGAGACGAACCCGCAAGGAGCGGTCACCGAAGCGGACGTTGCGAAGAAGGAGCAGGCCGTTCTTCAGGACCGCCTGAGTTTTCTGGATGAATTCACACAGAAATTCTTCTCGAATGCGCAAGGCAGGTTGCTGGTCAGCGAGGCACAGCGCGAGTATGCCAAGACGATTGCGGCATTTGCCTCAGCGAAAGCAACCCATGCCTGCATCGGCGCCTTCTCTAGAACCGACTTTCGGGACGATCTGCAGAAAATTGATGTGCCTACGCTCATCATTCATGGCGACAGCGACCGCATTGTTCCTCTGGAGGTCAGCGGAGCCAGAACGCACGATGCAGTGAAAGGCAGTCAAATCCATATCATCAAAAACGGGCCGCACGGCTGCAATCTCTCGCATGCCCAGGAGTTCAATCGGGCGCTGATCGATTTCATCGAGGCTCACTGAGCCTCTCTCTTCGCTGCTTTGAAAGGATCCTGCCTTGATTTCAACCAACCCCTAGCTGGCCTGCATTGATGAATGCAACGGCTGTGCCGCCGCTTGCGATTCATTCTTTGCATGCCTGCCTCGAGGAAAGCCATGTGCAGAGATGACCTGCTGCCTCATGCTGGATGCTGACTGTGCCGCAATCTGATGTCTCGCTGCGTTCTCCATGGTTCGCAACAGCGAGATGGACAGACATGTGCCAATGATTGCAAACAGCACTCGCCCGCGTACGTCCAGCCTGTGCAGATGCCTGCAAAAAGTGTGCAGCAGCCTTTGTAGCAATCTCTGCAACTCTGTCTGATCAGACGCTGATCTGAGCCGACGTCGCTATGGCTTGGATTTGGGCTTGGGCTTGGCTCTGCCCGAGCCGGACTTTTTCCCGCCCCCGGACTCTTTGTTCACCGTGGCCCAAGCGATCTCTTGGGCTCTTTTTTCGCTCACTCCCCGCTCCTCATAGCTCTCTTCGATATGTGCAGCCTGGCGCTTCTGCTTGTCCGTGTATTTGGACTTATCCCCTCTTGGCATCTGCGGCCTCCTCAGGGCTGGGGCGCAGGTTCTGGCGGAAGCTGCACTGGAGGAACATCCTGGGGAGGATCAATCGGCTTGGGCTTGGAGGGAGCAACACCTGGGGGCCGATTCGGATCCTCAAGCGGGGGGAGATTAGGGGCATCGGGGCCGGTCGCCTTCAGAATTTTCATGACCTTTCTCCTTGGACTTCATCCCACCTTACTGTCGCTGCTGAAGCAAGTAAATGGCAGAGCCTGGTCGATGGCGATCATCGTTACAAAAGACAGGTTTGGTCTCCGACTTCCTACAAAGTGGTTTTTTATGACGCGTCATGCTTGAACCACAGCAAGCAACCGCTTGTTGTTCACCTCAACTGAAGGACTAGAGTTATGCAACAGCAAAACAACCAGCAGAACAACGTGAATCAACAAGGTCAAAACGCGGCGGATCAGCAAAAAAAGCAGCAACAGCAGCAAGCCCCAAAGCAGCAACAGCCTGGGCAGCAGCAGGGTCAGCAGAAGCAGCAACAGGCAAAATAGGACGTGATAACGCGACCAGTGAGCTTGAAGATGTTTGCCACCCTTTGGCAAACAAGCAGTATCGAAGCCTCTACTGGCCGCTACAGATGGGGCAACCTATCAAGAGTCCGAATTTCAATCAGCAGCAGTGCAAATGCAATAAGCGGCAACTAGGCGAGGAAACAAAGCCATCGCCAAGTATTCAAATGCATTGACTGTCAACGCTGAAGGACTGCTTGATACGACCCTGAAATTTGCCCGCTTCGGCGGGCATTTTTATGGGTTCATCCAACGCCTACCGACACCAACTGGTCTTGTGGCGCTGCTGGCAGCACACCCAGAATCTGGGGCGCATCTTCTTCAATCGATTGAATAACGACACTTCCATCCATATGCAGATGGACTCGTACCGAAACATTCGCATCAATATCGGTAAACGCGACATCGGAGTCCAGACCCTGCCAACCATCTTCGATACAGAGCTTTCTGTTCAGCAAATCCTGTACGAGCACTTCAGGAGCACCACCCTCAAGATGAGTTTGCGCCCACAAACCAATGATCAGATCATGCGCGTCCTGCTGACAATGACATGGCTTTGCCGCTTCAATCTTGCTCAGCCAGTCATGCAGCTTTAAATCAAATGGCGCAGGTGTTCCTGGAATTGGCATGTTCCTCCCGTTTGTAAGAATGATCCTTCAACTTACGCGAAGTCATCCCTACCTCTAAACGGTTTTACCCAAAGTAACAAGATTCACACAGCTCCAGTCTTGAGTATTCGTGTTTCTCAAATGCTGTTCTTCAGTGCCTCCCAGATCGATCTCCATCATGTTGATCGCCAGACATTCCTCATTCAGATGGCGGCGGCATGAGCCAAAGAACAGTTCCTCAGGCACATATCCGGATCTATCGATATCCATGCAGATCTGAGGCACGCATGAAAAAAGGCGGAGCATGAAACTCCGCCTTTACGTCTTCAGACCTGCCGAGCCTATTGACCGAAACGCCTCTTGGCATCCGCTATACAGGCATCTTTGACATCGCCGGACAACGGATCACAGCGCTCTTTAGCGGCCTTGTAATCCGCTTCCCTGGTTCTCTCGCTGGCGTCCTTTCTTACGTTGGCAATATCACCAGGCTTTGCAGCCGGATCATTTCGAACTTCGGAGACTTTCGCGGACTCCAGTGCCTTTACATGCGCGGCCTTTGCATCCTTTTGACACACATCTTTCGAATTGCCAGAGAAGTCATCGCACTTTTCCTTGGCCACTCCGTAATCGGCATCAGCCTTCGCTCTGGCGACCGCATACTGGTTTTTTTCGTTGGGCTCGGCTTTGTATTTCAGCTCCGCTGACGACACCTTCTCAGCGCCTTTCGCCTGCTCTTCGCAGACGTCCTTGGCATTGCCCTTCAGTGTTTTGCATTGCTCTTTGGCGGCCTTGTATTCCGCGCTGATACGTTGCTTCTCTGCTGTGTGTTCCGCGGGAGTCAAAGCGAAAGCTGATGTGGTTAAAGCGGTTGCGGCGTAAACGATGGCCAGCTTAGGGTTGAACTTCATGACACTTTCCTTTTCAGGTTGTTATCACGATGCCTTTAGACATACGCAATGGATCGTTAACCCGCCCAACGGCGGCACTGCCTGAGCGTGCGCCTCTGTTGTGCAGGGCGAGCTTTGACTCTAGAACCCGTGTGCCTGGCACGGCGTCAGGCATACCTAAAAATGAGGGTGGGTCTGAGCCTACGCCGGCCATCCACAGGCGCTCATCGGTTCAGGGCCCAGAACCCGCTGCAGCCAGGAATGCACGAGGCTCCCAGGCCTGACCTGACAAGGAGCGACTTCAAAAATCGGACTGCGCGTCAGCGCAGGCTTATGCGAAGTTGTCTCACAGACATGCATGGCGATGCCATCTAAGTTTGGACATACGCGGCTGGCCTGACTCCCGCAGGAGCTGCCAGCCTTGTGTTCAACCCCATAACTCAGAGACCCACGTATGTCCCAAACTGCACAAAGGAAAAACGCTCAAGCGCCACTGAAGATCGATACCCAAGCACTGGAAAGAGCCAAGCGCAGCCTGGATGACGGAGCCGTCGTTGAAGAAAAAAGCCCCTGGCGCGAGGACATCATCCAGCTGCTGAATGATTCCCTGGCCACCGAGCTTGTCTGCATTCTGCGATACAAACGCCACCACTTCACGGCTACCGGCCTGTCCTCGCCAGCCATCGCCGGTGAATTTCTCGTGCATGCCAACGAGGAGCAATCCCATGCCGATCGAATAGCAGCGCGCATTGTCCAACTGGGTGGTGAGCCTGACTTCAATCCGGCCACGCTTGTTGACCGCAGTCACGCTGACTACGATGAACAGCTGGACCTGCATTCCATGATTCGGGCCAACCTCGTTGCCGAACGGGTGGCGATCGAGGCCTACACACAGATGATTGCCCTGATCGGGGATAAAGACCACACCACCCGCCGTCTGATTGAGCAGATCCTTGAACAGGAGCAGGAGCACGCTGACGAGCTGTCCGACTGGATGCATAAATAGCAGCCGTCATAAGCATCTGAGCGGGGTATCGGGTCCAAGCCACCGGCTTCCAGTATCCGTTGCCGCAGCTCGGCCAGCCATTGCCAACACCAGAATGCCGGCGCAGGAGGCGCTGCTATGCCGGGCACGTGTCACCTCACGCGCGATGTCCTCACCGCGATGAACGGCTTGAGCTTGTCGTGCCGCCGGGCAGGCCCACCCGCTGCATGGCCGCATCCTGTGCAAGGCAGTGCATCGCCAATGCCCCCGTACTTCGGCCGTGCTCCAGGGCAGGAAACCGATGACCACAGCTGATGCTTCAGTGGTCCGGCAAGGTTCATCGCTGTCATTCAGCCCTGAAATGAGCAACCAGAAGCGGTCCGGGTTGCTCTGGCGAACAGGACACGGCCTATCGGAGCTAAAACCCGGCCTCTCTCCAGAAGACACTTGTCGCAGTTTTCACAAACTGCGCTGCAGCGGCTTCCCAACGACCGCGAATGGCGACTTTGCCACGCCAGCGGTGTTGAAAATCGGTGTCTGCCTCCAGCGGTGTCTCCACATCCAGCACCACTCTGTAGACCGGGCGCTCCGGGTAAAGGGTGGATTGCATGCTTCGGACCTGAATCATGCCTCCAGCCGCCGAAGACAGCGCAGCCTCCGAGAGAGTACGACTCGCGTCCTGATCGACGCTGCGCACCCTCAGATCCAGCACCGGCCCCACACCAGCGTCAGCGATGAAAATTGCGCTGTCGCCGGTGCTGATGCGCTGGACATCTTCTTCCTGCACATAGGCAAGAACCTCCAAGCGATCACGGCCCACGACTCTGCCCAGCAGTTCGTTGCGGGCGAGCCAGTCTCCCGGCCGCAGATCAGGATCCACATCTCGCAGCACTCCGGCGCCCGAGGCATTCAGCCGGTATCGGCTGGCTTCGGTTTCCACCGCCTGCTGTTGGGTGGCCGCCTGCAGCTGGCGCTCCTGCAGAACCTGCCAATCTCGGCGCAGCTCCGAGTCGAAACCTGCCGCAGCTATTTGCTGTGAATACTGGATTCTCTGGGCATCGTTCTGAGCCTGAGCAGCCTTGAGCGCCGGGGAGTCCAGCACAAAGACAGGCGCATCCAGCGCAACCGTATCTGCGTTGCCAAGTATTTGCTGTTGCAGCTGCGATGCGTCAAGCGCATGCAAAGGCCAAATATCACTGGATTGCAACATGCCCTCCGTGCGAATCGGGGCAGGCATCGGAAGCCAGCACAGCGCAACAAGGACACAGGCACCGACAGCGCTCCAACGAGCTCTTCGACTACGCACGATTTGAGGCCAGCGTGAAGACCACGCTGAAATCTCTGACCACACAGGCTTGGCAATGAACCACACGATTTCCACCAGAAACAGCAAAATACCCAACGCCTTGATGAAGAAGTGATAGACCAAGGCCGCAATACCCAAGAAAAGAACCAGCCGATAAATCCAGGTAGCCCAGGCAAACAGAATCAGCCCACGGCGTTTGGCATTGGAGAAAAACTCTGGCGGAGGTTCTCCGAGCTTGAATAATCTCTCCCTCATATCCCAGCGTGCCAGGGCAAAGGCACGTGAGTGCAAATTGGGCATTTGCAGAAAATCGGACAGCAGAAAATACCCATCAAAGCGCATGAATGGGCTTGCATTGATGGCCAGGGTGCTGACCCATGTCGTGGTGGCCAGCAAGAAGGCCATGGATTTGGGTGCCCCCTCCGGCAACCAGACCCAGGCCAGCAAGGCCCATGCGGCAATGATCAGCTCCGTTGCAATTCCGGCGCCCGCCACCTTGAGGCGCTGGTCACGCCGTGTCAACTTCCAGACCTCATTGGTATCTGTGTATGCCACCGGCCATAGCACCAGAAAGGCGACGCCCATGGTGGGAACACGGCATCCGAATCGCTTGGCAGTCAAGCCGTGCCCCAGTTCATGCAATACCTTGACGAACCCCAAAGTCAAGCCATAGGCTGCCAGGCCTTGCCAGGTCAGCGAATCAACCAAGGTCGCAGTAAACACACCCCACGCGCGGGAAACGCCCCAAAGTCCAGCGCACAGAGCCAGCAAGGTAACCCAGCCGAAAGCTCGGCTGAAAAGAAAGTCCAGCCGCGGCGCCCATCGTGTCAGCCAGCGATCGGGCTTGATCAGAGGGACCCGAAAGAAGAGGTAGTTATGCAAAAGCCATTGCATCCAGCTTGAACGCCTGGACTGCCAACGCTCGGCCAGCGTGCCCGCACTATTGGGAAGTGGCTCCAGTAGATCATTGCGCTGCGCAAACTGGAAAAGCGCGTTCACGTCCTCCTGATGCAGCGTCAATGTCGTTTGAGCATTCACATCCTGCACAATCGCTTCAGCGGCCCCAAAATGCCAGCGCTTGAACACCTCAAAGCTGGCCCAGTCCAGCTGGAAAAACAGATTACGCACGGGATCATGCAGGGTCCAGCTGGGCTGGCCATCGGGCAGCACAGGACCGGCAAGCAAATCCAGCTCTTCACGCAATGCAGACCATGCGGTACTCATGCCGACTTACCAGGCAAGGAACTGCCGCAGGACAGCCCAGGGCTTGCGCAAAACCCAATAGACCAGGGGCACCCAATCGCCTTGCAGTTTGGCGGTACCTTTGAGGCCAATACGGGCCTCCTCCCTATTGGGCGGCATGGTGGCTCGCACCCGGTAGGCATAGCTACCATCCGGTCTGGCACTGGCGTCGTATGCCATGTACCGGAGCTTGCCCTCCAGGCCGGCCATGGGATTGGCAGCCAGATACAGCTTCACCGTAGAACCCTGCTCCAATGGAATGGCATCCCCGATGGGGATCCAGGCCTCGATTTCCACCTCATCAGGCCGGGCAATGCGCATCACGCGCTCGCCCGTCTGAACAGGCTTGCCGAGCCATTCCGTGGGGGAATCAAACAGGACCATGCCATCTTCAGGCGCCAGCACCCGGCTGCGCTCACGCTGATCGCTCAGATATTGCACCTCGGCGCGCTTCTCGCCTATACGCCCGACGAGCACGGCCAGCTGCGCCTTGGAACGCGCATCGCCCAAGGCCAGCTGGGCGGATTGCCGGTATTCGGCTTCAGCGGTCAGCAAAGCTTGCTGGGCAACTTCCAATCGGCTGCCGATCTGCGCCTCATCCAGTCCAAACAGGCGTTCACCTTTACGGACCACTTGGTTGGGCTGGACATGAATCTGATCGATGACGCCATCCAAAGGTGCCCTCAACACCACAGGCTGGGCTGCTACCAGTTCACCCGGAGCAAGAACGCTCATATGCACAGGGACAGCACCAATCGCAATAAGCCCGCCAATGATCCAGACAGGCTTTCTCTGCCACCAGCTCCTGGCTACAGCTATTGATACCGCAGGCTTTCGCCAGAACCTGGATTGGCCTGCCTGCAATGCAGAGTAGGCATGGAACCAGATATGACACCATTCGACGAGCAGCGGAAAACGCTGCTCTTCAATAGGCTGCGCCCCTGAAAGCAACAGCCCGCCGCAACAAACAGGTGTCTGGGCATCCTGCACAAGAGGCACCCATATCGCATAAGCGCCCAGCCACTCGCTCCAGGAACTGGCCAGCTCGGGAGGAAGCTGAGCCGGCTCAATGCGCCGAACCTGAACGGATGGCTGCGTCTGGAGAAACTGGCCAACCCCGTGCAGCCACTGCGCATAAGGAGTGTTCCTGTCGGTCTCGACCACGCCGGACAGCGCCGTCACACCATCCTTATCCAGCCACAAACATGCTTGACGGTAAGGCACGAGCAAACGGCTGTCGTTGACCAGCAAAAAACGCAGTTCGGCGCTGCTGCGCGCGGCCCTGGCTCGATGCCCAAGCTCGAGCAGCAGCATTGCCGGGTTTGCGTTCTGAGGAGAAACGGCTGCATTCATCGCACAACCGCCTCATGGGCAGCACCCATCAATCCTTTAGCCATGGACATACATGGACATCCTTTTCCCCACCTGCTGATTCGCTGCATTTGCCATCTTCTCACTCAGCCCAGCCCTCCCTGCGGGTGCGCTGGACGTGGCCCTTGCCTCGCCGATGACCACTTTGACAGTCCGAACCGACTCGTGGCCTTTTCCATCGCTGACCTTGATCTGCAGGACAAGCGTTGTGCTGAGATCCTTGGGTGCGTTGATGCTTAGCTGACCGCTATGACGGTCCAAGCGTACCCATCCGGGAAGCGCCTGCTTACCGGAGAAGCTGAACTGGAGCGACTCGATATCCCACGGGCTCTCCGACGTCAGGAGAACGGGCTTCAGATCCAGAATGCTGGCCCCAGTCGTGACCGAGAACTGCTCAGGTGCCGGATCAAATCCAGAACGATTGGGTTCTGCCGGTGCGAAAAGCAACGCCCACATCCAGTCATTGACGCCCGCAATTGACTGCGGAAGGCCATATTCAGACCAGCTATCTTGACGAGGCATCCCTGTGTCTCGAGATACGGAGCCGAGCATCATCGACGCAGGATGCAGAAAATCTGCATTCGGTTCTGGTACCTCGGAAGGTTGAAATGGAGCGAGACCAAGTCCATCAGAGGAATTACTCACAGCAAAGGCAAATGGAGCATGCACGGCAGGAGGTACCAGCGGTTCAACAACGCCGCTGAGTGAAGTTACCGAAGATGCATTGCCCGCCACGTCCCTTTGCTGAACCCAGAGGCTGAATGCCCCGAGACCAGGTAGCTGGAGGGAGTTCCCGCGGCCTTCAAGCCAGGAAACGCCATTGTCCAAGGAGTACTGCCAGCTTCCTCCCGTTTCCAGACCAGAAATGAAGACCAAGCCCGTTGGCGAGACTTGCCGCCCATTCACCAGCGTGGCTTGATCCAGAGTAATTTCTGGCGCAACCGGATCAAGGGTATCGATGGCATAAGAGTTGGATATTGCGGTGCCGATGCCGCTGTTGCCTGCCGCATCCATATAGCCGGTGCTGTTCAGCGTGATCACATTGCTGGCATCGGTGATGCTGGCTGTCGGCGTCAGGGTCGCCGTCCAGGTGACGCCGTCGCTGCTGCTGAGGTTGCTCAGACTGCCGTTCGCCACAGTGAAGTCACCAATATCCAGCCCCGTCACCGCTTCGCTGAAGGTAATGATGACCGTGGAACTCTCGCCCACCGCCAGCGCCGCGTCGTTCACCACAATGTTGGCTGTCGGGCGCTGGGTGTCGATGGCATAGTTGTTCGAATCGGCGATGCCGCTGCCAGCATTGCCGGCAGCGTCAGTTACCTCGGTATTGTCCAGGGTGATCAGGTTGCTGGCGTCAGTGATGTTGCTGGTCGGCGTGAACGTCGCCGTCCAGGTGATACCACCGTCGCTGCTGCTGACGTTGCTCAGCGTGCCGTTGGCCACCGTCAGGTCGGCATTGGTGAAGCCGTTCACCGCTTCGCTGAAGGTGATGGTGACCAGGGTGCTCTCTCCGGCTTGCAGTGCCGCGTCCGCTACGACGATGGTGGCCGTCGGTCGCAGGGTGTCGATGGCGTAGTTGTTCGAGTCGCTGGTCCCCACTCCCGCATTACCCGCCTTGTCTATCACACCGGTGTTGTTCAGTGTGATCCGGTTGACCGTGCTCTCCAGGTTGGCCGCGGGTGTGAAGGTCGCAATCCAGGTGACGCCGCCATCGCTGCTCGTGACCGTGCTCAAGGTGCCGCCGCTGACGCTCAGGTCGGCATTGGTGAAGTCGTTCACTGCTTCGCTGAAGGTGATGGTGACCAGCGAGGTTTCACCGACCGCCAGCGCTGCGTCCGCTACGACGATGGTGGCCGTCGGTCGCAGGGTGTCGATGGCAAAGTTGTTCGAGTCGGTTGTGCCGCTTCCCGTGTTACCCGCCAGATCGGTGTAGCTGGCGTTGTTCAGGCCGATCACATTCGTGGCGTCGGTGATGCCGGCAGTCGGCGTCAGCGTCGCCATCCAGGTCAAGCCGCCGTCGCTGGACATCAGATTACTCAGACTGCCATTGGCAACTGTGAAGTCACCAACATCCAGCCCCGTCACCGCTTCGCTGAAGGTGATAGTGACCAGGGTGCTCTCTCCCGCTTGCAGTGCTGCATCCGCTACGACGATGGTGGCCGTCGGTCGCAGGGTGTCGACGGCGTAGTTGTTCGAGTCGGTGGTGCCCACTCCCGCATTGCCCGCCTTGTCTGTCACTCCAGCGTTGCTCAGCGTGATCCGGTTGACCGTGCTCTCCAGGTTGGCCGTGGGCGTGAAGGTCGCCGTCCAGGTGATACCGCCGTCGCTGCTGCTAACAGCACTCAAGGTGCCGCCGCTGACGCTCAGATCGCTGTTGTCAAACCCGTCCACCGCTTCACTGAAGGTGATAGTGACCGTGGTGGTCTCTCCGGCTTGCAGCGCCGCATCCGCAACGACGATGGTGGCCGTCGGTCGCAGGGTGTCGACGGCGTAGTTGTTGGAAATCGCGATACCGACCCCGGCATTGCCCGCAATGTCGGAAACCAGCGCGGTATCGAATACGATCAGGTTGGTCGGATCGGTAATCGCCGCAGTGGGCGTCAGGGTCGCGGTCCAGGTCTTACCGCCGTCACTGCTTGCCAGATTGGACAGCACCCCGTTGGCGACGCTGAGGTCAGCTAGGCTGAAACCGCTTACCACCTCACTGAAGGCGATGGTCACCATCGTGGCCTGGCCGACGCCCAGATTGGGATTGGCCACGGTAATGGTCGCAGTCGGGCGCAGGGTATCGATCGAGTAGTTGTTGGACGTGGTGGCGCCGCTGCCGGCGTTGCCTGACGCGTTCTGCACGCCGCTGTTGTCCAGGGTGATGACGTTGGTGGTGTCGGCGATGTTCACCGACGGTGTGAAGGTCGCGGTCCAAGTGACGCCACCGTCGCTACTGCTTACGGCGCTCAGGGTACCGTTGCTCACCACCAGATCGGCATTGGTGAAACCAGTGACCGCCTCGCTGAAAGTGATGGTCACCTGCGAGGTGGAACCGGCATTCAACGTCGGATTGGCCACCACGATTGTCGCCGTTGGGCGCACCGTGTCGATGGTGAAGTTGGCCGAGATGGTCACACCGACACCGGCGTTGCCGAGCAGGTCCGTATAGCCGGGGTTGTGCAGTGCGATCACGTTGCTGGTGTCGCGAACGTTGAGATTCGGGGTGTAGGTCGCCGTCCATGTGATCCCGCCATCGCTGGAACTGAGCGTGCCGAGCGTGCCGTTGGGCATGCTCAGATCGTTGTTGTCGAGACCGGTCACCGCCTCACTGAAAGTGATGGTCACGGTGGTGCTCTCGCCAGCCGACAGCGTCGGGTCGCTCATCACGATGGTCGCTGTAGGCCGGATGCTGTCCACTGCATAGGCATTCGAGTCGGTGGTGCCGGAACCCGCGTTACCTGCAATGTCTGTCACGCCGGTGTTATCCAGGCTGACATGGTTGTTGCCCGCGTTCACGCCCACCGCCGGCGTCAGGGTGGCAGTCCAGGTGATGTTGTCGCTGGTGGTCAGGTTGCTCAGGGTACCGTTGCCGGCCGTCAGGTCGGCCAGGCTGAAACCCGTCACCGCCTCACTGAAGATGATGGTCACCTGCGAACTGCCGCCAATACCCAGTTGATCTTTGGCCACCACGATGGTCGCGGTCGGCCGCTGGGTATCGATCACATAGTTGTTGGAGGTGGTGAGACCCGTGCCGGTGTTGCCCGACGAGGCCGCGTTGACACCACTGTTGTCCAGGGTGATCAGGTTGGCCGCGTTGCTGATGTTGCCGGCCGGGGTGAAGGTGGCGGTCCAGGTGACACCGCCGTCGGCGCTGCTCACCGCGCTCAGGGTGCCCCCCACCACCGTCAGGTCGGCGTTGGTAAAACCGCTCACCGCCTGGCTGAAGGTGATGGTCACCTGGGAGGTGTCGCCGATCTTCAGCGCCGGATTGGCCACCACGATGGTCGCGGTGGGGCGTACGGTATCGATGGTGTAGTTCACCGAACCGGTGGTACCGGCGCCACTGTTGCCGGCGATGTCGAAGACCCCGGTATTTGCCAGGGTGATGACGTTGGTACCGCTGTTGGTGTTGGCATTCGGGGTGAAGGTCCCGGTCCAGGTGACGCCGTCGCTGCTGCTCAGGTTGCTCAAGGTACCGTTGCCGGCGTTCAAGTCGCCCAAGGTGAAACCGGTCACCGCCTCGCTGAAGGTGATGGTCACCTGCGAGGTCTCGCCGGCGCTCAGGTTTGGGTCCGACATGACGATGGTGGCGGTCGGGCGCTGGGTGTCGATCGCGTAGTTGTGCGACACGCTGGTGCCGGTCCCGGCGTTGCCGGCCGTGTCGGTATAGCCGGTGTTGTCCAGGGCGATGACGTTGCTGACGTTGGTGATGTTGCCGGTCGGTGTGAAGGTCGCGGTCCAGGTGACGCCGCCGTCGCTGCTGCTCACAGTGCTCAGGCTGCCGCCCGACACCGTCAGGTCGCTGTTGGAGAAGTTGGTCACCGCTTCGCTGAAGGTGATGGTCACCTGCGCGGTCTGGCCGATGGTCAGCGAGTTCTTGTCGATGGCCACGATGGCGGTGGGTCGCACGCCATCGATGCCATAGTTGTTGGACGTGGTGGTGCCGCTACCGGCGTTGCCCGCCCCGTCGAGCACACCCGTGTTGTCGAGAATGACGTGGTTGCTGGCGCTGTTGATGCCCGCCGTCGGGGTGAAAGTGGCGGTCCAGGTGACGCCGCCGTCGCTGCTGCTCACCGCGCTCAGGGTACCGTTGCTCACCGTCAGGTCATCATTGGTAAAGTCGCTCACCGCTTCGCTGAAGGTGATGGTCACCAGCGACATCTGGCCGATGCCCATGTTCGGGTTGGCGAACACGATGGTCGCGGTCGGCCGCTGGGTGTCGACCGAGTAGGTGTTGGAGTTGGTGGTGCCGGTGCCGGCGTTGCCCACTAGGTCGTTGACCCCAAAGTTGCTCAGGGTGACGACATCGCCGCTGTGGGTGACGCCATTGGTCGGGGTCAGGGTCGCGGTCCAGGTGATGTTGTCGCTGGTGCTCAAGTTGCTCAGGGTGCCGTTGGTCGCCCACATGTCGGCCAAGCCGAAATTGGTCACCGCCTCGCTGAAGGTGATGGTTACCAAGCTGCTGCCACCGATATTCAACGAGTTGTTGCTGACCACGATCGTTGCGGTCGGCCGTTGGGTATCGACGGCGTAGAGGCTGGACAGGGCCACGCCGGCGCCGGTGTTGCCCGAGGCATCTGTGTAGAGGCTGTTGTCCAGAGAGACATAGTTTCCGTTGCTGGTATTGCCGGCGTCCGGCGTCAGGGTCGCGGTCCAGTTGATGTTGTCGCTGGTGCTCAAGTTGCTCAGGGTACCGTTGCGGGCCGTCAGGTCCGCCAGGCTGAAATCGGTCACCGCCTCGCTGAAGGTGATGGTCACCGTGGCGGTCTCACCCGCCGTCAGGCTGCTGTCACTGAGCGAGATGCTGGCGGACGGCCGCACGCCATCGACCACCAGGGCCTTGTTGGCCCCCAGGGAACCGGCGGCGCCGGGGGCGGCCAAGGTGAGGATGGCATCCTGGCTGGCAGCGCCCTTGATAGTGCCGCCGTTGAGGGTCAGCGCCGTGGTGGCGGCATAGTCGAGATCGGCCGCAACGTCACCCGCCTGCACCGTGTAGCTGAAGGTCAGGGTATTGCTGCCCGAACCGGAAACGTAGTTGAGGGTCCGGTCGGTGGCACCGGTCTCCAGCAGCAGCTGGGGGGTACCGGTCACGTTGACATTGGTGTCGAAGGTCACCGCGATGCTGATGACATCGCCGATGCCGTACTGGCCGTTGCCGTTGCTGGAGGTCACACCGGTCACCCGCGGGAAGATGGGTGCCGTGAGAGTGACGTCGTTGCCGGTGCCGCCGATGTAGCTGCTGGTCAGCGCGGCGCCGTTGCCAGTGGCGGCCAGGATGCCGCCCTCGGCAAGACCGCTGAAGGTGCCAGTCACGCCGTCGGCGAGGTCATTGCTGATGATGGTGTAGGCATCGCCTTCCGCCGCCGCGTAGCCGTGGGTGACGGCCAGGTTGGCGGCGCTCACGTCCACCGTACCGTTCACCACGACCTGGTCGTAGCTGGAGCCCGCAGTCAGGCCATTGATCTGCAGCGCCAGTGTGCTCCCGGCGGCCATGGAAAGGGGGCCATTGATGGTGAGGATGCCCGCCGCGTTACCGCCCGGTGCAAGCGTACCGCCGCTCTGCACCGTCACTGCGCCCAGGGTACCGGTACCAGCCAGGGTGGCGCCGTTGGCCACGCTGGTGGCGCTGGCCGTGCTGCCATTGACCACCAGGGTGCCGGCGGAGACGGTAGTGGCACCGGTGTGAGTCTCGGCACCGGTCAGCGTCAGAGTCTCGTTGCCGCTCTTGGTCAGCGTGCCGCCGCCGGAAACCACTCCGGACAGGGTGGTGGCCGCGTTGGTCTCGATGGTCCCCCCGCCTGTCACGCTCACATCGTTGTCGATGGTGGTAGCGCCGCCGATGGCCAGCGTGCCGCCATTGAGGACGATGTCGCCGCTGCCCAGGTTGGCGTCGCTGGTCACCTTCAGAGTGCCGTTATTCAGCACAGTGGAGCCGGTGTAGGTGTTATTGCCAGCCAGCACCACGTCGGTATGGTTGCCGCCGACCGTATAGGCATTCACTGTCAGGCTGCGCGCACCACCGCTCTCGCTGATGGTCCCGGTGAAAGTGATGGCGTCGGCGCCGGTGGCCGGTGATCCGGTGCGAATCGTGGCATCACCCAACAGCACGATGCTGTTGGTAAAGGTGCGGCTGCTGCCGGCAATACCGAAGGTGGAACCGGTGGTGAGGTTGATCGTGCCGCTGCCCAGGGTGCTGCTGCCGATCGCGGCCACCAGGCCGATGCCGCCACTTGAAGACAGGGTGAGGTTGCCGGTCAGGCTGCTGGCGTTGCTCAGGTAGATCTGGCTGTCGCCGGCGTTGAGGCTGAGCGCGCCGCTGCCGCTCATCGGGCCGCCGAGGCTGATCACCGTGCCTGTGTTGCTGCCGGTGGCGTCGAGGGTGACCGTACTGAGCACCTGGGTCGTGCGGTCGAGGTTGAAGGTGCCGACGGTATTGACCGCCAGCGTACCGCCGGCGAGCTTGAGGATACCGCCGCCGATTTGGTTGGCCGAGGTGAGTACCGTCGTGCCGTTGATCTGGCCGAAGGTCCAGTTGCTGAGGCTGTTGTCGGTATGGGTCAGATGGAGGGTGCCGGAGCCGCCCTTGAAGAAGTCACCGGTGCCGGTGATCTGGCCCGACAGGGTCGCCGTGATGCCGAAGCCTAGTTCGATGGAGCCGGAACGGCTGGTGATATCGAACGCGTTGTCGATGGTCTGGCCGTTGCTGGTCACCGAGAAGGTGCCGCCATAGACGCTCACCAGACCGCTGCCGAGGTTGCTGTCGCTGCCGACGGCCAGGATGCCCTCACCGAGAACTGTAGTGCCCGTGTGCTGGCTGGTACCGCTCAGCGCCAGGGTGCCGAAGATGCCGGTCTTGCTCAGCGTGCCGCCGCCGGAGAACACACCCGAGGCGGTCCAGTCGACGTCGGCGTGGAGCGAGCCACCACCGGCACCGAAGACCATGTTGTTGTCGACCGTGACACCGCCAGTGGTGACATCGAAGGTGCCGCCGTTGAACTGCAGCGCGCCGCTACCGAGCGCATCGTCGGTGCCGACCGCCAGGGTGCCGCCATCAATGGCGATAGCCCCCGAGAAGCCGGCTTCGTTGCCGGTGCTGGCCAACGTCAGCGTGCCGGCGCCTGTCTTGGTCAGTGAGCCGCTGCCGGCCAGCGTGCTGGCGATCGTGGCGGTGTCGGTAAAACCGTTGCTGATGGTGAAACCACCACCCAGGGTAATGGTGCTGCCGCCGACGGTAAGGCCATTGGCGCCATCCAGATCGAGTGTGTCGCCGGCGCCACCGGTGACGCCGCTGCCGAGGGTGATGGTGCTGTTATCAGCCAGTACCACTCGAATCGTGTCCGCGCCGCCCTGGGCCGCACCGCGAGCCAACGCTTCACGCAGGCTGAAGCCGTCCGCCGCGTCGCCGCCGGCGTCGTCGTTGCTCTGGTCGACGTAGATGGTGTTGCAGGTGAGCGTGACGTCGCTGTTGACTGTGCCGCCCATGCTGTCGGTGAGCGAGAGGTGGATGTGCGCGTCGCCGTAGGGCGTGTCATTGCGGTAGCTGATGTTGCGCACCACGTCCTGCACCAGCGCGGTGGACGCCGGAAGGCTGCTGCCGGTGAAGGTGATGGTCAGCACACCGCCCGTGTAGCTGTAGGTGGCGAAGGTGAGACCGCCGAACTGCAGGTCACCGCTGAACTGGGTGCCGCTGACGGTGAAGTTGGCGGTGTTCTGGTCGAAACCGAACAGGTCGTTGGCGCTCGGATCGGCTGCTCCGTTGGTATATCGCTGAATGATCAGGCTGCCGCCATTCCAGTTGGCCAGGTTGTCCTCGGCATCGCTGACAATGGCATTGCCACCTGCGTCCAGCACTATCGTGCTGCCGGCGGTGTAGGGGGTACTGTCGCCGTCGAGGTTGGTAACCAGCGGCGTGCTGTTGGTCGGCGCAGTGAGGGTGAAGTCGTTGCCGTCGCCTGCGGCGTAATTGGCGGTCAGCTGGATACTATTGCCGCCGGCGGTCAGGGTGCCGCCTTCTGCGAGGCCGCTGAATGTGCCTGTGACGGCATCGGCGAGATTGTTGGAAATGATGTTGTAGACGTCGCTGAGGCCGGGCGTGTAGCCATGGGTGGCGGACAGGATCGCGCCGGAAATGTCCACGGTGCCGTTGACCACAACCCGGTCGTACTGGGTTCCGGCCGTGGTGCCATTGATCTCGACGGCCAGGACGCTGCCCGCGTTCATCTGCAGGTCGCCATTGATGGTCAGACTGCCCGCACCGGCATTACCCGGGGAGAGCAAGGCACCGCTCTGCACCGTCACATTGCCGCCCAGGATGCCGGTCCCGGCCAGCGTGCCCCCGGCGGCCACAGTGGTGGCGCTGGCGGTGCTGCCAGTAACGGACAGGGTGCCGACGGACACGGTGGTGGTGCCGGCGTAGTTGTTGCTGCCCGAGAGTGTCAGCGCACCGTTGCCGGCTTTGCTCAGCCCAGCCGTGCCGCCGATCGACGCGGACAGGCCGACGGCCGTGCCGGAAGCCACGGACACGATGCCCCCAGCACCATTCAGGGTGATTGCGTTGACGAGGGTGATGTTGTCGGTGATCGACAACGTGCCGCCATTCAGCTCCACCGCGCCAGCTCCGATATTGCTGGCACTGCTGATCGACAGCGTGCCGTCGAATACCCGCGTCGCCCAGCTCTGGGCGCCATTGGTACCGGACAGCGTCAAGGTGCCAGTGCCGTCCTGGGTCAGGGTGCCTGAGCCCGTGATCGTGCCGGAGAAATTACTGCTCAAACCATTGACGCCGACGGTCAGATTCTGGGCGCCCAGTGCCACCGAGCCGGCGCCGAACAGGGTGTCGATCGTCTCATCAGCGGATATCGTCAGCGTCGCGCCGGACGACACTGTCACCGCCGAACTGTCGGCCAGCGCGCCGCCGACCCGGTTGAGCGTCAGTCCGCCCGCCGACACGTTGGTGGCGCCGGTGTAGCTGTTGTTGCCAGTCAGCGTCAGTGTGCCACTGCCAGCCTTGTTAAGGCCGAACAGGCCCGAGATAGCGCCGGCGTAAGTGGTACTGGTGTTGTCGCCGCCAGTCGTCAGACCGGCGTTGAGTACCACGCTGCCTGTGCCAGCCAGCGAACCGATGGTCTCGGCGCTGGAGAGGGTCAGCGTGGTGCCGGCCGATTGCGTCACTGCACTGTTGTCGCCAATCGCCGAGCCACCGCTCAGGGTCAGGCCGCCGGCGGTGAGATTGATGGCCCCGCTGTGGGTGTTGCTGCCGGACAGAGTCAGTGTGCTGGCGCCTGACTTGGTCAGAGTGCCGCTGCCGCTGAGGACGCCGCTCAGGGTGGCATTGCTGCTGTTGCTGATGGTCGATGCCGCAGCAACGGCGATTGCGTTATCGATGGTCGTGGCGCCGGTGACGGCCAAGGTTCCGCCGTTCAGAGTGACGGTACCAGAAGCCAGGTTGTCGTCGGCGGCGACCGACAAGGTGCCGGCCGCAATGGTCGTGCCGCCGGTGAGGCCGGTCTCATTGCCGCTGTTGGACAGGATCACAGTACCGGCGTCGGTTTTGTTCAGCGTGGAGGCGCCACCGGACAGTGCGCCGCTGATCGTCAGCGTCGAACCGCTGGCGGCGCTGATGTCGGCATTGCTGGTCAGTGTGACTGTACCGCTCACTGTGCTGCTGCCGCTGATCTGGTGGAGTGCGCCGTAGTTGACAGCGGACACAGCTTTGCCAGTACCTGCAATGCTGAAGGACTCGGCAAAGGTAAGCGAACCGGCGAGACGCACAGTGGCGCCGCTGCTCACGGTGGTGGCGCCGGCTGTGGTCCCCAACGCGTTGGCGTGGCTGGCGATCACCGTACCCGCCATGACATTGGTGGCGCCGGTATAGGTGTTGTTGCCGCTCAGTTCCAGGATGGCCTGGCCGTTCTTGATCAGCGTGCCGCTACCGGAGACGATGCCGCTCAGGCTGACCTGCGTAGCGCCACTACCACCGCCGATATTGAAGGTACCGCCACTGGCACCCAGCACGATGGCGTTATCGATGGTAAACGCGGCGGCGTTGTTGGTCAGGGCGCCGCCATTCAATGTCAGGGTGCCGGAGGACAGATGATCGTCGCTCTGCACCTGCAAGGTACCGCCGCTGACCGTGATGCCGCCGGACATGTTGGCTTCGTTGCTGACACTGGACAGGACAAGCGTGCCAGCGCCCGTCTTTTCCAGCGAGCCGCTGCCGCCAAGCGTGGCGGCGATGGTGGCAAAGCCGGTGCTGTTGTTGAACGTCAGTGTGGTGCCGCCACCCAGGGTGATGGTCACGCCGCCGTTGACCTGCAGGCCCGATGCCGCGCTGGCGTCGAGGGTCAGGCTCTCGTTGATGGAGAGACTCCCGGCCAGGCCCACGGTGGTAGCGAAGGCATTGGTGAGGACCAGCGTCTGGCTGCCAGTGGCATCGGCGGCGGCAATGGCCACGGCCTCGCTGAAGCTCACACCGTCGCTGACGTTGACGGTAGCGGTATCGGTGGTGTTGGTGACATAGATGGTGTCACTGGTGACCGTGGTATCAGCCGTGGCGCTGGAGGTGCCGTCGCTCAGGGTGAAGCGCACGGTCGCGTCACCAGCCGGCGTATCGCTGCGGTAGGTAATGCGCTGCGCGACGTTGTTGACCAGTGCCGTGGTGGCCGCGGTGCCGGAGCTTGTGAAGGTAATGGTCAGCACGCCGCCCGAGTTGGTGAAAGTGGCGAAGGTCTGGCCACCGAACTGCAGGGCATTGCCGCTGACGGTGAACAGCGCCGCGGCGGTGTTGAAGCCAAAGGTATCTGCAGGAACGGCTGTGCCCGAGCGCTGCACCGTTAGGCTCGCGCCCGCCCAGTTGCCGTTGCCACCGTTGAGCGCACCAAACTCCGTATCGCTGATCGAGGCATTGCCGCTGGAATCGAGAGCCGCACTGTTGCCTACGCCCGCCCAGGCAACGCTGTCGCCGTTGAGGTTGCTGAGGGTAGGTGCCGAATTGATGACGATGGCCTTGTTGGCCCCCAACGAACCGGCGGCGCCAGGTGACGCCAGAGTCAGGGTGGCGTTGTTGGTGGCGGCATCGCGGATGGTGCCACCGTTGAGCGAGAGGGCACCGGTGCTGACGTAATCGAGGTCGGCACTGGTGTCGCCGGCCTGCACCGTGTAGTTGAAGGTCAGGGTGTTGGTACCTGAGCCGCTGGCGTAACTGACCGCCCGGTCGGTGGAGCCCGTTTCCAGGGTGAGCTGGGGAACACCGGTCACCGTGACCGCTTCGTCGAAGGTCACGGTGATGGAGATGACAGCGCCCGGCGCGTAGGTGCCATTGGATGTCGATGACGAGACCGAGGTAACCGTCGGGAGATGGGTGTCGATGACGTAATTGTTCGAACTGGCCGTACCCGAACCCGCAGTACCGGTACTGACCGAAGCAACTCCTGCCAGGTTCACTGTGATCAGGTTGCTTGTGTCAGTGACGTCGGCGTCGGGCGTCAGCGTACCGGTCCAGGTGAGGCCGCCGTTACTCGAACTGAGGCCGGTGATAACACCGTTATTGACCGTGAGGTCAGCGGTGGTGAAACCGCTCACGGCAGTGTTGAACGTGAAGGTCACCAGGGACGTCTCGCCAGCCTTGAGATTGGTGTCGGCTACTATCGCCGAGGTCAAGGTGGGAATTACCTGTGGCGCCTCGAAATTGAGGTCATCCAGGGCAATGCCAATATTGCCGCCGCTTATAGTGAAGCTTGAAATGTTCTGGAAATCGGTGTTGCCCGACGTGTTGATGTTCTCGCGGGTAATGAAGACGTTGTCGCTGAGATAGCTGAGCGCAGAGCCCCCATTGGGGGTGATGAGTATGTTCGTATCGGCGATACCGTCGAAGCTCAGCCCATTGAGGCGGAACATACTGCCATCGGCCATCTCGACCTTGATGCTGGTGACGCCGAACAGCCCGTTCGAGTCCAAGAGCAGGAAGTAATCCGAGCCGTCGTTCCCCAAGGGGGAGAAGACAGATCTGTTGCTCACCAGGCTGCCGTAGTTGGCCCCTCCGATACCAGTGATGGTGTATTTCACGCCATCCAGGGTGAAGACACTGGTTCCGAAGGTCTGATTGGGGTCGTCGTCGTAGTTTTCGTCTGCTGCCACCAGCAGCCCGGAATAGGACGCCACACCATCGACGACCCTGGATTCGATCGCGCCCTGGTTGACCTCCAGTACCCAATCGCCGCCCATTGAAGCTGCCCCGGTCAGGTCGCTGGACGCGGCGACATCGGCGCCGGTGGCCGCAGCCAGACCATCGATGAATGCCCGCCCTTCTCCATTGGCGCCCACCTGGCAGCCGTAGAGCAGGATGTCGCCATCGCTGGCCATCGATTGACCGATGGCATTCAACAGCTCGCTGCGGCTGGCCAGGTCCGCACTGTCGAGCCAATCGCTACCCAGCTGCACCTGGCCGACCTTGCCATGGCTGAGAATGTGAATGGCATCCAGGCCTTCACGGCCCTTGAGGTAGTCGGATATCTGCTGCAGCCCGTCCTTGCTGGCATCCAGCACCACGACTTCGGTGCCCGGCTTCAGGCCGCTGATGAGCTGCTGGTAATTCCTGACATTGCTGTCCACAAACACCACTTCCTGGCGCTGTGTAGCCACCGGCGAACCCTCGGTCATTCTCTGCGCTTCTGCGGTCAGCGCATGTCTCAGTGCGCTGGCCGCGTCTGCCGTGTGCTCTGCCGCCGCAGGTGCTGCAGAATCTGTAGCCGCATGCGCCACATCCACCGCAGCCGCACCGTCAAACATAAAGCGCTGCTCCAATGCCAGCGGGCGCACGGCAGAGGCCGGCTGCAGGCGCTGGGGGGCATCGGTCTTCACTGCCTGCGCCTTCATGGCCTGTGTCAGACGGTTCCAGAATGGGCGAGATTTGCGGGTCATCAAAGTGTCCTTCCGGGATGAAGGTGGCATGGCGCTTGCCTGCCTTGCAGGTTCAGACCGCCGGCTTGCCCTCTTCCTGGGAGCGGTCGGTCTCTGACTATCTGACTATAAAAATATGAGCATGTTGCGCCTTCTATATATTGACTTCAGCATAAAAATGATCTGAAACCTTTTAATGGCATGCGCAACATGCTCTTTTATTTGAATGCCTAAGGCTTGCCGGCTGGGGGGGGTGCCAGCAGCACCTGCCCGCTCATGCCGGCGATCAGTTCGCCAAACTTTCCGTGTATGGCCGCATTGACCTTCACAGACTGGCTCACCGGGTCCACGCGCGCGGCCAGGCGCTGGACCTTGGCAGGGTAGGTTTTGCCGGTCTCGTCAATACGCACCTGGAATTCCGAGCCCGAATGCAGCCAGCTGAGCCAGCGCGAAGGCACCAGAAATTCAAGCTCCAGTGCAGAGTCGTCCAGAATGTCCAGCAGTGCCTGACCCGGCTGCGCATATTGCTGCTCGCGGATCTTCTGCTCGGCCACACGACCGGCATAGGGCGCGGTGATCTGGCACTTGCTCAGCAGGCTGCGGTTGGCGGCGACTTCAGCCTTGGCCTTGTTCCATTCGGCCTGAGAGACATCCAGCTCCACCTTGCCGACGGAGTTCAGCTCCGCCAGGCGCTGGTTGGCCTTCCAGGTCTTCTCGGTGGCATCCACGCCCGCCTGGGCCTTGTTCAGCTGGGCTTGCGGCAGGCTGCAGTCAAACTGCACCAGCAGCTGCCCCTGGCGAAAGGCCCCGCCCTCCACCACCGGCAGGCGCTGCACCTTGGCGCCGATTTCGGCCGCCAAGGTGGTGTAGCGGCGAGGTGCGAGCTGGGCGCGGATCTCGCGCTGATCCAGCACGCTGGGCAAAGAGGCCTGAGTTTTGGGAAGACTCTGGGCTGCCGAGCCGGTCTGGGCCTGAGCGGCGAGCGAAAAACCCAATGCCAGGCCCAGAATCAAAGGAGACACGCAAGACTTCATTGGAATTGGCCCGCGTCCCAGCTTTGCAGCGATTTGCCCACGGCCTGCGTGAGTTCGGGCAGGGGCATGCTGTCCGAGCCTTCGATCACGGGCTCCATGCCCAGGGTAGCTTGCAGACGTGAGCTGGCTGCCTGCATATTGGATTGGGCCTGGTAGCGGCGCAGTACGGAAAGAATGGTGCTGGTCTGCTGGGAGACGCGCTCCAGTGCATTGAGCTTGTCGGCCTGCACCTGGTTGTTCACATGCTCGGACAGGCGCTGGTCCACGGAGGCAATGGTCTGCGCTCTTTCATATTGGCGCACGGCGTTCGCAAATTGCAGGCGGGCTACATGCAGCTGTGTCAATACCGCCATCTGGGTAGCCAGACGACGCTGATCGGCCAACTGGACACCCGCATCGGCCAGCTGACGCTGTGCAGGCAGGGACAGCAGTCCCAGTAGATTGAAGGAGATTTGCAGGCCAGCATCCTGCCAGCGGTCGTTGATCAGATAGCTGTCGCTGCTCTTGTTGACGCCATAGTTGAAGGAAAGACCGGGGAACATGCGCAACATGACGCGCTTGGTCTCTTCGTTGGCGATACGGGCGTTGTACAGACTCTCGCGCAGATCCGGGTTCAGCAGCAGGGCCCGGTCTTCCAGCTTGTCCACGGGCTGCTCCAGCCAGCGCTGGGCATTCGAGGCTGCTGGCTCAATCACGCGCAGTGGCTGGTTCAGCTCGGCAGGCGAGACGCCCATCAGGGAGGCCAGTTCGATGCGCGAGGAGGACAGCTCCTGCTGAATGGCCTCCAGCAGGCGGATGTTCTCCAGCAACTGGCGTTGATAACGCAGCGGCTCCATGGGGGAGCGCAGTTTCTCCGCTTCGACCTTGCGCGAGTCTTCCAGGGCCTTGTCGGCATCCTGGCCTGCGGTTTGCAGCGAGGATTCCAGGGCCTGGGCCGCAGCCACACGCCAGTAGGCGATGCGCACATCCTGGATCAGCGTGTGTATGGCCTTGCGGCGACGCTCGGCGGCGATCTGGGCGCGGTCGGCATGCTGGCGTGCGGCGTAATAGCTTTGACCGAAGTCCAGCAGGCTCCAGGAGAAGCTCAGCGAGCTCAGCGTCGATTCACGGTCCGAAGAGATATAGGGGTGTGCCAGGGAAGGCGCGCCCGTGACGGAGTCCGTGCTGCGGCTGATCAGGTCCTTGTCGCGGTAGCGGTAGCCAGCCGAGGCCACCAGCTTGGGCAGCATGTCGAACTTGGCAACATTGGCCGTGCCCTGGGCCACCGCCTCTTCCATGCCGCGCAGGCGCTGGGCCGCGTTGTATTTAATGGCCCGCGCAATGGCCTCTTCAAGGCTTACCGGCCCGGTCAGCGCAGCCACGTCCTTGCCAAGGCTTTGCCGATCGGCCTGAACCTGCGACTGGATTTCTTCCGTGGAAAGCGCCTGGCCGGTCAGATTGGCGCAGCCGGTAAGCCAGATGGCGGAGCCTAACAAGGCAGTGAGCCGGGCACGGCCACGGAAATTTGTCTCAGGCCGGCGGTGAGCAAAGGCGTTCATATCTGCAAGGAGGTGATGGCAAAGACGGTTTGACAAGAAGACCCAAGCAAAACTTAAAAAAGTATGCATAAGTCTTAATTGTCAATAAATGTATTTTCAATACTACCCAGCAAAGATGAGCACAGCAATCACTGAAATCAGGTATTTCGTCCTACAAATGCGCTCTTGCCACGCCCTGCTTTCTTCGCACCAAAAAGGTGCGTTTCAAAAGTGATGATCCATGGGCATCCTCCTCAGCGCAGCATGGTGAGGACGGCCGGATTTCCGATAGTGGACATCAGCTGCATCGCCGATGATGACCTCTGCCACCTTTGTTTACGACGTTCAGGATCGGCCTGCGCCGCTGCGGCCAGAGGCTGCCTGCGATGTTTCAGTTCCTCAATGCAATACATGCGCTGAACATTTCGGTGGGGAGAAGCCAAGTGCCGCCGTGCGACCTCTGGTTTGGCTGTCTTGCTATCGCAGTGCCGTGAACTGATGCTGTGACAGCCCCGAAAAATTCTTGCCTTTGAGCATGTACAGCCGGAATAAGCATCCATGAGCTCTTTGTTCGCCGCAGCCATGCCTCTTGAAGATGCCCGGAATCCGGCCACGTGATCTATTCGAGAGCTGGCTTGGCTCGTTGCTCTGGGCACAGCCTTTTTGGGAACGCAGAATCCTGCTTATCCGTCCCGATCCGGCGCCATTCTTGCGGGAAGGCTCTCCAGGGAGCCTTCATGAACTTAGCATCAGGTTCGAGGTTTCGTGTCCAGCCCGTTGAGTCCCGAGCCCTCCATCGCTTGCGCCAGATCCGCGATGAGATCCTGCGGGTCTTCCAGGCCGATATGCAGTCGTACCACCGAACCACGCTGACTCCAGTCCGTTACGCTGCGTGCCTGTGTCATGTTTGCAGCAATGACCAGGCTTTCATAACCACCCCATGAAGCCCCCAGCCCGAACAGTTGCAGATTGTCGATGAATCGGTCCACGGCTTCGGCGGGAATGCATGGCTGAAGCTCGAAGGAGATCAGGCCATTGGTACCTGAGCAATCCCTCAACCACAACTCATGTCCCTGGTGACCAGGAAGTGCCGGGCAGAAAACGGTTTGCACTGCCGGCAGCTGTTCCAGCCAGCGGACCACCGTCAAGGCATGTTCTTCATGCATGCGCAGCCTTGCCGACAAGGTGCGCAAGCCGCGCAGAACCAGCCATGCATCATCAGGGCTGACACTCATGCCGAAGGCGTCGCAACGACTGGCAAGCGGTTCCCAGGCAGCCTGCGTGGTGGCAACCGTGCCCATCATGACGTCCGAATGTCCTGACAGATATTTGGTTGCGGCCATGATGGAGATATCAGCTCCCAACGCCAGGGGGCGATACTGCACCCCGGATCCCCAGGTGTTGTCGACCGCCACCAGGGCTCCGTGCGCATGTGCCATGGCAGCAAGCGCAGGCAGATCGCACATTTCGTACACCAGCGAACCTGGGCACTCGGCATACAGCATTCGAGTGTTTGGCCGCATTTTGGCGGCTGCGTCGCTGCCATCGGCAGCAAAAAAGCTGTATTCGATGCCGTAGGGCTGCAAAAACTGCTCCGTCAGGTGCCGCACAGGCTGATAGGCGCTGTCCGTAATGAGAACATGATCGCCCGGCTTGAGATAGCTGAGCAAGGCCATGCTTGCTGCGGCGAGCCCCGTGGGCAAAAGGCGCGTGCGATAGGCGCCCTCAAGCTCACTGACCGCATCTTCCAGGGCAAAGCTGGTGGGAGTGCCACGCGCACCGTAACTGAAGATGCGCTCTTGCCCGCGCCGCGCTCGCATTTCGCGTTGCTGATGGGTGTTCTCAAACACCACCGTGCTGGCCCGCACAATGGGTGGATTGATGGCCGAGCCACCCTCATAGGCAGGGGACCTGCCCATGTGGGTAAGCCGCGTGCCCAGGCCTTCACTCGAAGCTTGCCGATCTTTGGTCGTCATGGTGATGCCCTGAACTCCTCATCAATCCAGCTTGGCGCCGGACAGTTTGACCACGTAGCTCCAGCGCTTGATGTCACTATTGAGCTGAGCAGCAAAAGCCTCGGGAGTGCTCGCAACCACTTCACTGCCGCCATCGGTGACCAATTTGCTGACCTCCGGTTTGTGCAGCGTCTTGACAATCGCTTCGTTCAGATAGGCAACGCGCTCGGGTGGGGTTCCTGCTGGTGCAAAAAAGCCGTACCAGTCTTCAAAAGTGGTGTTTTTATAGCCCAACTCCTCCAGCGTCGGCACCTTGCCGAATACACCTACCCGGCGCGGGCTGGTCACTGCCAGGGCACGTATCTGACCACCCTGAATCATGCCCGCCACAGAGGAGGTCGAGGTAATCAGCACATCGACCTGCTGGCCCAGCAAGTCATTGATGGCCGGACCCGCGCCCTTATAGGGCACATGCGTCATGGACACATTGCTTTCCTTGCCCAGTACCACGCCAACCAGGTGCGACAAAGTGCCGTTGCCTGGCGTGGCATAGGTGATCTTGCCGGGTTCAGCCTTGGACTTTGCCGCCAGATCGGCAAAGCTTTTGAGAGGCGATCCCGCGGCAACCACGATCGCAAGAGGCGCCGCATTGACCTGGGTGATAGGGATGAAGTTCTTGAGCGGATCAAAGCCCGGCGCTCTGTAGAGCGTGGGGTTCACTGCCATCAGAGAAACCTGCCCCGTCAGCAGCGTGTATCCGTCGGCCTTGGCTTCGGTCACGGCTTTGGCGCCTATGTTGCCGCCCGCTCCGCCCTTGTTCTCGACAACCGCCGGCTGTCCGGTGAGCTCTGGCAGACGCGTGGTGACCCAGCGTGTGGTTGCATCGTTGCCACCGCCGGGCGGAAAGGGCGAGACAAAGCGGATCGGTTGGCTGGGGAAGCCATTGCGCTGTGCCAAGGTTTGCGCATGCACCTGCGCAACAAGCACGGTGCCCATGAGAACAACAGCCAGAGAACGAATAGCAAGCATGATTTTCTTTCGTAGGGTGTGAAGCGGTTGGCGCAATCAGACGAAGCGATCAGACGGCGCCGGAAAGCGGGGCAGCAGGAACGGGCAGATGAAACGCGGCAAGTTCCTGGGCGTCGAGTTGCTGAACCAGTCCTGTTTCCCATGCCAGATAGCGACGAGCGGCATCCTTGTTTCCGTCATGACGGTCATGCACGAAGAACAGGTAGTCAATGCAATCGTGATCCGGGGGAATGTCGGCGCTGGCTTCCAGCGGCAAACCGGCTTGCTGCCAGGCGGCCATTCCGCCTTGCAGCAGTGCTGCGGGCTTCGGCAGCTCCAGCGATGCCCATTGCGCCAGCGCCGGCTCATCCGCCACCAGCACGATGGCGCGTGTTTCATCACGCAAGTTCCGGGCCAGACGCGAACGAATCGACCAGAGCGCACCCGGGATATGTGCCGCGCGATATTTCATGCTTGGCCGCAGGTCAACCAGCAGGACTTCGTCGCGCTCAAGGCGGGACCGTAGCTCGGCGACCGTCACCAAGGGCAGTTCCGGTGCGGCAAAACCGGAGGCACTCTCCAGCCTCAGGCCACTATGCAGGCCGTCGATCAGCACGCACGCGTCTTGCCCCATCTGGCGCAGCCAGCTGGCGATCACTGCAGCGCGTATGCCATCGCTATCGAAAAGCACCAGTCGGGCTCCGCGTACACCGATGAACTGGTCGCCGGCCTGGACCAGCTGCCCCCCGGGAGTGTGCTGCGCGCCAGGCAAACTTCCGGCGGCAAACTCTTCCGGCGTACGTACATCGCAGAGAAACAGGCTTCTGTCTCCATCCGCAGCCCATTGCGCAACCTTCTGTGCGTTCACGAAAGGCACTTCAAAACGCTGCGCCAGCTCTTGTGCCTGGGATTGCAGAATGCCGCTGCCAGAATCGTCGGCATAGCGGCTTTTGCCGCCATGCTCCAGTGGCAGATCGTTCAGATACCAGCCTTGAGTGCCGTTTTCCAGTGCATAGACAGGGTTGGAGATCCCCAGATTGATTAAGGTCTGGGCACCCAGGATGGAGCGCGTACGCCCGGCGCAGTTGATGATGACAGGCGTGCTGTCGTCAGGCACCAGGGAACGGATACGGTAGGCCAGTTCGCCGTTGGGGCAGCATATGGCACCGGGTATGTTCATCTTGTGAAACTCGGACACCGGCCGACCATCGAGAATGACGAGCGGCTCTCGCGAGGCCTGCTTGGCAGCCAGTTGCTGCGCCGTGATGCGCGGCGTTCCATAGGCGTGCTCCACCAGCTCACCGAATGTTTTGGAGGGGAGGTTCACGCCGGCGAACAGCACATAGCCCGCAGCCTGCCAGGCTTTCGTGCCGCCTTCCAAGACATGGACATCGGTATAGCCCAGATCCTGCAAGCGCTGCGCCGCTCGCAGTGCCACGCTTTCCGTATCGATTTCTCCGCTGTCATAGACCACCACGCGCACGGTCTTGCGTGGTACCAGGCGCGGCACATCGACCTCAAGGCGGCTAAAGGGCAAGGGTGTACCGTAGAACAGATGTGCTTCGCCGTACTGGCCATGCTCACGAACATCCAGTACGGCGATTTCCTGGCCGTCGTGAAGCCAGGACTTAAGGGTTGAGGCGTTGGCGAATTGAGTCATAACAGTTAAGTTCGCGAATTTCAGGCAAAGCTGCGCCCACGCGCTTCAAGGAGCGCGTTGCAAAGCAAAGAGGGATAAGGCCTAGCGGCTTAGCAGTGCGTCAGCGGCGCGTCTGAACACCGATGGACATGGTCTGGCAGGTGCCTGCCTGCAGGTCGTAGCTGGTTCTGGCATTCAGTGTCTCCAGCGCCCTGCCATACATATGCAGATGACGGATGACCTGCTCGCCCTGGATTTCCACGGAGTGAATGTCCTCGGGCATCAAGGCAATGCCGTGGCCGGGCTGCACGACCACCAGATCGACTTCCTCAAGCGTGCCCTTGCCCTGAACCGATCCATCGTCGGTACGTTCGTAGACACGGTTGTGCTCCGTGCCCTCCACCGCTGCAATACAGGCCCAGGTCGTATGGTTGTGCGGCACGATGCGCTTGCCTGGGCGCATCACGTTCAGGTACAGCGCGTAGCTCTGGTCTGCATCTTCGGCAATCAGGTAGCGAGCCTGATGTTCACCTTCTTCGGGAGCAGGAAAATCCTCACCTCCCCAGAGCTGCTTTTGCCCTGCCAATTCCATTAGCTGAGCAAGAACTTTCTCAAGACTTTGACGCGACGCAGAATCATTGCCGATAGCGCTCTTCATTGCCAAAATTGCCGTCTGGACAGCACTGTTACGTTGTTCTTTCATCGTGGACAAAGCAGACTCCTTGGTTGAATGACAACCAATGTAGCGGGCCACTCTAACGTAAACAATCCCATAAACTCAACCATATACTTAAGAGAAACTTATATATGGACACACTGGATCTGGACCAGCTGCGCACACTGGCAACCATCGCCCGTCAGCAGAGCTTCGCTGCCGCCGCCGTGCAGCTGGGATGCACGCAGTCGGCAATCACCCAGCAAATGCAGCGCCTGGAAGACAAGGTTGGACACACGCTCTTTGAAAAGCAGGGACGCCAGAAACGTTTGACCGAACACGGCCAGCGTCTGCTCGGCTATGCCCAGCGCATGCTGGCTATCCATGACGAAGCGATCAGCAGCCTCAAGCATCACCATCTGGAGGGTCTGGTGCGGATAGGCGCACCGCATGACGTTGCGGACACCATGCTTCCTCCGGTGTTGAAAGAGATTGCCCTGAAGTTTCCCGGTGTGCAGATCGACATCCACATGGAACGCAGTCCCTTCCTGATGGAATCTCTGAAGCAAGGGGAACTGGATCTGGTGATATCCAATCGCGACGACACCACATTCGAGAGCTTCGCACTCCGCTCCAGCCCCACGGTCTGGTTGTGCGGTGCGAACTATGTGCACGATCCCGGCAAGCCAGTGCCGCTGGTGCTGGCGAGCGGGCCCAGCATTTTTCGCCGCCTGGCCTGTGATGCACTTGATGCCGCCGATATCGACTGGACACCGCGCCATACCTGTACCAGTCTGGTGGGCATACGCGCAGCCTTGCGCGCCGATCTGGGAGTCACCGCACGCGGAGTGGAACAACTGGACCCCGGCCTGCGCGTACTAGGCAGTGGCGACGGCATGCCACCGCTGCCGGATCTGGTCTACAAGCTCTACATACGCAGCCATGTAGTCAATCCAATCACACGCCAGGTATTCGAGAACCTCAAGGCACGCATGTGGCTGCCCGGCACTTGAACCCCGTCCATGGGTCATGACCCGCTACCGAATCGACGGTATCTATGCAGGCGCGACAGCGCAGATCCCGCACTCGGCGACGCATTTGCAGCCAGGGCAGTCGACCATTGTGGTGCCGCTTGAGCTAGCCACACGTCTTGGTTTGCTTCAGCCACTGCGCGCAATGCTCCTGAATACTCTGGCACACCATGGACAGGGGACGACTCAGCGGTTTGTCCTTGCGCAACACCATCGCCAGCGTTCGTTGCAGTCTGGGCGTCAGAGGGCGTGACACCAGGTCATCGCGAGCTCCTCGACCCTGCATGGCCATGCGCGGAATCACGGCATAACCCAGACCTATGGCTGCCATCTCCTTGAGCGCTTCGACGCTGTCCAGCTCCATCTGAGGATGCGGGAGTTCGCCAGCACGGCGCAGCCAGGCATCGACCACCCCGCGCGTGCTGGCTGATTTCTGCAGGGCGAGCTGAGGCAGGGACCTCAACTCCCGCGCAGCAACCGCATCACTCGACATCAGTATCTCCGGGCGAGCTACGGCTACCAGTTCATCATGCAGCACAGGCGTGGCTAGCAAGGCCCGGCGATTGACCGGCAAGGTGACCAAGGCAAGATCCAGGCTGTTGTCCTCCACGCGCCTTACGCACTCCTCGGTATTGCCCGTGACCACCACGATATCGATGCCTGGATGGCTGGCCCGTATCTGGCGCAGCACGGCGGGAAGCAGATAGAGACACACCGTCAGGCCCGTGCCTATACGCACCTGCCCGCTGACCTCTCGCGCATGCGCACTCAGCGCATGTGCCAGTCCCTCCAGCGCCATGGTCACGGCAGGCAGCTGCTCAAGCAAGGTCTGCCCCGCAGCCGTCGGAACAGCACGCCGCCCCACACGTTCGATGAGACGTGTACCAAGTTGACGCTCCAGTTGCCGCACTTGCAGGCTGACCGCCGGCTGGGACAGCTGCAACAGCTCTGCCGCCTGCGAAAAGCTGCGCTCTTGAACGACCAGGCAAAAGCTTCTCAGCAGCATCAAACTGGGGGCATTAGCCAAAGTTTCACTAATACCTTGCATAAACATCAAAAGATTCCTTGTTGGTAAATCCCGGGCGAAGATTACTGCATGCAGAACGCTTCTACCTCCTCCCCTCGCCTTGCCCCGGCTCTGCCACCGATTGACGGTGACCGCCTGTGGCGCCGGCTCGAAGACCTTGCCAGATTCACCCGCCCTGATATGCCCTGGACCCGCCGCGCCTTCAGCCCGGAGTACCAGGCCGCACGTGCCTGGCTACGTGAAGCTTTCGAAGCCGCTGGCCTGCAGGTCCGCCTGGATGCGGCCGGCAACCTCATCGGCCGCCGCCCCGGCCGCTGCGATGACCTGAAGCCCCTGGCCACGGGCTCGCACACCGACACCGTGAACGCCGGTGGACGCTTCGACGGCATCCTGGGTGTGCTGGCGGGTCTGGAAGTGGCGCATGCACTGCAGGAGGCGGACATCACGCTGAAGCACCCTTTCGAGGTGATCGACTTCCTCTGCGAAGAGCCCAGTGACTACGGCATCTCCTGCGTCGGCAGCCGTGCCATGGCCGGCCAGCTCAGCGCAGACATGCTCGCTGCCAGCGACGGCCAGGGCGACACCCTGGGCCAGGCCCTGCAGCGCCTAGGTGCCCGCCCTGAAGCGCTGTCCGAAGCCGACCGCCGCCAGCAAGGCTTTGCCGCCTTTGTAGAGCTGCACATTGAACAGGGCCCCATGCTGGAACGTGAAGGCCTGGCCATAGGTGCTGTGACCGACATCGTGGGCATACGCCGTGCCCAGCTGTTCTTCGACGGTCGGCCCGATCATGCGGGGACCACACCCATGCATGAACGCCGCGATGCTCTCGTGGCTGCGGCAGTAGTGATTCGCCAGGCCCAGCGCCTGGCGCTGCAGTGGAGCCGCAACACCACTCACTATGTGGTTGCCACGGTAGGTCGCTTGAACGTCTCGCCCAACGCCAGCAACACCGTGCCTGGCCAGGTAGACATGACGCTGGAAGTGCGCAGCAACCATGCCCCCTTGCTGCAGGAGTTCTGGGAAGTACTGGCGCGGCGCTGCGGCCCGGCTATCGATCAACTGGGCGTGCACTGGCGGGTGGAGCCTCGCACCCATGTGGACCCGGTCCCTTGCGCGCCGCAGATTACGGCTGCCGTGGAGCGATCCGCGCGACGCCTGGGTCTGGGCTGTCGGCGCATGCCGAGCGGAGCCGGCCACGATGCCATGTACCTTGCGCAGACGGGGCACTCGGGGATGATCTTCATCCCCTGCCTTGAAGGGCGCAGCCATAGCGCTGTGGAGTGGGCTTCCCCCGGTCAGGTCCTGGTCGGCACCCAGGTGCTGGCCGCCACCCTGCTGGACCTGGATGAGCAAATGGATTAACGACGCTCCTAAATTCCAGATGGAGCCGATATACCGGATACATGCCGGCCATGCACGGATGCATGGCTCGGTGGCTTCGGGGTCTGCCATGCAGCAATGATCGGCTTTTCAGACAGAACTACTCGGCCGAATGGCAGTTGCCCAAGCAGCTCTGTTGCAAGACCTGCCCCTGATTGCTGAGTATCATTTCACCGGTGCCTCTGCAAAGCAGATGACTTGCTCGACAAGCTCATGCAGCCGCACCCGATCAGGGCCTTGAACTCGGGTTCAAGGCAGTCACACTCGCCTTACCTCATCTTTCGTGTCAACTCCAGAACGCCAGGGATTCATTCTTACCCGCAATTGGCGGGATACACCGGCAGGCGCCGAGTTTGAATACTGGCTTGCGACGGAGGACGGCCCGCTGAAAGTGCTGTTGACCGCCCAGACTTCAGTGGCTTTCGTCGAGACCAGGCACAGAGCCGCGGTGGATGCACAGCTTTCAACCCTGCCGGGAGTCGAGTTGCGGGAACTCTCACTGAGAAGTTTTCAGCAAGAACCAGTACTGGGTATCTATGCGAGAAACTTCCGCCAATTGCGGCGGCTTGAACGCACTCTCCAGCAAAAAGGCATTCCTCTTCTGGAGGCCGATGTTCGGCCACATGAACGCTACTTGATGGAGCGCTTCATCACTGCAGGCGTCACTGTGCAGGGCGGTCGCACAGAAAATGCCGCGCTGCTGGACTGCAGGCTGGCTCCAGCACCGGATTTCAGGCCTGCACTCAAAGTGGTGTCGCTGGACATCGAGACAAGCCAGCACCAGGAGCTGTATTCGATTGCACTGGACGGTATGGCTGAGCGCGTGGTGTTCATGCTCGGGCAGCCCTCTTCCGAGCCAGAGCCGACGACGGGCTTTGCACTGGTGTATTGCTCAAGCCGCCAGGAGATGATCAAGCAGCTCAACGACTGGTTTGCGCGCAACGACCCGGATGTCATCGTTGGCTGGAACGTCATTCAGTTCGACCTGCGCGTGTTGCAAAAGACGGCGGACGACTGCGGAATCCCTTTGCTGCCGGGGCGGGAACGAACGCCCATCGCGTGGCGCACCCACCCAGGCAAGCAAGGCTATCTTTTCGCTCCCATGCCGGGCCGGGCGGTGATCGACGGCATCGAGGCCCTCAGGGCCGCCGTCTGGAGCTTTTCCTCCTTCAGCCTCGAGAACGTCTCGCAGGAACTCCTGGGTGAGGGAAAGGAGATCGGGGACGAATACGACAAGATGGCAGAGATAGAGCGGCGCTACCAGCAGGACAAGCCTGCGCTCGCCAGCTACAACCTGCGCGACTGCGAGCTGGTTCTGCGCATCTTCGAAAAGGCGAAGCTGCTGCAGTTTGCCATGGAGCGAGCCCACGCCACAGGCCTGCAGCTCGATCACTTCGGCGGCTCCATCGCCTCGTTCAGCCACCACTATCTGCCGCGCATGCATCGCCTGGGCTACGTAGCCCCCAATGTGGGCGATATCCAGGGCAAATCGTCCCCAGGCGGCTATGTGCTGGACTCCAAGCCCGGCTTCTATGACTCCGTGGTGGTTCTGGACTACAAAAGCCTCTACCCCTCCATCATTCGGACCTTTCTCGTGGATCCTGTAGGCCTGACCGAAGGCTTGCATGCCCGCGATTCCCAAGGGCTCATCAAAGGCCCCTTGGGCACGCTCTTCTCGCGCGAGAAGCATGGCCTGCCGGAAATCGTGACCCGGCTGTGGCGAGCCCGCGACGAGGCCAAACGAGCCAAGAACGAACCCTTGTCCCAGGCCCTCAAGCTGGTGATGAATTCGTTCGCCGGAGTGCTGGGAGCTTCAGAGTGCCGGTTCTTCAATCCCAAGCTGATTTCGGCCATTACCTTGCGCGGCCATGAGATGGTGAAGCTCACTAGGGATCTGGTGGAGCAACGCGGGTACGAAGTCATCTACGGGGACACGGACTCCATTTTCATCTGGCTCAAGCGCACCCATAGCAACGAAGAGGCACACGCCGTCGCGGCGGAGCTGGCCAGAGACATCAACGCCTGGTGGACGCAAACCTTGCGGCAGGAACAGGACCTGGAGAGCTTTCTCGAAATCGAGTTCGACACGCACTACAAGAAGTTCTTCATGCCCACCATCCGGGGCTCGGACATTGGCAGCAAGAAGCGCTACGCCGGCCTGAGCATCGATCTTGCCGGCAAAGAGACGATGATCTATCGGGGCCTGGAGATGGCGCGAAGCGACTGGACACCGCTGGCAAGACAGTTCCAGGAGGGCTTGCTCTCCCGCGTCTTCCAGGCCGCTCCTTACCGCGAGTTCGTCATCGAGTACGCCCGTGCAACGCTGGCGGGCAAGAAGGACGAGCTGCTTATCTACCGCAAGCGCCTACGGCACCGCCTGGATGCCTATGTGAGCAACGTGCCACCTCAGGTACGTGCCGCTCGCATCGCGGACGAATACAACGACCGCATGGGCAGGCCCCGGCAATACCAGAACGGCGGCTGGATCCAGTACCTCATGACCAAGAATGGCCCCGAGCCTTTGCAAATCCGCCGCTCGCGCATCGACTACGAGCACTATCTGGCGAAACAGATCAAGCCGATCGCCGACTCGATCCTGTTCCCTCTTGGCGAGGACTTCACCACCCTGACATCCTCTCAGCGAGAGCTTTTTGAGTGATTCAGGCCCTTGCCTTGACGCTCCTAGGCCTTAGGAAATGGAAGCTCGCGCGGTGTATGGCCGCTCAGCTTGGCAATAGCATTGGCAAAGGCCGGCGCCAGCGGCGGCACACCTGGTTCACCCATGCCGGTGGGGGCGTCGGCACTGGGCACGATATGCACAGTGATTGCAGGCATGTCCGTCAAGCGGGCCACGGTGTAATCATTGAAGTTGCCCTGCTCCACCTGACCATCCTTGAATGTGATCGCAGCACCAGGCAAGCACATGCCAAGGCCCATCAAGGCTCCGCCTTGCACCTGAGCCTCCACGCTGCGAGGGTTGACCGCCAGATTGCAGTGCACGCCTGCGGTGACTGCATGCAGCTTGGGAACGCCCTCAGTCACGGATGCCTCCACCACATAGGCGACCACCGAGTCGAAAGACTGATGCACGGCCACGCCCCAGGCCCTGCCCTCGGCCAGCTGCCGCTTTCCGTAGCCAGATTTTTCCACCGCCAGCTGCAGCGCAGCCTTGTGGCGCGGATGGCGGTCGCCAAACTGCTCTAGCCTATACGCGACAGGATCTTGTTTGACCGCCCGGGCAATCTCGTCAATCAGGGTCTCCATCACATAGGCTGTGTGGGTAGCTCCCACGCTACGCCACCAGAGCACCGGCGCATTGAGCTCGGGATGATGTACCGACAGCCGCATCGGCAGGTCATAGGGCTCCTTCATGCCTTCAACCGTGGTGGTATCCACGCCGTTCTTGAGCATGAAGCCTTCAAACGCCGTGCCCTTGGCAAGCGACTGGCCCACAATCACATGGTCCCAGGCAAGCACCCGCCCCTTCTCGTCAAAACCTATCTCGGCGCGATGCACATGCATGGGCCTGTAATAGCCTCCCTTGACATCGTCCTCGCGGCTCCAGATCATGCGCACAGGGGCGTCGATACCCGAGGCTCTGGCGGCCTTGGCAATCTCGCAGGCTTCGGCCACATAGTCGCTGCGCGGATTAGCACGGCGACCGAAGCCACCGCCCGCCATCTGCACATTGACGCGGACATTCTGCGGTGCCACGCCGAGCACGCGCGCTGCAGTTGCCACTTCCCAACCCGGAGCCTGCGTACCCAGCCAAAGCTCGGCCCTGGCGTCCTTTCCGGCTCCGGTCACACGTACCGTGCAATTCAGCGGCTCCATCGGAGTGTGGGCCAGATAGGGAAACACATATTCGGCGCTGATTTTGTGCGCCGCGCCGCCCAGCGCCGAAACATCGGCATCAAACTTCGGCGCGCCCGGCCGCTTGGCAAGTTCACGATACTGAGCCAGTTGCTGCACCGAATCGACTTTGCCTACAGCGCTGCTGTCCCACTGGACTTTCAAGGCATCACGTCCTTGCTTGGCAGGCCAATAGCCATCGGCCAGCACCGCGACCAGCTCGCCGCCCCACACGCTGGGCACACGCAGTACCGCGCGCACGCCCTTGATGGCCTTGGCGGCCGCATCGTCCACCGACTGGATCTTGCTGCCATACACCGGTGGATGCGCCACCACCGCAGTCAGCATTCCAGGCAGATGCATGTCAATGCCGTAGGACTGCCTGCCGCTGGACTTGGCGCGTGCATCGAGCCGTCCCGTGGCCCGGCCGATGATGCGAAAGTCCTTGGCGTCCTTGAGCACCACCTGCTGCGGGACCGGCATCTTCATGGCTTCATCGGCCAGCTCGCCGTAGCCCAGTTTTTTGCCCTTGGGACCGATCACCTGCCCTTCCTGCGTGCGCAAGGACTGTGGGTCCACGCCCCAACGCCTGGCAGCCGTGGCCAGCAGCATGGCGCGGGTGCGCGCACCCAGCTCCCGGTACTGGACATAGGAGTTCTTGATGGCGGTGGAGCCGCCCGTCAAGTGCATTCCCATGACGGGGTCCACATAGGCGGGATCGGCATTGCCGTGCACGCCCTGCACCTTGGACCAATCGGCGTCCAGCTCTTCAGCCAGCACCATGGGCAGGCCGGTTTGCACTCCCTGGCCAAATTCCAGGCGGTTGATCGTAATCGTCACCACACCATCACGACCGATCTTCACGAAAGCCGAGGGCTGCTGGATGGGCTTGAGCGCGCTGACTGCGACCTGATCGTCGCTCCTCGTCTGGGCCGGTGCAGCGGCGGGGAATATGCCCAACGCAAAACCAGAGGCCGTCGCCAACTTGAGAAACTCGCGTCGCTCGAGCTTCGAGCCGGCATCCAGCGTGTCAGCTGCGAGCTCACGCAGACCTTTGGGCAGATCTGCAAAAAAATGCTGAGGAATAGGCATGGGATGTAATCCTTCTTCTTCAGGCCGACAGGTCTTTGGCCGCATCGTGGATGGCTGCACGGATGCGTGCATAGGTTCCGCAGCGGCAGATATTGCCCGCCATGGCAGCATCGATATCAGCATCGCTGGGTCGGCGATTGCTGTTGAGCAACGCGGTGGCACTCATGATCTGCCCACTTTGGCAATAGCCGCATTGAGCCACGTCGTGGCGCACCCATGCATCCTCGACAGCCTTGCCCACCTTGTCTGCGGCCTGCGCTTCGATGGTGGTGATCTTCTGCCCCTGCGCCGCCGAGACGGGCGTGATGCACGATCGTATGGCCTGGCCATTCAGATGTACGGTGCAAGCGCCGCACATAGCCATGCCGCAACCAAACTTGGTCCCGGTCATGCCCAGCGTGTCCCGCAAGGTCCAGAGGATGGGCGTTGAAGGATCCACATCGGCCGATACGGGCTTGCCGTTGAGAGTGAATTTGACGGGCATGGGGTGCTTTCTTTCTTGCTTTTCAACACGGACACTACAGCGCGAGCTTGGAGGAGTCACGCGAAGCAGAGGCAGTGTGCGTCAGTCAATGCAAAAGAAAAAGCCAAGCAATCTATCTATGTTATTAAGCTTTACTTAAAAATAGACGGCATGAAGCCCGAAATACTTGCCTATCTGGCAGCCTTTGAGCAGGTGGCCCAGCATCGCAGCCTGACCTATGCAGCCCATGCCATGGGAGTCACGCCCGCCGCACTGTCCCAAACCATCAAAAAGCTGGAAACCCGTCTGGATGTGCGCTTGTTCGATCGGACAACGCGTAGCGTCAATCTGACGGAGGCAGGAAGAATCTATCTGGAGCGCATCTCACCGGCTCTCGCCAGCTTGCGCGAGGCGACCGAGGATCTTCAACTCCAGGCCGGCGTAGAAGGCGGCACCTTGCGCCTTACCATCTCCCACCCCGCCGGCAAGGTGCTGGTCGAGCCCATGCTCGCAGAATTCTTTGCACACCATCCACACATTCATGTCGAGCTGGTCTATGACGATGGCTTTGTGGACATCGTGCGCGAAGGCTTCGACATCGGCATACGCAATGGCGAATCGCTGGAGGGCGATATGGTGGCCATGCCGCTCACTCAGGACCTGACCATGAGCTTTGGCGCATCTCCTGCCTACCTCCAGGCACATGGCGTTCCGCAACACCCTGATGAGTTGGAGCATCATCAATGCATCAACTACCGCATGAGCAGCAGCGGAGCCGTCTACAAATGGGAATTCAATATCGACGGCAAACTGTGCGAACGCGCCGTGAGCGGACCGCTGACCGTCAACCATGGCGAGACGGCCATGCGCGCGGCCCTTGATGGCGTCGGTCTGATTACCGGCTGGCGCGACTCCATGAGCGGCGCCTTCCATGCCGGCCAGCTGGTTGAGGTGCTGAAGCCCTATTGGGCCAGCTTCCCGGGCTTTTACGCCTATTACCCGCACCGCACGCACCTGCCTCTCAAGACCCGGATATTTCTTGATTTTCTGGTCCGCCATGTGCAGCGAAACGGCTTTTCCAATGCAGCGGATGGGAAATGGCGACCCTGACTTCATCCTGCTTCTGTGGGTTGCCAGAACCATGACTCCCGGCCTTCTGCAGCGTGCCGAGCCAGTTCAGCCAATCCTCACAGGACTGAAACAACGCTGCGCCGGCTGATGCTTGGCAACCAGCAAAACGCGATTCACGTGCAAACGTTGCCAACGGTCATGCGCCTATCGCTCATGACGTCTTCAAAGCAACAAGGCACTCCACTCCTGCAGGCCTGGCCCGATGGAGCGCTGTGCGGATCGAATGCCTGGGCATATGCCCACCTGTCGAACAGCCCTTGCGCAAGTGCCAGCCGAGATGGATAAGCTCCAGCAGCGCCTCAGCGCTGCGCCAGTTGCTGGCACTGCCGGCGACGCCAGACAGACTCGCGCACCTCATTGACCTCGTCGAACACAACCTTGTACTGGCACACCAGCAAGTTGCCGGATTGCGGTTGACGCAGCTTGAAGTTGTAGTCCCACTCCTGCCCCCTGGATCCAGCGGTTCGCGCCAAGGGCTCTCCCAGCGTCTGCAGCACCTTCTCCTGAGCCATTCCGGGCTGAATAGAGCGGATGCCGCCCAACTGCTCAGCCAGCACGCCATCGCGGGCAAAGTCCGTCTTCATGTCTGCGTAACCCACCTTGACGTCGGAATACTGCAGCTTGTCGGGATTGCTGACAGCATCCTCCGGATTGCCACGCGCCGCTGCAGGCAAGGCGATGCAAGCTGCTGCCAGCACCAGAGTGGAAAGGCGGAAGGTAGATTCAATCATGCTCATGGCATCCTCTTTCATCAAAATAGAAACCCGCATTGCGGGGCTTCAGCGCTCGCGCAAGGCCTCGCGCGCCTTGTTCAGCGGCTTGGTCAAATAGTCCCAGACGGTTTTGCGGCCCGTGCGGATATCGGTAGCGGCCACCATGCCCGGCACAATCGGCATGCGCTGGCCGGCCTTGTTCACCAGAACGTCCGAGTCGGTGCGCACCAGGACCGGGTAATAGACGATTTCGGGCTTGACCTCGTCACGCTGGGTGTCCGGTGCAATCGTCACCACCTGCCCTTTGAGGCCGCCATAGACCGCGTAGTCGTATGCGGTGACCTTGACCAGCGCCTCCTGCCCGGGACGAATGAAGGCGATATCGCGCGGCGAGATATGAGCCTCCACCAGCAACTGGTCATCCAGGGGCACCAACGCCATCAGCAGACCGTTGGGAGGTACCACGCCACCAATGGTCGTGATCTGCAGACTCTTGACCACGCCCCGCACGGGCGACTGCAGTGTCAGACGCTCCAGCGAATCCGCGCGCCCGCGCACCACCGAGGACAGAGACTTCGCCTCTGCATCCGCCTTGGCCAACTCCTCGCGGCTGCGCACCATATAGCCGGAGCGCGCCTCGGCAATCTTCAGCTCCAGCTCCGCTCCCTGCCGCTGCAAGCGGATGAGCTCGACGCTGCTGGCCGCACCGCTGGCCTGCAGCGACTGGGTGATGCCCAGCTCCTTGCGAACCAACGCCAGTGCCTGACTCAGGCCTGCCACGGTGTCGTTCAGCGCCGCTCGGCGCGAACGGAACAGTGCGCTCTCCGACGCTTTGAGCTGCTCATGGGCCTGCAGCTCCTGCGGAAACTGCAGGCTGTCGCGGCCCTCGACCTCGGCACGCAGGCGTACGCTGGCAGCCAGGGCGGCTCGGTAGCGGGCCGCCGTTTCCTCCACGCTGGATTCGCCGCGTGTAGGCTCCAGCTTGGCCAGCACCTGTCCCTTTTCCACGATGTCTCCCTCTCGCACCAGAAGCTCGGCCAGAATGCCGCCCTCCAGAGACTGGATGCGCTGCTCGCGCGAAGATGGAATCACCTTGCCGCCGCCGTTGGACACCTCGTCGATCTCGAAGAACCAGGCCCAGGCCAGAAAGGCCAGCACGAAAGCGGTGACCCACCACACCACACGGTCCGAGCGGCTTGCGCGCACCTCGTCAAAGTCGCCTATGGCCGGCATGGCTCCCCGCAGACGCGCAGGAGCTCCCGAAAGCTCGGGTGATGACCTGCGCGCTGGCGCAGCTTCGGTGGCTGTCGGGAATGCCCCGACGGATTTGCTGGTCTGTGTCATTCCTGCCCCTCCTCCACAGAGGACAGCCTTGTCTGCGGCTGCACGGCCACCTTCATGCGTGCGCTCTGCAAGACGCGAACACTCTGCTGCGAGGTTGCCGGCTGGGCTGCGCCATTCAGGCGCTTGAGAACTTCATCGCGCGCGCCCTGCAGCACCACCTGGCCTTTATCCACCACGATGATCTTGTCCACCACCTGCAGCACAGCGGGCCTGTGCGTTGCCACAACCAGGGTGCGCCCCGGCGCAAGCTTGCGCAACCGCGCGATCACATCGCGCTCGGCCACATCATCCAGCGCCGCCGTAGGTTCATCCAGCAATAGCACCCGCGGCTGACGCAACAGCAGGCGCGCCAGCAACAGGCTCTGGCGCTGCCCTCCCGATAGGCCCAAGCCCCCCTCCATCACCATGTGATCCAGGCCGGTGGGCAAGGTCTGTACAAAGGACCAGGCGCCCGCATCCAGCAACGCGGTCATCAGCTCCCCATCGCTGGCATGGGGCGCGCCCAGCAGCAGGTTCTCACGCAAGGAACCATAGAACAGACGCGCATTCTGGGTCAGCAAGCTCACGTCACGGCGCAGGTCGGCCGGGTCAATGTGAGCCAAAGCCACGCTGTCCAGCAGCACCCGTCCGGCCATCGGCTCAATCAGCCCCGACAGAGCCTGCAGCAGCGTCGACTTGCCCGCACCGTTGCGCCCCAGGATGGCGATGCGCTCACCGGCCGCAATCTGCAGTTGCTTGACCTGAAGCGCGGGGGTCTTGCCGTCATAGCTGAACACGGCTTCGCTGAAATCGTAGCGCCCCTCAATGACGGGGCGGTGGATGCGGCTGCCGTCCTCGGCGTGATCCACCGGCAGGCGCATGAGTTGATCCAGCCCGTCACTGGCCATCTTGGCCTGCTGCCAGCGGTTGAGCACGCCGGTCACGCTGGACAAGGGAGCCAGCATGCGACTGACCAGGATGGAGGATGCGACCAGCACGCCGGTGCTCATCTCGCCGCGCATCACCTGAGGTGCGCCAAAGAACACCACAAAAGCGAAAGCGCTGCCCTGCACCGTCTGCATCCAGTTGCTCAGACCATGCAGAAGCGCTCGCAGCTTCAGACCTGCCTCGGCGTTCACAGCGTTGAAGTGGTTCCACTGATTCTGAAAGCGCGGCTCGGCCTGCAGCAGCTTGATGTCCTCAATGCCCTGCACGGTCTCCACCAGCATCGCGTTGCGCAGCGCCGATTCGCGCATGCTGGCCTGGGCCAGGTTGCGCAGGCGCTTTTGCGCCAACAGACTGGGCGCCAGCAGCAGGACAAAAGCTGCCAATGGCACCCAGACCAATGCGCCTGCGATCATCCAGAAGATGAAGCAGAACAGCAGAAAGAAAGGCAGATCGGCCACCGCAGCGGCCGTGGTGGAGGTCAGCATCTCGCGCACCGGCTCCAGTTCTCGGATCTGAGCCACGAAAGTGCCCGTGGCACGTGGGCGGGCGCTGTTCTTCACGCGCAGCGCATGACCGAAGACGCGATCCGAAATGCGCAGGTCTGCCCGCTTGCCCAGCATGTCGGTAATGTGCATTCGCGCCGAGCGCATGGCCCAGGCAAATGCGATGGACAGCAAGACTCCGCCGAACAGCACGTACAGTGTAGGCTCGGACTGGGACGGAACCACGCGGTCATAAACCTGCATGGAGAACAGAATGCCGCCCAGGGCCATCAGATTGGTGATGAACGAGGCCAGCAGAATGTGGCCGTAGGGTCTCAGGTCGGCAAACACGATGTCGCTCAACCAATGACTCTCCACCGGGCGCAGGTAGCCGTCCACGCGCGAATCGGGGGCAGACTGCAGCGGACGCAGCACCGCCATCACCTCCACCTCGGACTGCAACTCGGCTGGCGTGTACGTGCTCTCACCACCCTCGTCGCCGCTCAGCAACAGGCGCAGGCCGTCTTCGGCCAGCGCCGTGACGACAGCCACCTGCCCACCGCGCAGTTGCAAAACCAGGGGCAAGCGCCAGGCCGTGAGCCGCTGCAGGTCTGGAGCCACCTCGGTCACGGTCAAGCCCGCCTGCCTGGCCATCTGACGTATGCATTGACGTAGGTCCTCGGCCGACAGCTCGCCATCAGCCGCCCAGGCCGCATCCACACACAGACGTTCACGCGAGGTGTCGATCTGATAATGCGCGGCCACAGCCAGTATCGCTTCCAGCCATCCCTGCATGAGTAGCGAATGCAGCCCGGCACCAGCCGGCCTCCGATGACCCTGATTCATCGACCCGTTCATCGCATCACTCCTTGGCTCGCATCCCGGAACCGGGTATCGAGCGAAAACTCATCCGCCAACCGTCCGCTCTGGTACCAGCACTCCACAGCCAGCCTCTGCAGGTCATGGGCGTTGTCCACCTGCTCGAATCGTGCGCCGTGGTATTCCTGCTCGGCATTGAGCAGATCCAGCAGCGAGCGTGTGCCCAATTGCAGGTATTGCTCACGGTACAAATCACGCGTGATGCGGATGCTGGAGATACGCTCGTCCACCACCGGCTGACGCTCCCGTAAGCCCAGGCTCTGGTCCTGTGCATCACGCAGCGACTGCCGAGCCTGGAGCTCGGCGTTGGCCACCGCCGCGTCTGCAGCCTCCAGCGCGTACCCTGCTGCGCGCTGACGGGCCTGGTTACGCCCTCCCTCGAACAGCGGCGCCGATACATTGAACATCACCCGCATATCCAGATCCGGGTAGCCAGTCGGGCGCGAGGCTGCGGTAAGCCCACGCGAGGCTGAGCCATCCACCGAGAGCGTAGGCATCAGTTGTGCGTCAGCGGCCTTCAACTCGGCCAGGGCCAGCGTCCGCTGGCCCTGGGCTCGGCGCACCGCCGCCGTGGGCACCACCTGCGCAGCAGTGCAGGCCCGGGGCAGGGCATCCGGCATACCGCTATTTCCTGCACTCACGGCGGGTGGCGCCTGCAATCCGGTCAGAGTCATCAGCCGCGCCTGCCAGCGGCGCGCCTGCGCTTCGTAATTGATCAGCTGGCCGCGTGCACCATCCATGCGGGACTGTGCCTGCATAAAGTCCGAACGGGTGCTGGCACCTTTGACCTGACGCTCCCGCGCCAGCTCCGCCAGCGCACCCACACCCTCCAGCTGACTTTTCGCAATCGCAACCATGGCCTGCTGGCGGCGCAGCTCCACCCAGGCTTGCGCGGCCTCGCGCGCCACATCGTCGGTGGACAGATACAGCTGCGCCTGAGCAACCTCGATACCCGCCTCGGCCTGCTTCACCGCGCTGTCCACCTTGCCGAAGTCATACAGCATCTGCGATACCGAAACGCTGGCGTCATACACGCGCCGCGAGGTATAGGGATAGACATCGCGATTGTTTACCTGTGCACCCACCCCGCCCTTGACCTGCGGGTAATAGCCCGCGCGGGCCGAAGCCACGCCCTCATCCGCTCCCTGCAATTGCCCCTGCGCCGTACGCACTGCAGGGTGCCATGCCACAGCCGCCTGCACCGCTGCACGCATATCCATGTCTTGGCCCGCAGCAGCAGCAGCAGCAGCAGCAGCATTGACCCACCCCGCTGCACAAGCCAGCGCGACCGCTGCGGCAACCTGCTGCATGAAAACCAGAGGGAGTTTGGACTTGATCGACATATCTATCGCTATCGCTATTTCTCAGCTTGGCATCGCGGCACCATGGCGCGATCACCGCTCCGCATCGCAGCATCTGGCCTGCGACGCAGCTTGTTTGTTTTTCTTGTTTGCTCTCGCTTACATAGCTGGTTGCGCATTCAGTACGGCGTTTCAAGCATGTTTAATGCTAAAAACTCCGTACTTCATGCGCTGGCAGCTATCAAGTTTGATAAGCCATCAAACATGCACCGGCTGGTGCAGCTCTTCCTCTGGCAAAGGAGCTGGCATATACAAGGCAAGGTCCTGTGATACAGCGGCAGGAGCAACAGCGGCAGCAGGAGCTTGCGCCGAGTCCAGGCCAACGATCTCAGCTGCAGCCTCGTCCTTGGACTGCAGCACATCGTGCAGCGCAGGCAGTGTCGCAGCAGGCTCGTCCGCATCCGTATGCAGGGCCTCGAGATGCTCCAGGTCCAGGCTCATGGCCATCAACGGCGACGCATACGCAGGCTTGGGGCCGGGATCGCCACCGTCGTAGACCACCTTCACATCCTTGACGGTCGATGCCTGGTCGCCATCTCCGTCCTGGATGGTGTAGCCAAAGCGATCCCAGTAGGAAGCCAGCGCCTTGCCCTCATAGATGAACTTGGCCGTATCGAACTCCACGGTCAACGAGCCACCTGCGGCTGTCTTGATGGTGATGATGTGCTTGACTGCGTCATAGGTATAGGTTCCCGAGGCCGGGTTGCCCGTCACCTGCAGAGCCTCTCCGGGCAAATAGGTATAGGTGACGCCGTCGACCTCCAGCACATTGACAAAACCGCCGTCCGCTCCAAAACCTTCCACGGTGCTGTCGAGCTCGCCGCGCAGCGAGCCCTCCTGCCTGGGCAGCTGGATCAGGTTCTGCAGCGTGGAATTCAGCTCTGCCGCCGAAGTGGCCAGAACCACTGCGTTCTCCGATCCCGCCGCACCGTTGTAGGCGATGGGATCGATATTCGGGACATCGCCCGTCTGGATACCGCCGAAGCCCACACCCACGGAATTGATGTGGTGCTGTGTCACAAAGGCCTCCCAGGCTGTCTGCTGAGTTGCAGTCACCGGACCGTTCGTAGGTACACCATCGGTGATGAAGTAGGAGACGTTCTGCACCCCCTCCCCGGTCAGCTTGCCCACATTGTCGCTAAAGCCATTGCTCCCCATCACCGCATCAAGGGCCGCCTTGTAGCTCGTGCCGCCAGTGGCCTGCAAAGCCTTGATGGCCGAAATAGCATCCGAGGCACTCATCCAGTTGGCCCTGGCATTGCCTCCCGTGCTGAAAGTCACCAGCTTGACCGCCACATCGCCGTACTCGTCGTACTTTTTGATCAGATCTTCAAGCGCCTTCTTGGCCAGATTCAGACGGTTGTTCGGATCATTGGGAAGCTGTGTACTGCCGCTGCCCACGAAGTTCATGCTGCCCGACAGGTCAAGCACGATCATCACATTGGTCTGCAGCTTGGCCAGGTTGATCGCCAACTCGGCGTCATCGCTGAGCGCCGGCACATCGTCCTTGACCTCCACAGTGAACCCGATCTCGCTGTCCTGCTTGCCATCGTGAACAATGGCTTTGAAATCCAGATCCAGCTTGTTTTCACCGCTGCCCGTCGCATGGTCCACAGGGCCTTTGAGGGTGACCGTGTAGCTTGCCTCGTACTTGCCGCCAACCTCGGTCAGGGCTCCGACCTTGACGGTCATGACCTCCTTGGCACCGGCCATGCCGGTCAGCGTGCTGGAGCTGGCATCCCAGCTCCAGGTCACCGCCAAGCCGCCCGAAGTGATGCTGCCGTCCGCTGGGCCCTCAATCTCCAGCGAGAAGGTATTGATGTCTGGAGTCTTGTCCGCATCGGTAAAGGTGATCTTGCCCGCGGCGGTGGCCGTGCTGCTCGGGTCATCCTTGATGCCTCCGACCAGCGCCTCCTCCGCAACATGCAATACCTTGTCTTCGGGCTCAATCACCAACACCGGGGCGTCGTCGTTCAGGTCCTTTTCCCTGAGCGTGACAGTGACTTCGGTCTTTCCGCCCTCGTTATCGGTTGCCACCACCGTGATCGTCTGGCTATTGCTGCCTTGCTCGAAGTCATTGGCTTGCGACGCCGCTCCAGCCGCTGTCAACGTGATCTCACCAGTCGTCGCATCAATCGCATACCAGCCATTGGGGTCGCTGTCCGGATCGATGCTGTAGCTCACCGATGTGCTGTCGGCATCGGTAGCCTTCACCTGGCCCAGCAATTGGCCGGCAGCGCCATTCTCGTCGTACTCGAAGCTATAGCTCGTCACGGGCGGTTCGCCCGGATCGCCTGGATCGACAAACACCGGCGGCTGGCTCACCTTCACGGTGACATCAGCCGTCTCGGGCGTGCCGCCATCGGTCTGCGCCGTGTAGCTGAAGCTGGCATCGCCGCTGAAGCCGTCGGCTGGCGTGAACACCAGTTGGCCGCCCACCAGCTTGACGCTGCCGTCGGCCACGGCCACGGTGCCGCCTTCGGCGATGGCCGTGCCGTTGACGTGGGTGATGTGCTGGTTCTGCCCTTCAAACAGGTCGTTGCCCAGCACATCGATGGTGACGGACTTCTCGAAGCCGGTGCTGGCAGCATCGTCGAACGCATCCTGCTCGGGCGTGACGTTGACGGTCACCGTAGTCGTGGTCTTGCCGCCCTTGCCGTCATCGAGTTCGATGGTGAAGCTGTCCGAGCCGCTCCAGTCCTTGTTCGGCGTGTAACTGTAGCTGCCGTCCGGATTCACCGTCACGCTGCCATGGCCGGGATCGCTCTTCTTGGTATAGGTGATGGCGTTGCCATCGGCGTCGGTGCCCGTGACCTTGCCGTTGATGCTGGCCTGGTCTTCGTTGCCGGTGACGGTGTACTGGCCCGTGGCCGGATCGAAGTTCTGGCCGGGGACATAGTCAGGGTCGCCGGGATTCAGCCCTTCGTTGGGATCGGTGGGTTCGGGCAGCTGGTTGGCCGCCACCGTGACCGTTACCTGCGCCGTCTCGGGCGTGCCGCCATCGGTCTGCGCCGTGTAGCTGAAGCTGGCATCGCCGCTGAAGCCGTCCGCTGGCGTGAACACCAGTTGGCCGCCCACCAGCTTGACGCTGCCGTCGGCCACGACCACGGTGCCGCCTTCGGCGATGGCCGTGCCGTTGACTTCGGTGATCTTGACGTTGCTGCCTTCGAACGCGTCGTTACCCAGTACATCGATGGTGACGGACTTCTCGAAGCCGGTCGTGGCAGCATCGTCGAACGCATCCTGCTCGGGCGTGACGTTGACCGTCACCGTGGTCGTGATCTTGCCGCCCTTGCCGTCATCCACGATCACTTCGAAGCTGTCCGTACCCGGGCCGCTCCAGTCCTTGTTCGGGATGTAGGTGTACTTGCCGTCCGGCGTCACGACCACCGTTCCGTGAGCGGGCGGAGTGCCCAAGTCATAGGTCAGCGGGTCACCGTCCTTGTCCTCGCCCGTGATCTTGCCATTGAAGGGCTGGTCCTCACCCACCGTGACGGTGTAGCCACCACCGGGGCCTGGTGTGAAGCTCTGCCCAGGGACATAGCCAGGATCGCCGGGGCTGAGCCCTTCGTTGGAATCGGTGGGTTCGGGCAGCTGATTGGCCGCCACGGTCACGGTGACATCAGCCGTCTCGGGCGTGCCGCCATCGGTCTGCGCCGTGTAGCTGAAGCTGGCATCGCCGCTGAAGCCGTCCGCTGGCGTGAACACCAGTTGGCCGCCCACCAGCTTGACGCTGCCGTCGGCCACGGCCACGGTGCCGCCTTCGGCGATGGCGGTGCCGTTGACGTGGGTGATGTGCTGGTTCTGTCCTTCAAACAGGTCGTTGCCCAGCACGTCAATGGTGACAGACTTCTCAAAGCCGGTGCTGGCAGCATCGTCGAACGCATCCTGCTCGGGCGTGACGTTGACCGTCACCGTAGTCGTGGTCTTGCCACCCTTGCCGTCATCCACGATCACTTCGAAACTGTCCGTACCCGGGCCGCTCCAGTCCTTATTCGGGGTGTAGGTGTACTTGCCGTCCGGCGTCACGGCCACCGTTCCGTGAGCGGGCGGAATGCCCAAGTCATAGGTCAGCGGGTCACCGTCCTTGTCCTCGCCCGTGATCTTGCCGTTGAACGGTGTGTCCTCGCCCACGGTGACGGTGTAGCCGCCGCCAGGCGTGAAGCTCTGGCCAGGGACATAGTCAGGATCGCCGGGGTTGAGCCCTTCATTAGGATCGGTGGGTTCGGGCAGCTGGTTGGCCGCCACGGTCACGGTGACGTTGGCCTGCTCGGGCGTGCCGCCATCGGTCTGCGCCGTGTAGCTGAAGCTGGCATCGCCGTTGAAGCCGTCCGCTGGTGTGAACACCAGCTTGCCGCCCACCAGCTTGACGCTGCCGTCGGCCACGGCCACGGTGCCGCCTTCGGCGATGGCCGTGCCGTTGACGTGGGTGATGTGCTGGTTCTGCCCTTCAAACAGGTCGTTGCCCAGCACATCGATGGTGACGGACTTCTCGAAGCCGGTGCTGGCAGCATCGTCGAACGCATCCTGCTCGGGCGTGACGTTGACGGTCACCGTAGTCGTGGTCTTGCCGCCCTTGCCGTCATCGAGTTCGATGGTGAAGCTGTCCGAGCCGCTCCAGTCCTTGTTGGGCGTGTAGGTGTACTTGCCGGTGCTCTTGTCGACGGTCACCGTGCCGTGAGCAGGCGGATCGCCCAGCTCATAGGTCAGCCTATCGCCGTCCGCATCCTTGCCAGTCACCTTGCCATTGAACGGCTGATCCTCACGCACCGAGACCTTGTAGCCGCCATTGCTGAATTCCTGCCCAGACACATGATCTGGCTCCCCTTGACGCAAACCCTCATTGGGATCGGCATATTCGGGAGAGTGATTGACGCTCTTGCCGCCGCCGCTCGACGCAGCCAGACCACCAAGAGCCAACCCTAAAAGCCAGGGCAGCCAGGGTGCAACAGGCTCATTCGATTCGATCTCGGTGAACTCGAAGCCTTCCCAGGCCTTGCCATATTGCCCCCACCAAAGCACCCCTTGCTGATCTTCAAGGACCAGATCATTGCGCCCGTCCTCTGCATATGGCGTGAAAAATCCGTTCACATGGATTTGCTCTCCATTGACCAGCGTCAACACCAGATCATTACCAACACGCACTGACTTGGCGATCTGTTCCGGAGCAACTTTGAGAATAAGCGCAGAAGGCTTGTCCAAGACCAGACCTTGCTGAGCGGGCACGACTTTTCCACCAGATTTGTATACGGCTTCCATGAACTTCTCCTTGATTCCTGACCTTGGCAAAGTTCTGAACCCTCTACTCCGGGGTGCTCAATGCCAAACGCCCGCGAATGCTAGGAGTTAGCGATTTGCAACGCTTTTGAAAAAGCGAACATTCCATCTGCCTACCAGACAAAGACTCAAAATAAATGTCAATTTTTCTGATGACAGAGATTCGCCTTATCGCGTCAATTTTTAAAAACAGGAAATCGCTTTTGTATTCCAGGAAAACTTGTAAACAAACGTCAGATTTCGTGAATCTGAGTCATTCAATCCATCAAAACGTAACACATCGTTAAAGATCAACTTCACAATCCCGTGGTTTTTCAACATAACCATCTAACCTCGGATTGTTGCTGTGTCTTACTGGTCGCCTGCAGGCCCCTCCGGTGAACGAATTCTCGTCATCGACGACAACGTGGCTGAACTAAAGATCCTGCTGGAATTGCTCAAAAGCAATGGCTATCGTCTTTCGGTCGCCATGGAAGGCATGCAAGGCTACCGCCGCGCCACGACTCAGCAATTTGAATTAATCCTGCTGGACGTAAACATGGGCGACGTAGATGGATTTACCGCCTGCAGGCTACTCAAGGCCGATCCATCCACCGCAAACATTCCTGTAATTTTTGTGACGTCCTGCGCGTCGCCGCTGGAACGTCTCAGAGGTTTGCAGCTGGGTGCCGTGGACTATATCCAGAAGCCGTTCGACATCAACGAGGTTCTGGCGCGTGTGGAAATTCATCTGGCCTTGGCGCAGCGCCGAGCAAAACCGCAACAGGATGCTCAAGCTCCGTCACAGTCACCAGTGACAGCTTCCGAGCCGGCGAAGCTCTCGAAGGCACTGAGCAGCGATCGCAATTTGACCCTGCTGCGGGCAGCCCAGCAACTGGTGCTGTCCGATCTGTCCAAGGTACCCACTCTGCCTGAACTGGCAGCCCAACTGGGCACCCACGAAAAGCGCTTGACACGGGTGTTCCAGACGCACACGGGCAACACGGTCTACAAGTTCATCCGGGAGGCACGTCTTCACGAGGCCCAACGCATGCTTGCCAGCTCTGCCATGCATATAGAAGAAGTAGCCGCAGCCATAGGATTTTCCAGTGCGGCCAATTTCTCCTCGGCTTTCCATTCCTACTTCGGCTGCACCCCGTCCGCCTTTCGGCGCTCATGCGCGAGCCCACAGCCATGAGGCAATGTATCCAGCTGCTCTGCAGCCTGTTGCTGTGGTGGGCAACCGGTGCGAATGCCATTGAACTGTCTTCCCCGCAGCGCATTCAGATCAGCGATGTGATTCTGGGCCGCAAAGTCCTCGACAGCACGGTCGAGGTCTGGGAACGAGGCACAGCCAACGAAAACCCGCTCGAAGTGGCCGCAGTTCCTGGCGGCGAGGTCGACGGATTCCGCACCGTCAGCGCCAAGACCCTGGATGGGCGATTCGACATGAAAAATCTGTGGCTCAGGCTGACGCTGCACAACGATCTGGCAAACCCCCAGGCACTGCAACTGGCTCTGGGAGCGAGCTGGCTGCAGCACGTTAGCTTCTACGTCCTGCGCATGCAGGAGGGCCAGGTTCGTGCCAGTCGGACGCTGGCAGGAATCAGCGACCCCAACGAATCGCTGACCCGCGTGCCTCAGATTGCCATCAATCTCGCACCCGGAGAGACGCTACGCGTGCTGGTCCATGTCAACAGTCATGCGTCCAGCAAGCTCGAAGTCACTCTGCATACCGTGGATCAATGGCACATGATGGAGCGTGACTATGCCTTGTTCAGTGGTCTGCTGATAGGCAGCATTCTGGTTTTCGTGGTGTATTCCGCAGCTTTGTGGAGAATTTTGCGGGCCTCCATGATGGGATGGCAAACCCTGGGCCTGCTGCTGACCGCACTCTACGAAGCGACCTACCGAGGCTACGCACAAGTCATACTTTGGCCCAGCAGCACGCAATGGGGTTACCGCGCACATCACGTCCTGGTGGCGGGAATCGTGCTGAGCATATTGCTCTATCTACGTGCGCGTCTCGAAAAGACTCCAGAGTATCTGCCTTCAGCAGGAGTAGTCATGCTGAAGTTCATTGCCCTGCTGGAAAGCATGGTCCTGGTCGGTGCCCTCTGGGGGCCGTACGACTGGTTCGCACCTGTGGGCATCATCGTCGCGCCCCTGAGCCTGCTCACGATTCTGGCCTGCACCTATATCTACCATCGCAACGGTGGGCCAGGCGGTATGACGGCCTTGCTGCTGGTCTCCGTGTTGGCGTTTTGCGCCTTGCTGCGCGCCGCCGCTCTGCTTGTGCCCAATATCGCGGTGGTGCAGCTTCTCGAGCAATATGCGCTTGTGCTGCCGGCCCTCACGGTCGGCCTTTTCGTGATCACCAGCTGGGCCTATCAGCATTCCCATCAAAGGCATCAGGCACAGCGCACATTGCTGCAATGGCAAAGCCAGCAGCAGGAACGCCTGGAACACGAGGTCGATTACAAGACGCGCGCTCTCAAGGAAGCTCTGGAGCAGGCGGAGCAGCGCTCGCTGGAACAGAAAGAACTGCTGGCCTATGTCAGCCATGATTTGCGTGCGCCGGTCTCGGCCATCATTGCCTATCTGCAGCTGATGCACCGGTCCCCGAACAAGGTGGACCCGGACAAGCTTGCCGCCATCGAAAGAAGCGCCGCCTACCAATTGGCATTGATAGACGAGCTGGTGGACTATGCCAAAGATGAATTGCAACCTCCTCTGGCATTGAATGAGCAATCGGTGGATCTGAGCGCTTTGCTCAACGATCTGACCAAGTACGCCCAGGCCCTGGCCCATCGCCAGCGCAATGCGTTTTCACTGCAGATACAGAGCCTGCTGCCCGCGCATATCTATCTGGACGGAAAACGGCTGCAACAGGCGGTGCTCAATCTCCTGTCCAATGCCGCCAAATTCACCTTCGACGGAAACATCGACCTCAAGCTGCAGGCCAAATACCTTGGCCGCGAAAAATGGCATCTGCGCTTTGAAGTCAGCGACAGCGGCTCCGGCATCGATGAGGAAGTCCTCGCGGGAATCCAGAAATCGCTGGCAGCCAATCGCACCCACAGCAAGCGAGGGCTGGGACTGCTCATAGCACAGCGCATCATCGAGAAAATGACCGGCCATCTATCGATTGACAGCCGTCCTGGACGCGGCACCAATGCGGTCTTCTTTCTAATGGTCAAACAGGTTTCTAATAGTCCCCTCTTCCAAGCCTTGATCTCACTGCCCGCATCCGATAGAGGCCATATGCCCGAGCCCATGCAAAAACTGGAGGCTCTCCCCAAGAAACACAAGGACGAATTGGAACGGCTTGCAAGACATGGAAACTGGAGCGATTTGCACTCCTGGATTGATGCCATGGATAACGGAACGGACTATCCGGTTTTGATCAAGGCGGTCAGGCAAGCACTGGATGATCTTGACTTTGAGCAAATTGGAAACATTGCACGCAGTGCACCGTTTCGTTGATTGAATAGTGCTTTCGCACAGGAGCCATTCACACCACAGCCCTTCCAGATCAATATCTTCTTCAAAGAAGAAGGGCAAATTGAGAATCAAGGGGGAGATACTTGGACTGCCAAGGCTGCTGTAGACAATTCCAAGCCTCAAGCCGGCGCGCGCTCAAATGCCTTCAAAGAGTCTCGTTGGAGCTGAGCCCAGTGTCTTGCGGATCATATGGCTGAAAGCGCTTGGACTGTCATAGCCGAGTTTTGCGGCTATCTCTTTAAAAAGCATTCCTGATGCCCTCCATTCAATTGCGCGATGAAGCATCGCCTGTTTGCGCCAGTCCGGATATGTAAGTCCCGTCGCGCGCTTGAACAAGCGATGCAATGTGCGTTCACTCACTCCTAGTGAATCGGCACAGCCTTGAGCGGTTGAGTTGTGTCTGGGAGACACGCGAATGTGCTCACAGGCGAGCGCTACGCGCCCATCTGCCGCCGCCGGCAGCAGCAAGGGTTGCGGCACCAGTCTGTGTAGCTCTTCGAGCAGCAGCGCAGCCATGTGTCCATCTCTCGAGTTACCCGAACCGCCCCATCAGGGTGATTGTTCCGTTTACGGCAGGCAGCACGACTGACATCGTAGCCAGAGCCATTACCGAAAAAATAGGCCGAAGCCTTGGACAGGTTTTGGTTATCGACAATCGCGGAGGTGCAAGCGGAACAATAGGAGCAGCCGCCACCGCCTCCGCTGCTCCCGATGGCTACACCATCATGATTCAGTCGTCATCACACACGGTGAACCCATCAACCTTTGCCAAGCTTCCATTTGACACTTTCAAGGATTTCACGGCTGTTGCGCCAATTGCGCCCCTACCAAATGCTCTAGTCATCTCACCCAAGAAAAACATCAAGACTTTGCAGGCCTTGCTGGACAAGGGGCGCCATGAGCCAGGCAAACTGAATTACGCATCCGCCGGTCAGGGCAGCGCAACACATCTGAATGCAGAGAAGTTCAGAATGACGGCGAAGCTCGATGCATCCAACATTCCGTTCAAGGGCTCAGCAGAGGCCATCAATGAAATTTTGGCAGGAAGAGCGGACTACTACTTTTCCCCGACTGCACCTGTAATCAGTCAAATCAAGGAAGGCCACCTGCTTGCACTTGCGGTTGGCTCGGGAAAAAGATCAGCGGCACTTCCCAATGTGCCAACGACCGCGGAGGCCGGCGTTGCCAATTCAGAATTTAACTTCTGGATTGGTATGTTCGCTTCATCCAAGGTCCCCAAGGAAATAGTTGAACGCCTTAACAAAGAGGTCCTGAGCGCATTATCCGACCCCGAAGTCAAGCAACGATTCGCCAGCCTAGGCGCGGAACCCTGGGCATTGTCTTCGTCAGAATTCAATGCGTACATCAATTCTGAAATGAAAAGCAATGCCGCTTTGGTGAAAGCCGCAGGGCTCTCCCCTTGAGGAAGATGAAGAAACTCCTCACCTGCGGCCAGGCAGCCAAAGGATGAAAAGCACGAGGGCTCAACAAAAAACCCCGGCATTGCCGGGGTCGAGCAAGAACGCAGCCTAGGCAGCAGCGTCCAAGTATCGGAGCTCGCGTCTTACTTGCGTGGCAGAGCGTAGGCAATTACATAATCTCCGCGATCGGGAGAATTGCGGGCACCGCCAGCCGATACCAGCACGAACTGTTGGCCGGTCACAGGCGACTGGTAGCTGATGGGCGTACCCTGGCTGCCCACTGGCAGACGGGCTTTCCAGGCTTCCTTGCCGGTACCAGTGTCATAGGCGCGCAGATAGTAGTCCTGGGTAGCGGCGATGAATACCAAGCCACCTTGCGTGGCCATGGTGCCACCGATGGTGGGCATGCCGATAGGGATGGGCAGGCCCATCTTGATGCCAAAGGGACCAGTGTCCTTGACCGTACCAACAGGCACCTGCCAGGCAATTTTTTGGGTCTTGAGGTCCACGGCCGTCAGCGTGCCGAAGGGCGGCTTCTGGCAGGGGATGTCCAGCGGCGACATGAAACGCACCTTGGCGTTGATAGCGTAAGGCGTACCGTCCAGGGGCACGGGCTTGGTGATGGCCGCAGCTTCGTTACCGTCGGCCTTGACGCCAGCGTCTGCCGGATCGGCCTTGATCAGCTGTACTTCCAGGCCCACGCGCATGTCGTTGATGAACAGGTAGTTGTTCGTGGGGTCAACCGAGATGCCTCCCCAGTTCATGCCACCCAGCGAGCCGGGCAGGTTCAGTGAAGGATCAGTGCCCGGGGGCGTGAACAAGCCGGTGTAGCGCTTGGACTTGAACTTCACGCGGCACAGCAGCTGGTCGAAGGGCGTAGCACCCCACATGTCCGACTCCTTCATGTCGGCAGCACCGATGTTGGGCATGCCGACCGAGAAGGGCTGAGTGGGCGAATAGGTCTCGCCTTCGATGTTGCCGGCTGGAACCTGGCGCTCCTCGACCTTGGTCAGGGGCTTGCCGGTGGCGCGATCCAGAACAAAGATCTGGCCTGCCTTGGTGCCGAACACCATGGCGGGGGTGGTCTTGCCACCAACGCCTGGGAAGTCCACGAAGGACGGCTGCATGGGCACGTCAAAGTCCCACAAATCGTCGTGCACGGTCTGGTAGACCCACTTTTCCTTGCCGGTGCTGGCGTCCACGGCCAGCATGGAGGCACCGTACTTGCGATCCAAGGCCGTGTGCTTCAAACCCCACAGATCCACGGCCGCGCTGCCCACGGGCATGAACACGGTGTTGGACTGAGGGTCGTAGGACATGGGAGCCCAGACGTTGGGTGTGGAGCGGGCGTAGGTCTTGCCTTCGGCCGGGGCGCTCTGGTCCTCGGGGTTGCCGGGATCGAAAGCCCAGCGCAGCGCGCCGGTGACCACGTCAAAGCCGCGCACCACACCGCCAGGCATGTCGGTGCTCACGTTGTCGGCCACACGGCCGCCGATCACGATGGTCGTGCCGGCCAGCGTGGGAGCCGAGGTGGGGTAGTACTGGCCCTTGTCGGCGCCCTTGCCCATGCCTGCGCGCAGGTCCACACGGCCATGATTGCCGAAGTCTTCGCAGAAGGCGCCAGTGTCGGCGTCCAGGGCGATCAGCTCGGGGGCCACGCTGTTCATCAGGATGCGGCGCTGGCAGGGCGCACCGGCTGGTACGGAAACCGCCTTGACGGGAGTAGCGCCGACCACGCTGGGCTGAGCCAGGGGCTGAGCGGCATCAAAGTAGGCTAGGCCGCGGCAACGCATCCACTTCTTCTGCTTGGCATTGATCTCGGTCTTCCAGAGCTCCTTTCCGGTTGTCGCATCCAGAGCGATCACATTGTTGTGAGGCGTGCAGACAAAGACCTGGTTACCAACCTGCAGGGGCGTCAACTGGTCCTCTGCGCCGCCACCGCCAGGACTCACGGGAACATCACCGGTCTGATAGGTCCATGCCAGCTGCAGGTCCTTGACATTGCTGCGCGTGATCTGATCCAGCGCCGCAAACCGCGTGGCACCGGGCGTGCTGCCATAGTGGGCCCAGTCGATGGGTGCCTGGCCGGCAGGCACTGGCTGCAGCACGGTGTCATCCGTCTTGGCTGCGACCGAGGCGTGAGGCAGGAACATGCCACCCACAGTGGCCAGGCAGGCCAGCGTCAAAACGCCGGCCACTGCGAGCGATGCTCCTCGCTGAGGCGGCTGCGCGTTGGCGCGGCGCAGCACGGGGAAAGCCAGAGCCACCAGGATGCCCAGGCCAGCCAGCAACAGCACGCGCGAGACCAAGGGCCAGAAATCCAGGCCCGCATCAATCAGAGCCCAGATCACGGTAGCCACAAAGGTGGCTCCGTAGATCATGGCGCCGCTGGAACGCAGGCGCGCCAACTGGACACCAGAAGCCACCAGGGCCAAGCCGCTCAGCAAAAAGTACCAGCTACCCTTCAGGGTAACGAGCTGGTAGCCATAGAACGCGAAGAACAGACCTGCTGCCAAGAGGCACAGACCTAGAACGAGCAAACACACCTTGGCAGCCAAGGAGGGTTGCGTTTGTTGTTTTTCCATTTTTACATCCGATTGGGTGTGCGAGGTGCCGCATTGCTGCCGGGTGAGCAGCGGGCTGGTCTCGGCGTTTGGCCGCTCGCACAAGCTTTGAGAGCTCGGAATTGACATGAATCAAGATCCGAGAGCGGATTATTGCGCCCTGGTGAAAACAATTATTGATAAAGTGAAATTTACGTGATAGGGAATACCACGTAGAAATACTGCAACAGCAAGTACAGGCTCAGGCCCCGATACCCATGGGCACTCAGCCATCATCAACACCGGGCCGTACGCCCTTGTCATCGACTGCAGGTATTTGAGACTGGCTCACATCTCCCCGGATTGCCTCGTGACATTCATCCGCCTTGTGACTGGGGCAACCAGGCTTCAGGAAGGACTGCTGCTCCCCAACAGCAGCCGGAAAAATGCCATGCGTATTCAGCGAGTCAGTCTCAGCATTTCAGAGATCAGATCGGATTTACCTTCAAATCCAATGCCGGGGAGCTCGGGGAGCGTCACATAACCGTTCTCCACTTTCACGCCATCCGGAAAGCCTCCATAGGGCTGAAACAGGTCTGGATAGCTCTCGTTGCCGCCTAGCCCCAGACCCGCAGCGATGGCGAGCGACATCTGATGCCCTCCATGTGGAATGCAACGGCTCGGAGACCAGCCGTTTTCCTTGAGCATGTCCAAAGTGCGCAGATACTCCACGAGGCCATAGCTGAGGGCGCAGTCAAACTGCAGGAAATCGCGCTCGGGGTTCATGCCGCCGTGGCGGATCAGGTTGCGGGCATCCTGCATCGAGAACAAGTTCTCCCCCGTAGCCATTGGCCCTTTGTATACCTCGCCCAACCTGGCCTGCAACTCGTAGTCGAGAGGGTCGCCGGCCTCCTCATACCAGAACAGCGGATACTGGGACAGTGCTCTGCCATAGTCGATTGCAGTGTTCAAATCGAAGCGGCCATTTGCGTCCACTGCCAGTTGCTGCCCTGGGCCCAGGATATTCAGCACCGACTCGATGCGTTCGCAGTCCTCTGCAATGCTGGCACCGCCAATTTTCATCTTGACGACCGAGTATCCGCGGTCAAGGTAGCTTTCCATTTCTTGCCTGAGCTTGTCCAGGCCCTTGCCGGGGTAGTAGTAGCCGCCAGCAGCGTATACGAAAACACGCGGGTTGGCGGCTGCTGTTCCATAGCGCTGCGCGAGCAGCTGAAACAGTGGTTTGCCTTCGATCTTTGCGACCGCATCCCAGACGGCCATATCGATGGTTCCGACAGCAACCGATCGCTCTCCATGGCCACCGGGCTTCTCGTTGGTCATCATGCAAGCCCAGATCTTGTGGGGATCCAGGTTTTCTCCAGCGTCGTCAATCAGACTGGCCGGATTCGCTTCGAGAACACGGGGGATGAACCTATCGCGCATCAGCGCGCCTTGACCATAGCGGCCATTGGAGTTGAAGCCATAGCCGATAACGGGTTTGCCGTCGCGGATCACGTCCGTGACCACGGCTACCAGGCTCAAGGTCATCTTGGAAAAGTCGATGTAGGCGTTACGGATATCGGATTTGATGGGACGCGTGGATTCGATGATGTTGACGATTTTCATGATGGCTTTTCTAAGTGGACTTTGACGTCATTGCGACAGGGACGAGCCGCCGCAAATGTTGAAGTTCTGGCCTGTGATTGCCGCAGCTGCAGGGGATAGCAGATAGGCGACCATGGAAGCGATTTCCTGCGGCTCTACCAGGCGGCCGATGGGTGGGACACGTGGAGCGCTTCCTGCTCGGGCCGGGTCCTTGAGCATGGGCGTGGCCGTTGCGCCAGGAGAGACGACGTTGACCGTGACGCCCTTGGGCGCCACCTCCACTGCCCAACTGCGAGCCAACGCAATGACGGCAGCTTTGGTGGCTGCATACTGGCCACGCCCGGGCAGGCCTTGAGCGACTCTGCTGCCGATAAAGACCACGCGACCAAACCCGCGCTCCACCATTGCAGGAACCAACAGGTCGGCCAATTGGGATGCCGCCCCCACATGGATCTGCCACATCAATTCGCCGGCTTCGGCATCCAGCTTGCCAAGTGGCGCAACCCGAAGCACCCCTGCGGCATGTACCAAGGCATCCACATCCCCCAGGATCGACGCAACGGAGCGGGTCTGGACCTGATCGCTCAGATCCAGTCGGTGATGAACGAACGAGTCGTGCGTAATCGTGGGCGGGGAAAGGTCAAGCCCGGTAACGCTCCAACCTGCGCTGAGCAAGACTTCACAGATGGCTTTTCCGATGCCGCCGCTGCTCCCCGTGACAACGGCATGTCTTTGCTGGAAGCTATTCGACACGGATCTTCCCCTCGGAAACGATCTTCTGTGAACGTTCCATGTCCAGCTTCTGAAATTTGATGAAATCTTCAGCCGTACCAGCAGTGGTCAGGATGCCTTGTTCTTTGAGCTTTTCCTTCATGTCGCCGGCTAGCGCCCGATTGACCTCGACATTGAGCTTCTTGGTGATTTCGGCTGGCAGCTTTGCAGGACCCCATAGTCCATACCAGCTGTAGAACTCGTAGCCTGGAATGGTCTCACTCACCGTGGGTACATCGGGCAGGCTGGCTGCACGCTCCGCCGACGTAACGGCCACAACGCGCAGCATGCCGCTCTTGTGGTATTGCAGCGAGCCCAGAATGGGGTCGATGAATCCATCTATCTGGCCGCCGATCAGATCCTGAAATGCAGGGGCCGTGCCCTTGTAGGGCACGATCATGTAATCCAGCTTGCCTGCACGTTTGAGCAGCTCTGTAGATAGGTGTCCCGCAGAGCCAATCGAGCCTACAGCGAACGTCATCTTCCCAGGATGCTCCTTGGCGTAGGTGATCAACGACTTGATGTCCGTGATGGGCAACCTTTTGTTGACTGCAACCGACAAGGGCGCTTTGGCGACCAGCGCCACCGGCGTAAAGTCCCTGTCCACCGAATAGGGAACAGACTTCATCGTCATGGGGGCGGTGGTGAAGGTTGAGGCATTGAATAACAGGGTGTAGCCATCAGCCGGTGCCTTTGCCACGACATCACCTCCTATCACCCCATTGCCGCCAGGACGGTTTTCGATGATGAATGGCTGTCCCATCTGCTCGCTGAGCTTCTGTGCCAGTTGCCGACCCACGGTATCCAGAGTGCCACCCGGTGGAAACGGGATCACGACCTTGACAGCCTTGGATGGATAGCTTTGTGCCGAAGCGACGCCAGCCATTGCCATGAATATGGCTCCCATGGCGAGCTCAGTGAAAATTCTGCGTTGCATGTTCTTTGTCTCCTGTCGTTCTTAGGAAAGTCCATGGCCGTGGCCGCATAACGGTCCACGGCAGCGAAATCGCTATCAGCGCTTGAGCAGTCCTGCCTGCGCCACGGCTGCACGCAATGCAGCAGTCTCCTTTTCGTTGGGCGCTTCAGTGGGCGGGCGTACGATGGCGTCATCAATCACGCCGGCCAGATACATACCCTCCTTCATGCGGGCATGTGCCTCGCCGGTCGGCTCGCCACCGCCGTACACGGCGTCCTTGAGGGGGGTGATGACTGCCTGCACTTCCATGGCCTTCTTCAGGTCACCGGCTTTGACGGCATTCCACAGATCAATGATGAGCTGAGGAATGAAGGTTGCGAATCCGACCAACGCACCATCTACGCCTTGAACCATGGAAGCGAGCAAATATTCGTCGTGGCAGGTCAGGATGGCCTTGCTCGAATCCGCATCCCGGATGGCCTGAATGTCGCGTGCATATTTGTTCATGTCTCGCTGACCGACCTTGAACGCCTGCACGTACGGCAACCGGGCCAAAGTGGCGAGAAGCTGCGAAGAGTAGGAGGCTCTTGTCCAGGCAGGGTAGACATGGCAGACCAGGTCCAGGTCGGGAGCCGCCTTGTGAATGGCTTCGAAATACTGGAGTGCATGTTCCGGGATGAATCCGAAGCGCAGCCAGTGATGAGGTGGCATCACATCCAGAGCCACGGCTCCCGCCTCCCGGGCCGCCCTTGCATGTTCGGCTGCTTCCTTGAGGCCTTCGCACACAATGGACGAAATGACAGGCAGGCGGCCTTTGAGCTCGTCGGCAACAATGCGAGTCACCTCTGCGCGCTCCGAGGGCGTCAGGGCAAACACTTCCCCTGTGTGTCCATTGGTCATGATTGCGACCACTCCATCATGGCCGGCAAGCCAGGATGCAAGCTTTCGCAAAGCTGCCTCATCGATCTTGTGATCCGAAGTGAAGGGGCAAGAGATGGCGGGGATGATCCCTTTGTAGTTGGCTATCGATGGCATGTATAGTCTCCAGGTGTCGGCCTTGTTGATCTGAGACGCCATCATTTCTGAGAGTGCCAATCAGCACCAATACTAGAAATGCATACAACTATCTATTTCTTAGAACCCAACGAGTGCAGAGCATGGGACCAGGCAATCGCAACCTCGATCTAGAGTGGTTGGAAGACTTCATCGCACTTGCCGAAAGCGGCAATTTTTCACGCGCGGCAGAAGTTCGGGCGATCGCCCAACCGGCCTTCAGTCGTCATATTCGGGGACTGGAAGAATGGGTGGGAGTGGATCTTTTTGATCGAAGCGCACATCCAGCGGCGCTGACCGCCGCAGGCCAGAGGTTTCTGCCTTTGCTCGAAGGGGTGCTTGCAGACCTTGAAGCTGCCCGGATCAAGGCCCGTGCAGCACATGACCAAGAGGAATCCACGCTGAGGTTTGCCGCAACGCATGTGCTGTCACTGACTTTTTTCCCTCAGTGGCTGGCGGGCATTGAGTCACGGCTGCACATCGGCTCCTTGCAGACGATGTCTGACAGTTCTCGCAGCTGTGAATTCCTGATGTTTCAGAGGAAGGTTCAGTTCGTGCTGTGCCATGGGCACAAGAGCGCGCCTGGCAGGCTTGATGAGCAAGACTACCCCATGCTCCTTCTGGGCCGAGACTTGCTGGTACCAGTGTGCGTGCCACACCCCGACGGCACGATGGGCAAGGCTTTGCATGCAATCGGCAACGCACCGCCGCTTCCCATGCTGGCATACAGCGAGGACTCTGGTCTGGGGCGGATCATGAGATCGCTGCTACGGCCCAATACACCGAAGAGCGGCAGAAACACCTCCGAAGCAGATCTTCAGGAGGTATTCACTGCGCATCACGCCGTGCTTCTGAAAACCATGGCCTTGGAAGGCCGCGGAATAGCCTGGCTTCCCCAGTCTTTGATTAAGGCCGAGTTGGCAAATGGATCACTGGTGCGGGCAGGGCCGGAGACATGGAGCATCCCTGTCGAGATACGCATGTACAGACAACGCTCAGAGATGTCGGAAAAGGCCGAGGCCTTGTGGAAGCTAGCCAGGATGCAAGTGATTGAGTGACTGCAACGATTCATGGTCACTGCCAGTGAAGCGGCTCGGTGGTATGGATTAACTAGATTTACGCCTCACAAGCACGGCGTCGGAATCCACCTGCTGAAACAGCGACGGAGTAGACGGCACATGGAAGTGACCAGTTGCTGGTAGTTGGACGGTTCCATAGCAATCACTGGCTCAATGATGATTTGAGAACCTCCGATACATAATCGGAAATACAAGCTGCATTAACTGTCCCCAAGCGACCAGCTTAAGCGCCTCAGTGGCAAGCGAGCGCTCTTGTCTGGTCACGAACTGCCTGTCCGTGGCAGGCTCGTATGTCGACTGATCAACGCTGCTATCTCGCCTTGTGGGCTCGACTTGGAAAAACGCAGAACTGAAGCACTGGCGAACTGAAGGCCATCCACTTCAAAAAAGCTCCGTCAGAGTGATTTTCAGTGACACGCTGATCTACGGCACCAGAACCACACTACCGCTGCCCGGAAATTCGCATGGATGCCACCTCGCTGTTACGACTTTATTGACCGAGAGCCTCAACTGTTCCGGGCAAATAAAGTCGCAAACACAACCAAATTTCAACAAAAACAAGCACTTGCAATCCCCCCATATCCTGGATGTTTTGCCAATTTGAGGGCATCCCATCAGGCGCTTGATGGCGGCGTCAAACATTCAGACAGTTGACCCGATGGAGCATCGGACAGGATCAAGTCCAAATTCAAGATACCGGCGTTGAAATTCATCCCAAAGTTAACACTAAAAACAATCCGAGCCTGCTGGTTTCGGAGTCAGAATGAATGCTGAACTCCCAACTGGACCCCAGATTTACGTCGGATGTCGCCATTACTCCGAGCATGATCGGCCTCCGCATATAGACGTGTACGTTTGGAAAGGCTGTAGCGCGCAGCCACTAATCCCTTCCGTTCACGCTGCACTCCGCTATCGAGAGCGCTCCTTGTGTGCCAGAAGGCAGCCGTCAACTCGATCTCGGGCGTGAACTGGTAGAAGCCTCCCAAACCCCGCGTGGTAATGCGCCGGGCACCGCTATAAGGCTCATTCGTCGTTCGATAGTAGGTGGTCTGAAGGGTGAGTTTGCCAATCTCGTAATAGGCGCCGAGGTTGGCCGTGGACCAGTTTTTATCCTTGACGCTGCCGTAACCTGCTGCCACGCCGAAAGGATGGCCGTTGTACAGCAAGCTGACGGCCTGCCGGTTGCCCTTGGAGCCGTGCTGCTCACCTGGTGCGAACGTGGCGCGGGCAATGTAGTCGCCAACGCGGCCCGTGTAGGCGATGGCGTTGTCCCAGGCAAAGTCCAGTTGATGGACCACGGTGGGCGACCAACTGGAGACATAGGTAGGGTCACTGTGCCAGGAGCCGGTGTAGTACAGCGCGTTGTACTGACGCCCCAGTGTGATCTCGCCATATGAGCTTGCTAGGCCCACCATTGCAGTACGGCCAAAGGCCTTGCCGCCGCGCAAAGTACCGGCGTCGATATTCAAGCCACCTTCCAGGTTCATGATGGCCTTTAGGCCGCCGCCCAGGTCCTCGGAGCCGAGAAAGCCCCAGCGGCTTCCGCCCCACCCGGCATCGGCGCCATCGACCACGGAGGTGACGTTGCCCTTATTGCTGTGTTCGTAGCGCGCGCTGGCGTCAATGAGGCCATAGAGCGTGACCGAACTCTGCGCTTGTGCCGTACTCGCGTACAAGGCAGCAGCAGCGATGGCCACGCAGAAGGCTAGCGGGTGATTAGGTGGTTTCATGGTCATTGCTCCTTTCTTCTTTTTTCCGTGTGTTGCTTCTGTGCGATCAGCGGAAAGTGCGCAGCAGCTCGGCAGCGGCGCGAAAATCCAGCGTCAGCGCGCGGTCCTTGTCGAGGAACGCCACCTGATTGCGCAGCGCGTCAAAGAGCTCGGCGGTCGCGGGCGAGAGTCGGAAGTTCGGATCCTTGGTGCGTCGCAGATCGATGGCCTGTGCTGCATGTACCAGCTCCACGCCGAGCAGTTGATAACCCGTCTGGATCTGCTGGCGAAAGTTCTGGGCCACGATGGGCGCGTTGGTGGCGACGTCCTCGATGTTGCCGGCTACGGGCAGGTAGTTCATCGAGGCGGGCTGGGCTAGACGCAGGCTTTGCATGGCCAGCGCCATGACGGGCTTTTCCATGGCGCCAAAGGCATGCACGCTGTACTCCGTGCCGAGGAAACGGCTGAGCCCCGTGAAGGCCGGATCATTGAGCTTGACCACGCGCTGCGCCGACGCAAGTGCGCTGTGCGCCAGCGACAGGCCCGACTTCTCCATGGCCAGCACCCACGGCAGTGGCTCGAAATTGGCATCCGGCAGCACCGCGCCCAGGCCCTCCACATAGGCGCGCTTTTCCTGCGCGCGGTCGGAAGCGGGCTTCGCCCCCACGGCCACGCCGGGGTTGTCGTCGGACGAGTTCAACTGCACTGCGAGTTGAGCACTCGCCTGCTCCAGTGCCAGCGCCTGTTCACCCAGCAGATAGACGCCGGTGCGGAAGCTCAGTGGGTCCTGCAGCGCACGCTTGTCATCAGCATTCCAGAGGCTGGAGCCATCGAGCAGATGACGCAGGTCCTCACCGGCCTTCTGCGTCTGCGGGAAAGGGTGCAGCGCCAGCGAATCCTTCAGGAACGGCGACACATTGCCATTGAGCGCCTGCAGGCTGAGAGCGAACACCAACTGCGAGATGCGGTTGAAGTGCGCCATGTCCTGCAGGGCCAGCGCCGCCATGCCGCTGGCGTAGGCGTTGGAGCTGAGAATAGACAGCGCATCCTTGCCCACGGGCTCGATCGGGCGGATGTTCAATTGCCTGAGCACCTCCGCCGCCGGCTGCTTGCGGCCCTGGTAGTACACATCGCCCTCGCCCATCATGGCCGTGCCCACATGGCTCAGCAGCGTGATGTCGGCCTCGCCAATGGAGCCCAGCGCAGGCATGGCGGGCGTGATGCCGTGGTTCAGGAACTGCACATAGGCTTCGACGATGGATGCCTGCACGCCTGCGCCACCATCGAGCAACGCGTTGAGACGCGCAGCCATGGCGGCGCGCACATCCTGCACAGGCGCGTCAGGGCCCACGCCACCCGCATGCGCATGCAGCAGGCCAATGTTGAATTCCTGTGACGCCTTGATCACCTCGGGGCTGAGCTGGCCATGGGCGTCGACCATATCGCGGTCCTTGTTCTGCCCCACGCCTACAGTCAGGCCATAGATCTTCTGGCCGGCAGCGGCGGCAGCCATGAGCACTTCATGAGCCTTCTTCACACGCGCCATGGCGGCGGGCGCCACCTGCACGCGCTCCCCCAGGGTGATGCGGGTGATAACGTCCGGCGTGGCGTTGCGGCCATTGAGTTCGACGGCTGCATGGACTTGCAGATTCAGACTAGCCAGAACGGCCAGCGTCAGGGTGCGCAGAGGCACACGCGGCAAAAAGCAGCAAAGAGAGTTCATGTTGTGAGTTGTTCTGAAAAATGAAGAAATACAACGCTGAGGCCGTGCGTTCAGGCATCGCGCCGTTTCCATGCCACATACATGGCGCCAAGTGAAAGAGCCGCCTGTTTGCAGCCCCTTCATGGATTTCGTTAAAGACCTGTCTTGGTGAGCGGCAGACGCATCAGGTCTTCACCCACAACGACTGGCCCCTTGAAGGTGTCGCGTGCCTGCTCCCAGTGCTCACGCGGTGCGTCGCCCGGCACCAGGTGCGACAGCACCAGGCGCTTCACACCAGCGCGCGTGGCGATCTCGCCCACTTCACGCGGCGTGGCATGCGCTTCCAGCAGTTGCTTTGCGAGTGCTTGCTGACGGGCATCCCAGGGCTTGGGGCCGACGATATGGCTGACCCAGGCCGGATCGATGGCTTCGTGCACAAGGACATCAGCGCCGCGTGCCAACTTCACCAAGCTGTCGCTGGCCGCCGTATCGCCGGAAAACACGACCGAGCCATGTACCGTGTCGAAGCGATAGGCGAAGTTCGGAAACACCAACCCATGCGGCACCAGGATAGCGCTGACCTTCACGCGGGCGTCTTCCCATACCTTGAAGGGTTCCATGGGTGGTGGCGGGTTCGTGTTCGGATCCACCACCAGACCTGCCGGCAAGGCGATGTCATGCGCCTGGAAGAACTGACGCACATCCGGCACGCCTTCGCTGCGCACGCGGATGTTCAGATCCGCCGCCATGCCGCCCAGCATGGCATCGACCAGATCCACCGTGCCGGCGTTCGGGTTCTCGGGATGCACCACTACATCCCCCTTCATGCCGTCCGCCAGCGGGGGCAGCACGCCACGGCGGCCCGGACCGAAGATCTCCAACTGCGCCCTGGCGCGGCGGCGCGCGCTCGGGTCGTACATGAGCATGCTGGCCAGGTCGATCACATGGTCGGTATGCAGATGCGTGAAGAACACGGCCGCTTCGCTGCCTGGCTGGATGCCTGCACGGCGCAGCTGGCGATAGGCGCCAGAACCCAGATCAACGATATAGGCCTTGCCATCCACCACGAGTGCGGAGGAAATGCCGTGGGGCGACTCCTTGCCATACCAGGTGGGGCCGCCCGCCACACCCAGCAGCACCAACTCGGCTGCTGGAGTGACTTCCGGCTGCGCGGACTTGCTAATTGCCGCATCGATCTTCCCTGACTGCGTCAGGGAGCAACCCGTGCCAACGATAGCGAACGTTGTCGCCAGCATGATCCGGCCAAGCCATGAACGGCAGCTGTCTATTTTCTTCATATCGTGTTTATGGGTCAGGTAGTAGAGCAGGCCGGAAGTTCTCTATCAGTCTTCGCTGCGTGCGGGGAGGAAACTGATTGCGATGAGCGCCACCACGGCCGCCGCCATTACGTACAGCGCGGGGGCATAGGCGACACCGGTCTTGTAGGTGATCCAGGTGAGCAGCGCGGGAGCAAAACCACCGAGCACCGTCACGGCCGCGTTGTACGACAGGGACATGCCCGAGGAACGCACGGACGTGGGGAAAATCTCGGACAGCGCGGCAGGCGCGGCGCCCACGAACAGGGCTACCATGGAGCACATGGCCGACTGCACGATGATCAGCGCCATCGTGGTGTGGTTGCCATGCAGCCAGGCCATCAGCGGGTAGGCTCCGACCAACAGCAGGATGGCACCAAAGCGAAGCATGTTGCGGCGGCCGAAGCGATCGGACAGCGTGCCGGAGATAAGGCAACCGGCCACCAGAAAAATATTGCCGATGAACGCAGCGGTAAATGCCTGCGAACTCTCGAAGCCCATATTCTTCTGCACATAGATGGGCAGGTAGATGATGAGCGCGTAAGGTGCGGCCGCCCACAGCACGGAGAGGCCCAGGCCCGTCAGCAGTTGGCGTGGGCATTCACGCAGCACCTGCAGCATGGGAGTTTTCTTCTCGGCTTCACCAGACGCTGCGGCGCGTTCTACCTGCTCCTTGAAATGCGGAGTTTCATCCAGCGCGCGGCGCATCCACAGGCCAACGGGGGCAATGGCCAGGCCGATGATGAACGGAATGCGCCAGGCCCAGTCATGCACCTGCTGCGTGGTGAAGAGCATGGTGACAGCGGTGGCCACCAGCGCGGCCATCATATTGCTGATGCCCATGCTGGCCTGCAGCCACGAAGCATAGAGACCACGCTTGGCCGGTGGGGCGTGCTCGACGAGAAACGCAGTGGCGCCGCCCACTTCGCCGCCGGCGGAGAAGCCCTGCAGCACGCGACCCGCCACGATCAACAGCGGCGCGCCGATGCCGATGGCCGTATACGGAGGAGCGATGGCAATGAGCAGTGTGCCTACGGCCATCAGCATGATGGTCAGGGTGAGCGCCGCCTTGCGGCCCTTGCGGTCGCCATAGGAGCCGAGGATGAGCGCTCCCAACGGACGAGCGATATAGCCGATGCCGAACGCGATGAACGATGCCAAGAGCTGTACCGTGGGGTTCTCATTCTGGAAGAAGTTCTGGCCGATGTAGACGGCAAACAGCGCGTAGACCGTGAAGTCATACCACTCCAGCGCATTGCCGGTGGATGCGGCAATCACGGCACGCTTGCTAGATCGCTCGTCATGGGACACGCGCTGGGAGGTGCCGACCGAGGCCTGTGCGGCTCCCAAATGGGCGGAAGCTATAGGGTGGGTCATGGTGGTTGGGGTTAGTTGAGTTGGAGATATGCCTAAAGTCGTGAGTAACACCACCCACGCATGGTTTTGGATACATGCGTCGGCAGGTGTCATCAAGCAACCCCAGGACAAGCCTGGATCGTCAGGCGTGGGCGCCCGTGTCGATGCGTGCGATGCCCTTCTTCTGCACCTCGTCCAGCGCCTCTTCGTAGCCCGCGTCGGCATAGCGAAGCACGCCACTGGCCGTGTCGTTGGTGAGCGAGAGATTCAGTCGCTCATCCGCCTGCGCGGTGCCGTCGGCCACTACGGTGACACCTGCGCTGGTCATGTAGCCGCTGTAGCCACCACCACCGGAGTGGATGGCCACCAGGTCGGCGGAGGAAGAGCAAGTCAGCATGGCATTGAGCAGCGGCCAGTCGGCAATTGCGTCGGAGCCATCGCGCATGTTCTCCGTCATGATGTTAGGGTGCGCCATAGCTCCCGCATCGAGGTGATCACGCGTAAAGGCGATGGGGCCACTCAGTTCGCCATCGCGCACCATACGGTTGACTTCGAGCGCCAACTCCGTACGCTCGCCGTGGCCCAGCCACGCGATGCGCGCCGGCAGGCCTTCGAAGGGCACGTTCTCGCGCGCCAGGCGCACCCAGTTGGCGACGATGCGGTTGTCCGCAAAGCGGCGCAGCAGGAAGTCGTCAATCTTGCGAATGTCGTCCGGATCGTTGGAAAGGGCAATCCAGCGGAATGGACCGATGGCACGAGCGAACAGCGGACGCAGGAAGGCTTCGGTAAACACCGGGATCTCGAAGGCGCGCTCCACGCCACCCTGCTTCGCATGCGTACGAATGAGGTTGCCGTTGTCGAACACCACGGAGCCCTTGTCCTGGAAACCCACCATGGCCGTCACATGGTGCACGATGGATGCGCGGCTGGCGTCCATCAACTTCGTGATATCGGTCTTGCGCAGTTCCACCACTTCCTCGAGCGTGTAGCCCGCGGGAATGTAGCCATACACCAGGTCGTGGGCAGAGGTCTGATCGGTCACGATATCGGGCGTGATGCCACGCGCCAGGATCTCCGGGAAGATCTCGGAGGCATTGCCCAGCAGGCCCACGGAGATGGGCTCCCGCCTGTCCTGCGCTTCGCGGATCATGGCGAGCGCTTCGTCCAGCGTGTCGGCACGTTTTTGCAGGAAGCCGATCTGCATGCGCTTTTCGATGCGCTCGGGGTTGATTTCCACCGTCAGGATCGCCGCGCCTGCCATGGCGCCGGCGAGCGGTTGTGCACCCCCCATGCCGCCCAGGCCAGCCGTCAGAATGAAGCGGCCACGCAGATCGTTGTTGAAGTGACGCTCGGCAATGCGCGAGAAGATCTCGTACGTGCCCTGGATCACGCCCTGCGAACCGATGTATTGCCAGTCACCGGCGGTGAGGCCGCCCCAGCAGATCAGGTTGTCCTTCTCCCACTGGTAGAAATTCTCGGCCTTGGCCCACTGGCCCACCATATTGCAGTTCGCCATGATGACCAGCGGCGCGGCCGCGTGCGTGCGCAGCACACCGATGGGCTTGCCCGACTGCACCAGCAGTGTCTGGTCTTCTTCCAGGTTGCGCAGCGCGTGCACGATGGCGTTGTGCGACGGCCAGTCGCGCGCGGCGCGGCCGAGGGCCGCATACACAATGAGGTTGTCCGGGTCTTCGCCCACGGCCAGCACGTTCTCCATCAGGCGCAGCAGCGCTTCCTGGCGCCAGCCCTTGCAACGCAGCTCGTTGCCGCCGTGTACCTTGAAATCTTCGCGGCTCATCGTTATTCCTTGCCCAGTGCGTAGTTGCTGATGTTGATGCCCAGGGCCCTTTCCACGGGCGGATACACGGCCGGATCGCTGATGCTGGAAGACAGCGGAATCAGGCTCTTGCCCACGTGGAAGATCAGGATCTCCGTGCCTTCGCGCACCTCGCCGGCACTCACCGGGTTGCCGTCGGTATCCAGCGTGGTGATCACGTCCGGATAGGTGGCGATGCGCTGACCATCGGCGTCTTCCACGGCCATGTGCTCGTTCATCACATGGATGCGGCGCTTGCGTGCGCCTTCGCCGATCTCGATCACGCCCACGTCGAACGCCTCATCCGTGTAGCGCAGTGTGTTGGCCGTGACCTTGCCGCTGCCGATGATGCTGCCGCCGGTCTGCTTGCAGATGGCGTCCACGATGGCCGTGCCGCCCTTGCCTTGCGCGGCGATGATGGCCTCGCCCAATGCCAGTGCACGGCTGATGCCACCCAACGCTGCATGCTGGCGCACATAGGAAGCCCTGATCGGGTTGCGGCAGCTGGCGATGAAGCCGCCGGACATGTCGGAGGCCTTGCGCAGAATCGGCGAGACCTTGGCAGTGGCGCCGCGTACCACCAACTCGATGTACGAGTTGTTGGCGCGCTTACCGCCCACGGCTGCCTGGATCATTGGCTCCGGGCTGCTGGCCAAGCCGAGCGAGCCCATGTCGCCGGTGGGGTGTGCGCGCAGATCCCCAACAGCATCGATCACCTTGGTGCCCAGCACAGCGGATGGTAGCCATGCGTTGAGCGTGCTGGACATACCGTTCTGGCCAATGATTAGGCCGTGCAGTGGCGCGCCCAACTCTTCCTGCACCAGTCGGGCGGCCTTGACGTAGTCCATGCCCAGCATTTCCCAGTCGGTCAGTCCACCCGGCGCACCAATGGCGGCGGCCGTGGCGATCCAAGCGTCATCCGCCACTTCGGACATGTCCACCAGTTCCGGGCGGCCGATAGTCACCGCCATCGTGCCTAGTTCGCGACCATGGTCGGCCCAGCCGCCACCACCGCATGCGAAAACGGAACCGCCGCGCACTGCAGATTCCACGTCTTTGAGAGTCAAGATACGTCCCATTGCTACTCCAGATTGATCATTCGAGGACTTTGTCCGTGACGCCTACAGAAACTGCCGGAGGTCACGTCAAAGAGCTATTGAATGCAACGGATGCTAGAGACGACAATCAACAATGTCGCATTACTTTTTATTGCGACAACTTAACATCATGTTAATGGTTGATTTTGGTGCTTCATGGCGCTTTCCTGCCAAAGCCTTTGAAACAAAGGAGAAACCGCCTGAAACTCGTTCTTCGAGAGGCTACTCATGCACCAACCTGGAGCGACCGCACCTATCCTTCGTTTAGGGAAAATCCCAGGGGCGGAAAGTAGGCTTCAAATCACTAGGGATTGAATCAAGGGGCTGTCTAACCACTCCATCCGGTTGATGCGAGTACCTTCCAGCAATGGTTAACGCTTGGATTCATCCAAGGATTTCAGAACGCCCACAAACTCCTGGGCCAAGCGCGACATAGGTTGCAGGGCTAGATTAAAGGCATGGATAGGGGCATGAACCATAGGGGCTACTGGAATGGCCACGATGTTGGACCAGGAAGGGCCACGAATAGTGAGTTCGTCGACCAGCGCTACACCAACCCCAGCTTGAACCATGGCACATGCCACGTGGGCCTGTTGCACTTCCACACGTGCAGACGGCTGATTCTCCTCGCTGCCAAATATCCGGTGAACCAATTGACTGAATGGAATATCACTGCCGTACCCAATGAAGCGCTCTCCCTGCAAGTCACGGCTCGAAATCTGATCGCGATCGGCGAGCGGGTGATCCTGCGGCAGCACGGCAACGATGCGGTTCTCATATAGAGGCTGCATCTCGAAGCTTGGATGTGGAATCGGCATATAGGTAACGCCAAGCTCGACTTGCTGAGTCAGTAACGCCTGCAACATGACATGCGGTATGTGGGTGTGCAGTACCACTCTCACCTCTGGGAAGAGCTGAGTAAACCGGGCCACCGCTCGAGGCATGAGGGACTGCCCGATATTGGGGCTGCATGCGATACGGATATGCCCCTCCCTGTTAAGCGATAGGTTATCCGCGACTTCATTCACTCTCTGCACGTTTTGGTACAGAGCCGTCACTTCCTCAAAAAGCCGGTGTGCCTCTGGCGTTGGATGAAGTCGACCCTTGATGCGCTCGAACAGCTTGAACCCAAGCCGTTGCTCCGTGTAGCCAATGAGGCGGCTCACTGCTGGCTGAGAGACATAGAGCAACTTGGCCGCCCCGCTAATGGAGCCGCTGAGCATCATGGCTCGGAATACCTCTATTTGGCGCAGATTCAACTTCATATCACTAATAACCTAATGTTAATTTCTATGCACATAAAAGCATATGACATTTCTTTATGTGCACTCCTACACTTTTCTCATTTGCAGTGATTAGGAGACTCAAGATGAGTGACTTTGACCTTGTCGTTCAAGGCAATATCGTTGACGCACGAGGTGTTGTGCAAGACGGCTGGCTGGGCGTTCGCGGTAGCAAGATTGCGGCCCGCGGCCAAGGTAATGCCCCTGCTGCCCGAGAAAAGGTGGATGCGCGCGGCCAGTGGGTCGTTCCCGGCGTGGTCGATGGCCAGGTGCATTCAGGCAGCCAGGCCGGCCAAGAAGGATTGGGTTGGGCATCTCGCGCTGCTGCGGCGGGTGGTGTGACGGTGATGGTGGACATGCCCTACGACGATCCGGAACCGGTGGCCTCGCGCCCGCATCTCGATGCGAAGATCGCCGAAGTCGAGCGTGACTGCCATGTGGACGTGGCCCTGTTTGGCACGCTCAATCCCCAGCATGGTCTGCAGGCTGCCGCCGATCTTATTGAAGGAGGGGTGTGTGCATTCAAGTTTTCTACCTTTGAAGCCACACCGGGCCGTTTTCCGCGAGTGGATGAAGACGATTTGTTCGAAGCTTTCAAGCTCATCGCTCCATCGGGCCTGGTGTGCGGTGTACACAACCAGATGCAGGAACTCACCCGCAAGAACATCCGCCGCCTTCAGGACGCAGGCGACACCGGATGGGATGCTTTCATGCGTGCCCATACACCATTGATCGAGAACTTAGCGACCGGCATCATCTACGAACTGGGTGCTGAAACCGGAGCCCGAGCGCATGCCGTGCATGTATCCACTTCGCGAGGTTTCGAGCTGTGCGACATGTACCGTCGCAGCGGCAATGCATCCACTATCGAGACATGCATCCAGTACCTCATGCTCAACCATGAGGAACATACCCGTCGCTTCGGTGCCAAGACCAAGCACTATCCCCCTATCCGCCCCAAGGCGGAAGTCGATCTGCTGTGGACACATATCGCACGCGATGCCTGCACCTTCGTCTCCTCCGACCATGTGAGTTGGGGCCTGGAGCGCAAGGGCAATCCCGATGTCTTCAAGAACTCTTCTGGCGGACCGGGCTTGGAAACCCTGCTGCCCGCATTCTGGACTGGCTGCGAACAGCACGGCATAGAGCCATCAATGGTAGTGCGCCAGCTATCGCGCAACCCAGCACGCCACTTCCTTCTGGATGACCGCAAGGGCACGTTGGATGCGGGCATGGATGCGGACATCGTCATTCTGAAGCCCGAACGCCATACGTTCGACCCATCCTCCAGCCTTTCCGCCGTGCAGTGGAGTTCGTTCGAAGGCATGGAATTCACCGTGCGCGTGGCAAGCACTTGGTGCCGCGGCCAGCATGTGTACGACGGTGCCAGGGTACTGAACCAGCCGGGCGACGGCCGCTTCCTGCGTCCACATGCAGCAACCGGCGTAGCCCCTTCATACGATGACTGACCCGACTACTCACAGCATGACATCCCAGCCTCTTTTCCCACCGCTGAATGCCGAGCGCCTATGGCGCCGCATTGAGACCCTATCCACGTTCACGCTCCCCGAAATTCCCTGGACACGCCGAGCCTTTTCGCCAGAGTTCGAAAAGGCTCGTGAGTGGCTTGCTAGCGAGTTCAAGGCGGCGGGCATGCAGGTGCACCTCGACGCTGGCGGCAACCTTGTGGGTCGCCTGCCTGCGGCTGCAAGTGCTCCAGAACGATCCCCCATCGTGACCGGATCGCATTGCGACACGGTAATGATGGGCGGCCGCTTCGACGGCATCATCGGCGTACTTGCAGGCATTGAAGTGGCTCACGCGCTCCACGAAAACGGCATCGCCCTGCAGCACCCATTCGAAGTGATCGATTTTCTCTCCGAGGAGCCCAGTGACTACGGCATCTCCTGTATCGGAAGCCGTGCCATCTCTGGCAAGCTTGATGCAGGCATGTTGGCCGCGAAGGATCCTCAGGGTGAAACACTGGCGGAGGGCATGCGCCGCATCGGTGCCAATCCGGAAGCACTGAACCAACCGCTGCGTAGCAAGGACAGTACGGCAGCCTTCGTTGAACTACACATTGAGCAGGGCCCCGTGCTAGAGCAGAAGAAATTGCCGATTGGTGTGGTCACCAATATCGTAGGCATTCGCCGCGTTTCCTTCATCGTGCATGGTCAGGCAGATCATGCAGGCACCACGCCCATGGACATTCGCCACGATGCGCTCGTGGGCGCATCACGCGTCATCGATGCAGCTAATCGCAAAGCCTCTGCGCTCGCGGGAAAGCCCCATTACGTGGTAGCCACGGTGGGGCGCCTTTCGCTCACGCCCAACGCCTCGAACGCCGTGCCCGGCATGGTGGAGATGATGATGGAAGTGCGCAGCGATGCGCAAGGCGTTCTCGACACCTTTCCCGACGAACTGTTTGCAGAAGTTCAGGCAGGCCTTGCCGAATTGCGCGTGCGCGCCGAAATGAACGATGTAAGTCGCTCCCTGCCCACGGATTGCCAGGAACTGGTGATGAAGGGTATCGAACAGGCTTGCGATAACCTCGCCTACGCCAGCATGCGCATGCCTAGCGGCGCGGGCCACGATGCCGTCTACATGGCTCCAACCGGTCCTATAGGCATGATCTTCATCCCTTGCCTCAATGGCCGCAGTCATGCTCCAGAGGAGTGGATCAATCCAGGTCAGTTGCTCGATGGCACACGGATTCTGTACGAAACCGTGCGTGTCCTTGACAGGTGTCTCGCCAAAAGTGGCTAAGGCCACGGTCCACGAAGCATCGTGAATCGCCCCGGCTTTTGAGGAGGCTCAACACTCTGAGAGGATTGAGCCATGAAGAAGTCGAACAAGTTCTCGCCTGCAGTCCGTGAACGGGCCGTGAGGATGGTGCAGCACCATGGGGAATACCCATCTCTGTAGGCGACCATCGAGTCCAACGGGCCCAAGATTGGCTGCGTGCCGCAGACCTTGAACGAATGGGGTAAGCGCTCTGAAGTCGATGCCGGCGTGCGCGAAGGCGTCACGACCAGCGAGGCGCAGCGGATATCGAAGCTGGCCAGTGCGTTTTTCGCCCAGGCGGAGCTCGACCGCCGACTCAAATCCTGAAGGTTTTCATCGACAAGCATCGCGATGCCTTCGGGGTCAAGCCGCTCTGCAAGGTCTCGCAGGTCGCTCAGTCGGCATATCGAAGACATGTGGAGCTGCTGCGCGAGCCACATAAGCGCTGTGCCCGCACTCATCGCGACGAGATGCAGATGCCACAGTTTGAACGTGTCTGGCAAGCCAACAGCAGGTCTATGGCGCCGACAAGGTTTGGCGGCAACTGGCACGCGGAGGCGTTGTCGTGGCTCGTTGCACAGTCGAGCGATTGATGCGCAAGCTGGGGCTGCGTGGTGTGATGCACGGCAAGGTCGTGTGCACCACCGTCGGTGATTCCAAGCACCATGCCCGCTGTACCGAGGTCAACCGGCAATTCCGGGCGCAGGGACCCAGCCAGTTGTGGGTCAGTGACTTCACATACGTCTCGACCTGGCAGGGCTGCCTGTATGTGCGTGTTCGCCCGGCATATCGTGGGCTGGCGGGTAAGCAGCTCGATGTGAACGGATTTCGTGCTCGGTGCGCTGGAGCAATCTCTATACGCGCGGCGGCAGAACGCGATGGAAGCCTGGTCCGCCACTCCGACAGAGGTTCACGGTACATCAACATCCGCTACACCGAGCGGCTGGCTGAAGCGGGCATTGAACCGTCAGTGGGCAGCAAGGGCGACAGTTATGACAACGCCTTGACTGAGACAATCACCGGGCTCTACAAGATCCAGTTGATTCACGGTCGGGTGCCCTGGAAAACCAAAGTCGCAAACACGATACCAACTCAATAGAACAACCAATTACAGTCTCCCGCACTCCCTACTTCTGCCAACTTACCTGTCCTCGGGAGCTGCCAAAAGCCGGTCTCATCTTCAAGGGATGAATGTGATTTGGCACTCGCTACCAAAGGCGCAGTGTCTGATAGAGGCGATGGATTCAATCGGTCGTTGCAACACACTAACCACCGCATAGGCGGCAGGAGTGATGCAAATGAAGCAGCGACCCAGAATCTACTATTCGGATATCGTGTCAGGCCAGCACTACGCTCGATGTATCTCAGCATGGGTAAGACACCCAATGCCATTGCTTGATCGGCTGTTGTGGCATCGATTGCCTGAAGTTCTGGCCACCATCTTCGCCAGTTCAATACTTCAAGCCTCAGGCAGAGGTCCGCTCTGCAGCTAAGGGAGCTGCTGGCTCCCACTCTCGCTTTACCGCCACGCACTTGATCTCGACCAGCAAGCCTGGATGTGCGAGTTCAGCAACGCCTATTGACGTCCATGCGCAGGTGCCGCGTGGAAAAACCCTATTCTTCACCTCGCGAAAAACAGGCATATGTTTGCTCAGCTGCACATGGTAGGTGGTCATATCAACCACATCCTCAAATGTGCATCCTGCCTCTTCCAGCACTGCGCGCAGATTCTCCCAGCAGGCCAGGAATTGCGCCTCGGGATCACCAATCACTTCTAGATCAACAGTGCGCCCAACCTGCCCGGCACAGAAAACGGTAGCGCCGACCTTCACGGCCGGCACATACCCCGCACGCTCCACTATAGATTGCATCGCCGGTGGAACAATTAATTCACGGTCCGCCATATCCAGTTGTACCTGTCTACCTCCATACCCGCCAGCTTGCGCCGCCAGACTGACGGAGCTGGAAGGCATGACTGAGGCTTGGTTAGTCCATTGAGATCTTGGCGCTCTGGATGATTCCGGTCCAGCGCCTTACTTCCATATCCATCAGCTTGGCGAAGTCAGCCGCATTATTGGGATAAGGATATGCACCCTGCTCGGCCAGATGTGCCACGAAATCCCTCTCATGTGCAATCGCCAAGATCGTATCCTGGAGCTTCTTGACGATGGCAGGCGAAGTTCCAGCCGGAGCCATGATTCCATACCAGGATTCAACAACCACATCCTTCACGCCACCCTCGGCAAATGTGGGAACTTCTGGGATAGCGGCCGCGCGCTTGTCCGACGCGATTCCCAGCAACCGCACCTTGCCACTCTTGGCGAATGGCAAAACGTTGGGCAGGTTCGCAAATAGAACGTTGACCTGCCCTGCTTGCAGATCTGTGGTGGCTGGCGACGCACCCTTGTATGGGATATGGGTCAGCTTGATGTTCGCACGGCTTTCGAACATCTCACCTGTCAGGTTATTGATGGAGCCGATACCAGCGGACGCCATGTTCAGGCCGCCTGGGTGGGCCTTTGCATAGGCCACGAACTCGGAGAGATTCTTCGCAGGAGTGTTAGTGGATACGGCCAGCACATTTGGCACCGTGGCAAAGGTAGCTACCGGCGTAAAAGCCTTGTTGCCGTTGAAAGACAGCTTCTTGTACAGCAGCGGCTGCACGGCTTGCCCCATGGAGCCCATCAGCAAGGTGTATCCATCTGCCTGAGCTTTCGCAGCGTAGGCTGCACCAATCGTACCGCCAGCCCCCGCGCGGTTGTCCACCACCACTGGTTGTCCCAAAAGTGATCCCATGCGATCTGCAATGAGGCGCCCCATCAAGTTCACGGTTCCACCTGGAGGAAACGGCACCACCAGGGTAATAGCCTTGGAGGGATAGGTGTCTGCGGCTGCATTGAACGAAAGAGTCAGTACGGCCGCAAGAGCTGCAAGGTGCTTAATCATCGGAGTATCCAGTGAGTCAGGAAATGATTTTTTCAACTGAGGTTGAAGGCATTTGCCATTAAGGGTATGGCAGGGCTGTTCTTGTCTTCTTTATTCGAAAATCTCGGCGCAGGGCAGGCTGTTGGCGCACTGCCCGACAAGTGGTCACGCGTGAATCGAGGCCTGAACAATCTCGTTGACGGCATGCTCCAGCTCATCATTGGCAGCATCCAACTTCAACCGAGTGCTATGCAGCCAATCAATATCACCTGCGTTGTCCGTCAGCGCTTGGCCGAGTAGCTTGGCCACCTGAGCAGGGCCCACACTTCCATCCGTTATACGAGTCTCCACAAAACGGCGCGGATTCAGTGCCGTCTGAATAAATTCGTCGCTCAGACCCAGCGGTTTCCCTCCGATATCCACGGCGGCCCTGTCAAGCATCGCACCAGTCAGTTCATAGGGCAGAACACCTGCTGCCAAGCTATCGCGAACAACACGGGCAACAATGTGATGGACTTGGCGGAAAGACAGCTTGTGCTCGCGAACGATGAGGTCTGCAAGGTTGCTGGACGTGCACCAGCTGCTCTCAAGTGATTGGGCCATGCGCCCCTCGTGGACGATGAGCGTTTCCATGACACCGGTGAACAGGTCCAGCATCGCCCCGGTCGTCGTTAAGGCCTCATCGAGCACTGGTAACTCACGCATTGCCTGGTCACCTGTGCCCTCCCCTCGAAAAGTAGCCAGCGCGGTTGTGACCCAGGTCATCGACCCGCCAGCCGCACGGCGGATGGTTTCCAAGGCTGAGGGATTCTTCTTTTGCGGAAAGATACTGCTTGTCCCACAGTAGCTGTCATCACACTCCACGAGACCAAACTCGCTGCTTGACCAGATGTGCAGGTCTGTCGCGAGATCATTGAGATCAGCCATCACGAACGACAGCGCACTCAATGCGTCGACGCCGTAAAAGGCCTCACGACCCAGCTTCGAATTCTCGATCAGACCATCAAAGCCCAGCAATTGCGTAGTGCGCCTGCGGTTCAGCGGCCAGGAAGTTCCCGCCAGCCCGACTGCGCCCAACGGGTTGCGATTGACCCGCGCAAACGCCTGGGTGAGGCGCTCGAAGCTATCGTGCAGCCGAGAACTGAAGCTGAGCAGGTAGTGCCCGAAAACCCAGGGCTGTGCCTGCTGCATGTGGGTGTATCCGGGCATGATGGTGCCCGCATGTCTGCTGGCTTTCTCGGCAATCACCGCCTGAAATGAGACCAGCTGCGCCATCACATCAAGCAAGCGATTGCGCTGATACAGCCTGCGAACGGTTGCGCCTTGGTCAATACGGCTGCGGCCAGTATGCATTTGACCACCGATATCTTCGCCGATTGCCGAGAATAGAAAAGATTCAACCTGTAGTAGAAAGCTGCCTTTTCGAACATCGACAGGAAAATCTTCTTGCCCCAATTTTTTAGCGGCGATTAACTGCTCCAAAATCGCACTTCCCGCTTCTGGAGAAATAATCTCCTGCTCTACCAGCATCGCGGTGTGAGCTAAATCAACCGCCAGAAATTCGTCGAATTTCTTCTTCTCTCCTTGAAGCTTAGGCAATTCGTTGTATTTCAAATGTCGTGCAGCAGCAGGAGACTTGAGACGGGCATCCGTCAGAAGAGTTTCGGTATTTGATGTCATTTTTCTACAGCAGATTTATCTGTTGCCCAGTGAATGACTAAATGATGGATTGGGTGGATACATAACACAACCCCATATCCAATTGGACGCACATAACAAAATGTTATGCAACAGAAAGCACGCGACAATTTACAGTTGGAGGCATGGAACTAAACCCAAGACAGCTAGATGCTTTCCGCAAAGTGATGCTGACAGGCAGCATGACCGTTGCTGCAGAACGACTGCAGGTGAGTCAGCCGGCGGTTAGCAGACTGATCAAGGACCTGGAAAAGACCATCGGGATACGCCTCTTCCGCAGAGAGGGAAATCGTCTCATTCCAGGAGCTGAGGCACAAGTGCTGTTCCGAGAGGTCGACTTGTTCTATCGAGGCATCGAACAAGTCGAGCGTGTTGCGAGGGATCTCAAGTCTGTACGCATTGGCCGCCTTCGAATTGCATCGCTCAGCGCCCTGGCCCTCAATGTCTTGTGCGAGTGCATCAACCAGTATTCAGCGTCGAGACCAGGCGTTGAGGTTTCACTCGACGTCAGGAACTCACTCAGTGTTTTAGAGTTGGCGGCCGCGAACCAGATTGATGTGGGATTCGTACACCAACTCAAAGCAGAATATCCGGGTGTCGACACCTTTCCTTTGAAAAGTGTCCCCGCCGTTTGTGTCATGCAAGCAAGCCATCGATTAGCCGCACAGGACTCGGTTCATCTCCACGACCTGAGCGGTGAACAGATCATCTCGCTAGGCCAGAACAACCCACTGCGAGTTCGGTTGGAGTCTGCCCTCAATGATGCAGGCGTCGATTATCAACGGCCTATTGAGACAACTCTTGCCTATTCAGCCTGCAATTTTGTCCGAGGCAACTTGGGAATCACTGTCGTGGATCCATTCACTGCAGCGAACTTCAAAGACCCCTGGTGGTCAGCCGCCGTTTGTTTCCGATGATTCCGTTTGAATGCTCCTACGTTCTTCCGTCCCACCAACACCGCCCCAAAGCTGTCGAAGACTTCATTCACAAAGTCAAGGAACATTTTGAAGCGGTTTGATGCCGGCACAATATGTGACGACATCCGCCAAATTGAAACCACTAACAGCAAATGACTAAACAGCCGCAATGGGGCGGTCAGCGACATGTGCGTATTGGCCTAGGTGTGGACTGCGACAGTGGTACTCCAGACGACCGCTTCAGGCTCATCAGCGCCATTCAGGACCTTGGGCCTGAGCCACAGCAACCTCCAACACCTGCCGTTGAGCGCCGTCTGCCTCGAAGTGCCGCTTCACTCACAGAACCGGTAACTCGATTGTGTGGTTAGCGAAGCATATAAACGAAGAATCGCTTCAGTGTGCCCCGACAGGCTTGTGTAGACCCCAAGTAGTCATTTTTCTGATGAACTTGCGCCTACACAAGCAGCCGCATCTCGGTAGTTTTGCTCTATGGTTTCAATCGTGCTGGCCAAGATCGCAGAATCTTGCACATCTAGGCCACCAAGGCGCAACGCATGAACTTGCTGTTCAAAAACTGCGGTGGGGGCTACCCAACAGATTGCCCCATCTCTACCGCCATGCTCGCCGCATCTCCACCGCCCTTTTTCAGCAATTACCAAGAAGACCCTGAACTGTCTTTTCGGGCCTAAATATAACCACCCTTTCAGAGATTTTTGCAGCCTCTCCTCCCACTATCTTTCTGCGGGAAGCAGCGGTTATATTCGGCTGTAGACCCTGTCAATTGGTGTAATAAACTTCGTCTCCTCATCGCCCACCGTCAGCAGACAGTGGGCTTTCAAGACTCGGTCGATTTACCTTACCCAAGAGCGCGCCGCACGGCTGCTCCTGCCTCATCTAGCAGCCGGCGTGCTGCTTGTGTCAGCCCCAGCATGTGGATGCAGGCGTGAGCCATGCCCGGCAACCGCAGAGCCGTTACGGAGACGCCTTCATTTTGCAGGCGCCGAGCATAGGCCTCAGCCTCGTCACGCAGCGGATCGTACTCGCAGCTGATCACCGTGGCCGACGGCAAGCCTGCCAGGCTTGCGGCGTGCAGCGGGGACACCTGCTCCAGCCATTGCAGGGCAGGATCTGCGAGGTAGGCTTGATAGCAATACGCCATTGCCGAGCGGCTCAGGTAATAACCCTCGCCGAACAGGTCAAAAGATGGCGAGTCCATGGCTGCATCGAGCGCCGGATACAGCAGCAGTTGGTGGGCAATGGCCGGAGCTCCGGCCGGGCCCCAGCCGTCGCTATGCCGCGCAAGCAGACAGGCGGCCGCAGCAAGATTGCCACCCGCACTGTCCCCGGCCACGGCGATGCGCCTGCGGTCCAGTCCCAGTCTTTCGGCTTGCTCGAAGCTCCATTTCAAGGCGTCGCAGAAGTCTTGCAGCGGCACCGGAAAGCGGTGCTCGGGCGCCAGCCGATAGTCCACCGAGATCACCACCGCCCCCGTCGCCACGGCGAGCGCGCGACAGGGATTGTCATACAGCTCCATGGACCCGAGACACCAGCCTCCTCCATGGGCAAAGACCAGGGCGGGCTGGGGAGCGTCGGATGCCGATGGCCAGTAAACACGCAGGCGCAGCGGAGCACCGTCGCGCGCGCGCAGCGTGAAATCCCCCGTGCGCGCAACGGCCTCGGCTGGGCCATGCAGCGCACGCAGCTCGAGCTCAGTGGCCTGCCTCATCTGCGCCAGCGTGGGCGGCATCTGGGGCCGTGGCATTTGTGCCTGCTCCCGCAGATAACGGGCGATGTCAGCATCGAGGGCCATGGTCATCGTGTCCTTTGCAGAAAGGGCAGCAGTTCAGCAATGAAAGCTTGTGGAGCCTCTTCCATAATGAAATGGCCGCAGCCGGGCACGACCACGCCGGACAGATCATGGGCATGCCCGCGCAAGGTGGCCAGCGGCGCATCGCCTGTGGCGTGCTCGGCGCCTATGGCAAGCACCGGCATACCCAGCGGGCGCTGTGCGCGCTCACGATTCTGTCGAATGGTCTCTGGAATCGCCCGGTAATAGGCAAAGCCGCCGCGCAACCCGCCCGGTGCCGCATAGGCGTCGACGTAGACATCGACGGCAACGCTGTCGCGCCGCAGCGACCATCGGTTGAACATGAATTCCAGGTAGGCGCGTTCGCGGCCCGCGATCAGGGTCTCGGGCAGATCGGCCAGTTGATTGAACATGAAGTGCCAAAGAAAGATGTTCTGCTCGGGCGGTGCGAAGATACCGGGCTCAGGCGCCAGGCCAGGTATCACGGCCTCCGTCAACGCCAGCGACTGCACGGCCTGGGGCTGGTCGCTGGCCAGGGCATAGGCCACCCACATTCCCACATCGTGCCCTGCCACCTGATAGCGCTCATGCCCCAGGGCCTGCATGGTGCGATGCAGAGTCCGTGCAATAGTGCCAGTGTCGTAGCCTTTGTCAGGCCGATCCGAAAAGCCCGTACCGGGTGGATCAACGGCAATCGCCTGAAAACCCTGCGCAGCCAGCGCTTGCATGACATGGCGCCAGGCATACCAGGTCTGGGGCCAGCCCGGGATCAGCAGTACGGGAGCACCTTGTCCAACCGTGATGCAATGGATGCGATGGCCTTCGATACGAACATAGTCATGGGAGAAGTCGTCCTGCTTAAAAGCAAGAGTCGAGTGAAATGCGTTCATGTCTGTTTCTTTGTCTGAATCTGGATACAAAGGCGCTCAGGCGATACCGAGCATGGCGTTGATCTGGCGCTGGTCCACAGGGGCCCCGGCGAAGTCGTCAAAGATCTTGTCGGTGACTCGGATGATGTGGCGGTTGATGAAGTCCACGCCTTCGCGTGCGCCGTCCTCCTGATCCTTCAGGCAGCACTCCCATTCCAGCGATGCCCAGCCCTGGTAGTTGTACTGGGCGAACTTGGAAAAGATGGCCTTGAAGTCCACCTGCCCGTCACCCAAAGAACGGAAGCGCCCCGCCCGTTCGAGCCACGAGGAATAGCCGCCGTAGATGCCCTGGCGCCCGCTGGGCAGGAACTCCGCATCCTTCACATGGAACATGCGGATGTGCTCGCGGTAGATGTCGATGTAGTCGAGGTAGTTGAGTTGCTGCAGCACGAAGTGGCTGGGATCGAACAGGATCTTGCAGCGCTCATGCTGACCGACCAGTTCATAGAAGCGATCGAAGCTCGTGCCATCGTGCAGGTCTTCGCTGGGATGGATCTCATAGCACAGGTTCACGCCCTGCTCGTCACAGATATCCAGAATGGGGCGCCAGCGGCGCGCCAACTCCTCGAAGGCAGTCTCTATGAGGCCAGTCGGGCGCTGCGGAAAGGGGAATAGATAAGGCCAGGCGAACGAGCCAGAAAAGGTTCCCATCTCCGTTAGCCCCATGCGGCGCGACGCGCTGACCGAGAGCTTGAGCTGCTCCAGCGCCCAGGCTGTGCGCGCGGCCGGATTGCCGCGTAGTACTACGGGAGCGAAGCTGTCGCACATGGCGTCGTAGGCAGGATGCACGGCGACGAGCTGGCCGAAGATGTGAGTGGTCAGTTCGCTGGCCACCAAGCCGTGCGAGGCGAGCATGCCATTGACGTCGTCGCAATAGCTTTGACTCTGCGCAGCCGTGCTCAGATCGAATAGGCGCGAATCCCAAGCGGGAATCTGCAAAGCCTTGAAGCCCACACCAGCGGCCCATCGCGCAATGTCCTCCAGCGAATTGAACGGTGCCTTGTCATCCGCGAACTGCGCAAGATGAAGGCTTGGCCCCTTGATTGTCTGCATGTGTTTTTCCTTGCTTCGATGTATTGTTTGTTGATCGACAAAGAATGTTATCACGCAAATGCCGTCGTTTCCGACAGGTAGGTGTGCTGCGGCGTGGATGACACGCCGCTAAGATGCCACACCGACTTTTGAGAGGAACAAGGAAGATGGCTGGAAGACCCAGGGAATTTGATCGGGACCAGGCGCTGGAGCGCGCCATGCTGGCGTTTTGGCAGCGCGGTTACGAGGGCACATCCATGGCCGACCTGGTCCAGGCCATGGGCATCGCCTCGGCCCGCATCTATGCTGCCTTCGGCAGCAAGCAGGCGCTGTTCCGCGAAGCCATACAACGCTATGAGTCCGGCGCCGGCTGCTTTGCCGATCGGGCCCTGGCCGAAGAGTCATTGGTGCGTGAAGCCATTTCACGCATGCTGCGCGATGCAGCGACCACCTATACGGAACCAAGCCGGCCACAAGGTTGCATGGTTGTCATGGCTGCGACCAATTTCGCGCAAGAGAACGAGGAAGTGGCAGCCTGGCTTGCCGTGCACCGTCGCCAGCGAACGCAGTCCATCATCAACCGATTGCAACGCGCAATAGACGAAGGCGAGTTGCGACAAGACGCTGATGTGCAGGCTCTTGGCGACTTCTACGCCACACAGTTGCATGGCATCTCAGTACAGGCTCGTGACGGCATATCGCGCTCGCGCCTGCTGGCGGCCGCAGCGGCGGCCATCGGCGTGCTGGATCAAGCTTTGCGCCAGGCTGAATGAACCTGAGTCCCATTAAAGCACCACAAGCACCAAAGGTGATCCTCGTCCATCAGTCAACCGCAAATCCTCTGCCTCCTGAAGCTATCCGGAAGCCTCAAGCGCACGACGGGCAATACAAGAACGACAGCCTAGTGAAAAAAAACTGGCTCAGTCGTACCGATGCGATGCATGGAATTGAGCGCATTGAGGCCTTCTTTCAGGGCAACGCTTATGGCATGCATCGACACGACACTTATGCCATCGGCTGCACGATGGCAGGGGTGCAAGCCTTTCGATACCGAGGCGCTCACCGACAGAGCCTGCCAGGCCACACCATGGTGCTGCATCCTGATGAAGCTCATGACGGTCAAGCAGGAACTGACGACGGATTTCATTACCGCATGATTTATGTGAATCCGGCGTTAATTCAGGAGGTACTCGGAGGGCTGGAGCTCCCCTACATAGAAGGCGGTATCACGCAATCCCAACGTCTTCTGGTGGCCGCCAACGCCATGCTGGATAACCAGCATGGGCCAACTAACTCTATGGAAGAAACGGACGCCATTGTGGAGCTTGCTCTCGCGCTCCATGCCGAAGCAGGCTGTACCAGAGGGCAGCGTGCCAGGGACTTCCAGAGCACCAAACTGGCTCATGATTTTTTGTGTGACGTTTGGCAATCCACCGTCTCGATGGAGGATCTCGGTGTCGTCACAGGGCGGGACCGCTGGAGTCTGTCGCGCGATTTCCGCATGTTCTATGGCACTAGCCCCTCGCGATTTTTGATCTTGCGAAAGCTTGATGTGGCACGACAACGCATGCTCTCAGGGGCTTCGCTCGCAGATGCGGCTGCATCCACCGGGTTTGCGGACCAGGCTCACATGACACGTCATTTCACCCAGACCTTTGGCATCTCGCCTGGACGATGGTTGCGGATGATGCGCTTCCACACATCCACACCTTCTGGCGCACAAACGTTCAAGATCTAACCGCTTGCTTTGCCTACGCTTGGCCCTTTGATTGATAAAGGACAAGTCATGGCGGTAAGCATTTCTTCCCCTGCCAAGGATCGCGGGCAGCAGGTGCCCATCAACTTAGTACACAAAATTGGTCTTATCCACGACCATTGGAAGCCTCGTGTTGTCGCTGAAATGAACGACTATCAGTTCAAGGTCGTGAAGATCGCAGGTGACTTCATCTGGCATGCACATGGCGATACCGACGAGGCATTCATTGTGCTGGAAGGTGTGTTGAAAATCGACTTTCGAGACCACAGCATAGAGTTGCAAGCGGGTGAAATGGCTGTGGTCCCTAGAGGGGTTGAGCACAAAACGTTTGCGGCAACGGAAGCCAAACTGCTGATGATCGAGCCCATGGGGGTTCCCAACACCGGGGATAGCGATTCGGAGCGTAGGGCTCCTAACGACGTTTGGATATAGAAGTAAGGCACTGGCAATGAGCCGCTGAAATGGTGTGTGCGGCCGGCAGCTTTTGGCACAGCGAGTCACCTCAGAGTCGCAAGAGCCTGCTCTCACGACGTGACAGCAGACGTCAGGCGACCTATATGCCTGCACTTAATGGCCGCTGTCCGCCGCACACCTGAAACCTGTCCTTGGGCAGTCGTCTGCTTAGACACACGGATGACCGCTATGTAGCTGAGGGAGATAGGTCGCAATGCAGCCATGAACATTGGCAATCGCTGCACAGCAGACATCTGCTGACAAATCACGAACGACAGCAATGGGTCGTGAGCAGTCCTCGCCCGTTGGCTGCTACCGACTGTGGATTCAACTGGTCAGTACAAGCAGACCGCTCATCTCGTATCGGAATGATGGTCAATTAACACCAGCGCTCGCAAAAACACCGCGCGTACAAAAAAAGAGGCGTCACCCGGGTGACGGTAGATTGGTAACTATCAGAAATACAGTTCGTCCAACCTATTGCAAGCCATATCCCATTAAGAGATCCACATGCTGCTCGTTTCAAATCTTGCCGTCGCCGTAGTTGCCCTGATCCATGCCTACATCCTTGTCCTTGAAATGTTCTTGTGGACAAAGCCGGCAGGACGAAAAGCATTTGGTTTGACGCATGAATTTGCGGAGCAAACAAAGGTCCTTGGAGCAAATCAGGGGCTTTACAACGGTTTCTTGTCCGCCGGTTTAATCTTTGGTTTGGCTCAGGGAGCTGATGGTTTTACATTCAAGGTATTTTTTCTAGTTTGCGTCCTTGTCGCAGGGGTCTTTGGGGCAGCCACAGCAAGCAAGAAAATCTTGGTTGTACAGGCTGTTCCTGCAGCTATCGCTATTGCTCTAGTCGCACTGGCTTAGCGTGAGTCACACCGTTGCCATACGAAGATGTGCTTGAGAAGGCGTTGTTGCAGAATCGGTGAGCCAAACGGCACCAGCCCTTAGCTGTTGCTGACTTTCACGTAGTACAGCCCCACAAGCAAACCAGTTTAGTCAAAGATGCTATCGCTTGGTGGCGCCGCCTCTCGCCTGCGGATGCGATACCCCACAGCGGCTGTGGTAGCCAGGGTAGATTCAACCGGTCGATGCAACACACTCGTTAAACATCTCAGCCCAGGTTTTGTACCCCAAGGCTTTTCTGGGCAGTCCGCTTAACGTTCTTGCAATCGCATCCAACCCATCCTGCGAGCAGACTTGGAGGTAGGTGGCCACACTGAATCGCTTTTGCCCTGCCTTCTCCAATTCTTGATCCCAGGTCAAGGAGCAATGAAGCTGTTGCCGCAAAGTTCGTGTAAGCTTGGCCAGTCAAGGCTATCTCTGTGGCGATAGCGACTGAGCTTAGTCTCAGGCCCATTGAAGCTTGGATCAGCTACCGGTAGGCATCCAGACATAGCCATTTCCTCAACATGGGTCACGCTCACCCAATTATTAGACGACCGGTCTATTCTTATAATCACGCACATGATCCTCAGCAAAAAGGCCGAAGCGACACGTCAGCACATTCTCGATACCGGGTATCGATTGGTGCTGCACAAGGGCTTTGCAGGTCTTGGCCTGCTCGAAATTCTTAAAGCTTGCAACGTACCCAAGGGTTCGTTTTACCACTACTTCTCGTCAAAGGAAGCCTTTGGCTGCGTGCTGCTACAGCAGTATGTGGAAGGCTACGGACACAAGCTCAATGATTTGCTCGGCGAAACCGGCAATGGTCGTGAGCGCCTGATGCGGTACTGGGATGCCTGGATTTCAGCACCCAGCAACCCCACGCTTGGATGGGCTGAAGAATGCCTAGTGGTGAAGCTCGCTGCCGAAGTGGCCGATCTCTCCGAAGACATGCGCCTGGTACTCGACACCGGCGTGCAGCGCCTGCTGGCGAGAATAGCTGCGCTGATCGACGAGGCCCGTGAGGATGGGTCATTGCCCGCCGGCAAGCCGTCACAAGCGCTTGCTCGGGCGCTGTACCAAATGTGGCTAGGGGCAGCACTTCTGGCCAAGTTGAGTCAAGACAAATTGCCGTTGCTGGAGGCACGCGACACCACCGAGCAGTTGCTGACTTGCACCTCGGCATCCTGAGCCACATAAACCAAGAGCCACTGTATTTCCGACACCGAAGGAGTCATTGATGAAAGTTCTGTTTGTACTCACGTCCCACGACAAGCTGGGCAGCACCGGTCACAAGACGGGGTTCTGGTTGGAGGAATTCGCGGCACCCTACTACGCATTGAAAGATGCGGGAGCCATGATCACTCTGGCTTCGCCTGCCGGAGGTCAACCGCCACTGGACCCCAAAAGTGATGAGCCTGCCGTCCAGACTTCTGCGACCGAGCGGTTTCGCCAGGACACCGAAACACAGGCCGCTCTGGCTTCGACAGTACCTCTGAAGCAGGTAAGTGCCACCGATTTTGATGCCGTGTTTTACCCGGGTGGCCATGGCCCCTTGTGGGATCTAGCCAATGATCCCAACTCCATTGCATTGCTGGAAGCTTTTGAGCGTGCAAACAAGCCACTCGCCCTCGTCTGCCATGCGCCAGGTGCTCTTATCAATGTCCGGGCCGCTGATGGACAACCATTGGTCGCCGGCCGCCATGTCACGGGCTTCAGCAACAGCGAAGAAGCGGCGGTCGGCCTGACCACCGTCGTACCCTTTCTTATCGAAGACGAGTTCATGCGCTTGGGTGCTAACTATGAAAAAGCTCCGGACTGGCAGGTGCATGTCGTCACGGATGGACGCCTGATCACGGGACAAAATCCGACCAGCTCAGAGGGCGTGGCCCAAGCCTTGTTGTCCATGCTCGCAAATCAGGAGAAATAAGTCATGCGCAGTGCTATCCACACTACTTTTGGCGAACCCTCCGAGGTTCTCGAGCTGATGGATCGACCCATCCCGCAACCGGGTGCCGGTGAAGTGCGCATCAAGACCTTGCTGGCGCCAATCCACAACCATGACCTGTGGACGATCCGCGGCAGCTACGGCTACAAGCCTGAGCTTCCTGCGATTGGCGGCAGCGAGGCCGTGGGCATTGTCGATGCGCTGGGTGAAGGTGTTCTAGGCCAGACAGTGGGACAGCGAGTCACTGTTGCGGGAGTCCACAACACCTGGGCGGAATACTTTCTTGCCCCTGCCAATGTGCTGGTGCCGATGCCACCAGCTATTCCCGATGAAGCCGCAGCGCAAATCATTGCCATGCCACTGAGCGCATTGATGTTGCTGGAGTTTCTCAATGTTGAGTCAGGACAATGGATCGTGCAGAACACGGCGAATGGCACGGTCGGAAAGACTTTGGCAATGTTGGCGAAAGCACGCGGTGTGCACGTCTTGAACCTGGTTAGGCGCGATGCAGGTGTACAGGAGCTTGCCGGCCTGGGCATCGGCAATGCCTTGTCCACTGCACAACCAGACTGGCAGGAACGCGCTCGCGCCATTCTTGGTGGCTCGATGGCTCGTGCGGCCGTGGACTCCGTTGGAGGCTCCGCCAGTGCATCCCTGCTCAGTCTATTGGGTGAGGAAGGCACCTTGGTGTCCTTTGGCACCATGGCCGGTGAGCCCATGCAGATCGACTCTGGATCTCTGATCTTCAAGCAGGCGACGGTGAAGGGCTTCTGGGGTAGCAAGGTCAGTCAAGCCATGACGCCTGACAACAAGCGGCGCTTGATTGGCGAACTGCTGCAACGCGTATTGTCGGGTGAGCTCAAACTCCCGGCAGAAGCTATTTTCGATCTCAATGATGCTGCTCAGGCAGCAGCCGCAAGCTTGCTGCCGGGCCGCAAAGGGAAGGTCTTGCTAAGGCCCTAAGAGCCGCGACACAACCTTTGATACGTCGTTGCTGCGCCTCGTTGTACGCATGTACTGCTTGCGGATTCGCGCCTCGTCTCAAATGCAAACCTGCGGTTTGCGGGGTTGTGTTAGCTGCTCTAAGTCTTATGAATGGGCACTGAATTGCCTTGAAGACTAATAAATAGAATGACTTTTTTCTCTCATTTTTCTATTGAATGACGACATTGCCATAAGTGATTTGACGCAGCTCAGGCCTGCGATTGAAATGCAAGACGATGACCATCGAGCAGATGGCGGAGAGCTTGCTTTGCACGAACAAAAAATTGCCTTCTACAAAGGTCCCGCTGGTGGTTGGGGCGCACTCAACAGCGTGAAGAACACCTTGCTGCGCCAAGACATTCCACTCAAAGGTGCGAAAACACTGCTGTCGGCCAATCAGCCCGATGGCTTTGATTGCCCGGGCTGCGCATGGCCTGACCGCAACCATGCATCGACGTTTGAGTTTTGTGAAAACGGCGTGAAGGCGGTTGCTGCCGAAGCGACAGCGCGCCGCGCAGGCCCAGAGCTGTTTGCCCGCTACACGGTGAGTGAGTTGGCGGCTTTCAGTGACTATTGGCTTGAAGACCAAGGCCGCCTGACTGAACCCATGGTGTATGACGCGGCCAGTGACCGTTACCAGCCCATTGCCTGGGACGAGGCCTTTGCCACCATCGCCAAACACCTGAATGCGCAGTCGGACCCGAATCAAGCCATCTTCTACACCTCAGGCCGGGCCAGCAATGAGGCGGCGTTTCTCTACCAGTTGTTTGTGCGTGAGTACGGTACCAACAACTTCCCCGACTGCTCCAACATGTGCCACGAGCCCAGTGGCACCGCCATGCGCGAGCAGTTGGGTGTGGGCAAGGGGACGGTGGAGCTGGTTGATTTTGAAAAGGCCGATGCCATTTTCATCTTCGGCCAGAACCCCGGCACCAACCACCCGCGCATGTTGGCTGAGCTGCGTGCGGCGCACAAACGCGGGGCTCGCATTGTCAGCTTTAACCCGCTGCGCGAGCGTGGGCTGGAGCGCTTTGCTGACCCGCAAGACAAGCTGGAGATGGCGACTCTGGGTTCATCGCCAATCAGCACGCATTACTTTCAGCTGCGCATTGGCGGGGACTTGGCTGCATTGAGCGGTATGGTCAAACATGTGCTGGAGCAAGAAGCCGAGCGCGGTAATGTCCTGGATCACGCATTTATTGCCGAACATGCGGTGGGCTTGAGCGAGCTGCAAGCCAGCGTGCAGGCTGAGCGCTGGGAGACGCTTGAAGAAGCCTCTGGCCTGACCCAAGCGCAGATGCGGGCTGCTGCCGACATTTACTTGGGCGCCCAAAGCGTGATTGCCTGCTGGGGCATGGGCATCACACAGCACACGCATTCGGTTGCCACCATTCAGATGATTAACAATCTGCTGCTGCTGCGCGGCCATATTGGCCGCCCCGGCGCCGGGCCTTGCCCGGTGCGCGGGCATAGCAATGTGCAGGGTGATCGCACCATGGGCATTTGGGAAAAGCCGCCAGCGGCCTTGCTCGACCGCATTCGCGATGTGTATGGTTTTGAGCCGCCGCGTGCGGATGGCGTAGATGCAGTGGAGGCCATCAAGCAAATGCGCGCAGGCCAAGGCAAGGTATTTTTTGCCTTGGGTGGCAACTTTGCGGCGGCAACACCTGATACCTATGAGACATGGAAGGCGCTGCAGCGCTGCGACTTGACGGTGCATGTCACCACCAAGCTCAACCGCAGTCATGTGGTGCATGGCAGGCAGGCGTTGATCTTGCCTTGCCTGGGCCGCACCGAGATTGATATGCAAGGCGGCCAGCCTCAGGGCGTAACGGTGGAAGATTCGATGAGCATGGTGCATATCTCCATGGGCATTAATCCTCCTGCATCGCCACATTTGCTGTCTGAGCCTGCCATCGTGGCGCGCTTGGCGCATGCCACCTTGGGGGCGCGCAGCCGCATTGATTGGCTGGGTTTGGCGCAAGATTACGCGCTGATTCGCGATGAGATTGAAAAAGTCTTCCCAGACTTTGCCAACTTCAACCAAAGAGTGGCTGCGCCCGGCGGCTTTCGCCTGCGCAATACGGCCAGTGAGCGCGTGTGGCAAACTGCAACGGGCAAGGCCGCATTTCTTGCCCACGCTGTACCTGCAGAAACAGCGCAGCAGCGTGCGCAAAAACGTGTGCCAGAAAAGCGCGTTTTTACTTTGCAAACCACGCGTTCGCATGATCAGTACAACACCACCATCTACGGAATGGACGACCGCTATCGCGGTGTTTACGGCCAGCGCCGCGTGCTGTTCATCAATGCTGAAGACATCAAAGCGCTGGGCATGAGGGATGGTGATTGGGTCAACATCCAAACCGTGTGGGACGACGGGCAAGAGCGCCGCGCTGATGGTTTCAAGCTGGTGGCTTATGACACGCCACGCGGTAATTTAGCGGCTTACTACCCTGAGACCAACCCCTTGGTGCCGTTGACCGCCGTGGCGGTGCGGGCGGGAACACCTGCTTCTAAATCAATTCCTGTGGTCTTGGAGCTGACGAAGGCCCCTGCTCCAGATGCAGCACATGCCTGACGATTTGCCGTTAGCCACACGCCTGCTGCTGACGCTGGCTCAGTTGCAGGACTCTAGCTTAGACCCGGTTTCATTGCCGCGTCTAGGCAAGCATTTGGGGCAAAGTGCCAGTGTGCTGATACGTGAATTGAGTGCGCTGGGTGATGCGGAGCTGGGCGGCGCGCGCGGCCCCGGCTGGGTACAGATCCACAATATAGAAGGACACTGGCGCGCCAGCCTGACGGAGGCTGGCCGTGCTGTGGTGCTGGAGTTGCAGGCAGGTTTTGTTTTGAACGGCTAACACCACGATCCACGAAGCGTGCACAGATAATCGCAGCGGCCAGTTTCAGTAACGCTTCGTAGATGTCTCGTCGCCTTTCAACGCGAATGCGCAGCTTGCCAAAGCCTGCAAACCATCCGTGTGTTCTCTCCACGACCCAGCGATGTTTGCCCATCTTTTCGCTGCTCTCGACTCTTGGACGTACGCCAAACCAAAGCGCTAGCGACCTGAAGGCAATCCACCACCCTCAAAAAATCCATGGGAACGCCTTCTGAGCGCGGGCGAGTCTATGACTTTAGTTCTGCACCATCATCCCCTGCACACCCGCATGAATGCTAAGTCGCTGTTTGCGACTTCATTTACCCAGAATAACAACCCTGTCCCCAGGGAGACGACTTTTCGCCGTCACCTAGGGTTTGCTGTCTTTGCACTGCAGCGTCCGGCTTCTAGATTGCAAGAATTCCTTTTGATCAAGCAAGCGAACCATGGCCTTTATCAATTTCGTCACCCAGATCCAGTTTGACTTTGGCGCCGTGCGCATGCTGCGCCAGGAATGCGAACGTGTGGGTATCAGCAAGCCGCTGATCGTGACCGACCCCGGCGTCAAGGCAGCCGGGATTCTGCAAAAATCCATAGATGCGTTAGGCGACCTGCCCTATGCCGTGTTTGACCAGACTCCCTCCAACCCCACCGAGGCAGCAGTGTGCGCGGCAGCTGAGATCTATAAAACCCAGAGCTGCGATGGTCTGATCGCCGTGGGCGGCGGCAGCGCCATTGATTGCGCCAAAGGCGTGGCGATTGCAGCCACGCATGAAGGGGCGCTCTCACACTACGCAACCATTGAAGGCGGCTCGCCTCGCATCACCGAGCGTGTTGCACCGCTGATTGCCGTGCCCACCACCAGCGGTACGGGCAGCGAAGTGGCACGCGGAGCCATCATCATTGTCAACGACCATCGCAAACTGGGCTTTCACAGTTGGCACCTGGTGCCCAAGGCTGCCATCTGCGACCCCGAACTGACCTTTGGTCTGCCCCCCATGCTGACGGCTGCGACCGGCATGGATGCCATAGCGCACTGTATGGAAGCCTTTATGGCCTCGGCATTCAACCCACCAGCCGACGGCATCGGCCTCGACGGGCTGGCCCGGGGATGGGCCCATATCGAGCGGGCCACGCGTAATGGCAATGACGCCGAGGCGCGCCGCCAACTGATGAGTGCAAGCATGCAAGGGGCCATGGCTTTTCAGAAGGGCCTTGGCTGCGTGCACAGCCTGAGCCACAGCCTGGGTGGCATCAACCCACGCCTGCACCACGGCACGCTCAACGCCATGTTTCTGCCCGCTGTCGTACGCTTCAATGCAGAAGCCGAAAGCGTGCAGCGCGAGGACCGCCTCAATCGCATGGCCCATGCCATGGGTCTCAGCAGCGGAAGCGATATCCCTGAAGCTGTTCGCGACATGAATGCCCGTCTCGGCCTGCCATCGGGTCTGGCCGCCATGGGGGTGGAGCGCTCGCAGTTTGATGCCATCATCAACGGCGCGCTCAAGGATCACTGCCATGCCACCAATCCACGACTGGCCTCAGCGCAGGACTATGAGCAGATGCTCGGAACCTCACTCTGACAGATTGAGCAACCGGCTCAGGCGTCAACAACAGGACCTTGCCTGAGCGCTTCACGCACATCATCCATCAGTTGCCGCGCCATGCCGCCGAGCACCTCCAGCTCATCATCGGACAGATTGCGCGGCTCGTCATCCAGGATGGACAGACAGCCCAGCACATTGCCTCTTTTGTCCGTCAATGGCACGCCCGCGTAAAAGCGCAGCTTGAGACTGTGCACCATCGAGTCGTTGGCAAATCGGGGGTCTCGTGCCAAGTCTCCGACCACAATGGCCTCTTCTTCATACACCACATACGAGCACACCGAGCTATCACGAGGGAAGCCTTGCTGAGAGCCCTCTTGAGCCGAAAGCGGCAGCAGGCTGCCCGGTGCAAAGACACGCTCAGCATCCACCCAGGAAACTTGAGCCCATTTGGTGTTGAAAGCGTTGACGGCTTTCTTGGCCGTGTCGCGATATAGCGCGGTCAATGCAGGTGCCAGCACTCCGCTTTCATGCAACATTCTGACGCGCTGCTCATCGTCATCGGGAATCGGAGCTGCAATCACACTCTCTCCAGGATCACCAACCTGCATGGCCTCCACCCATAGGTGCAACTCACGCAGACTGGTCACGCAGGCCTGCGCTCCTGTCTGCCGGGCAAATTCGGGATCAGCCGCCACGGCTGGCGCATTCCACAGGCAAAGCACCACTCGCGCACCGGGCCAGTGGCGACGAATGCGCCGCACAATGCGTCTCGCCATGCTTTGTGGCTGGTGATTGAAAATCGACAGCACCAACAGATCCGATTGCTTCACGGCCCGAGCCCACTCGCGATCCGCCAACAAGCCATTGACGTCGAACTGCAGGGACTTGGAGTCCGGGGCAAGCGCCCATTCGGAGCAGCTGACTTCATGACCATGCAAGCTCTCTGCATGAGCCACCATGGCTGCGCCCAGGGCATCCACCTCCCAACGCACACCCGCGCAATGGATACGCAGGCATCGACGCTGATCATCTTCACCGGAAGCAGCCCGGGCATGCTCGCCACGGCTTCTGAATGCATATTGATCCTGCAGTTCCTCAAGCAGGGCTGCCATGCCATTGGACAGCCTCAAGCGATGCTCTGCCGTCGCTGACTCCAGATGTTGCTGGGTTGCAATACGCAAAGCAGGAATGGCAACCTCATCATAGAACCCCCTGACGGCACTGGCTCTGTCATCCTGGCCGGGTTTCGAGGGCAGGCGCTCCTCCACCGACTGCACGGCCATGCTGATAGCGTCATCAGCGTCATCAGCCAGCAGACGCTGGTACAGCCGTTGCTGCGGCCCGAGAACAGGCTCGCTGCCCAGCAATACCTCCATGAACTTGAGCGAAGGAATGTAGCGCCCCAGCACCAGCAGGCACACTGTCAAAGGTGTGGAGAGAATCAGGCCGATCGGCCCCCAGAGCGCCGTCCAGAAGGTCGCTGCCACAATGATGGACAAGGTCGACAGGCCGGTACTGGAGCCATACAGCCATGGCTCGATCACATTGTTGCTGATCAGCTCCAGCAGCAGAATCAACCCCAGAGTCAGCAAGAACATATTCCAGCCGGGGTCGACCGCAAAGGCCAGCGCCAGCGGAAACACCGCAGACATCATCGGGCCCACATAAGGCACAAATCGCATGATGGCGCCCAGTACCCCCCAGAGAATCGCCCCTGGCACGCCAATGAGCAACAAGCCCATGGCGAGTGGCACGCCATAGCTGACATTGACGATGAACTGCATGCGCAGATATTTGCCGATGCGCTGCGAGGCCTCATCCAGCGCATCGGTCGCCAGATTGAGGTTGCCCCCCACCAAGCGCAGCAAGCGGTCACGCAGATCGTCTCTATCCAGCAAGATCAATATGACAAACAGCAGCACGATACCGGCAGTCGTCACCGGCTCGGCAATACGTCCCAGCCACTGCAGCATCCGCGTGGTGGGTTTGGAATCGGGGGTCTGTACCTCCACCTTCTGCACCCGCGCCCTGGCGCTGTCCACGCTGGCGATCTCCTTCTCGACCGTGTTGTAGGTCTTGAAAACGCCATCCCAGGCACTGGGCATGTTGGCGCTCTTGCGCAGGCTGCGCAATTTGTCGCGGATTGTCGATTGATAGGTCGGCAGGTCGGCGCTGAGTTGCTGCACCTGACTTCCCAGATACATGCCCAACCCCCCGAGAGCAGCCAGGGCAAAAGCCACGACCACGATGGCCGAAGCCATTCGCGGCAACCCCCAGCGCTTGAGCCTGCTGACCGCAGGGTCGAGCAGAAAGCCGAACAGCATTGCCAGGGCCAGAGGAATCAACAGGTCCCGCCCGAAATACAGAGCAAGGATCACGATGGAAGCAATCATCAATCCGATAAGCAAGCGCAGGGCCGGCAGCATTTCGGCCAGATGCACCAGCCCCGGAGCCATGTTGGCCCTGGCACGTCTGTCCATGCCCTCCCGCAGACCGGGCGCAGGTTGCCTGCCCTCTGCAGCCGAACCCGCCTCTCGCGAGAGAGTCTCGACTTCGACCGGCGCCCCCGCATAGGGCTTGGTGGGCGCAACCGCACCAAAGTTGACCTCGGGGGAGGGAGACGACTCGTCGGACGGAGACTTCTCGTTTCGGTTCTCGGACATGGACATCGTTGGTGGACTACGGTCTGTGATTTTCGGAGTCAAAGTGTGCTCATCTGGAATTGCAGCTGGCTCTGCCTCCTTCTGCTGTCAGGCTTTGTCTCAATTTGCAAGAAAGCTAAAGCGCCTCGACCCGGCTCAGGTCAGGTGCATTCAGCCAATCGGCAAACTCATCGGCCAGTTGCTGACTGGCCGACGTCGCCGCGCTCCAGGCTTTGGCACGCGCATCATGGTCGGAGCCGTAACTCAGAAAGTCATGCCGGTCCGGCAACTTGCCATTGGGCAGGCAGGCCACCCATGCAGGGTCGGGTGCCAGCACCACCATCGAATCCAGGTAGGAGCTGGAGCCATGACGCCATTTCAGTCCCTTGTCCAGCCAGCCGGGAATCACCGCCTTCTGGAAATGAGGATAAAGCACCACCCCATCGCCGCTGCGAGAGGCCAGGTAATCCAGATGCATGTGATAGTCGGTAATGCCCCCATCCCAATATGCACCCTTGGGAGCCTCTGCAATATCCTGCACGGGATCCAGCACAAAAGGGATTGAGCAGCTGGCGCGCAAGGCCGGCATGAAATTGCTCTCCGTCAGCTGTGTCTGTGCAGAACGGATGTCCACAACACCGAAGGGAAGAGCATGCAGGACATCGCTAGCAGAGGTGGAAAAGACTACACGCTCCAGCAGGCAGCCCAAAGCAGGCCGGTGCAACGCATTGCTGGCAAACGCGGCCGCATAACCCAAAGGGGTCCGCCAGGGCGATGCGCGTGACAGCAGGCCACGGCCGCGGGCGGCAATCACATGCAGCCGGTAGCGCGGATTCGCCAGAACCTCGCTCACACGCCCGCCATAAAAATCCTGCAGCGACTGCGCAAACCGCTCGCTGACCAGTGAAGCAGGCGTGCGCTTGTGGCCTTCGGGAGGATCAAAGCGCTGGGCAATATAGTCGCGCTCCAGCCGCTCGAAAGCCGCTACCGGTGCGTCCAGACAGGCCGTTGCCATGCGCCAGGCACCGATAGAAGCTCCGACCAGATCCACCGGCTGCGCGCTGGCCTGCAACCATTGTCCAAAGACGAAGCGATCCAGAGGTCCGAGAATCAGCCCCTTGGGACCACCTGCCGCCGCAGGTATGACTCTGACCATATCCGGCTGCAGGCCCCGCTGCGCCATGGACTGCCGCGCCTTGATGCCGGCATAGATTCGCAATGCTCTTGTGGATGACCTCATGCGGACATTGTGCTTGCAAGCCCCATTGCTCGCCATCGGGTCCGCGACTTCACCAGTTGAGCGTGACCGAGGTACCGCCACCCGGCCGGGCCGAGATGCTCAGCTTTGCCCCCATGGCGAGTGCTCTGCGACGCATATTGATCAATCCCATGCCGGTGACAGCAGCGGTGTCCGGGCTTTGCCTGTCATCGGCCGGCCTGCTGGGGCCTGCATCCTCAATGCTCAATCGGGCATGCACATAGGCCGCCGGCGCATCAGGAGACTTTTCCCACTGCTCAACGGCCGCCAGCGTGACCCAGAGTTCACGCGCATCCGTGTGTTGCAACACATTGCTCACCGCCTCCTTCACCACGGCCATGATCTCCTCGGCCATGACACCGCACGGCAGGCTGGCGGTGCCGCCATAGACCTCCGGGACCCAGACATCCCAGTGCAGACTCATGCCCCGATGATCCAGCACGGGCTGAAGCCTGTGCCTGAAGCGTGCCAGCAGAAGGCCCAAGGGTTCATTGCGGCTATCCATGGAATCAACAATCAGCCGCAGATCGAGCAAGCATTGCTCAGCGGCACTGCGAATCGCCGGATCCATGCTGCGCTCGGTCAGGCTTATCAGCTGCACCAACTGGCTGCCGACATCATCATGCAAGGCTTGCGCTATGCGTCTGCGCTCCCGCTGCACCTCTTGCGATGGACGCACACTTTTACGTCTGCGCCACAGCGCGCTGCGATAGGCCTGGGGCAGCAACCAGACGACAACCGCCATACTGATCCCCATGCCAAGCACAGCAGTCCACCAAGGACCGGAATGAAACGCCCCTCCCACCGGCAAAAGCCAGGGCAGCCACAGCAGCAGCTGCACACTCCACAGAAGCAAATGCCAGGCGTAGAACATGGCGAACGCGTTTGCAGACAGCGCCGCGGCCTAGAACCAGCCGCGCAGATAGGCAAAGCGCACGGCCTGTGCTCGGCTGCGCACCTGGAGCTTGCGGTAGATATTCTTGATATGCGTGTTGACCGTCATGGTGCTGATCTCCAGGCTGGCACCGATCTCTGCGCTGGTATTGCCACTGGCAACCATGCGCAGAACCTCGCATTCACGGCTGGACAGCCTGTCGGACATGTCGGAGCCCGGAACGGCTCCGGAAGCCGGCCGCTTGTCGCACCGCTGCAGCAGGCGCCTGGCCAGACTGGGGGTGATGGAGGCTCCGCCGTTGACGACCTGCAGCACTGCCTGGGGGTAATTGCCAAACCAGGAGTTCTTGACCAGATAGCCGGTGGCCCCCAGTTCGAAGGCGTGCAGCACCTGCTCCTCAGTTTCCACCACCGAAACCACGATGACTTCGGCCTGCGGACGGTGGCTTTTCATCACCTCGATCAGCTCGAGGCCATTATCTGCCCCCAGCTTCAGATCCAGCAGCATCACGTCAAATTCATGCTGACGGATGGCTTTTCTTGCATCCTTGATGTTGTCCGCCTGGGCCACCACCATGGTGCGACGGTCGTTCATGATTTCCTGCGCGATCACCATGCGCAAGTGAGCATCGTCGTCCACCAGCAGCACCCTGACCGGCTTGTCGGGCTGCCCCACCATGTGATCAGGCCACATGGAAGGACTGCCCAGTTCCACGGCCATGGGTCGGAGCATCAAGGCTTCACCGGAGTTGTTTGCACTGTTCGGGTCCATTTTGCGCTCCTGACCAGAGTTGCTTGCAGGGAGCTCCAGAGGGTGCCTAAGACACCATATAGAGAAAAACTCCCCAATTCATCATTAGATAGTTTTTAGCAATTAAAACTGCAACTCAGCGTAAGAAAAACAGCAATTTGGGTAACCACGGATTTCTGACGAGACCTGCCCTGAACCCGTCAACTCCCTCTTCGCAGGCGGCATTGAGGCCTAGAACTGAACATCCAGTGAGCCTGCATGCCAGTCTATGGATGCCTGACGCAGCACCATATCGATATCCATGCCCAGAGCCAGCCCGGTTTCTGCAGGAAATGTCACTGCCAGCTGGCGCTCGCCCCAGTTGAGCGCGCGGGTCGATGCCCTCCAGATCGCCAGATGCAACACTCCCGTCAAAGGCTCGAAAACGGGCTGCTCCATAGGCGCATGCATGAACTGGAACGCGTCGCTGATGAGGTCCGGACAATTCCACTGCCGCGCCAGATGGGCCGTGATCTGTCCCGAGCAATAGCCCATCAGTTGCATTTCCACCTGCGCACGCCTGGGATGCATAGGCTCCAGCAACTCGGAAAGCCTGAGGAATGTGTCTGGATCAGCGGCCTGCAGCAGCAGCTCCCCCAAACCATGCAAAAGCCCCAATGCGTAGGCCTGCGAGGCATTGGCCTGAATCGACATGGCAAGTGCGCGTGCCATGCGTGCCGTGTCCAGGCTATAGCGCCAGAAGCCTGCCAGACTCCAGCCCGCCGAGACATGAGACGCGCTGACAGGGGTCGCCTTCTGCACCATCTGCCGCAACTGAGCCGGCGCCAGAAGCACCAGCGCTTCGGGAATGCTGTGCACACGCTGGCCCAGCAGGTGCGCCGGCCCGTTGGCAGCAGCCAGCAGGCGTGCCGTCAGGACCGGATCGGTGGAAAACAATTGCACCAGGCTGCGCATACCGGGCTCCGGCTTGCGCAGCTCACTCGACAGCAGCGCAACAGCGCGCGGCTGGCTGGGCAGCAATACATGCTGCTCAAGCAGAGTTGACAGGCTCAAGGGTTTAACGCGACTCATCTGGATAAAAAGCGACGACCGGGTTGTCGCCCCCCGAAGTGAACAAAAGAAGGCTCAAGGGAATATCAGAGCTGTTCATCTCTTTTCAGCTGCACGGGCAGGCCCATGACCAACTGACCAGCAAGCTTGCGAGTCAAGGGTTGTAACACGGAAAAGTGATCACCCCCCTGAACCGAGACGCAATGCAGCTGGTTCGACTTTCGTGCCGCGCACATATTGTCGAGGCTGTTGATATTGCCTGGGCTTTTGCTGCCCTCAATGATCCATGTCGGGCTCTTGATGGCATGCAGCCAGTGCATGGGGGAGCGCAAGCGCCTCTCATCCGGCGATATCAGCTCCCACTTCACAGGCCAGCCATAGCCGCTGATCTCGTCCACCGGACCAAAAGCAAACACCCCCTGCACCGGCAAACCTGCCGTTGCTGTCAGCAGCGCCAGCGTGGCTCCGGTGCTGTGCCCGCCCAGATAGATGCGGGCCGGATCGACATAAGGCAGTTGCGCGGCCTGCAGGATGGCTGCGGCCACATCCTGCACTTCCCCCCAGAAATACTCACGCTGGCCAGGATTGTCATTGCCGCCGCGCAGGGTGGGAAACAGCATCGCCATGCCGGCCTTGCGAAACGCGCTGGCACTTTGATCATTGGCAGCAGGGCCTTCACTCCAGAAATCGTCCAGGCTATTGGTATCTCCCCCCGTCAACCAGACCATCAAAGGCTGCTTCCTGCCATCACCGGGATCCGGCGTGACAAAGGCCTTGAGCTTCAGGTCGCCGCTCTGATAGCTCATGGGAACAAACAACCGCGACGGCGGCTCGGGCATAGTCCTGACGGGCATATGCGCTGCCGGCAACAGGGCGGTTGCGATCCGGGTTACCTTACCGGCGCGCGCCTGCATCAGATTCTGCAGAGTGATTTCACCCGATGCGATCTGTTGCTCAACGACCTGCTCGATCCGCGCCTGCTCCCCGAGCTGGCTCTCGTGCTGCTTGCGAGCGGCAGCGTGACGCACTTTGGCCATCTCATGCTCGGCCATCGCAGCACGCGTGATGCAGCGCCGCTGCTGATCTATGTCGATGCCCTCTTCCTGGGCCTTGTCGACCTGTGCAAGATTGAGCTTGACGGTATGGCACAAGCTATCACCCTCTGGTGCCAGGGCTGGCGGCCAAACCACGGGCGCCGGCACCTGGGCCTGAGCCTTCTGCTTGACCCTGTCCAGCGATATCCAGCCGCGTGATGTCATCTTGGCGCCGATAAAGACCACCAGCAACGCCACGCCTATGGCCGGCAATATCACCCGCCCCCTCGCTTTGCGCATTGTTCTGCTCCCACCAAAAAGGCCGCCTGTAATCTGGATTGGATGGCGGCCTGGTGGGAGATTATTTCTTCAGTCCCTGCAACTTCGCAAAAGCTGATGCCATTGCATTTTGCTGTGTGGGCTGGTTACCACGCTGGGGTTGCGCATAGCCACCGCGATTGCTGCCGCCATAGCTGTTGCCGCGGCCTGCACCTTCAAAGCGATTGTCCCGCGGACCATCGCGACGTGCCGGAGCCGCGTCGAGCTTCATGGTCAGGCTGATGCGCTTGCGATCCACGTCGACTTCCAGCACCTTGACCTTGACGATCTGCCCGGTCTTGACAACTTCGCGCGCATCCTCGATGAACTTGTGGCTCATCTGGCTCACGTGCACCAGACCGTCCTGATGCACACCCAGATCCACGAATGCGCCGAACTGGGCCACGTTGCTGACGGTACCCTCCAGCGTCATGCCCTCCTTCAGGTCCTTGATGTCCTCCACGCCATCATTGAAGCGGGCGACCACAAAGTCAGGACGCGGATCACGGCCGGGCTTCTCCAACTCGCCCAGAATATCCTTGATGGTCACAGCACCGAAGTTGTCATTGGCAAACTGCTCCGGCTTCAAGGACTTGAGCACTTCGCCACGACCCATGATCTGATCCACAGGCTTACCCGTGGCCAGGATGATCTGCTCGACCACCGGATAGGTTTCGGGGTGAACGCCGGTGACATCCAGCGGATTGTCGCCACCGCGAATGCGCAAAAAGCCTGCGGCCTGCTCGAAAGTCTTGGCTCCCAGACCGGCTACTTCCATCAGTTGCTTGCGGTTCTTGAACGAACCATTGGCATCGCGCCAGCGCACCACCGACTTGGCGACCGAGCCCGACAGGCCGGAAACGCGCGTCAGCAACGGGGCAGAAGCGGTGTTCAAGTCCACACCCACGGAGTTCACGCAATCCTCGACCACGGCATCCAGCTGGCGGGCCAGCTCGCTCTGGTTCACATCGTGCTGGTACTGGCCCACGCCAATGCTCTTGGGGTCGATCTTGACCAGCTCGGCCAGCGGATCCTGCAGACGACGGGCAATCGATGCCGCACCGCGCAGGCTCACGTCGATATCGGGCATTTCCTGCGCCGCAAACTCGCTGGCAGAATAGACCGAGGCACCGGCCTCGCTGACCACCACCTTCTCGATCTTCTTGTCGGCCTTTGACGCGATCTTGATCAGGTCTGCCGCCAGCTTGTCGGTTTCGCGGCTGGCTGTGCCGTTGCCGATGGCAATCAGATTGATATCGTGCTTTTCCACCAGACGGGCGAGCACGGCCAGCGAGCCATCCCAGTCGCGGCGCGGCTCATGCGGGTAGATGGTGGTCGTATCCACCAGCTTGCCGGTGCTGTCCACCACGGCCACCTTGACGCCGGTGCGAATGCCGGGGTCCAGGCCGATCACGGCACGCTGGCCGGCAGGTGCCGCCAGCAGCAGGTCACGCAGATTGTCACCAAACACCTTGATCGCCACCTTCTCGGCGTCTTCGCGCAGGCGGCTGAACAGGTCGCGCTCGGTGGACAGGCTCAGCTTCACGCGCCATGTCCAGGCCACGCATTTGCGCAGCAGGTCGTCGGATGCGCGCTTGGCGTGGCTCCAGCCCAGGTGCAGCGCGATCTTGCCCTCGGCGAGGCTGGGTTGGCCCGGTTCAGGCTCGACAGGTTGCACCAGCTTGGCTTCGAGAACCTCCAGTGCACGGCCACGGAACACGGCCAGGGCACGATGCGAGGGCACGCGGCCAATAGGCTCGTCATATTCGAAGTAATCGCGAAACTTGGCGACCTCGGGGTCGTTTTCGTTCTTGCTCTCGACCTTCTTGGACTTGAGCAGGCCTTCATCCCACAGCCATTCGCGCAGCTTCTGCACCAGCGCCGGGTCCTCGGCCCAGCGCTCGGACAGGATGTCGCGTACGCCGTCCAGCACGGCAAAGGTGGTGCTGAAGTCGGGACCGGGCTTGCCGTCGTCCAGCGTCGTCGCGGGCTTGCAGAAAGCCTCGGCTTCCTTGTGCGGGTCCAGCGTGGGGTCGGCAAACAGCTTGTCAGCCAGCGGCTCGATGCCGAATTCCTTGGCAATCTGGCCCTTGGTGCGGCGCTTTTGCTTGAAGGGCAGATAAATGTCCTCCAGTTCCTGCTTGGTCGGTGCACTGGCAATCGCCAGACGCAGCGCATCGGTCAGCTTGCCTTGTTCGTCAATGGCCTTGAGCACCGTCTCGCGGCGGTCGTCCAGCTCGCGCAGATAGGTCAGGCGCTCGTCCAGCGTTCGCAGCTGCGTATCGTCCAAACCGCCCGTGGCCTCCTTGCGGTAGCGGGCCACAAACGGAACCGTGGCGCCACCATCGAGCAACTCCACTGCCGCGCTCACCTGCTGCGGCTTGACATTCAGTTCTTGAGCAATCTGACCAATGATTTTTTGCATTCGATATTCGCCCCACGGCGTTCAACACAGGAAGCCGATGAGTTTGCCATAGGCATGCCGCCAGACTGCGCTTGATATCCGGCAGAAGTGCAAGCAAACCTTAAAACTATGCTTTCCATTGATGAGAAAGCGCGGAAGGCCAATTTCATTAGAATTATTGCGACATGACCGATACCTTCCAGGACGATTTTTTTGCCGATGAGCAGCCTCCCCCCAGAGACGGCACCGGCAAAGCACTGCCTGAAGAAGCGCCGCAGGCCGATGGCCCAGGTGAATGCAAACCCAGACGCGGCGCGATTGCCCTGGCCCCGTCAGCGGCGCAGTACCAGGAGCTGGCCGCACAACTGCCCCCCCTGCTGCGCCTGGGCGTCTCGACCTGGTCCTATCCGGGCTGGGAGGGCTTGGTCTGGGACGGAGCCTATGACAGCAGCGTGCTGGCCAAAAAAGGCCTCACAGCGTATCACCAGCACCCGTTGCTGCGCACCGTCTGCGTCGACCGCACCTTCTGGAGGCCGCTGACGGCCAGCCAATATGCCGCCTTTGCTGCTCAGGTCGATGCCGACTTCCGCTTTGTCGTCAAATGCCCGGCCGGCATTACCGATGCCCAGGTACGCAGCGAGGAAGGCAAGCCGCGCGAAGCCAACCCCGCGTTTCTGGACCCTCATCTGGCCATAGAGCATTTTGTGGAGCCCACTCTCGAAGGACTGGGCAGCAAACTGGGCGTGCTGGTCTTTCAGCTCAGCCCCCTGCCCTGGAGTCTGCTCAGCCGCCCCGGCCTGTTGATGGACAAGCTGGGCCTTCTGCTGTGCGCCGTGAAACAGGTGCTGCACGCACATCCGCAGGTCGTCGTTGCCGTCGAGGTCAGAGACCCTGAACTGCTGACCTCGGCACTGACCCAGACACTCAAGCTCCATGGCGCAACCTACTGCCTGGGGCTGCACGGCAAGATGCCTCCCATCGAAGAGCAGTTGCCCACGTTGCGTGCCTTGTGGCCCGGGCCGCTGGTGTGCCGCTGGAATCTGAACCGCCTCTTTGGCGCCTATGGCTATGCCGATGCCCAGAAGAAGCACCAGCCGTTCAATGAAATCCTCAGCGAAGACCTGCATACCAGGGAGCGGCTGGCCCGCACGATTGCCGGCATCACCGGTGCCGGTCAACCCGCTTTTGTGACCATCAGCAACGATGCCGAAGGATGTGCCCCCCGCTCGATAGCGCTGCTGGCGCAGGCGCTTGCGAGTCTTGCAGACCCTGGCCCTGATAGGCATCCGCGCTCGCCATCCTGAATTGATACTAAAAATGCCGTCAAACGCTTACCAGTAAAGCGCTGATAGCTATCAAAAAAGCCCGACAGCATCGAACCTGTCGGGCTTTGTTTTGATAGGAAGCAGGATCAGCCTTGCAGCGCCGCCAGCGGGTGCGAATGTGCAGGCCAAGGGCTGTCAAAGAACGCCTGCCACTCGGCATCGCTCACCTCTTCGATACTGGCAGGATTCCAGCGTGGGCTGTGGTCCTTGTCCACCGCCAATGCGCGGATGCCCTCCACGGTTTCGCTCCGACCGGGGCGCAGATAAAAGCAGTGGCGCACCATATCGCGCTCCATGCGCAGATCTTCGGCCAGGCTCATCTGGCGCGCACGGCGGATTTGCTCCAGCACCACATGCAGCATCAGCGGCGAGCGCTTGCGCAGCGTGGCAGCTTCGGCCTGGGCCCAGTCGCTGCCGGCCTGCAAGGCCTGCACCACAGCAGCTACCGTGGGCTGAGAAAAGCAGGTATCGATTTCAGCACGATGCCTGGCTGTCTTGGGCTCGGCGCTCACAAAGCGGGAGCGCACCACGGCGTTGAGCGCCTCCACATTGGCAAAGTCCGTGGTTGCCAGGGTCTCCCACAGCTCTGCCTGCTGTTCGGCGGGAATGCAGCCATCGGCCAGACCAAAAGCCAGGGCATCGCCCGCACCGATGGTGTCGCCGCTCAAGGCCAGCCATTCGCCTACGGCACCAGGGCAGCGCGAGAGAAAATAGCCGCCTCCCACATCGGGGAAGAGGCCAATGGCCGTCTCGGGCATGGCCATCTTGGTGCGCTCGGTCACGATGCGCAGCGAGCCGCCCTGGCTGATGCCCATGCCGCCGCCCATGACAATACCGTCCATGAAGGCGATATAGGGCTTGCCGAAGCTGTGAATCAGATGATTGAGCGCATATTCCTCCGTGAAGAAATCTTCGAGCTGAGGATTGCCGCTGCTGCCCGCGGCATGCAGAAAGCGGATGTCGCCACCGGCGCAAAACGCCCCGAACACCCCTTCCTTGTTGCTGCCACGAATGGCCACGCCCAGAATCGAGTCGTCTTTTTGCCAGGCCAGCAAAGTGCCCAGCAGATCGCGCACCATGCCCAGGGACAGCGCGTTGAGCGCCTTGGGACGGTTGAGCGTAATCATGCCCAGCTTGCCACGGACTTCGGCAATCACATCGGACATATCGGCGCTCGGGGTGGGGGTCATTGTCTTGCTCCTTGAATCAATTCCATGCTGGTCGCCAGTCGGTCGCCAGGCCATGCGCACCGATTATGCGGTTGCACTCCGCGCATGCCGGGACAAGGACGTGACAAATACCGCCAGCCTCTGCAGCCACAAAGCCCGAACGGGCTGCAATGCTGACTAATATGGGAGCCGTGCCTGGCTGAAGCCCCACCAGCTTCTGCAGCCCACCTTCTGCCTCATGAACGATCTGCCACCACCGCCCGAAACCCCTCGCGAAGAACCGCACCCGGAGCCCAAGCAGCTTTCCGCGCCGCTGCGCTATCTGCTCATTGCCTTTGCGCTGGTATGCGTGATTTTGGGACTGATAGGCGCCGTGGTCCCCGGCATGCCCACCACCGTATTCATACTGATGGCCGCCTGGGCGGCAGTGCGCAGCTCACCCAGATTGCACCGTTGGCTCTATGCACACCGTGTTTTCGGCCCGTTGCTGCACAACTGGGACACCGGCGGCAAGGTCAGCCGCCGCGCCAAATGGACGGCAACCGTCAGCATGGGCGCCAGCAGCCTGCTGATTCTGTATTTCTCGTACAAGCCATGGCTCACTGCCATGACGCTGAGCATCATGGCCTGCGTGCTGCTCTGGCTCTGGCTCAGGCCCGAGCCGCAGATTGAAGGATGAGCCCCCCAAAGTCGCAATACATGCGCATGCTCGATGCTTTCCTCGAACAGGAGAGCTGAAATAGAAAAAGGCCCGTGATTTACATCACAGGCCTTTTCAATTTGGTCGGAATGGCGGGATTCGAACTCGCGACCCCTTGCACCCCATGCAAGTGCGCTACCAGGCTGCGCTACATTCCGTGTCGATGACGCTATTGTAACCGACTTTTCCCCTTCTTCCGGGAAGACCGCTGCTGAAGCAATTGCTCAAGCATGAATCATGACGGACGCTTGGCGCTGCAGGTTTCATAGCATCTCGCCTCTGCAGCTTTGGCACCCGCATTGAAAAAGGCCTGTGATTTACATCACAGGCCTTTTCAAATTGGTCGGAATGGCGGGATTCGAACTCGCGACCCCTTGCACCCCATGCAAGTGCGCTACCAGGCTGCGCTACATTCCGTGTCGATGGGATGAATTATAGGGAGGAAAAACAGCCTCCCCTGGGAAAACGCGCACTTTTTTCAAAAAAGTCTCAAATACACGCAGCAAGCATCCCGCCAGCGCTCTTGGTTGGAAAGCAGGCCCATGTGCCCGCTCGCTCTGGATCGCGCCATGAATACGCCAGCAACACTAGGCAGGTATACGCTGTTGATACAGCCCGGCTTACAGCGATGAAACGGTGAGCATCCAGGCTTCGGTCAGACCCGGTCTACCAGGAATGACTGTTATTCCTGCGACACCAAACCATCAGCGCTCACTCACCCGCAACTGGCGTCGCTTGGCCGCTCCGCATAGCAATATCGATAGCACCAAGACGGTGCACACAAGTGGTTTCCCTGGGTCCTTGAGGTAAAAAAACCACTGTCATATCGCTGAAAAGATGATTTCATCGGCTTCCGCGGAACTGCAGAGCAAGCTGTATACAAACCCCCGCTATATTTCAAAACGTAAATCCAATATCTAACTCGAGAGGACACTCATGAAGACCGCTTTTATCGCCATGGCTGCTGCCCTGGCCTGCTCCGGCGCCGCTTATGCCCAGAGCAATGTGCAACTGACCGGTCTGGCCGATATGTATGCCGGCTCCGTCAAGATGGCTGGCCAGGACCGCAAGGGCGTTGTCGGCTCCGGCGGCATGACCACTTCCTGGTGGGGCCTGAAAGGCACTGAAGACCTGGGCGGCGGCCTGAAGGTCGATTTCAACATCACCGCCTTCATGCGCATGGACACGGGTGAAACAGGCCGCTTCCCCGGCGACACCTTTTTCTCGCGCGATGCCAACATCGGCCTGAACGGCAATTTCGGCCGCATCGGCCTGGGCCGCGACAAGGCGCCCAACTTCCTGCCCACCATTCTGACCAACCCCTTTGGCGATTCCTTCACCATCTCGCCTCTGGTGCTGCACGCGAACACGCCCACCGCAGCCTGGGGCGGCAACCGCCTGACAACGCCCGCCGACACCGGCTGGAGCAATATGCTGGTCTACACGACACCTAGCTTCGGCGGTCTGACTGCCAATGTCTACTACCAGTTCGGCGAGCAAACGACTCCTGGCAACAAGAGCAAGAAGAACGTCGGCGTGAACGCCCTGTACTTCAACGGTCCTCTGAGCCTGACGGCCTTCTACGAGCGTGACCAGATCACCAACCCCGGCAACGGCACGGTCATGCCCACCAAGAGCGACTGGATGGTCGGTGGCAGCTACAACTTCAATGTCGTGAAGCTCTACGCCACCTACGGCCAGGCCAAGGTCAAGGATCTGGATAGCAAGAGCAGCACCTACTCGCTGGGTCTGGATATTCCGGTCTCCGGCACCCCCGGCACCGTCAAGGCAGCCGTGGCCCGCACCAAGTACGAAGCGGCCACCGACGCCACCCGCACCACAGCGACCCTGGGCTACGACCACTTCCTGTCCAAGCGCACCGATGTCTACACCGCTCTGATGTATGACCGCGTGACCGATGCCAACCCCAAGACCGGCACCAGCCTGATCGCCGGTATCCGTCACCGCTTCTAAGCACTGGATTTAAACGGGCCTCTGGCTCGCCATCCACAAAAAGCGAGGCCTGTGCCTCGCTTTTTTATTTCCAATACGACGACCGGCGGCCTGTTCACTTGGGCGTGGATGTCTCCAACAGCTTCAGCCGACGCTGCAACTGCGCCTGTTGTTCCGCATCGCCGCCCTGCTGCGCTGCCTTGAGTTGCAGCAGCAGCCAGGCCATCAAAGGCCTGCGCCAGCCTTGCGCCGAAGCGGTGTCGACGCCTTGCTGCAGCAGGGCAGGGTCCGCCGCGCCGCCACGCAGCAGCACGCCTGCAGCCACCAGTCTCGATAGCGGATCCTTGATTTCGGCCAGGGCAGTGCCAACTGCGCCGCCGCCGAGCAACTGCCGCGCCACGCCGCGCTGCGCCTCGGGCAAAAGCTCGATATCGCCGGCTTGCGCACTGGCCTGCAGATAGCGGGCATAGGCCTGTTCTGGCTTGCCCGCATCCTGCGCCAGCGCCTCATAGGCCGGGCAACTGTTCCAGTCCAGGCTGGCTACCTGCGCTGCGCAGCGCATCAGCTCCAGCTTGGCTGCCTGTGCGGGTTGGCCGGTGCTAGCCACAGCATCGCGCGCCTTCTGCCACTGCAGTGCCTCCACGCGCTGCTGCCCCTGCAAATAGGCTTGGCTGGCTTTTTGCGCCGCAGCTTCGGCACTCAAGGCCCAATCGGGTGCCGGGATTTGGTTGCCACAGGCCGAAAGCGCCACGACGGATATTACAGCCAGCGCTCTCCCCCATTGGCCTGGAGTCTGCTTTTGCTTGGTTTTTTGCTTCATGGCAGCTTCAACTCCGGCTTGTGGGAAAACGGCCATTTGCGCTGCAGATCGTTGAGCACGGACTCCAGCCTCAGCAGATTGCTTTCGACCTCGGCGCGCAGTGCGCCCAGATCGGTCGAGGCCTCGCGGGCATTGCTGCCCACCACCTGCATATCGGCCAGCACGGCATCGACCTTGGCCATGCTTTTACGCGTATCGGCCAGCAAGCCGTTGAGCTGCTCCATGGTGGCCTTGACCTGGGGCATGACGCCATTCGCATCGAAGACCTGGCTGTCGGCACGTGCCACCATGCGGTCCATGCGTCCGAGCAGGGAGTTGGCGCGCTCGAGCATCTGGCCGACCTTCTTCGCTTCCTCGTCGCTGCCCAGCACCGCCCCCAGAACCCCGCCCTGGCCCTGCATGCGCTCTGCCAGCTTGCGCACTTCGGCCAGCGATCCGCCCAGGGCCGAATCCGTGGCGGTCAGGGCCGCCACATTGGCCAGCACCTCCTTGGCGGAATTGATGATCTGCGGCAGCTCTGCCGTGGCATCGCCGCTGAGCACGGGCCGTACGGAATCCGGCGGCAGCGGGGCATCGTCCAGCATGCCGGTATAGGCCTTGATGGTAGTGCCGCCTACCAGGCCCTTGACCAGTGTGAAGACGCTGGACTGGCGCAGCCAGTGGGCGTCCTTTTCGGTCACATCGACCAGAATGCGAACCGAGCCGTCCTTGGCCAGCTCTATCTTGTGCACACGGCCTATGGGAAAGCCCGAGAAGGTCATGTCCATCCCCACGACCACGCCTTCGGAGTCGTCGGCCGTCAGCACCAGACGCTGCGTGGGCTCGAACACCCCGCGCGCATAGAGCAGATAGGCAGCAGCACTCAGAATCAAGATCAGGGTCAGCGCCAGCAGCGCTGCAGCCTTGGCGCGCAGATGCGCGACGGGTTTGAGGCTGAGCAACTCCTCGTCGATCAGCTGCTCCTCGGCCATACGCGTTTCGCTCATGGCTCCATCCTTTTCAGTAATAGTTGCCCATGAGCGAGATCACCTCGATCAGGAGCAACACGGCAAACATGCGTGCAAAACCGCCCAGCTCCGCCCCGCCCTGCCGGTGCCGCGCAACCGGCGTGTACATGGCGGACGCCAGTGGCATGACGGCCACCGTGAGGCTGAAAAACCAGGTCTTGAGCACAAACACCAGCGTCAGCGACGGCGTGAAGATCTGACCGAAGATGCGCGTGTAGGCGGCAAAGCCAGCCAGGCTGAAGCCATAGACGCTCAGATACACAGTGACCAAGGCCACGATGCAACTGAGCGCGGCAAGCGTGACGGCCGCAAACACTCCCGCAGCCGCACGTGGCACCAGCGCCGCACGGACAGGGTCAATGCCTTGCGTCTTCCACTTCGCAAGCTGGCCCTGGGTACGCATCTGCACCACCTGCACGCCGGCCGGAATGGTGCAGCGCATGGCCACAAACAGCGCGGCCGTCAGCGGTATCAGCTCGATCACCATCACCCGCACCACCAGATCCAGCGCGTAGCGCGACAGGCCATAGCTCTGCGCGGTGACGATGACGATGCGCGCAATCACCGCACACAGCAGAGCTGCCAGCGCGGTAAAGCCCGTGAGTATGGGAGCGGTCTGCGCATACATCTGCTGGGCCAGCATGGCCCGCCCGCGCTTCTGATAACTGGACGGCGAGCTGATCAGCACCAGCAGCATGGCGGTGAGATAAATACTGCGCCACCACGCCAGGGCCTGCGCTCCCAGCGCAGCCCAGATCCGCCCCGGCAGCTTGATGGTGGTTTCACTCCAGCTCATGCAGGAATGATAGCGTCCACTTCAGGGTAGGGGCGCAGCAGCCACAGAGGCACTCTGTCAGACATGGCGCTTTGCGGCAGCGCTGCCCTGCAGGCCCTCAGGCAGGGGCTCATCGGCCTGGGCATGCAGGGCCTCGATGATGTGGCAAAAGCTGTCCGAGCCATCGCACTGGCTGCGCAGCTGCATCAGCTCGTGCTCCAGGGCCTGCAGCTCGGCCAGGCGCTCGCGCACATGGCCCAGATGGGCATCCAGGGTCTTGTTGGCTGCCACGCAATCGGCCTTGCGCGCACCATCGAGCGCCAGCAGGGTGCGCACCTCGTCGAGCGACATATCCATGGCCCGACACAGCCGGATAAAGCGCAGGCGGTGCACATCGCCATCGGTGTAGAGCCGGTACTGGTTGTCCTCGCGCACGCCGGGCGAGAGCAATTGCTCCTTCTCGTAATAGCGGATATTGGCCGCAGCGATGCCGGAACGCTTGGCCGCCTCGCCAATACGCCAGCGCGGAATATCGTGCGAATTGAGGGACATGCTTGACCTTGAAGTGACTTTATTGTTTTCAATACTGCCATGAAGCAAGAAAGCCTGTCCACCCACGCCCATGGCGGCGGCCCGAACGGTCACTCCCATGACCACGATCATGAGCATGCCCATGCTCATGCGCCCGCCACGTCCAAAACCGTCGCCGCCACCGCCACATCGACCTGCGGCACGGGCTGCTGCGCCCCGTTCTCCATCAGCGAGCCGGCCAAGAGCCAGGTTCATAATGAAGGTGACGGTCACGACCATGCCCACGACCATGGCGTGCTGCCCGGCTGGCCGCGCATCTATGCCTCTCTGGCTGCTGCTCTGGCGGCCGAGGCCTGCCACTGGTTTGGCGGCGACGGCGCCAACTCCACGCTTCAATACCTGGGCATGGCACTGGCCGTGCTGGGCATAGCACTGTCGGGCCTGGGCGTCTACAAGGCCGGCCTCAAGGATTTGCTGCGCTTCAAGCTCGGCATTCATGCCCTGATGGCCGTGGCCGTCACGGGTGCCTTCATCATCGGCCAGTGGCCCGAAGCCGCCATGGTCATGGCCCTTTATGCGGCGGCCGAGCGCATCGAAGACCAGGCCATGGACAAGGCCCGCCTGGCCATCCGCAATCTGCTGCAACTCGCCCCCGAGACCGCCGATGTACTGCAACCCGACGGCAGCACTGTGCGCATGGCCGCCAGCGAGGTGCCCCTGGGCGCCGTACTGCGCGTTACGCCCGGCGCTCGCGTGCCGCTGGACGGTCTGGTCACCGACGGTGAAAGCTCGGTCAACCAGGCTCCCATAACGGGCGAAAGCGCGCTGGCGCACAAAGGTCCTGGCGACGAGCTGTATGCCGGCTCCATCAATCAGGATGGGGAGCTGCAGCTGCGCGTGACCGCGCCTGCAAGCGACAGCCTGATTGCACGCATCGTCCATGCCGTGGAGCAGGCGCAGTCCTCCAAGGCCCCGACCCAGCGCTTTGTCGACCGCTTCGCCGAGGTCTACACCCCCATCGTGCTGGTGCTGGCGATTGCCCTCGGCCTGCTCGCGCCCTGGCTGCTGGACTGGAGCTGGCATCAGGCCGCCTACCAGGCCCTGGCGCTGCTGGTGATCGCCTGCCCCTGCGCCCTGGTGCTGTCCACCCCCGTCACCGTGGTCAGCGCGCTCACGGCAGCCGCCAAGCGCGGCATTCTCATCAAAGGTGGCAGCGCACTGGAGTCGGCCCGTCAGCTCAAGGCGATTGCACTCGACAAGACCGGAACGCTGACCACGGGCTCGCCCAAGCTGGTGGACTGGCAGAGCTGGAATGCCGCGAGCAGCGATGACGCGGCCGCCCGCGCCCATGCGCTGGCATCGCGCTCAGACCATCCGGTATCGCGCGCGATTGCCCAGGGGCTGGAAGCCCAGGTCGGCAAGGACTTTGCCGAAGCACAGCAATTGCAAGCCCTGCCCGGCCGCGGCGTGCAGGCACAGGTCGGCGGTGAACGCTGGACGTTGGCCAATCTGCGCTGGGTGGGCGAGCAAGGCTGGGACAGTGCTGAACTCAAAGCCGCGCTGATGCTGCAGGAGCAGCAGGGTCGCACCGTCACCCTGCTGGCCAATGGGCAGGGCGTACAGGCGCTGTTTGCCGTGGCCGACCCGCTGCGTCCCCAGGCCAAGGCGGCCGTGGCCCAGTTGCAGGCGCTAGGCGTCAAGCCCATTGTGCTCAGCGGCGACAACAGCGCCACCGTGCGCACGGTGGCCGCGGAAGCAGGCATCAACGATGCACGCGGCAATATGCTGCCCGAGGACAAGCTCAAGACCCTGAGCGAGTTGCAGCGCGACATCGGCCCCACGGCCATGACAGGCGACGGCATCAACGACGCGCCGGCACTGGCCCAGGCCGACATAGGCTTTGCCATGGGCGGCATGCACGCCACCGACATGGCCATGGAGACCGCCGATGTGGTGCTCATGAACGACGACCTGCGCCGCATTCCCGAGGTAGTCGATCTCTCGCAGCGCGCGCACAGCGTACTCTGGCAGAACATCAGCCTGGCCCTGGGCATCAAGCTGGCCTTCTTCATTCTGGCCGTCAGCGGCAATGCCAGCATGTGGCTGGCCGTGCTGGCCGATATGGGCGTGAGCCTGCTGGTGGTCGCCAACGGCCTGCGCCTGCGCCATTGGGGTAACAGGCCTGAATATGAATGAAATTCGACCTTAGCCCTTGATGGGCAAGCGCAAGCAGCTATCTAATTTACGATTTACTGCACCGGGCGGGGAACTAAACCCCGCCCTTCGCTATCATTCAGCCCATGCGTCGCTTTTTCTCCTTGTTCATGGTTTTGCTGCTGGCTCTGCGTGGCCTGGCAGGCGATGCCATGGCCATGGAGCAGAACACCGACCAGTCCCATCACATGGGACATGCGCTGGTGCAGACGCAAAGCCTGGATGAAGTGGCCGCCATGGCAGCCGCTGTGCACCACGCGCATGCAAGCCTCGCGACCGACGCACAGCCGCATCACGATATGGCCGCGTCCCACAAGGCAGGCCCTGCAGGGGCCGTCAGCTGCAGCGCCAAAGCCGCCGACAGCGACTGCCACCAGCATGAAGGCCATTGCACGGCCTGCGGCATCTGCCACTCGACACTGGCAAACCCCGAGTTGCTGACGCTTCACTCCAGCCTCCCCCTGGCCGCCCAGCCGGCCCATGGTGCCGCGCGCTTTGCCAGCGCAGCGCCTGCCGACCTCGTCAAACCACCGATTTCTGCGCTCTGACGCCCTAGGTGCGTCCGCTTTTTGATAGCAGCCATCGTGCTTGCTGTCTAGTTTCGAGCCGTCAAACGCTCATAACTGCGGACCTTCTCCCGGTTTTAGACGACAGGAATCATCTATGCGCCAAGCGCATCCTCTTTCTTTGACAGCTATGGCTTTGCTCATGGCCGGCGTCAGCCCGCCAGTCCTGGCCCAGCCGTCTGCGCCGACTCTCCCGGTGGCCCAGTCCCCGGCCAGCAGTCACAGCGTTTTCAACCCCACAGCGCCCACGCTGGCGCTGCAGCACCAGCCGCTTGCCGCCAGCGCGGCCATCGTCGCCCAGCCCGGTGACTGGAAGGCCGCCAATGCCGCGGTAAGCGAGTTCCCGCGCGGCCATGGCGACGTGCTCAGGTGGGAAAAATCCCAGGGCAATGCCTCCGGCCCGGCCCCGGACAGCAGTACATCCGCACATCAGCACCATCACGGAGGCCAGCCATGAAGCGTCTTGCATTCAAAGCCGCGCCATTGCTCGCCGCACTGGCGTTGGCCGGCTGCGCCAGCATCTCACCCGACGGACTTCGCGGCGACGTGGCCAGACATACCGAAGGCAGGCTACCTGCGGGCGCACAGCTGCCGTCGCCGGACGCCCAGGCCCTGCAGGATGCGCAAGCCCAGATTGCCGACTGGCTCAAAAACCCTGTCGATGCCGATACCGCCGTGCGCATCGCCCTGCTCAACAACCCCGGTCTGCAGGCCCAGCTGGCGCAGCTCGGCATTGCCGACGCGCAGCGCGTGCAGGTCCTGACCCTGCCCAACCCCAGCTTTACCTTCGGCCGCTTTCGCAACGGCCACGAGCGCGAGATCGAGCGCCAGCTCAGCTTTGGCCTGGTGCAGCTCATCACCCTGCCCTGGCGCAGCCGCTGGCAGGGCTGGCAGATGGAGCAGGCCACGCTGACGGCCGCCCAGCAGGTGCTGCTGCTGGCCTCCGACACACGCCGCGCGTGGCTTCGCGCCGTGGCTGCCGAGCAGGCCCTGGCCGCCAACGAGCGCATGCATGAGGCCGCAGCCCTGGGCGGCGAGCTGGCACGCCGCATGGCCCAGGTCGGCAACTTCAGCAAGATGGACCAGGCCAGAGAGCTGGCCCAGCAGCAGCAGGCCTCCGCCCAGTTGGCACGCGCGCGTCTGAACGCTCAGCTGGAACGCGAGCAACTGGCCCGCCGCATGGGCCTGTGGGGGCAACAACTGGCCTACAAGCTGCCAGCCCAACTGCCCGCCCTGCCGAAAATAGCCGAATTGCGTGGCGGCGATGACGCCGAGGCCACGGCGCTGCGCCAGCGTCTGGATCTGGGCGCGCTGCGCCGCGACCTGGATGTGACCGCCGGCCGCCAGGGCTGGGCCACTGTGGGCACCATCTTTGGCGATATCGGCGCCAGCTACAGCAACAACACCAGCACCGAACGAGCCACCGGTCACAGCGACAAGACCCAGGGCTGGGAGTTCGACGTGCCGCTGCCTCTGTTTGACTGGGGATTTGCCGCGCGCGGCATGGCGCGCAACCAGGTGCTGCGCAGCGCATCGCTGCTGCGCGACAACGCCATACGCGCACGCAGCGAAGCCCGCAGCAACTGGCTGGCCTACCGCACAGCTTACGACCTGGCCCAGCAGCAGCAGGCCGAGGTGCTGCCCTTGGCCAAGCTGATGCAGGAAGAAACCGTCTACCGCTACAACGGCATGTTCATGAGTGTGTGGCAGTTGCTGGCCCAGGCCCGTAGCACTACCCAGGCCGTGGTGACCGCCACCGAGGCCCAGCGCGACTTCTGGCTGGCCGAGACCGATCTACGCCTGGCCCTGACCGGCACATCGCCAGGAACCGCCCCCACCGTCAACACCACCGCAGCGCCCGCTGCACAAGCCGAAGCAGGTCACTGATATGCAACGCCGATCCTTTTTCACTGGCGCGGCCACTGCAGTGGCAGCCGCCACCACTTCAATGGCCGTCAGCCGGGTTGCCATGGCGGCCCTGCCCGAACCCGTCATGCAAGGCAGCGCCGACACGGCTGCGCCTTTGATGCCGCCCAATGGTCGCCCCTACCAACCCGTGGTCACGCTCAACGGCTGGACCACGCCCTGGCGCATGAATGCGGGCGTCAAGGAGTTCCACCTGGTGGCCGAGCCCGTGGTGCGGGAGGTGGCGCCCGGATTTTTCGTCAATATGTGGGGCTACAACGGCCAATCGCCGGGCCCCACGATCGAAGTGGTGGAAGGCGACAAGGTGCGCATCTTCGTCACCAACCGCCTGCCCGAGAGCACCACCATCCACTGGCATGGCCAGCGTCTACCCAATGGCATGGACGGTGTGGGCGGTCTGAACCAGCCCCATATCCCGCCAGGCAAGACCTTCGTCTATGAGTTCGAGGCGCGCCGCCCGGGCACCTTCATGTACCACCCGCATTCGGACGAGATGGTACAGATGGCCATGGGCATGATGGGCTTGTGGATCACCCACCCCAAGACAGCCCACCCGCTGATCGACAAGGTGCAGCGCGACTATGCCTTCCTGCTCAGCGCCTATGCGATCGAGCCCGGCACCATGACGCCGCGCATCAACGAGATGACGGACTTCAATATCTGGACCTTCAACAGCCGCGCATTCCCCGCCATCAGCCCGCTGGTGGCTCGTCAGGGCGACAAGGTGCGCATCCGCGTGGGCAATCTGACCATGACCAACCACCCCATCCATATCCACGGCCATGAGTTCGAGGTCACGGGCACCGATGGCGGCCCCGTGCCAAAGTCCGCCCGCTGGCCCGAGGTGACGACGGATGTGGCCGTGGGCCAGATGCGCCAGGTCGAATTCATTGCCGACGAACCCGGCGACTGGGCTTTCCACTGCCACAAGAGCCACCACACCATGGGCGCCATGGGTCACGACGTGCCCACCATGATCGGCGTGGATCACCGCGGTTTGGTGGGCAAAATCCAGAAGATCGTGCCCGACTACATGCTGATGGGCGAGCGCGGCATGGGCGATATGGGCGCCATGGAAATGCCTCTGCCCGACAACACCTTCCCCATGATGACGGGCCAGGGCCCTTACGGCCCTATCGAGATGGGAGGCATGTTCACCAGCTTCAAGGTGCGCAAAAACCTGGGTGTCAACGACTACAAGGACCCCGGCTGGTACCAGCAGCCCAAAGGAACCCGGGCCTATGAATGGCAGGGCGCACCTTTCGATGCCAAGGCCCCCCGCCAGAGCACGCCGGGCACCGCTCCCGGTGCCGCCACCGTACGCAAACCCGAAACCGGCCCCGCCACAGGTGCTCACCCCCAGCACTGACGCCAGGAGACTCTCATGAAGACTATTCATTTCATAGCTGCCTGCGCTTTTGCAGCAAGCGCCGGCGCTAGTTTTGCGCATGGAAACAGCACCCATGCCAGCGGTCCCGTGATCAAGGAACAAAAGCCCTGGGGCCTTGCCGCCGAGGCCAGGGAGGCCCGGCGCACCATCACCATCCAGATGACAGACGACATGCGCTTCAGCCCCAGTCATTTCAGTGTGAAAAAGGGCGAGACCCTGCGCCTGCGCGTGGTCAACAAAGGCGTTCTCATGCACGAGATGGTGCTGGGCACCCGGACATCGCTCGATGAGCACGCGCAGATGATGCTCAAGTACCCCGGCATGGAGCATGCCGAACCCTATATGGCTCATGTCGCCGCAGGCCAGACCGAAGACATGGTGTGGAGCTTCAACCGCGCAGGCGATTTCGACTTCGCCTGCCTGATCGCCGGCCACTACCAGGCCGGCATGACGGGGCGCATCACCGTCACCGAATAACGCAAGAAAGGAATTCCCGATGACAAGCACCAACCGCCGCCACGCCCTGCATCTGCTGGCCGCCGCTGCCGGCATGGCTGCACTGCCAGCAATGGCTGCTGCTCCTGCCAAGATTGCCATGGAGGTCTGGAAAGACCCGAACTGTGGCTGCTGCAAAGACTGGATTGCCCTGATGGAGCAGGCTGGCTTTGCCGTCAAGGTGCACGACGTGGGCAACAGCGCCGTACGCGCCAAACTGGGCCTGCCTGGCCGCCTGGGTTCCTGCCATACCGCCCTCGTGGGCGGCTATCTGGTCGAAGGCCATGTGCCAGCCGCCGATGTGCTCAAGCTGCTGAAGCAAAAGCCCAAGGCGCTGGGGATCGCCGTACCGGGCATGCCCATTGGCAGCCCCGGCATGGACGGCCCCGAATACGGTGGCCGCAAAGACCCCTACGACGTGCTGCTGGTCGCCAAGAACCTCATGAACAGCGATGTCAGCACCTCCGTCTTCACCAGCTATCGCGGCTGACCCCTCTCAATTCAGGAGAACAAGATGAAAAACTTCTTTCACACCACTTTGGCAGCACTGAGCCTCGGCATTGCACTGGCAACCCCCGCTTTCGCACAGGATCACTCGGCGCATGCAGGCCATGGGACGATTGCCGATGCTTCGGCAGCCGCATCGGCTGGCCAGACCGATGTGCTGACCGCCGGTGAAATCACCCGTGTCGATGCCCGCACGGGCAAGCTGACGATTCGCCATGAAGAAATCAAGAACCTGGACATGCCTCCTATGACCATGGTGTTTGCGCTGTCAGGCTCCGCACAGTCGGCCTCTTTCAAGGCCGGTGACAAGGTGTTGTTCCATGCCGAGGACAAGGATGGCTCGCTGATCATCACCCGCATCCAGCCAGCGTCCTGATGCGGTCTCTCGGCTGAGACGATGACGATGCCACGCGTCGATGGCATCGTCATCCCGTCACAATCCCGTGGACGGCACTGCCGCATGGCCTGCCACGCGCTCCAGTACATCCCCGGGCACATCACGACCGCCGTGCACCAGCAGATCATGGGCATTGCGACCCAGGGCATCCCTTCGCTGGATATCGACGCCGGCCGACCAGAACCAGCGCACTGCCGCCCAAGCGCCATGGTCCACGGCCAAAAGATATGGCGTGCGACCTTTGTCATCCCCGGTCTTGTCCAGGTCGGCCCCCGCCTGGCGCAGCACTTGCAGCATCTCTGTGCGCCCGTTGAAGGCCGCCCAGGCGGTGGCGCTCATACCCGTTGTCAGGCTCACCTGATCCAGCGGACTACCTTGCTCCACCAGCCATCGCGCGGCGGCATCGTTGCCGCAATTGAGAGCCGTGATCAGCGCATTGAGGCCGGTGCTCTTTTGCACATAGGCGATATCTTCACCATCCTTCAGGCGCAGTTCCAGCGCAGCGATATCGCCTTTTTCAGCGGCCTTGAGCAGCTTCATGCTCATCTCAGTACATCCACTTCCGGACCAGTGCCTGCCCTAAGCGCTCGCTCAGCAACACCTCGGCCTGTTCATCGTCATCACCCCGCCCCTGGGCCACGGCGTGACTGCGACATAGCGACATCAAGGCCAGCGCGTCCAGATAGTCGCCCGCATCGTCGAACATACGGGTCAGCAAAGGGCTGCTGTCATGGTCCAGATACCAGACAGAGCCATCGCGACGGTCAAAGCACCAGAGATTGCCATTGCCCAGGTAGTCCCCGAACACCACCAGCTCGCTCAACTGCGCCATCAAGGCCTGCGCCTGTTGCGGTGCACTCATCTCCACGATATCGACGATGCCTGGGAACACGACTTGCACCGGACCGATGGCATCCATGTCTGCATCCGGCGCCATCAGATCAAAGCGCGGACTCAGCAAGCGCTCGGCCCAGTCCAGTACACCGAGCTGCAAAAGATAGTCGCGCAAGGACTGGGGCAGACTGCAACCCAGGCGCCATTCGCACAGGCGCAGCTCGGCCCGGCTGAAGGGCTTGGCTTGAGCCGGCTCTTCATCCATCCAGGCATGAGCCTGCAGGCCTTGGTACCAGTAAGCCAGTCGCTGCTCTGCCGTGGCATTGATCGTCAGCCAATACGGCTGCGGCACATCGGCCTCAACCCACACATCATGGTTTTCTACAAAGCGCTGGCTGCGCCCGAACTCGGCCTGCAGAAAACAAGACCATGCCATCGCGTCCGCAGAGGAAGGCCAGTGCATCTGGGCGAGTACCGCCACCGGCATCCACGGCACATAGCCCATGCGCTGCACCTCATTCGCATCACGTACCACAAAGCGCAAGGCAGGCTGTGTCAGCAGATCTGCTGGCGGGGACTGATTTGGCGCCTCCAGCTGGGCAGCGGCATCGGCAGGCAGATCCACCCAGTCGCTCGGCGCGAGTTCGGGCAATGCCTGCACCAGCGCAGGCAGGTCTTTGAAGATTTTCATGCAGGCATTTCGTGTTTTCTGTGCATTTCGTGCGCGGGGCTTAGACTGCGCGTCCTATGTTGACGCTAGAACAGTTTCACTCCGGGCTGGCCAATGGTTCACTGGCCCGCGCACACCATATCAGGCTCAGCGATGGGCTGACCGAGTTCCCCGCCGCGCTTTATCAACTGACCGAGACGCTGGAGATCCTCGATCTTTCGGGCAACCAGCTCAGCACCCTGCCCGATGATTTGACGCGTTTTACGCGGCTGCGCATTCTGTTTGCCTCGAACAATCCGTTCAGCGAACTGCCCCGCGTGCTGGGCCAAATGCCGCAACTCGAAATGGTGGGCTTCAAGGCGTGCCGCATCACGCATGTGCCAGAGGACAGCCTGCCGGCGCGCCTGCGCTGGCTGATTCTCACGGACAACCACGTGCACCAGTTGCCCGAATCCATGGGCCAATGCACGCGTCTGCAAAAGCTCATGCTGTCGTGCAACCAGCTGAGGCAGTTGCCCCAGAGCCTTGAGCATTGCCAGGCGCTGGAGTTGCTGCGCATTGCAAGCAACCGTTTCGAAGATGCTCCTGAAGTCATCTTCCGGCTTCCTCGCCTGGCGTGGCTGGCGCTGGCAGGTAATCCAATGACTCAAAAAAAGGAGCTGGATACGCTTTCAGGGCATGGGATTGAGTCCATTTTCTATCAAAATTTGCAGATTGCCGGCAAGCTGGGCGAAGGCGCCAGCGGCCATATCTACCGCGCCAGCCTCAACGGACAGGAGCTGGCACTCAAGGTTTTCAAGGCCGCCCAGACCAGCGACGGTACGCCGCAATCCGAACTGGCAGCAGGCATTGCGGCAGGACAGCATCCTCATCTGCTGACGCCACTGGCGCAGGTTCTGGGCGCTCCTGACGGGCAAATGGCCACGGCCCTGCCCCTGCTGGATTCCGCCATGCAGCCGCTGGCCGGGCCGCCAAGCTTCGACAGCTGCACACGTGATGTCTATGACCCCGAGCTGCGCCTGCAAGCCGACCAGGCCCAGCAGCTGCTGCAAGGCATACGCTCCGCCATCGCCCATCTGCACGGCCGTGGTCTGCTGCATGGAGATCTGTACGCCCACAACATCCTGTGCAATCTGCAGACCGGGCAGGCCGTGCTCAGCGACTTTGGCGCCGCCGCGCTTTTGCAAGGCCTGCCCGAAACGCAGAAAACGCAGCTGCAGCAGATCGAGCTGCGTGCGCTGCGCCATCTGGAAAACGAGGTTCGGGCCCTTGTCGGCTGAGACTTATTGCAAAAATGCGGGCTTGGCATAACCCGCAAACTTGCTGTCCACCACGCCCTTGAACTCGGCGGACTTGTAGGCTGCAGCCAGATCCTTGGCCCATTGGGCATCCTTGTCCTTGGTCTTGACAGCCACGATGTTCAGATAGTGCTCGGGCGTTTTTTCCAGCAGCACCGAATCCGACAGCTTCAGGCCGGACGAAATCGCAAAGTTGCCATTGATGATGGCGTACTGCGCATCATCAAGCGCACGCGGCAAATGAGCCGCATCCAGGGGCACGAGCTTGATCTTCTTGGGATTGGAGGCCAGATCCAGCTCGGACACGCGCAGCGGGTTCACGCCCTCCTTGAGCTTGACCAGTCCGGCCTGCTGCAGCAGCAGAATGCCCCGTGCCAGATTGCTGGCGTCATTGGGCAGGGCGATACGATCTCCCTCCTTCAGCTCGGCCAGGCTCTTGCGCTGCTTGCTGTAGACGCCCATGGGAGCAATCGGTCCCTGGACCAGGGCCGTCAGATCGAGCTTGCGGTCGCCCTTGAACTGGTTGAAATAGACCTCATGCTGGAAGAAGTTGGCATCGAGCGAGCCATCGGCCAGGGCCAGATTGGGCTGCACATAGTCGTTGAACTCCACCAGACGCACCTTGTAGCCCTTTTTCTGCAGGATGGGGACGATGCCGTATTGCAGCTGATCAATGTTGGAGCCTGCCGTGCCGCCAATCACCAATTGCTTTTTGCCCGCGTCCTGGGCCGCCGCTGGCAAGACGCCCATAACCAGTGCAGCGCCTGCCAGCAGAGTGGTGGCCAGAAGACTGCGGCGGCGCCGTGCCGCGGAAAAAAGGTGGGTCATGCTTGCTCCTCGTCGATGTACTGAGTTTTGATGCGAAAGGTTTGGCTCTGCAGCATGCAGAGGCCTTTGCAGTATCCAGACCGCGGAGGCAAATTCCAACTAATAAAAACCCATGCTCTTATTTGCTTTTCATCTAAAACCAGCCAATCCACGGGCATGAAAAAAGGGCCGCATTGCGGCCCTTGGCGTCTTCAGTCCAGCCCGATCACTTCAGGAAGGCAGGCTTGGAGTAGCCGGGAAACTGGCTGTCCACCACGGCCTTGAACTCAGGCGAGCGGTAGGCGGCGGCCAGATCCTTGGCCCACTGGCTGTTTTCGTTGCCGGTCTTCACGGCCACGACGTTCAGATACAGATCGGGAGTCTTTTCCAGCACCACGGCTTCGCTCAGCTTCAGGCCCGAGGAAACGGCAAAGTTGCCATTGACCACCACATAGTCCGCGTCTTCCAGCACGCGGGGCAACTGGGCTGCCTCCAGCGCCACAAACTTGAGCTTGTGGGGATTGGCGGCCAGATCCAGCTCGGAGATACGGGCCGGGTTCACCCCTTCCTTGACCTTGACGAGGCCGGCCTGCTGCAGCACCAGCAATGCACGCGCCAGGTTGCTGGGGTCATTGGGCAGAGCCACCTTGGCGCCGCTCTTGATATCGGCCAGAGACTTGTGCTTTTTGCTGTACACGCCCATGGGTGCCACCGGGCCTTGCGCAATCGCGCTCAGCGCCAGCTTGCGATCAGTAGTGAACTGGTCGAAATAGGCGCGATGCTGGAAGAAGTTGGCATCCAGCGATCCATCGGACAGCGCCAGATTGGGCTGCACATAGTCGTTGAACTCGATCAGCTTGATCTGGTAGCCCTTTTTCTGCAGTTGGGGCACTATGCCTTTTTGCAGCAGGTCGTAATTGGAGCCGGCGGTGGCGCCAATCAGCAGATTCTTCTTGGCCAGGTCCTGGGCCAGAGCGGGCACACCGGCGGTCGCCAGCAATGCGACTGCGGCAGTGGCCAGAACGGCACGGCGGCTGGCGGCAAAGGAAAAATGGGCGGGCATGGATCACTCCTTGAATTGGATGCGCGTGGGCAGCACGGTTCTCATTTGTTTACCGGACTGCAACAATGTAGTAAGTATGAAGCTTACACGGGCAAACCCTAAAGAATAAAAACCCATCTGTTTATCCACAAAAGCATATAAATAGTTCAAGGAGTAGCGGCATGAGTGCTTTTTCAACCATCGAGGATCTGCTCGCGCATGACGGCCATATCGCTCGCGTGCAAGGCATCTCCATCGGCCATTTCAGCGACCCGCGCCGCCCCACGGGCTGCACGGCCGTGCTCTGTCCTCAAGGTGCCGTGGGCGGTGTGGATGTGCGCGGCGCAGCCCCTGGCACGCGCGAGACCGATTTGCTGCACCCCAGCAATCTGGTGCAGGAGGTCCACGGCATCATGCTGGCCGGCGGCAGCGCCTGGGGGCTGGACGCGGCCACAGGGGCCGTGCGCTGGCTGGAAGAGCAAGGCGCGGGCCTGAATATCGGCGTGGGCCGGATTCCGCTGGTGCCGGCAGCCGTGCTGTTTGACGTGATGATGGGCGATATGCGCATACGCCCCGATGCTGCGGCCGGCTATGCCGCCTGCCGGAATGCGGGGCCAGACTCAGGCAAAGTGCGCCCCGCCGAGGGCAGCGTAGGCGCCGGCGCAGGCGCCGTGGTGGGCAAGGTCTTCGGCCATGAACGCGCCATGAAGGGCGGCATAGGCACGGCCAGCTTTACCGTCGATGGCGTCACTGTGGGAGCCATCATTGCCTGCAATGCCTTGGGCGATGTATTCAACCCCTTCAACGGCGAGTTGCTGGCCGGGGCACGCACGGCAGACGGCCTGCAATTGCGTGGCACCCGCGATGCCTTGCTGGCGGGCGAGGAACCCAGGCCGGTTCTGGCCGGCAGCAACACCACGATTGGCGTCGTGGCAACCGACGCCATCATCACCAAGGCTCAGGCCCATCGCCTGGCCGTGGTAGCTCATGACGGCCTGGCACGTGCCATCAACCCCGTGCACACCATGAGCGATGGCGACAGCCTGTTCGCCCTTGGTACGGCGCGCAGTGGCAAGTCGTTGGGAATGATGACGCTGAGCACATTGGCCGCCGAAGCCGTGGCCGTAGCCACCGCGCGCGCTGTCCTGCTCGCCCAATCGGTGCGGATCGAAGGCCAGGCAACGCTGCCTAGCTATCAGGATCTACGTGCAGCAAGCTAAGCAATCGCCTCAAGTCGCCGCAGCTGCCCCTGGATCAGCAACTTGTCGCGCATGCGCCGCGTCATGGACTGGGTGCTTCCGTCCTCGGCAGTAAACAAAAACAGGCTTTGCTGCGGACTGACCCAGGTCAACTTGGTTCGCAGTTGCTGACGCTCGTTGCACAGCTCCACCCAGGTGCCCAAAGGCCATTCGACAGCCTCCTCAGGTCTGCCCTGGCCCATGACGGCTTGCGCGGGCATCGGGCTGGATGCCACGGCTTCAGGCTTGAGCACGGCGGCACCGACCGTCTTCTGCGGCGTTGTCTTGAAGACAGGTCTGGAAGAATCATATGCCGCCCGGGTTTGCGCTTCTTGCGCCACCGTCACCGCAGGCATATCTTCGACTCTGTCTGTCAGCACCGGCAAGGTGATATCCAGCCTTGTGCGCACGGTTTCCGCGGCTCGTTCCTGGCCCGCCAGCACACTCGGCGGTTCACCCGGTACGCCCGCACTGACAAGGTCGTTCGAGCCGATCCGATTCGCGGCCTCGGCCGTATCCAGCGCCCGCTGCTGCAGACTGCCCAAACGCGCCGCCAGCGCAGCAATTTCGACATCGGTGCGGCCCACGCTGCGCAAGCCCCGCGCCAGACGGCGCTGCAGCTTGGGCGCAAGCTCCACCAGCCGCGTCACATCCTGGGCAGCCTGCGGAGACACGCTCCACAACAAGCTGGGCACCAGTGCCAGATAGCCGCCCGGGTCGCGCTCCTGCCCTGGCTCGGCTCGCTGCTGCGCCTGGGCAATCACGCCGGCCCAAGGGCCGGTCACAAAATCCAGAATATCTTCGGGCACGCCCTTGGCACTGGGCAGGCTGCGAATCATCTGCGCCAGTTGCAGAGCATCGGGCTTGATCCGTTCGATGGAGCCCACGATCTTGCCATCCAGCAGCCCCAGCGCCGAGCTCATCAGCCCTGGCCGCGTGGACTGCTCGGCTTCGGCCTGCTGGCTCAATGCCGCAATGTGGCTCATGCGACCTTCCGGGGGCCACTGCTCGCGCACAAATTGCAGCACCTGGGCAAACATGTTGGCACTTGCGGCCCCTGCACCGGTCAGCTGGTTCGCCGCAACCTCGGCCACGGCGATGAAATGAGCAAACCCCAAAGCAGATTCGCTGGCAAACCAGAGGCTGCGAGCCGTCAGTTCATCCAGCAGTTGCCGCGCCGGATGCAAGCGATCTTCAAAGAACGCTGCGTCCTGAGACACCAATTGGCTCAACACGGGTTCGAGCTGCAGCAAGATCCGCTGCACGGGCGGCAGCAGACGACCGTCACTGGTCATATGACTCATCATGCGATGCAGCGTGCGCATCTGAATCAGGGCGCTGGGTGCCTGGCTGGGCTGCGCTGGGCGTAGCCCCCCCAGCACACTCGGTACCCAGGGCTGCTGCGATGTCTGCAAGGCATTGGCCGAGTACGAAGTCCATCCGGGCTCCAAGCCCAGGTCATGCATGGGTGCCATGGCAGCGGGCTCGGTCTCGGGCCAGCTCCCCAGCATGGAATCCGTCAACGACTGCGGCACGGTGCAGCGCGAGTCGTCGATCCAGCGCAGATCCGACGCCAGTTCCTGCAGCAAGCGCAGGGTCAGCAGGCACTGGGACCGGGTGTCGCCATCCGCACCGTAGCGGGCAGGCTGCACCCCATGCAGGCGCAGCAAATTGGCGGTGCGGGAGTATTCGGAAGCCAGAATGGAGCCCAGTTGCTGCGACATGAATTCATGCCAACAATCGGCCACTTCGGTGGCAGGCTGCACGGCCGTCAGCGACTGGCTCAAAGCACGTACATAGTTCTGCAGTCGCAGCGGATTGCACTCGGGCCGCGCAGACTCAAGCCCCTGAGCGCCGCTCATCAACGCGTCCAGATCGGCCAGCGCCAGCTCGACCTGAGGCTCGACCATCTGCACCAGCTTGTGCTCGGCCTTAAGCTGACGATTGGCTGACTCAGCCATGGCCGCCAATGGCAAAAGCCTGCCATTGACTGTATCGAGCGTCTGCGCAGAAAAGGAAAAAGGTTGGCGCGCTGACAGTACCAGCGCCTCCAGCAAATTCTGCGGAAAGCTGCTGATCACCGAAGCCCGGTGCTGCTGCAGATTATGCAGCGCCGCGCCAAGCACATCGCGCCTTGCAGAGTGAAAACCGGTTGAAAGCGATTGCTCCAACGCATATTCGGTGCGCTGCAACAATCGCAGCGCAAATGCATCAGCGCCACGCACTGCCTGGACAAGGCAGGTGCGCAGCACGGAAACGGATGCATGTGCGAGGCTCATAGCCCCTAAGAATACCCGTTCCAGCCGGGGCTGGAATCATTTTGTCGCTTACTTCAACGCCTTGTAACGAACACGCTTGGGTGCAGCGCCTTCTTCGCCCAGTCGCTTCTTTTTATCAGCCTCGTATTCCTGATAGTTACCATCAAAGAAAACCCATTGCGAGTCGCCTTCAGCGGCCAGGATATGCGTGGCAATACGGTCCAGGAACCAACGGTCATGCGAAATGACCATCACGGTACCGGCATATTCCAGCAGCGCATCTTCCAGCGCACGCAGGGTTTCCACGTCCAGGTCATTGGAGGGCTCGTCCAGCAGCAGCACGTTGCCGCCCTGAATCAAGGTCTTGGCCAGATGCAGACGGCCACGCTCACCACCGGAGAGGTTGCCGACCTTTTTCTGCTGGTCCTGCCCATTGAAGTTGAAGCGACCGGCATAAGCACGGGAAGCCATGGTGAACTTGCCGACGTTGATCATGTCAAGACCGCCGGAAATGTCTTCCCAGACGGTCTTCTCGTTGGACAGTTCGTCGCGATGCTGATCCACAAAGGCCATCTTCACAGTCTGGCCGATGTCCACCGTGCCGGAATCGGGCTGCTCCTTGCCCGCGATCAGCTTGAACAGCGTCGATTTACCCGCGCCGTTGGGGCCGATGATGCCGACGATGGCACCTGCAGGAACATTCATCGACAGATTGTCGATCAGCATGCGGTCACCAAAGGACTTGGAGACATTGGTGAACTCGATGACCTTGGAGCCCAGACGCTCGGCCACAGGAATGAAAATTTCCTGTGTTTCGTTGCGCTGCTGGTATTCGTAATCGCTCAGCTCTTCGAAGCGCGCAATACGGGCCTTGGACTTGGCCTGACGCCCCTTGGCGTTCTGGCGTACCCACTCCAGTTCCTTCTTCAGGGCCTTGGCACGGGCTTCTTCGCCCTTTTGCTCGGCTTCCAGGCGGTTGCCCTTCTGGATCAGCCAGTCGGAGTAGTTGCCCTTGTAGGGAATGCCGTGTCCACGGTCCAGTTCCAGAATCCACTCGGCGGCGTTATCGAGGAAGTAGCGGTCGTGGGTAATAGCCACCACGGTGCCGGAGAAGCGATGCAGAAACTGCTCCAGCCAGTCCACGGATTCAGCGTCCAAGTGGTTGGTCGGCTCATCCAGCAGCAGCATGTCGGGCTTGGACAGCAGCAGCTTGCACAGCGCAACGCGACGCTTTTCACCACCGGAGAGCTGGCCCACGATGGCATCCCAGGCGGGCAGACGCAGCGCATCGGCAGCGATTTCCAGCTGGTGCTCGGAGTCGGTGCCAGCGGCAGCAATGATGGCTTCCAGCTCGCCCTGCTCGGCGGCCAGTGCGTCAAAGTCAGCGTCTTCTTCGGCGTATGCGGCGTAGACCTCTTCCAGACGTGCCTTGGCGTTGTTCACCGCTGCCATGGCTTCTTCCACGGCCTGGCGCACGGTGTGCTCGGGGTTCAGCTGGGGTTCCTGCGGCAGATAACCGATGGACAGACCGGCCATGGGGATGGCTTCGCCTTCGAATTCCTTGTCCACGCCGGCCATGATCTTCAGCAGCGACGACTTGCCAGAGCCGTTCAGGCCCAGCACGCCGATCTTCGCGCCCGGGAAGAAACTCAGTGAAATATCCTTCAAGATCTGGCGCTTGGGCGGCACAGTCTTGGTCAGGTGGTTCATCGAAAAAACGTATTGAGCCATGTCCGAAATGCTTTGAGTTACTTGGATTTATGCAAAAAAGTGTGCCGCTTTACACGGCAATCAAACCATGATTATCGGTGCATGCGACAATACCCCTCGCAACAGGCGTCCAGTTGCCTGCTGCAGCAGCACTTCAGCTGGGGACAAAGGAAGCGTTTCCAAGCTCCCAACAAACGCAAACTTATCTGCCTACAACTGGCCAGGCACCCCACGGGTGCCATGACAGGCTGATACCCCGCGCCCAGGATTGGCGCAATTGATCACAATGACATTTGAAGAACTGAATCTGGCCCCAGCTATTCTGAAGGCCGTGCAAGAACAGGGTTATGAAAACCCGACCCCCATTCAGGCACAAGCCATCCCTCTGGTTCTCGCAGGGCACGATCTGCTGGCCGGCGCCCAGACCGGTACCGGCAAGACAGCCGCCTTCACGCTGCCCATGCTGCAGCGCCTGGCAAGCGGCACTGCGCCCAAGAACAGGTTTGGCGGCAAGGGCATTCGCACCCTGGTGCTAACCCCTACTCGCGAACTGGCAGCCCAGGTGGAAGAAAACCTGCGTGGCTATGCCAAGTATCTGGACATCACCTCGACCGTGATTTTTGGCGGTGTGGGCATGAAGCCGCAGATCGCCCGCGTTGAAAAAGGCGTGGACGTCCTGGTCGCCACGCCCGGCCGCCTGCTTGACCTGGCCGGACAGGGCTTTATGGACCTGTCCACAGTCGAAATGCTGATCCTGGACGAAGCCGACCGCATGCTCGACATGGGCTTCATCCATGACGTCAAGAAGGTGCTGGCGCTGGTGCCCAAGGACAAGCAAAGCCTGCTGTTCTCGGCCACCTTCAGCGATGAAATCCGTGAACTGGCCAACGGACTGCTGCGCAACCCCCAGTCCATCCAGGTCACGCCGCGCAACACCACCGTACAGCGCATCAAGCAGGTGATCCACCCCGTGGGTCGCGGCAAGAAGAAGCAGGTGCTGCTGCACATCATTCAGGAAAACAACTGGAGCCAGGTGCTGGTCTTCACTCGCACCAAGTTTGGCGCCAACAATGTGGCCGAATACCTGACCAAGAACGGCGTCTCCGCCATGGCTTTGCATGGCAATAAGAGCCAAAGTGCCCGCACCCAAGCCTTGGAGGGCTTCAAAACGGGTGAGTTGCGAGCGCTTGTGGCTACAGATATTGCAGCCCGCGGCATCGACATTGACGAACTGCCCAACGTGGTCAACTACGAGATCCCCAATATCTCGGAAGACTATGTGCACCGTATCGGCCGCACGGGCCGCGCAGGCCGCGAAGGCAATGCAGTCAGCCTGGTCTGCATGGACGAAGAAGGCTTCATGATGGATATCGAGCGCTTTACCAAGCAGGAGATTCCGGTTCAGCCCATCGAAGGCTTTGGCCCTGAAGAAGGTGAAATCGCCGAGCCCATCGCCATGGGCCGCCAGACCCTGTGGGGTGGCGCAGGTAAGCCTCCCAGCCGCGATGTGATGCAGGCAGCTGCCAAGGCGGCCCGCCAGGAAATGATGGAGCGCATCCGCTCCAACAAGGCGCCCACCGGTGGCCGCGGCGGCCGTCGCCCTGCTGCTGCAGATGCCCAGCAAGGCGAAGCAGAAGGTGAAGCACAGCAACGCCCCCCACGCCAGCACAAGCCCCGTAGCAACAACCGCGTCAACAACCAGCGCGGCCAGAGCCAGCAAGCTGCCGAACGCGGCGAACGCAACTCCGATCGCGGCACAGAGCGCAACGGCGAGCGCAGCAATTCCTTCGGCCCGAGCGACCGCGCTCCACGCCCCCAGGGCAACAACGATCAGCAGCGTGCTCCCAAGCGCGGCGGCGCCCGCCAGTTCGGTGATCGCGAACGCGGCAACCGCTACGACGACCAGCCCCCTCGCGCCGATGCGCACCTGGGCACGCAGCAAGGCCATGCCCGCCACAATGGCGCGCGCGGCAGCAATGCCGGTGGCCAGCCCGATCCCATGCGCACCAGCGTGGACAGCATGGCTGACCGTGGTCGCCGTGGCGGCTTTGGTGGCGGTCGCGGTGGCTTCGGTGGAGGCGGCAATCGCGGTGGAAACCGTGGAGGCTTTGGCGGCGGTTACAGCCGTTAATCCACGGCCTCCATGGCTGAAGGTGTGAAATCGCCTTCAACCCACCGTCCCGAAGGGCTGCAATCTCCAATATTGCAGCCCTTCTGTTTTTTCCAGCTGCAGCATCGCTGCCCGCTGACAGCCGATCGCAAGCCAGCCGACCTAATATGGGCTCCAGATGTGCGAAGCTTGGGCTTTCGCTCTTGGCATGTTCTTTTTATCTGCGTTGAACTTATGACATTTCTAACCAAGCCTGTTTTCTCTCATGCCAAGCGCACGCAGTCCGTCTGGACTCAAAGCATGCTCAAGCTGACGACAGTGGGCTCGGCAGTGCTGTTGACGGCCTGTGCCAATGTGCAGCTGCAGCCCTGGACTGGCATGTCAGGCCCGGTACCGACTACGAGTGCCCCAACGGCCAGTTCCCCTACGCCTCCCTCAACGGTCAGCCAGCCGGTTCCCCCTGCGCCACAGCTCACATCACTGCCCTATAACCCTGCCATTGAGTCTCGCTTCACCGACCCCACCACTCTTTATGACACACCGGGTCTGGGCAACGGACGACAGCAGTTCAGCACACAGACAGAAATTTCTGCATGGCTGCAATCTGTGAGCAGCAAAGCTGGCAACGGTTCCCAGCTGTCCACTGTAACCATCGGCACCTCTCAACGAGGGCTGCCGATTCAAGCCCTTATTGCCACACAGGGCCAAAGCACGCAGGCAACAGCCATCAACAGCAATGGCAAACCCACTGTTCTGCTGGTCGGCGGCCAGCGTGGCGACGAACCTGCCAGCACAGAAGCCTTGTTGGTCGTCGCACGCGAACTGGGCCAGGGCGGCCTGCTGGCGCCATTGCTGCAACAGATCAACATCATCATCTTGCCCCGAGCCAACCCTGATGCGGCAGGCTCGGCCAGCCACGTTACGGCAGACGGCACAGACCTTGTTCACGATCATCTGCTGCTCAGCACTCCGGAAGCACAGGCCCTCGCTCGCCTGACCCGCAACTACCGCCCGGCTGCTGTGATTGACTTGCGTGAATTCGCTGCGGCAGGCACGCTGCTGCAGAAGTTTCAAGCTGTGCAGCGCTACGACGTTCTGCTGCAACCCGCTGCCACGGCCAATGCACACGAGTTCGTCAACAAGGCTGCACGAGAGTGGTTCAGCCTGCCTGTACGCAACGCGCTCAAGCAGGCAGAGCTCAGCAACGAATGGTTTTTTCAGCCCAGCGCTCAGCCTGAGGACAAGTCGCTGTCCATGGCCGACTTGACTGCGGACACCCTCGCCAACACCAGCAGCCTGAAAAATTCTGTTGCCCTGCTCATCGCCAGCCGCGGCTCCGATCTGGACCGCCTGCACATTCAGCGTCGCGTGCACAGTCTGGTCACTGCGGCAACGGCTGCACTGCGTGCAACGGCCGAGAAATCGAAAAATCTGAAGCAGGTCGAGTCTTTCGTCTCCCGCGACATTTCCGCTCTCGCTTGCCGCAACACCCTGACCATCCAGGCCAGGCAAACGCCCGAGCAGCGCACCATCCACATGCTGCGGGCCGACTCCGGTCAGGAAATTGAGGCTCGTGTGGACTGGAACTCGTCGTTGAGCATCAAGCCCGAACAAAGCCGTCCCCGCCCGTGCGGCTATTGGCTGTCGGCTGACTCCGGGCGAGCCGTTGACCGCTTACGCCTGCAGGGAGTGCAAGTCATGCAGATTGCGGAATCTGGCCAGATGCTTGCAGAAAACTACACTCCATCTCGCTCCGGCAGCAACACCCCCGTGCTGACGCGCGGCGCCATTGAAGCGCCCATGGGCAGCTACTACATCACGCTCAACCAGGCAAAAGCCCATTTGGCGACTGCAGCCCTGGAGCCCGACACACCCTTCAGCTATGTAAGCAAAAGCCTGATTACGGCCCCCACAGACATTGCACGTGTCGTCGCCGCACCGTCGGTCGTTTTTGAAGAAGAAATGGAATAAAAACGTAAGCCAGGCCCGCAGAGCTGTCAAAACACTCTGCGGCAAACCGCTGATACAGAAACAAAAAATCCATTCATGCAATTGCATGAATGGATTTTTTTCATGTGGCCTGCCCGACAGGGATCGAACCTGTGACCCACAGCTTAGAAGGCTGTTGCTCTATCCAACTGAGCTACGGGCAGTTTGACTGAAACAACCCAGCAAAGCTGGGTTGTTGAAAATGGTTGTCGGGAATTGAACCCGCGTTAGTCTCTCATTCTAAGCGGCTTACAAGGCGTCGGTGCGAAATTGGTGCTATTTCTGCCGCAGCGACAGACACCATCCGACACAGCATCAGCGCAACAAGCGGCATGTGATGCAACGCAAGACACCGTCGAAAGTGCATCTTGCGTCATATTGAAATAGGAATTTCGGATTTCCGAACCCAATTTAGCGCTACATTAACACCCTTCGGAGCGTAGCGCAGCCTGGTAGCGCATCTGCTTTGGGAGCAGAGGGTCGCGAGTTCGAATCCCGCCGCTCCGACCAAACGATACAAGGCCTTGGGTTGCAAAATCCAGGGCCTTTTGTCTATACGCCGGTGTCGCTCAGATGCTTCGCTGGTTGACCCGTTTGGACAGCTCTTCAGCACTTTCACGGCGCTCGCTGTAGCGATCCACCAGGTAGTCCGAACAGTCTCGCGTCAGCAGAGTGAACTTGACCAGTTCTTCCATCACATCCACCACTCGCTCGTAGTATGAAGAAGGCTTCATCCGGCCGGCCTCATCGAATTCGGCAAATGCCTTTGCAACGGAGGACTGATTGGGGATGGTGATCATGCGCATCCAGCGACCCAGCACCCGCATCTGGTTGACCGCATTGAAGGACTGCGAGCCTCCCGTGACTTGCATCACCGCCAATGTCTTGCCTTGCGTCGGCCGCACTGCACCAGCGGACAAGGGAATCCAGTCTATCTGCGCTTTGAGGATGCTGCTCATCGCACCATGACGCTCTGGAGATGTCCAGACCATGCCCTCGGCCCATACAGCCAGCTCACGCAGTTCCTTGACCTTCGGGTGATCGTCAGGGGCTCCATCGGGTTGCGGCAGACCACGCGGATCGAAAATCCTGGTCTCGGCGCCCATCTTGCGCAGCAGGCGCGCCGCCTCTTCGGTCAGCAGTCGGCTATAGGAGCGATCACGAACCGAGCCATACAACAGCAGAATGCGCGGCGCGTGCGTCGCATGCTGTGCAGGCAACAGGCCTTCCAGGCTGGGCTTCTCAAACACTTGTTGGTCAAGGTTCGGTAGATCAGAGCTTGCCAATTCGATTTCCTTTCGAGTCAATGACGGCCTCACCGTCTTCTTTGGAGAATGCAGCCTGTTGCGGCTTCGGCAGGATGTCCAACACAACCTCGGAGGGACGGCACAAGCGAGCTCCCAAAGGGGTGACCACTATCGGACGATTGATCAGGATGGGGTGCTGGAGCATGAAATCAATCAATTGCTCGTCCGTCCATTTGGACTCGCCCAAGCCGAGCTCGTCATACGGCGTACCTTTTTGGCGCAACACATCGCGCACAGGCATGTCCATGGCTTGGATCAGCCCCACCAGCGTGGCACGATCAGGTGGCGTCTTGAGGTACTCAATGACCGTGGGCTCTTCACCGCTGTTCCGGATCAGGGCCAGAGCATTGCGAGAGGTACCGCAAGCAGGGTTGTGGTAGATCGTGATGTCGCTCATAGCGTAGATTTCCGTTGCAAAGACTTAGGACGCCACGCTGAGCCGCAGGGCCAACGCTGCAAGCGTGATGAGCAGCACAGGCATGGTCAGCACCGCACCGACTTTGAGGTAGTAGCCCCAGCCGATGGTTGTGCCCTTCTTGACGAGCACATGCAGCCAGAGGAGCGTGGCCAGGCTGCCAATCGGCGTGATCTTGGGGCCGAGATCGCAGCCAATCACATTGGCGTAGACCATGGCCTCCTTGACTGTTCCGCTGGCCGTGGATGCATCGATCGACAAGGCTCCAATCAGGACCGTGGGCATGTTGTTCATGATGGAAGACAGCACCGCAGACAGCACGCCTGTGCCCAGCGATGCGGTCCACACGCCGCCGGCTGCAAATTGATTCAGCAACACGGCGATGTAATCCGTAAGGCCCGCGTTGCGCAGCCCATAGACCACCAGATACATCCCCAGCGAGAACACCACGATCTGCCATGGAGCTCCATGAAGCACTTTCCTGGTGCTGATGGCATGACCACGCGCGGCCGCAGCCAACAAGATCGCTGCCCCCACCGCGGCCACGGCACTGACGGGCACTCCCCGAGGCTCCAGTACGAAGAAGCCGACCAGCAGCAAGACCAGCACTACCCAACCAGCCTGGAAGGTGGCCAGATCCTTGATCGCAGCCGACGGCTGTTTGAGCTGGGCCACATCGTAGGCGGCGGGAATATCGCGTCGGAAAAACAGCAGCAGCACCCCAAGGCTGGCCAGGACCGAGGCGATGTTGACCGGCACCATCACCGATGCGTACTCATTGAAGCCGATCTTGAAAAAATCGGCGGAGACGATATTCACCAGATTGGAGACAATCAGCGGCAGGCTCGCAGTGTCGGCAATAAACCCGGCGGCCATTACGAACGCTAGCGTTGCCGCCGCAGAGAAGCCCAGCGCCAGCAGCATGGCCATTACGATGGGCGTGAGAATCAAGGCGGCTCCGTCATTGGCAAACAGGGCCGAAACGGCGGCACCCAGCAGCACGATGAAAGCAAACAGCTTGACTCCGCCGCCGCCACCCCAGCGGGCAAAGTGCAATGCAGCCCATTCGAAGAAACCAGCCTCATCGAGCAAAAGGCTGATGATGATGACGGCAACAAAGGTTGCCGTGGCATTCCAGACGATATGCCAGACCACTGGAATATCAGCAATGTGCACAACCCCCAGCAGCAGCGCGATACCGGCTCCAATCGAGGCGCTCCAGCCAATGCCAAGACCGCGCGGCTGCCAGATGACCAGCGTCAAGGTGAAAATGAAAATCAGAATGGCCGTCAACATTGAACTGTTCCTCGCAACAACCGCTTCAGCAATGGCATAAAGCCGCAGTGTCTGGGGTGCATGCTGCGCCCTGGCAGCAGTTCTCGGTGAGATAGGCGAGCAGACCATTCATGACGGGGAACGCAGCGCGATAGAGCACATTGCGCCCCTGCCTCTCCTGACTCACGAGTTCGGCGTGGAACAACTCCTTCAGATGAAATGACAGTGCATTGGGAGCAATACCCAACTGCTCAGCCAATGCGCTGGGTGTCAGACCTTCTGGGCCCGCAACTACCAACGCACGAAAGACGCGCAAACGTGCTTCATGGGCCAAAGCGGATAGAGAACGAATTACTTGATCTTCTTGCATAGATCAATAATACAATAACTGTTGAATCATTGACTTATTACCATGCACGATTGGGGTTGATATCGGGCTACGGGACAGCCGCTTTACGTATGCACGTCAGGTGGCTGCTTGGGGCCGTTAGGTGACCGTATCAGTTCGACCCGGAGCTGTCTTTCTCAATCTCCAGAGGGCCGAGGAGGAGCTGTTACGCGCATGCTCGTATGAATCTGTATGCCTTGAGGCATCATGGGCAGCCCAACTTATCGAAATGAAGCCCTATGCGCACTTCTGTCACTTTGATCGCAATCGCTGTTTCCGCCTTGGCCGCCCAAGCTGCACTGGCGCAATCCGTGCAAGCCACTTGCGAAGGCAAACGGGCGGAAATTTCACGTGACATCGAATATGCCAAAGCCAAGGGCCAGGTGAGCCGTGTACGTGGCCTGGAGAAGGCGCTGCGCGAAAACCAAGCTCATTGCAGCGACGCCAAACTCGAGCAAGAGCATGCTGCACGAATTGCCGAGCAAGAGAGAAAGGTGGAGAAGCGGCAACGTGATCTCGACGATGCACGAGAAACAGGTAAAGCTGGCAAGATCACAGATCGTGAAGCCAAGCTAGCCAAGGAAAGAGCTGAGCTGGAAAAACTGCGTAGAGGAAAGCTCTGAGTCTCAGACAAGCCGTCTGCATCAGGCCGCACTTAGGTCCAGCCGTGGATGACGATTCTTGGTCAGCTCCAGCTAGACGCCATGGCGCAGCCGCCTCCTCTGAGACAATCGCGCCATGACCGATGAATCACCGATCCACACCGTCCACAAGCGCGTTTGCCAGTCCTTCCTGAGGCACTGGAAGGCCCACAACAACGCCTATCCCAAGCTCATCAAAATGCCGCCGGAAGAGTTACGGCAGTTCAACATCGTCAACTCCTTTGGCAAGCCCAATGAGCTGTGGGGCGTTCCGATTGAAATCGATGCCAACACCACGGGTGTGATGATTGCGGTCGATGGGACGGAAATGCCTCTGGTCGAAGGCTATTGAGAGCGCGCATACACCACGGATGAGAGCATGCAAAAAGCCCGCCGAGGCGGGCCTGGTTACAGGGTGTCAGGGCGCGGCTAGCGCTTCATCTGATCACAGGTGCTTTTCTGTTTTGCCGCAGTCAAGGTGCCCCACTTCTTCTTGAAGTCGGATGCGTAACCGACATACATCTTGTCGTAGCCGGTGGGAGTCACACCGAGATCCTTGATCGCCGCGTCGCGCTGCTTGATACGGCCAGCCTCCACATCCTGGGCGCTCATGTGCCCACAAGCCAGAGCAAGCTCATTCATGCTCGCGGCCATGTTGATCGTTCCTGAAGCTACGGCTGCTTTTGCATCATCGGCATGTGCAGAAAAAAACATGCCTGCCGACATCGATGCGGCCAAAACCATCAGTGCTGCTTTCATGAGCATTCATCTCCTCAAGTGTGAGCAGGCATCGTACTGACTTCATCGCGCGCAGCTACCCCTCTCCGGAGGGGGTTCGCGTCAGAGTCGCTCTGCTACATTCCTTCGCAGAGGAGGACTGGGACAGATGAGCGCTTTTCAGTTTGCGGTGGCAGGCGTGGCCGCTGCAGTTCTCGCCGGCTGCGCGATCGAGCCCGTGGTTCGACAAGCCGATCTCGATAGCTGGCAAGGGATGCCGGTACAAGCGCTCGACACCCATCCGGCCTTCTCCTCCATGCCCATGACCACACGCACCTCAGCACCTGACATTGAAGTGCGCGACTACGTCAACACCCAGCGGGGCGCGTACTGCAGCGGCACGACCTTCTTTGGTGGCTGCGTCGATAACGACAAGCTTGTCTGCCACAACCTCTTCTCCATCAAAGACGGCCGAGTCATCGAGTACACGCTATCGGGCCAATGCACCACCAATGACTCTGTCAGACCAGAGCAGCGATACCTCAGTCTGACAAGCCAGTAGCGGCTATTTCTTCGCCGCCTCGGCAGCAGGGGATCACATCAGCTACCGGCCCCTCTGCAACATTCCTTCGCATCGGAGAAATAAGAGAGATGACAGCTTTTCAAGGAACCGCCGCTCTACTGGTCGCATTACTCTGTGGCCCACATTTGCATGCGCAGCAGATCACAGGGGATGAACTGCATCAATGGCTCTCTGAAGCAAAACAGTCTCAAGCGGGTATTGCGGCGGGCAGCCAACAAGCCAATATTGCTCGCGGGTATGTTTTAGGAGTTGCCGAGACACTGGTGTCGTCCAAAATCATCTGCATACCAGATGACGTCACACGCGACCAAATCTTGGACATCATTCCTATAGTGCTTTACGCCCAGCCGCAGCTTAGGCACATGCATGCCAACCGGCTGGTCGCGGTGGCATTGCAGGATGTCTTCCCCTGCAAGCCAAAGTAGATGGCAAATGCTCTGCTACGTTACGTCACATAGGAGGGACGAGAGAGAGCTTTTCAGATCGCTGCCATTACTGGCGCATTCATCGTTCTTGCAGGGTGCGGCTGCACGGCTTGCTCACAGGTGTCCGCGTTTCATGAGCTCGATGCGGTCAAAGGTGCGCCTTTGCCATGGTTCCCTACCCAGAACAAAAAGCTGATCTGGAATACAGGACTTATGCAAAGGCCCTGGCTTCTGGCTTGACCAAAGCTGGGCTGCCTGAGACAAACATGTCGAATGCAAAATACGCGGTACTGATGAACTACAGCATCGACAACGGCGAAGCCAAATCTCGTCTATCCCCATCATTGGCCAAACTGGTGCCACCTCATCAAACACCTACGGGCAAGTGAATCGCTCCGGCAGCTTCTCGGCAACTACATACAACACACCCACCTTGTTCTGCAGGTTCTGGGCTTCCAGTTGCGAACGGGATACCTGGTCAGCAACCGCCGTGGCCATTGCGCGTTCATCGGCCGTCTCGCCGTAAATCTGCTTCGCCCATTCCAATTGTTCCTTGGACTGTCGCGCTTGCATCAGCGCGGCTGCATTTTGCCCACTGAGGTCGACCTTGGTACACTTTCCCATTGCTCAGCCCTTCCCGGCGCGCTGCGCCCGCTCCTGGCCGCAGCCAATCCGCTTCGAGAAACCTGTGTGGGTGATCCCTCCGCCCACTAACCACGCCAGGCGGCCGGCATTGTTGGCCTTGCGCGAATGACAGCTCATCTGCACGTGCCCCAGCTGCGCCAGCACCCGCTCGGCATAGCGCCACAGGTGCACCACTACCATTCCGCAGCGCACGCCCTGCTCCATAAACAGCATGTCGTCGCAGGCCACCGGCTCCCCGGTATTCAGGTCCTAGTACAGGTTCAGCCACACGCTGCCCAGCAGCAGCCCGTCACGGCGCACGGTCAGAATCAGCAGCTGTCCGGAGCGCTCAATCTGGCGCAACTCATCCCACCGTACGTGGGCCGGCACGCCAGGCGGCAAGGTTGCCCGTCAACTCCGCGATCTCGCGGCTGCTCAGGGTCACGGCAGGGCTGCGGTGATGACGACCCCCTCCGCGCATCTGCCGGCGTGCCCGCCGCATTCCGATGGACACCGAGGGCGGTGGTGATAGCGGCCCCTGACACAGCCCCCAGTGACTAAAGTCAAGTGGAAAGCACCATCTGACATGCTGACAGGATCGGGCAAAGATGGCCACCCTGCGCCAGTCTACGATGGCTGCTCCCACACAACCATCACCAGACAAGGCTGCCATGCCACACCAGATCCAGAAGCTAGAACAACTGCGCGAATTCACGCTGGGCATGCAGGCCGCGTTCCTTACAGTCATGGGAGCCCTCATTAGCACACACCCTGATCCCAAAACGCTGCGCGCTGTTCTGGAGCTATATCGGCAACGCGAACTTGCCTATATCGAAGACAAGGAACTATCGAAACCCGTGCTGGACGCGTTCCTTCAGATGTGGGCCCGGGTCGACGCAGAAAGCCAGCACTCCTTGAAAATGCGTCAGCAGCAACATCGCGCTCGGAGTCGAGGTACGCATCAACCTTGACCCTCATTGTGCGATGAGGCAGTAGGCGTGCAACATGCGTATGAATCCCTTGCAGATTTCAGAAGTCAAGAAAATTGAGCCATTCTTGAAGCCGATAGCGCTCCATGGCCCCATATGACGGAGCCAGCTGCAAATGGGGCTAAGGCCTGCAAGGTACTGCAGTATGGCCGGGCCTTCACGCGGCAAGCTGCCATCTTTAAGTTCCAGAGATGGCGCATAACCCAAAGGATTGAGGTCCAGGAAGCTACGCCCATCCTCGGTCACATGCGTTTTGTAGTCCACCTTGATAGGTGTGAAGTCCAGCTCCAATTCGTGCCTTGGACCTGCGTGCTCTCGAAGAGTCAGGCCTGGTCAAAAGAACGGTGTGGCCCAGTGCTCCCGTTCGGGTCGATTACGAGCTGACGCTCGATGGCGAGCGCTTGAAACCCGTGGTCGCCGTAAGGAAAGAGTTGGGGATGTGGCTGAAACATAAAAACTAGCACTTCCCGGCGGGCCACAAATGGGCCCTCTTGAGTCTGAAGCCTCAAGCTCTGCGGCGGTTCTGGCAGCAAGCCCCCTGCTCCGAACCTCAAGCAGTTATGCGCGCCGCTTTTTCAGCCGTATATCGCCGCTCCCAATATCGACTTCATCGCCCCATCCGAGGTAACGATAGAGACGCGCAGCTCGGCTTTCTTTGGCCGTCTCAAGCCAGGCTGATGCATGTTGCTGAAATATGGCTTGCTCACAAGCATGGGCGAGAGCCGTTCCGATTCCGCATCCTTCATGCTCGGGCAGTACAAATAGCGCAAACAGGCATGCGCTTTCCAAGTCCACCATCGCGAAGCCGACGACCTCATCATTGACAGCGGCAACCCAAGAACAAGAAGCACCAAGAACCGCCTGCGAAATGGAGTCTGGCGTGACACCGATGGCAGACAGTTCCTCTGCGGTCATGGTGTTCTCCCCGACAGCGGCTCTGACTCTGAACATAGCATCCACATCGGAGACGGACGCAGGTCTAATTTGAGGAGTAGGCGCCTTGCTTTTCATCGCCAAATTCTAGGCGTCCCAAGCCTGTGACCATGTAATGAGCAACCGCATCTGCGCATGCATAAAGCGACACATGGACTACAGCTGAGTCAGTTCAATCGAATCCGTGAATCTCAGAGCCTCATCAAGCAAGCTTTGCAGCGCCATGGCCGCTAAGGTGCGATCCACCAAGTGATCAATGAAATAGAATCCGTCCGGCTCTACAGCGAAGCCGTACGCGTCGCACATCAACTCTCTATTTGCTGCGTTTGGCAGCTTTCGTAGCAAGGCTGCGGGGTCGTAGCTGCTTGGCACAGAAAATTTGATCTTGTACTCTAGTCCCATGTCTCTCGGTCTGTTTTTTAGGGTAGCCGAGCTTATCTCACGGCCAAACACGATAAGCGGCCGCCTATGGAGGTACGCTGCAGCTGCTCCGGTCAGCCATAAACTATCTGTAAGTTTCAGCCCCGCATCTAGCGGGCTTTTTTACGCCCACCAGTCGTCTCGGATTTCATTGATCACCCAGGCCACCAGTACGGCCAGGATCCACAGACCAACCATCTGCATCATGAGGGTAGACATCGCCGCTCTCCTTGAAGCGCGTGATGCCTCAATAGTGCGCCGCTCCCGCCCGGGGTTCAAGTGCCAACAGCTCGGCCAGTGCGGGCTTTTGCAGCACGCCACTCTTCAGGCTAGTAAAAATAGTTCGTTGGCTCGTTTCTCTTGACAACATAAGACTCGCATTTCCATACCTCATCCATCGCGGAAAACCGCTCCGATAAGTGCCAGGAGATCGGGCCTGCGCCCTGGCTCATGCCGCGGCACGGCTGGGTAAACACAGGCACCGCAGGTAGTAGCGGGACACAAAAGATCGTCGTTCACTCAAGTCAGTTCTGCTCTGCCCCCGAATAAGACCGGCAACAGAAACCTCGAAGGCCACGCGAAATCCATCCGCTGGGTTCTATACGGCGACGAGACATTCCGGGAGGCCAAGCGCAACAACGCCCAACGAGCAATCGGCGCCAGTTCCTGAGCGACATCAGGGGCGCAGACCAGAGCGTCTTGGATCAGGGCTCTGCGGTTTGTCTGAACTCGCTAGGGTTTGATCAGCTGGGACAAGGCGAACGCTCCAGGCCCGGGGTCCTGGGCCAGATGCTGAACCAGACTCTCCCGATCCGCGGCCGTGCGCTGCTGGGACAAGAATCGCTTGCCACACAGGTTTTCTATATCCACCTCGAAACCAATGAGACGCGCCGCCACAGACTCCAAGAACTCAGGATTAGCTTGAGTGGGTGACCATGGCTCTTTCCGCGACGCCTCTTGGGAATGGGTTAAGGCATTCAGGTGCTCACGCATCCACACAGCATCATCGACGAATCGAATGCGGCCCTGCGCTTGAACCGCCACGTAGTTCCAGCTTGGGGCATTTCGTCCGCTTCGCTGCCCGTTGATGTACCACTTGGGCGAGATATAGGCATTCGGGCTCTGGAAGATGGCGGTCACTGTCCTGATGCTGGGGCCCTTTAAAAACAGGTGATGACTGCGGCTCACATGCCCTGCGAGCCGTCCGAACGAACTCCCCTTAACCCACAGCAGCGGCAGCAGATTGATTTCCACTTCGCCGGCACCTTCCGCAATCACTGTCGCGAGTGGGTAGTCATGCATGACCTGCTGCAACGCGCTGACCTCAGCAATGGAAAAAAGCGGCTGTATGTACATACGGAGTGGCTTTCATGAAGTGCAGCCACAAGTGTCGAGCAATGACGGGCATCCAAAGGTCACCTCTGTGCCAGCCTGAGCTGGCGGCCGCTGCTTAAACCAGAGCCTTGCTCGCAGAGCTTCCGTTTGAAATAAACAGCTTATCAAGAGATGTCATTAGCTGTCGTCTTGGTTATCCGGCCATCGTGGTCAACGACTTTGAGAATCCCGAGAACAACGGCGCCCTCCTCAAGATCATGGCCCACTGCGCGATAGCGATGGCCAGGATCAGACTCTCGATTGAGGCGGGCACCCCGCCGAACGACATGTCGCCACTGCATAACGGAGATTCAAAAATGTGAGCATTTAGCCAACATGTGGCACGTATATGCCCTCCCTCACAGGGCTTTAGCGGGGCCATCAAGAAAGAGCGTGGCGCTGAAGAACTAAACCGGGCGTGGAGTTGGGTAGTCCAAGGTACCGCCATCGGCAGACCGCAAGCCGGGTGGTCTACTCTTCGGTTATTGCAAACCAGGCCTGCAAGGGCCTGGCTGAAAAACTGCAAGAGGGCAATCGCACCGGCCACAGGCGCCCATCATGGCCACTCCGGGAAAGTAGCGGTGCTATCCGGTGTAAACTACTCAAGCAGGTACTACAGCCCAGGAATGGGCCTGCGCTGCCCTCGATTAGAAGCACGGTGCGTGCTGTGCGTCGTGGCGAAAGTGGTCACACCAGATGGCGCAGCCCCCTTCCTAACCCAAGTGCACAAACCTGTAGCCGGCCCCCTCGTCTGGTGAACCGTAGCGCCATCACCGCACTCCTGCCTCACTGAACCGTGAGTTCACCTCGCTGGTCGGGCTTTTATTCAGCGGTAACTGGCCACAAGTTCAGTACTGCGAGCGCCAGCGGTCATCAGGGCGTCTGTCGGGCCTGTAAGGTCTCTGGTCTCGGTCGTTATCCCAGCGACCCTGCTCGTATTCATAACGCCCCCCACGATCGTTGTCGTAACGGCCTCCGTGGCCGTGACCGTAGTACCCATCGTGCGGAGCAACGATGCATCCACCCAATGATGTAGCAACGGCCAGCACAGCAGCCAGAGCAGACAGTTTCTTCATGGCAACTCCTAGTTGGTTGTTGCCACCAGTCTAGAACTCATAGTCAGACCGGCCTGTAAACAAATATTCCCCCATACCTGCCATCAGTAACGGTCTTGATATCAGCCCGCAGCATTCGCTCGCGGGCTCTTTTGCTTTGCCTACACGAAATCCCATGTCTACCCGAACCGACCACCGACCCATTGATGAAGACCTCGTGCAGCGCCTGCGCGAGAAAAAGGCTTGTGCAATGGCCAGCGCCCCGACACCCTGGCTCTTGCGCTGGGACTAGCGGCCCTGCTCCTGCACGCACCGGCCCTGAGACAAAGCTGCTGATTGCCCTGCAGTGGGCGCTGACGCTCTTCGACTTTTTTCTGCCTGATCGGTGCGGCCGTAGTGATGGCACTCACGCCCGATGGATAGCCTATCTAGACTCGACCGCCGCAAGATTGATCCCTGCTCGCCCAGCGCTACGAAGCCACTCATGACACCTGTTCTTGAAGGCCTGACTCTCATCGTCGCCCTCTGCATGGGACTGACCTGGCTGGCCAGCCCTTGCGCCCAGGCGGATGAACCCTCCCTCCCCATCAAGGCACTGCGCTATGAGTTGGTACGTCCGGGCATACATGCCCAGTGGATGGACGACAGGACCTTGCAATGCCTGAAAGAAAAGCCCTTATGACCACGGCGCTGCCTGCGCTTCCACTACATATTGCTGCGCACGAAGAACGGGCCATCCCCGCCAGTCCATGGTTGCATGTTGCGGCCGTACATCCAGCGATCACTGTCTTCCCCCATGCTCATTGAGCCCATGGGCTGGCTGGCTCCCTGGGCTGGCATCGAGCCCGAATCACGCCCTGGCATCATCGAACACCCGGCCAGCATGCTGGCAACTGCCGTAATCAGAAGTAGCGCTTTCATGACAACCCCTTGAGAAAGTGAAGTCTCTCAGGCTAGTCCCGCTGCGCCCCCGGCTTGTAAGTTCTTGTTGAACCGCCGGTTTGCCTACCCAGTTCGTATGCCTGAACCGCTCAGGGGCTGCCTTTGAACATCCTGTCCCGATGGGCGAGCAGGCTGCGGGCCATAACCTGATCCACCGCATACAAGTACTGGTCATTCGCCAGTTGCCCGCGGCCATTGGGTGCGAGCCAGGTTCGTCCTCGCTGCGACACGGATGCAGCGTAGAAGTACTCGTCCAGCGTAGTGCCTGTATACGTCGCGCCCACAGCAATACGATGCGACGCAAAGTCCAGGTAAAGACAGAAGTCACGCGGCGCTCTCCAGCAGTCGGACACCGCGCTGGTCAAACCTGATACGCCGCCCTGCTTGTAGACCTGCAGCGAGTCAGACACGGCCTTCCTCACATCGCTGGCAATGGAGCTGGCTTCCTTTGCCAGTACTCCGCCAGACAGGGTGACCAAATAGATGGATGTCAGCAGGCACGCAAAGGCTTTTATTTTCATGACATGACACACAAACAGCATCTCCAATCACTCAAGTTGCTATCTGTGGTCAATTTTGGGCCTGGCGGCGTCTTGAATTATTGCAGTGCAGCAAGAAATACACCGAATTTTCACTCAGCCGGTTATTTTCGGAGTGGCACTAGTCAGAGCCGCCATGCTGACGTACTGAACGGAAACCCTGGCTAGCCCGAAACAGGCACCGACCAGAAACTACTGAACTTTGAAAGTCATTTTTTCTTGCTGGGTGCGCAGGAGGCTATCCATGACTTGTTCTACCGCCTGCAGATATTGGACATTGGCTGTGGGGCTTCGGGCACTCAGCGAGAGCCAAACATGGGCCCGCTCCAACGAGGCCGACGTGTAGAAATACTTGTCAACAGCCGTGCCGCTGCGGTTCGCATTGGCAGCAATCCGCTGCGAAGCCACGTCCAGATAAAGACAGAAATCACGCGGCTGTCGCCAGCACTCCGACACCGCCCCCTTCAGCCCCGCCATGCCATGACTTCGATAAATCCTCAAAGACTCTGAAGCGGCTTTGTTGACCTCACTGGCAACAGCATTCGAGCTCTGCCCAAAGCACTCCAAAGCAAATGAAGTAGTGCAAATTGCCGCTATACCAACTGCAATAGCTCTGAATTTCATGGCCTGCTTCGATTATTAAAAACGCAATTTATCTATCTCATTTTGATAGCAATCAAGTCATTCTCTTGAACCTAACCGGTCGAATTATTTCAATTTTTAGTGGAAAACCATAGTCACAACAGCGGGGATTGGCCACCGCGCTCAAGACGCTTAATCAGTTATGCGCATTCTCAATACTTGGCAAGGTGATGTGCAGGCGCGCAAGGATGCCCGGCAGCATGCCGGGGGCTGCACAGCAAGACCACTGCGCCCGAGATGCACCCATGCCTTCACCCTAATAGCCCCAACTATGTCCGCCCGGGTACGTAGCTCCGCCGCTCAATCCCGAACCTGGCCATGGCCACAAGCTGCCTTGATTTTCATGGCCCTCATTGCCGTGATCTGGTGCCTTCTCTCTGCCCCAATCATTGTCAAAGTCGCCTGAGCGACCTGGCTGCAGGATCTCGTTGTTTCGAAGATCCTGATCTGCATTCCTCTCCGTCTGGAGGGGGCCCGGCTTCACACCCTGTCCGTTCACAGGCGCCTGAGTCGCGCATCCAGCCAGCATCAAGGTGACCGCAGCCAGTGCAAATAGCTCTTTCATGGCAGCCCTTTCTACAAGTGTTGCTGCCAACAGCCTATCCCTCTCAGGAAGCATCTATGTAAGGCGATGTTCCCCTGTAAGAGTTCATCAACTCGAAGAATGCCCACCAACGGCGGACTCATTCAGGAGCAGCGATGTTTAAAAACATGAGCATTTACCGCATTACTGATCGCTGGCAAGGCGGCCTGCAGGCGCTAGAGGATGCCATCTTTGACGAATTTGGCACCACTCCGCCAGCTGGGCACCGCCGCGCGGTGAGCAGTACGGCCCTCTGATCGAATCCTTGGACGGACAGTGGCTGATGCGATGCGCTTCAAGACAGAGCGCCGCGAACTCAAGGACGAGGCCAAGCTGGACCTGCTGCCCATGGCCTTCACCAAGCAAGACGGCATGTGGGTATGGGTCGACCTGCTGTCCGTGTACCCAGGTCATGGACACAAGTGCCCAAAGCCGCGCCGATGAGATCGCCACGCTGCTGGTTAAAGGCCTGCCCGGCTTTACGGTGGCGTTGGTGGATACTCAGATCCGCCCACAGGCCGCCATGGCACACTGGCTGATCACCCAGGAGCCACCCGCGGGCTTCAGAGCCGACCGCGAGGCAGAGTTGAAAGCCTGCGACGAATCCTAGGCTGTCGTGCGCTACACCCACCACCCCTTGGATATTGACGAAGTCCGCCAACACATCGAGCACGGCCAGCTCCGCATCAGACTGGCCATGACCAGGGAGGACCGGGTGGGCTTCGTGCATGCCGAAGACTTCCAGATCAAGAACATCACGCTGCGGGATGCGGCGATGGATCCCAGTAGCCAGGACGACGGCGGCTTCGGCACCGATGTGAGCATTGCCACGGGCGAGCGTTCACGCCTGATTCCCGATCTGATGGATGCACTCGGGGAAGAAGCTCGCTCCAGCCGATCAGCCTCCGCGCGACCTGATGGAATCGGTCAAGACTGAGGCCGGATTGGGGCGTCCGAAGAGATAGCCCTGAAATTGCGAATATCCCAGATCAACGAGCATGGTGTGCTGGCTGTGATCTTCAACCCCCTCGACGATAGCCTCCATCCCCATCAGCTCGGAAATCTCCAGGATCTTTTTCAGCAGGTTCTTCGAGGACTCGCTTGACTTGGCATCCTTGATGAACTGCCTGTCGATCTTGATTTTCTGGACCGGCAAAGACTTCAGTATGGCGAGCGATGAGAACCCCGAGCCAAAATCATCGAGAGCCCATCGGATACCAAAGTCTCTCAACTGCTGAATTTTCGAACTTGCTTTTTCAGCATCCATGCTCAAAGCCGACTCTGTCAGCTCAAGTTCTATCAAGCCTGGATCGACTCCCGCCGCCTGTACAACCTTGATGACATCAGACACAAAATCATCATCAATGAGTTGCACCGGACTCACATTGACCGCAATATACTTATTCTGCAGCAAGGGATCTTCGGACCACTCTCTCAGCAGATGACAGGACTGACGCAGAACTTCCAGCCCAATATCTCTGATCACAAAACTCTCTTCTGCCAGTGGAATAAATTTGTCCGGAGATAAAAGACCGCGCTCTCGGTGCATCCATCTGACAAGAGCCTCTGCCCCCAAAGGCTTGCCATATTTATCCACTTGAATCTGATAGTGAACCACTATTTCATTCTTGGAAACAGCTTGCGCCAGATTGAATGCCAAGTCGACCTTTTCATTCAAATTTGCAATATAGATTTTCAGGATGCAGGCGAGAATCAACGTGGAAAATAAATAGTTGCTAATGCAGCCAATCCATCGAATATTCTCAGGCGGAGAAATACTGGAAACATCCATATCCATGAGTCCGACGCCGAAGATTGCAAAGAGAATCAAACACAACCTTGGGAAGATGATCCCCATATATTTGTCTTTCTGATTAAAGACAAACACCACCCCAATTGCCAGCGGTAAAAAGTACACATGGGCAGAGCGCGGAACATCTTCGATAGGACTGTCAATCAAAGAGATGGCGATCACGATCAACAGCAGTGCATGCGCTATACCTGCAAGATATTGATAGCTAAATTTCTTTGCCGAAAAATAAGAACAGACACCGACAAAAAACAAGGCTACAAAAATTAAAGCCAGATCAATTCTTGAGAAGAACGAATAGCATATAGTCCAGAAAATTCCGAGCGAGGTACATACCAGAGTATTCAACTGCAGAAGTAGTCTGATTTTTATGGCTCGATCACTCTTCGGAAACTTCTTTCCCAGCCACTCCACTTCTCTATAGTGAGCCTGCTCTTTATTTTCCACATCTACCAATTTAAATTACTCCATGCTTTTAAACCAAGTAGATGTTGCCAACCTACAACCGAGCCTCACCAATCATATATTACAATTTGTTTCAATTTATTATTTTTTACTATACATGTTTTTCAATTGATAGTGAGTCTATTGATTTCATATAAATGACATATAGACTGCGCACAGATAGAAGCCGCGCGACCTGAAATCAAATGCGCTGTGATCAAGGGCTGACTGCATGCCAGACCACAAAGGCTGGCGCGTTTCAGGCGTCCACCCCGGAAAACGGCAAGAGGCAAGATAGACGCACGAGCGGATTGCCTAAACGGAACAAACACAGACGACAAGCAGCCATCTGATGATGCAGTCCAGCAATGTAAAGCGATAGCCAGCAAGACCGGTTGCCCAGAGGTTCAGCTTCAAGAGATCAAAAAGGCTCAACCCTGGCCCCTCGCCGCTTTATGGGGCTGGAATATCGCCCACACGAATGACGACAGGCTCCTGGCCCTGACCGTGCTTTGTCGCGGCCAGCCCATGGATTGCTTGCCAATGGTCTCGGTAGGCCGCCAGGTTCTGCTGCGCTCCGGCAAGGTCCTTGGCCCCTGTCAAGCGCTCGAGCGCATCGCCACTGATAGCCGCCGATCGAGCTTCATTGTTGGCCTGATACTCAAACACAACCCTGCGCGGGCTCATTGCGTACGTTGCACCGGCATCCATTTGGTCCATACATGCCCCACTGAACTAATCAGCAGAAGTTTACCCATAGTCCACCACTATGCGTGTTTTTTGCATTCTGCAATCAATAAATCGCACAGCCCAAAGCCAGTCACTCCAGCCGTGCACCGAAATGCCGGCTGACAATTAAGCACCAGCCCACGACCGCACACGTGCGTTTTCAAGCAGTCAATCACTTTATTCCCAACCCAAATTGAGCCTCGATTCATGAAACATTCAGATATGCAAGATGCCACACCCGCTGTCAACGATGTATCCGGCAACGCTCCTGAGCGGGTTTGGACTTCCAAGCATGAGGAACTCACGAGAGTCACGCGAGAGACGGTCAAACAGAGCAAAAAGTCCGGCACCTAGCGCGAAGAGGCCCAGGTCGCCATCGTTCACCGATGCCTTTACGTCAACATTAAAGAAGCCGGTCAATGGATAAAAGACCACCTGCCAAAACAACACCACCCGGCGTGAAGGTTCGCCCCCTCGTCTTCGGCGACAGGTTACAGGTTGCCTTCACGTGGGAGGGGCAGGAATGTCCCAAGCTGACGCCACCTTGCTCAATCAACAGGAGCAGCCTCCTTGCGCGATGAGAGCCGGCGCAAGATTGTCGACGGTACCTATTCCTAGACTGACTACTTCCCGGGCAGTCCCAAGGCTGTAGCTCCTTCCAAAATCAATCCACCCATGGAAACGTTGCTGCGAAAGCAGCTGAACACCTAGGCCCGTCAGGCGAAGAACGAGCAGATGTCCCCGCCCACCTACAACGGCTACGCTATGCCCATCACTGGATAGCGCATGTGCCGCCGGTATGGCTGCAGGTGGGCCAGGTCCTGCCCAGCCTGCTGTGTAACTGGTTCTCTGGAATGGACTGCATCAGCAAGGCCAGCGACTATGTGATTCAGCCATTCACACAGGACGAACGCGAGCAGATCCTGCTGGCATACCGCTAGGCTGAGCGGCCAATGATCCAATTCTGGTTCAACACCGGCTTGCGGCCCGGTGAACTCCAAGCGCTGCGCGGGGGGCACATCGACATGGAGCGGCGCATTGCTCAGATCGTGCTCATAGTGGCGTCTGAGGAGCCAGCGACATCAATCGCTGTAGATTCGTTGGTGTCAGCTGAACGTCCGAAGTGCGGTCGAGAACGGGCATTGACGCAGGACAACCGGCTGACAGCGATCGCTGCAGAGCAGCCTCTCGATGATTCGTTGTGAAGGTCTCTGTAAGATCCAGTGTTAACTTCGACACTACATCCACCTCGGTCAAGACTAGCGAGGGTTGCACGCCCTAGTCCTTGCCTCAAGCGTTGGATTTCAGTCCCAGTAAATCACAAGCTTCGATGATGGCATTGGCAACATCTTCAATTGACATACGCTTATTCATTGCTTGCATCCGTAGCATTTCATATGCTCGCTCCTCAGTCACTTGGTGAGTACTCATCAAAATGGCTTTTGCATCCGCGAGCTTTCGCTGCCCCTGCAGCTTGCCTTGCAACTTCGCAATGTGTTGCTGCAACTGGCGCGTTTCTTTATGTGCCTTGCGCGCAATCACTAATGTTGAGAGCAGTCCGAATGAGCGTATCGGCGAAGGAAGAATAGCCTGTGCTTTCAAATCCAGCACCGCAGACACAATGGTTGGATTTTCGTAATTCACCACAGCAATCAAGGCTGGGGAATCCTCTGAATGCGCCCAACTGAGATGCAGGTGCAGGTGGTCAGGGCGAACAGCAAAAAGTACGATATCCGTCTCGCTGGGCAACTGCTGCATAGGTGGCCACACAGTACGTATCTGACAACCGATACGCATTAGCTGCTGCGTCAGCAGCGTCCCATCTGCATCATCGGGATGCATAACCGTAATCTTCAGTTGCCGCAGCTCTTTGAGGTGAAGTGACGTCGCTCGCTGAGGTGGAGCAACCGTAGAGGTAAATCCGTTTGAAGATGGGGACTGCTGACGAGTCACGCTCACACCTCCAGCTTTGCTGTCCAGTCACCCAACGAATGTGTGACTAAATAAGGATCAGGAGATACGGCCCGTCTTGCCTGGCGCAAGATAGTAAATCCACCGCCGCTGTTAGCTCGCCCTACCCTCGGATAAAGCCAAGTATGGTGATTGTGAGGATCGATTTTGACCCTGCCTTGTGGCGCATCAAACTCGCTCCCCAGCAACGCGGGAAGAAGCCCAACAATATTGTCCGTCCCCACTTTTCGAAACGCATTTGCGTACATGTGTACTTGAAAATATGAGGCTTCCCAGCAAAGATTTGGCTGGCAATGATCTCCAAACAACTTTCTGAGCCTCGCAAGGCACTGGACATTTGCCTCTGACCCGATCGACTGGAAGTAAGGTGCTGCGGTGTAGTGACCTGCAGCTATGTCGAAGCCCATTTGTGCTATTTCCGCCTCTGAAGTCGTCAAGCTGCCAATCGGCATTTCCTTTGGATCGAACCCAGCATCCGCATACGCTCGATACAACTGAGCAGTAGAGTCCCCAACAACGGTAGAAAAAATGAAATCCGGCTTTTTGCGGCGCACATCCTCCATGACAGCACGATAGTCATGCTCAGTTGCGGCAAGGGGTAGATAGCACTCGCCTAGAACTTCACTTTCAGGGTGCTGCATCACCAACTCACGCATGATGCGATTGGACTCATAGGGGTAGATATAGTCTGAGCCAATAAGGTAGACGCGAGCACCAAAGCTGCTGGTCATGAAATCCGCCAGCTGAACACTGTTTTGATTAGGTGCAGCACCCGTGTAGATCACGTTGGCTGAGAACTCGAAGCCCTCATAGAGCGTGGGATAGAATAGTAGCTTGTTCCATTTCTCAACAATAGGGATCACGGCTTTCCGACTACTCGACATGTAGCAGCCAAAAATCGTGTTTACCTTTTCCTGAACAATTAGCTGTTCAGCTTGCTCCGCAAACTGGCTCGGTATGGATGCCGGATCGCGACAAACAGCAACCAACTCCCGTCCAAGAACTCCTCCTGCTTTATTGATCTCGTCAATCGCAAGCAAAGTACCTTGTAGCTGCGATTGGCCAATAGTGGATGTAGTCCCCGTTTGAGAAAAAAGAACGCCAACGCGCAAGGGGTCATTGTGTGCCAAGCCTATCTCCTGCCTCTGCCAGCGAAACGCACTTGCTGCTTGCCAGCATCAATTGTTGGGATATCAGCGTATAAGTTTATTGCACACAAGCATTCGCTCCCGCGACTCCATGATGGCTTTTAGCGCTTTCAACTTACCGTCCCCCCGCAAGTCTGGCACTCATTTGCGTCAGACGTGAACCAAGCTGGTGCGCATGGTCAGCAATGCCAAAATTGCGCCATCCAAAGATATGTCGAACGTAATCATCGGCATTGGGATCGACCGCCAAACAACTGACACGAACACCAGCACGTGCAGCCTCCTGCACAGCATGGCGAGCATCGTCAATCAAATAACGGCTGTCATGAACATCCACATCAGCTGGAGCACCATCCGTCACTACCAACATCGTTCTCTGCCCTGAAGGCTCGTCTTGCAACAAGTTACTGGCATGCCGCACTGCAGCCCCCAAGCGTGTAGAAAAGCGAGCTTTCAATGCCCTCAACATGGCCGTCGTGGCTTGGCTTGCTGACTGCCCAAAATCCAGCAACCTATAGTAGTTAACCTCTGAGCGAGTATTCGACGAAAACGCGTGAATCGCGAGCCGATCAACGCCTTGTACGCTGGAGTGCGAAAGTAAGAGAGCTGCCTGTTTTTCAATATCGAGCAAGCTTTGTCCGTCAGACGCCAAGTTGTTAACCGACTCTGAAATATCTAACAACACCAACATGCTGGTTGGGCGCGGCCCCTTGCCTGGCCGTGCAAACAGTCGAGGATCAGGGCGCAAATTCAGACGCCGATCCACCTGCACCTCAATCGCCGCATCCAAGTCCACATCGTCACCCTCCCATTGGTGGCGAAGCCGGTGACGCCTATCTAGCTGATGTGCATTAGGTAAAAGCATGGCACCGAAACGCGATACAGCTTGCACCTCCATCTCTGGCACTGCGCTCAGCCCCTGCCATCCAGGCAATTTTTCAATCACAGTGCACCAATCCGACTTCATTCGCTCAATCTTTCTGTCCCACTCGGGGTAAGTGAAGCGAGCAATTTCAAACTCCACGCTTGAAGCTTGTTGATTGATCTCCGCCTGCTCGCCCCTTTGCACCTGCTGCGGTGGCGGAGGTCGTGCGCCAGTACTTTGCAGTGCAATGGAGTCCTCGTCGTCTGCCTCAGATTCAGGGTGCTCCCAGAGATAACTGTTGTCATCTCTGTATGCGAGAGGCGTTGCATAGTGCTGAGGATCCATCCGCACTCGCATTTGCCCCAGGTCATTGGCTAGGATCGAGGCAATGGCACGAAATGCGGCATAGTCTTCTAGTCCATGCTCTTGAGCCGCATGCTCGAATAATTCATGCGCTTTGTTGACCCAATGATTGCTACTGAGACGCGCGGGTTGCATCAAGATCAGATCAAGGCGAATCATGAAGGCATTGAAGCTGAGATCCAGCTCATCTGGCTCCTTCAGTAACTGCGATTCGAACCAACTTCGCACACCCGGATAGTCCTTAATTAACAAGCGTTCAACACGCGCATCTTCAAGCGCTGAGACAACCGTCATGCCCATGGGCTTCAAAATATTGCTGGGCTTCTGTGCTGGTGAATACCGCAAATGAGCAGCAGCGTGGGCAACCATAGCCATGTGCACCCGTTCGCGCACCACGCTGTCTTTCTCTGAAAGCGGCGGTAGCAGTAACTGCGTCGGAGATGGAGCAGCAGCCCTCTGACTGGCCAAAAGAACTGGCCGGAGAGGCGATGACTTGGAAGTTGATGCCGCAAACAAGCCAACACTTCTGCCTAAAGTGCTCGCTGCCTGCAATGCTTGGACATTGACCGGGGCGAGCGCCAATCCAGATGCCAGCAGTGTTAGTCGCGAAAACAGCGAAGCTTCATCATCCATCAAAACCGCACGTACCCGTTGCCCTGATTGCCCCCTGCTCGAAACTTTCCCTTGTTGAACAGTCATGTGCACCCGCCTTCAATAATCGAACTGCGCTTGCACCAGCTTTTTCAGCGCCTGCGTGGCTTCAGGGTCATCCGTTAGTGCACGAGTGATGGTCATATCACAACTGTCTGCAGCGGAAACACCATCACGCATGAGCAAGCCTGCGTAAATCAGCATACGGGTAGACGCCCCCTCATCCAGCCCTCGGTTTTTTAGCTCTCGCGTACTTCGTGCCAAAGCCACAAGTCGCTGCGCCTTACCGATTTCGATTCCTGCCTCATGCGCGACGATGTCTGATTCAACGCTGGCATTTGGATAGTCAAACTCCAACGCTGCAAAACGTTGCCGCGTAGATGGCTTCATATCCTTAGCGCTGCTTTGGTAGCCAGGGTTGTAAGAGACCACTAGCTGAAAATCAGGATGCGCATGAATAACCTCGCCTTTCTTATCTAGAGGCAGCACGCGGCGCGCATCCGTTAGTGGATGGATGATAACTGTGGTGTCTTGCCGAGCCTCAACCACTTCATCGAGATAACAGATACCACCGTAACGTACAGCCATGGTCAGCGGCCCATCGTGCCATGCTGTCCCATCTGCATCCAGCAAATAACGGCCAACTAAGTCTGAGGCCGTCATGTCTTCATTACAGGCCAGCGTAATGAGAGGCCTATTTAAGCGCCAAGCCATGTGCTCAATAAATCGAGTCTTCCCGCACCCAGTCGGTCCTTTAAGAATCAACGGCATACGATGCTTGTAGGCCTGCTCGTAAAGCTCTATTTCATTGCCCGCAGCTTTATAGAACGGTGCCAGCTCGACTCGAAAATCGGCCAACGGATCTGCATGGACAGCATCGTGCAAATGACTTTTTGCGTTCATTGATTTCACCATTTCCCCATCAAAATCATCAGACCCGGAACCCAGCAAGTCACGACGCCCACGAGCACGGTGTACCCCGGCAAGAATCGCAACGTTTTACCAAGCCCAAGCGCCACATAGAAGAAGAACCACAAACTCGCCCACACCACCCACATGAAGATGACACGGATATCGCCTGCAGTGGCTGCAAACGCGAAAGCACTGATTGCCACAAATAGGCAATACCAGCCCAAGCCCACTCCTTTGAGCCCCCACCATTGCACGACAGCCAAATAGAGATAAGTAAAGGCGAAAAGCAGACCTCCTGCCGCAGCAAAAAAATCTGCATCTACCATGGCCCGAATCAGCCCAAGCGCGTTGGTAAAAAAGGCCAGCAACCCCACTAGCAAATTGAACGGTGCGGAGTCCTTGCTTTCGATTCGTCCCGTCAGACCAATGCCGTTGACGATCAACACTGCACCAATAAAAAACAAAGCTACACCCAGCATATTGGGGTCTCCTCACAAGAGATGGATTGCCTTCCGCTCGGAAGCACCAGGAGAGGCAAGACACTGTGCAGCTTGCGTTAGTGATGCTTCGGTGCTTCGTGTGGAGTGCCTTCAATGGGGCATTCCGGCGTGCCCACTGTGGTACGAGTGAAAGACTCAACCATCTCCCGTGTGCCTTCTGGGTCGCTGACCCACTTGCTGTAGAAGTTGTACGGGCAGGTTGCAACGCCTTTATCGCCATCGCCTGAGTTGATCGTTCCCGTGTAGCCCCGATGCACCAGCTTGAACAGATGGTTTTGGGATTGGCCGTTCTTTCGTGCGTCGCGAATCAGTGATTTGGAGAGCTCCGCGTATTGAATGCCCATTTCTTCCTCACCGGTTTCGCCCAGTGTTCGTCCATCAAAGCCAATGAGAGCGGAGTGCCCAAAGTACGAATACACACCATCAAAACCTGCAGCATTCGCAACAGCCACATAAGAGTTGTTCATAAAAGCCATGGCCTTGGAGACCATAATTTGCTGCTCCTTGGCTGGGTACATATAGCCTTGGCAACGAATGATCAGCTCTGCGCCACGCATAGCGCAATCACGCCAAATTTCCGGATAGTTGCCGTCATCACAGATGATGAGACTGATCTTCATCCCCTTCGGGCCTTCGCTCACATAGGTGCAGTCACCCGGATACCAGCCTTCCACAGGCACCCAAGGCATGATCTTGCGGTACTTCTGCACGATCTCTCCCTTGTTGTTCATAAGAACGAGCGTGTTGTACGGTGCCTTATTTGGATGCTCTTCATGGCGCTCTCCTGTGAGGGAGAAAACACCCCAAACATTCGCCCGAAGGCAGGCATCAGCAAAAATCTCTGTTTCCTCACCAGGAATGGCCGATGCGGTGTCATACATCTCCTTAGAGTCATACATGATCCCGTGCGTCGAATACTCAGGAAAGATAACCAAATCCATCCCTGGCAAGCCCTTCTTCATACCGACCAACATGTCTGCAATTTTTCTGCAGTTGTCCAGTACTTCCGCCTTGGTATGCAAACGCGGCATCTTGTAGTTGACTACCGCTACGCCAACGCAATCATTGCTACTGGAAATGTCTCCGTGTCTCATACCGATGCTCCTGAGTGACGTGAAAAGTTCTCAAAAATGGATCCGACCTTCAATCCGTTTTGCAGATGTATTTCCGTTAGACAAAGCTCCGCCAGCAGGCCGCATGCCCGTGAAAAATCACACGCTGGTCTAGACGCAAAAACAAAAAAGCCCGAATCGACTCAAAAATGAATCGATTCGGGCTCTATTGCCTGACATCTGCGCTGGCAACCTTGGCAGCTGATGTCGAATGTCTGAAATGAAATCTGCACGACGACTGATCGCCGTATTTTTTATTTTCGCGTCGAAGCTTTAATTTTGTGTACAGCGCAATCACGCATTGCAATGGAACGCTATGGGTGCTAGCGCTTGGTGACGCTGGTGCATAATCCGGCATAAGCCTCCCCTTACCCCAGGCGCAGTTATGCCTCGCGCACAGTCTCAGGCGTTCCCAGGCTGGTATACCTGTTGAGGATGGATGCACGGACCTGTAGCTCCGTGACCTGCTGATCGAAGTCTCCGGCCGTCACCCGCTCACCCAGCCGCTTGAAGCAGCCCATCTTGGTTTCCACCAGGCTGCGGCGGTGGTAACCGCTCCATTTCTTCCAGATCGTGCGCCCGAGCTTGCGCGTCGTTCTCAGGATCTCGTTGTGGGCCTGTGCCCCCGCTCTGGCATCGGTCCATAGCTTCGCATTGCGGCGAGTCGGGATGATCGCTGCGGCTTGCCGACCGGCGATGGCCTCGTGGCAAGCTTTGGTGTCATAGGCTCCATCTGCACTCACCGAGCACACAGGCTCGTCAGGTGGTATCTGGGCCAGTAGTTCCGGCAGCATGGGCGCATCATCAATGGCATTGTCCGTGATTTCGATGGCACGGATCTCTCTAGTGTTTGTGCGTCAATACCTAGGTGAACCTTGCGCCACTGTCGCCGATAGTCAGCGCCATGCTTCTTGGTTTTCCCCTCCCCTTCGTCCAGCACCTTCACGCCGGTACTATCAATCAGCAGGTGTAGGCCCGTCTTGTTGGGATGTGCGGGGATGGTCACGCTCAAGGTCTTCTGGCGCCAGCACAGGGTGCTGTAGTCAGGTACAGCCCAATCAAGCCTAGCGAGCCGCAAGAGACTCTCAGCAAGGCCTGTGGTTTGTCGCAGCCCTAGACCGAAGATGCACTTGAGCGTCAGGCGGAACTGGATCGCCGCGTCACTGAACACAGCCGACCATCCGGTCCTGCACTCGATGGAGCCTGCCATTGAAGGTCCGCATCAAGCCGCGAGCCCCCGCGTTGTACTCGGTCCAGTTCGTCGTGCGGTACTTCGCCCGCTGTGGCTTACTCATGGGGGAGCCTACCAAGTCGCGGGGTCTCGCATGCATGCCTCAGCCGACTTATGCAACAAGGCCCTCCCTTTCGCCCAGCCAAGGAAATAAATCGCGCTCCAACTGCCGAAGCATGCGTTCATGCATGGCCAGGACTCCAGTGTGAAACCCGCTTCCCATGCCACTCCAAGGCAACCGACTTGAACGTGCTGTCGATACCGTTGGGGTTGACCAGCTTTTCAATTTTGCGAGCTTTGACGGGATCAACGCCGTCCGACTTCTGAAGACGAGCAATATCTCGCGCCTTTAGAGCGGTCGACAAACTTACCTGGGGGTAGCAACCCAAGGCCAGCCGACCTTCTCTACCATCTTTCCGGTATTTCTAGAACCATCTCCGCGAACCACCGGGGCTGACCTCCAGATACAGGCCACCGGCATCGGAAAAGCGCTCTCGCTTGGCACCGGGGAACAGGTCGCATTTCTGCACTGTGCATCGGTCAACATTGGGGGAACAACCTCCCGAAAAAGTAGCCCTCTACAGAGGGAAATGAGGGAACAACGGGGGCCAATCTACCGTTTGGGTCATTCGTCCCCCTCGTGTTCCCCCTGCAGCTTTTGGCAGAGGTTGAATTTCTTTGAACTCAATTGGATACTAATTCATTGATTTTCAGAAAGGAAAATGAGCTGGCGTCAATTGAATTACTATAAATTCTCTTTATCTATATTGATGTTTTTGCTATCAAATTTAAACATCGTTCCCCGGTTTGTTCCCCGGTCATGCCTTCTATACGTTGGACCACCTTTTTTTGAGTAGGCCGTCATCTCGATCTCATGTGAGGATCGACGTCCGCTCAAACATCAACGCCGTCCGCAAGAACCGCAACGAGGTCCGCACCCACATTGTGGCGATCATTCGGCGTTCTGCCCGCTCAGGCTGAGCCATTACATTCAAAAAAATCTCAGACACATATCACTCGCTTGGATCCAACCTAGGATCCTCACCTGACTCACCAAGCCCCTGTGCTCTCTGCGCAGGGGCTTTTTTGTTCCTGAAAGGAGGTCCTGATTGGAACCTTTGATACAGCCGCCTCTCATCTGTCCCTTCTGCCGCAGCGCCGAAGTCATGATCAGAGCCCCTACGCAGAAGACTTATGTCGTGATCGGATGTGTCGTTGGAGCCACCGGCGGCTTCAATGCTGCCCTTCGGGGCCTTCACATTGGAAAGGCGCTTGCTGCGCATGTCGGACCCGTGGGTTTTGCCTTTACGGGTATTGCAGGTGCAGTGATATGTGCTCTTGCCAGCAGTGCTATAGGCGCCGAGCTTGGAGCCAAAGCGGGTAGCAAGGTGGACCAGGCGCTTTTGTGCCGCTACCGCTGCTTGAGCTGCAAGCAAACCTTCTAAACCTCCACTACTCATTCAATTCTTGCACTTCAAAAATTGAATGAGTCTTATTTAATTTATTAAAAGAAATCATCTCATGGCACATCTCATAGAAACCATGGCCTATACCGGCCAGACCCCTTGGCATGAACTGGGCCACGCCCTGCCTGCCAAACACAGCATCGATGTCTGGGCACAAGCCGCTGGCATGGACTGGCGTATCCAGGAAACGCCGGTGCGTTATCTCGCGTCCAATGGTGCGTCGGGTTCTTCCGGGCTGTCCGGCCTTTATGCCGAGCCCAAGGAGTTTCCCGAACAGAAGGTGCTGTACCGCAGCGATACGCAAGCTCCGCTGTCGGTGGTGGGCAGCCGCTACCAGGTGGTACAGCCCCGTGAAGTGCTGGAGTTCTACCGGGATCTGACCGAGGTCGCAGGTTACGAGCTGGAGACGGCCGGGGTGCTCAAGGCCGGGCGCAAGTTCTGGGCCCTGGCCCGCACCGGCAAGTCGGCAGCGCTCAAGGGCAAGGACGTGGTCAACGGCTATTTGCTTTTGGCGACGTCCTGCGATGGGACGCTGGCCACGGTGGCGATGCCGACGACGGTGCGGGTGGTGTGCAACAACACGTTGACCATTGCGCTGCGCGATGGGGTCGGTGCCGTCAAGGTGCCGCACAGCACGGCTTTCGATGCCCAGGCGGTCAAGCGCCAGTTGGGCGTGGCCGTGGGCCAGTGGGACAGCTTCATGTACCACATGAAGACCCTGGCCGAGCGCAAGATCAAGACCCATGAGGCGATGAACTATTTCCTCAAGGTGATCTGCAATACGGACCAGCATTCCGATCCCGCGGTGGGCCTGACCAATGAACGGGCCCTCAAGAAGGTACAGACGCTCTACGAGGGCCACGGCCGTGGTGCCGAGATGCAGGCGGCCAAGGATACGGCCTGGGGCCTGCTGTGCGCCGTCACCGAGTTCGTGGATCACGAGAAACAGGCCCGCAGCCAGGACAACCGCCTGGACAGTGCCTGGTTCGGCCAGGGAGCGGTGATCAAGCAGCGAGCCCTGGACCATGCGCTGCAACTGGTGGCCTGAACCAGTGGCCTGATCGTGCTTGCCCATTGGCTTTCTTGTCCCTCTTTGGACAGTTCTCTTCTCTTCTTTCCTCCACCACAGACCGCTCATTGAAGCGGCTTTTTTATGCCCGCATTTTTGCGGGCCAAGGAGTTTTGTATGTCTTTGCACTTGGTAAGCCCTTCGGGGCCTGCTGCGCCTGCAGTTCGCTCCACCTCCGCTCCATCCCGCACTCCCCGCAAGGGGGCCGCCCTGCGCCTGGTCTCCACCAAGGACCTGGAGCACGAGGATTGGCTGGAGGTGCGCCGAACCGGCATCGGCAGTTCGGATGCCGCAGCGGCCATCGGCCTCAACCCCTACCAGTCCCAACTGGAGTTGTGGATGCAAAAGACCGGCAAGGGCGATCTGTTGCCGGCTGTCGATCCCACGGACGACACCAGCCCCATGTTCTGGGGCACCTTGCTGGAGCCCATCGTGGCAGCCCATTACACCAAGCGCACGGGCCGTAAGGTGCGGCGCGTGAATGCGGTGCTGCAGCACCCCGAGCATCCCTGGATGCTGGCCAATGTGGACCGGGAGGTGATCGGCGCCCCCGATGTGCAGTTGCTCGAATGCAAGACCGCCGGCATCCATGGGGCTCGCCTGTGGCGCGATGGCGTTCCCGAGTATGTGCAGCTCCAGGTCCTGCACCAGCTGGCCGTGACGGGCCAGCGCGCCGCCGATGTGGTGGTGCTGGTGGGCGGTCAGGAATTGCGCATCTTCCGCATCGAGCGGGATGAGGCGCTGATTGCCCGCTTGATTGCGCTGGAGAAGGAATTCTGGGACATGGTCCAAAGCGGTATCGCACCGCCTGGCGATGGATCGGACAGTGCCGAGCAGGCCTTGCGCTGCCTGTATTCCAGCGACACCGGGGAGCAGGTGGATCTGAGCGAGGACCAGGAGCTCAACACTACCTTTGAAGAGTTGCTGCAGGCTCGCTGCGATCTCGATGCAGCGCAAAAACGGGAAGCCCGTTTGCGCCAGCTCATTCAGATGCACATGGGCGAGGCCAGCAAAGCCTTGTTTGCCTGCGGCGGCTCCGTCACCTGGAAGCGCAGCAAGGACGGCCAGGCCTTCAACAGCAGCCAGTTCGTGCAGGAGCACCCGACTCTGGCCCAGCGCTATCTGAGTCCACGTGCTGGGTCACGGCGGTTTTGTGTTTACGAGCCCGAGCAGTGAAACCGCTTGGGACGAAGTCCAGCCCGGTGTCCCCTCTCTCCCCCAGCCCTCCCTGGCCTTGCCCTGGAGGGCTCATTTATTGGAGCATTCCATGATCAAAGGTTTGATGATCACGCCCCCGGTGATCGGCCGCATCGCCATCGGCAAGGTGGTGGAGCGCAATGGCAAGCGCCTGCCCGAGAAGGATGACGAATTCACCATCACCACCCAGGTGCAGGCCCGCGGGCAATGGATCCTGCATCCGCTCGATGAAGCTCTGCGCCAGGCACAGCCCGGCGGCATAAAGGAAGGCACGAAGCCTTCCTTATCTGAGGGTAGTGAAGAAGGTGACAGCGGCCTGCAGCCCGCTTCTGCTCAGCCTTCTCAGCTCACCGGCAAGCGTTCGCTCAAGGAAAAGATGGGCGTGGCCGCCGATACGGAGCAGGCTGCCGATTCCAAAGTCCAGCCTGCAGCAGCAACGGCCACGGCAACTGCTACCACGCCGGCCCGGCGCAAGCTGCGCAGCATCCCGGTGCAGATGCTGTTCAACGATCCCGATCTGAATCTGCGCGCCCACTACACCCTGTTCGACCGTTCCACGGCCCGGCCTCTGTGCGTGGGCGATGGCGAAAGCTGCAAGCGGGTCACCAGCCAGGGACTGGCCTCCATGCCCTGCCCTGGCCCGGATTCCTGCGCCTTCGGCCAGGACGGCTGCAAGCCCTATGGGCGGCTGAATCTGGTGATCGGCGACAGCGATGAGCTGGGCAGCTTTGTGTTCAGGACTACAGGCTTCAACAGCATCCGGACCTTGGCTGCCCGGCTGCAGTACTTCGCTGCGGTGTCGGGCGGGCATCTGGCCGGCATGCCGCTGGAACTCAAGCTTCGGGGCAAGTCCACGACGCAGTCGCATCGCTCGGCGATCTACTACGCGGATCTGATCGTTCGCAGTGGTCTGACGTTGAATGAAGCCATTGCGCAGGCCAAGGAGCTATCAGCACAACGCCAAGCGGCGGGGTTTGATCAGCAGGCCTTGGACGAAGCAGCAAGACAGGGCTATGCGAATGGCAGCCTTGAGGACTCGCCCGAAGAGGCGGAGGTCATTGCCGAGGAATTCTTCCCTGAAGCTCCCTCTGCATCTATCACCAGCTAGTTTGCCGTCACTTCCCAGCAGGCAACTCGCGAGCACCATTAGCGTAGGCGGCTGCGCTTGATTTCTGGTGGCTGCGCCGCATTGGCCCGACGATCGCCGGTCGGAGCCAGCGAGACATCACTCAACGGCTCAAACAGCTCAGCCAACGTCACACCCAGCACATGACAGATGCTGGCCAAGGTTTCGATGGACGGATTGGCAACACCCCGCTCAATCGCGGAGATGTACGTCCTGTCAACCTGCGCCTCAAAGGCCAAGGTTTCCTGGGACTTGTCGGCTGCATGCCGGCATTGCTTCACTCGCCGTCCCAAAGCAATGGAAATAGGCGCAGCCGAGGAAGCCGAAGAAGTGGCGGAGCGCTTGGTGGTCATTGGCGGGCAGGATGCCCATTTGCAGACCAATTAACGACGCTATATAGACGTCAAATTTTGACGAATATAATCATCAAAACAAAAATAAGAAGCCCATCAAAGCTTCAACATCAACAAGGAAGGCTTGGCATCTATCGCTCTCTCCTTTCTTTCCCATTCACCAGTCTCTGCGCCCTCGGCCAAAGCGAGCGACGGGTTACGAAACCTGGTGCCATGCCGTCTTTTGAATGGAGATCCACCCCGCCCATCCATCCTTACTCCGCCCCATGGCCCGCCTCCAGCAGGCTTTCACATTCAAGACACATCCATAAAGAAGAGGGAAACCATGAAGAAGATTTCGAACCAAGGTATGGCTCAGTTGGCTCTGAGCGTTGTCACGGCTGCGGTGCTGACCGCCTGCGGCGGCGGTGGGGGCAGCAGCGAAGCTCCGGCCTCCAACTCGGCCTCGGCCAGCGGCGTGGCGGCCGTGGGCTCGCCCATTGCGGGCGGTGCCGTGACGCTGAAGTGCGCCTCCGGTGCTTCTGCCTCGGCCACGACCGGCACGGACGGCTCCTGGTCGGCCTCGCTCAAGGGCAGTGACTTTCCTTGCGTGATCCGCGTCTCCGGTGGCCAGGCCAATGGCCAAGCCCTGACCACGCCGTTGCATTCCATGGTGGCTGCATCGGGTCTGGCCAATATCACGCCGCTGACGGATTTGATGGTCGGCATCGTGAGCGGACAAAAGCCCGATGCCTGGTTCGACTCGGCCACCAATGGGAGCTTGAGCGGTGCGATCCATGCCGCTTCCCTGGCAACGGCCCAGGACAAGCTCAAGGTGGTTCTGTCCAGCCTGCCGGGCAAGCCGTCCTTGCCGGCGGGCTTCGATCCGCTGACCAGCCAGTTCCATGCGCAAAAGGGCGATGCAGGTGATGATTTGCTGGAGAGCTATGGCGCGGCCCTGACTTCTGCAGGTCTGACGCAGTCGGAAGCGGCTGGCAGCGTGGCGGCAGGCGAGGCTCTGACCCAAGCGGCCTTTGCGGGTACGGCTTTCACGACGCCCAACATGACGATCTTCCGTGCAGGTGCCGCAAAGACCAAGGCCGGCGATTTCGTTCTGTCGATGCCCGATCCCCACCGTGGTCTGCTGACATCGAAGGCGTCCTTGGGCACGGACGGCAATGTGATCCAGGTAGGCCAGCCCTTTGTAGCGGTGACCAGCCTGCTGGGCAATCGCATCGCACAGTACTGCACACAAGGCGCTGGCGCCTTTGGCTCCAACCAGCATGGCCAGTATGCCTATCTCTCGGAGGACTGGACTCCCGTCACCGATACCAGCGAGTTGCACGGCAAGGTGTTCAACGAATACGAGGACTGCAGCCCCACCGGCACCCTGGAATTCCGGGCCGATGACTCCGTGGTGTTCACCGAAAACGGTGGCGTTCCCGATGCGCCCAACTTTGGCTTCTCCAAGGCATTGACCAGCGAAGGGATGGAGGATCCTGCAGAAAACTCCATCACGCATGCCAAGGTCTACAAGTTCACTTTGGACGGCAAGACGACCTATGCCTATGTCGGTGTCTCGACCCAAAAGGGACTGACCACGCCAGTCATCGACGGCAAGGCCAACTACGTGACCATGGGCATTTCTCAATAAGCGTTGCCCGATCAACCTGCCTCTGCCGCCCAGCGGCCTCCTCAAGCGATGCGTTCCATTGGAGCACATCGCTTCTTGCTTTGTAGATCCGAATCCCATGGGCGCAGCCATTAGCCCCGCGGCCCAGCCATCCTGGCACACAGCTCACAGAGCCAAGCAGGCTTGGTACTGCCATGCCTGGCCCTGCCCCACTTCACATTGACCGGAGACCTCTCTCGATGAAAAAGCAACTCCTTCTTTGCACCGCCCTGGCCCTGGCTGGCTGCAACTCTGCCCCCAGTGACAGCGATGTCGAAAAATTCCTGGAGCCCCAGTTCGCCTCTTGCGACAACGTCAAGGTGACGCACGTCAAGAAGACCAATGGCTATGAAGAAGATGGCCGCTACCGTGTCGAGTTCACCTACGACATCGAACTCAAGGACCCCGATACCTTAAAACGCATGCGCCAGACCTATCAGCAGGAGCGCGACCGGGTGAAAGCCTGGGAGGACGCAGGAAAAGCCGATCAGCAACAAATCGCGATGCTCAAGACCGAGATCCTGGCGTTACGCAAGGAGCACAACAGCAGCGCACCCCGCCGAGAGGACTTCAACTTCAACAACCCACCGGGGATGGGATTCCTAGAAGAAGACGCCTATCGGAAAGCACTGGTCCAGTGGGAGAACGAGCATCCGCTGCCGGACAGCCTGCGCCAGAAGATGCAGGCGCTCGATGCGATTGAGCAGGAAGCACGGCAAAAGCAAGAGCGCAACCAGCCCAAGAACACCATCTACAACCAAGTGACGGAAAGCGTCTGGTCCATGTACGTTGCCGGGTGCCCGAATGGAGGCTCCGCGAAGCTCTTATATCCGGCGCTGCTTCAGATCCGCAACGAAGCCGCCAAGGCACAAGACGTCCTGTACTGGCTGCAAGAGCAGCAGCTTCAGATGAAGGGCAAGATCACCATGCGCGAGACCGAGAACGGTTGGCGAGCACTGAGCGAAGGATGATTTACGACAAGCAATGACCCATGCAGTCCGGCGCCTCGTGCGCTGGGCTGCATGTCACATAGCTTTGTTTTTTGCCCTGGAATCGACTTGATTTCTTTGTGCCGGCATCGATGAAGTTGCATTGCCGTCCCTCTCGATAGCACACGGCTGCGTTTCAGCCCACTAATCTCGGAGGACCGCTCATCTTTGTGCAGCCTATGGAGATAGCGGTACAGTTCCCATACAGGCCGGCTCTGGCGGGCTGCCCTAGAACTGCGGGAGGTGACTTGACCGCCAATATCCAAATTGAGCAATCCAACGCATCTCCGGCCGCTGCGCACAAGGCAAGCGGTACGAGAAAGAAACCACGTCAGCAGATGGCCTGGGCCAAAGAAGAGGAAACGGGGGAACTACGGTTCGTTGGCGAGCTGCCGCGCATTCGCACGGGTTTGAAGTGCGGCTGCGTCTGCTATGGCTGTGGGGAGCGTCTGGAAGCCGTGAACGCAGGCAACCCCGAGGCACTCATCACTCCGCATTTCAGGCATAAGGAGCTACCTGATAGCGGAATGTGCAGCCAGGCTGTCTCCAAGATGCTGTTGCAGACCGAGCTTGAGGCCCTCAAGGAAATCTACTTGCCATCCCGCCAGGTTGTCGCGGCCCAGCAGGGGCTCTCTGGCCGAGAGTACAGGGCATCTCGTCTGCGTCCCGCCAGGCATCTCGTGGTAAATGAGGTGGTTATGTCGAGCGACGTGGAGGCGGTCTTGCTCCTACACGATGGCAGCCGGCTCATTGTTCGGCTCTCTGGCAAGCTGGAGGTCTCCGACACCGGCGCACTAATTCCGACCATCCACATACAGAGCGACGACCCCTTGGTCGCGTCGCTTGCTCCTGAGAAGCTGCGCGAACGGCTCTCAGTTCTCATTGGGGAGGGCCTCTGGATGGGCCCTGATATTGACTCTGGACTATCCGAGGAAGCGGCGGCGGAGGCTCGGCAAACTGCGCTCGGTGCCTTGGACTTGGTGCCGGAAGAAGCCGTGCCAGAAATTGGCAGGACACCGGCGCGCGAAACGCTACTGCACTGGACGGCCAAAGAGATACTCCACACAATGGACTACCTTGATGTTCCAGGCATTTGGGTGCCTTGGAAGGACAGCTATTCGCGTTCGGGCCTTATACCGAAGGACTGTGAAGTGGATGCCACCACGCTGGACCTCAAGGACATTCGGCTTGAGACACGTGTTGGCCGGACCCGGCCTGACGTTCTAGCAGAGGCCAAAGGAGACCCCGGCCATATCTGGGATGGATCACTGGCCATTGAAATAACCGTCTCCAACCACATTGACGCCGAGCGGCTGGCTCGCATTGAGGAAGAAAACATCGCCTTCCTTGAAGTGGACCTGTCAGGGGATGACCGTGCAATCAACTACGACTTGCTACGCCGCATTCTCAGTGAGGATTCGGACCGTAAACGCTGGCTGTTCCATCCTGGCACGGCCATCTTGCAACGCCAGGTGCTTAACCGTGTGGAGGGTGGCCTGTTCACTTCGACAGCCAGAGAGTTGGCCGAAAGGTTCGAGAAGCTCTTCGTGCAAAGCTCTAACCACCCCCATCACCGACATCCGGGCACACCCAGGGATCAAGACCTTGATGCACTAGAGAGTGAGTTGCAGCGAGTTGGTCGTGAACTGGAGAAAAGAGGTTACGTCGGCGCTGACGTGATGGAACACCGGGGCATCCTGACTCGGCCACTATGGCGGCTTTTCAGCATGAAGCGCAAAGAGGTTGTGGGGTATCGCGTGGACAGCGTCTGGCAGGTTGTCAACGCCATACTTGGGGACATGAAAAACTCCAGCTCCCGCAAGTTTCATGTTCACTATCACTTGGCTCTGCAGGCTTACAAGCCTCGGCTAGACAGCCCTGAAGCCGCTGCACGTGTAAAGGTCTGGCGGGATGCTGTGGCCAAGGGCTGCCGTCGACCCGAAGACCAGTACTACCCCAACACCCGGTTCAACCTGTTCCTTGGTCTTCTCTTCCCTGAATTACGTGAGGGGTTGCAATGGCGTCCCCGATCTGCGCATGGCTAGCGAAGGTTTTAGCGGCACAAAAAATTGCTGAGCTAGTAGCTCTATAGCGCTTTGAGGGGGTGCTTGCGTCTATCAACACAGAGCGCTCAACTCGCTGGGCTATCTACAAAACCTTGGTCGATTCATTGCATGCCAGCCACGGCTAGGCACTCCTCATTCGAGGTCAGTTTCAAATTCGAAGAGATGATCCAACACTATGCTGGGTGCAACAGCTGTGGTTCTTCGGGCATCGTTGATGAGGCCCATGCCAGCGAGACGGATCGTGACCGCCGCCCTGGATACGCCGAACTGAGTCATCAGTTGGGCTGTCACGCCGTAGTAGTTCTTGAGGTTGCACTCCTGCATGTCGACGAACAACGGACCGAACCCCTTGTTCTGAACGCCTCGAGTCTGAAGTTGCTCGTAGAACGCCTTCCTGAACTTCTCCCTTGGCATTAGCAAGCACGATGCGAAGTAGTTGGCCTGGATCTCCATGCGCTTGAGCGCGGTGCCGTCGTCGTGGATACTCTCAATGCCTTCGTTATCGGCATCGTCGCGCCACTCCGCCTTCAGGTACTTGCCGTGGCCAAGCAGGAGATGGCCGATTTCGTGCGCCAGCGTGAAGCGATTCCTTCCGGAATTCGATCCGGACATCTCGAACAGCTCGATGACCAGCGGCTCGAAGGTTATGCGGGCAAGCGGGTGGCTCGACTCAGCATCGGGCGCCGCGGCCGTGCGAAGCAGTGTCAGGCCCTTTGCCGCAGGGTGACGTACACACAGTAGCTCAAGATCAACCTGTCCAACATCGGCATCAGCGCCAATGCTCGCCAATGCGTCGTGGGCAATCTCTTCGAGCTCGGCGATCGTCAGGTACGGCACCGTATCCGGCCGCTTAGTACGCGGGCGCGGGAGTCTGCGCAAGGGGTCGTTCCTCGCGAGCCGATGAAACACGAGCTCCTCGAAAAAGGTGTTGAGAGAGTTGGTTGCACCATACGGGGACTGCATGTAGAGCTCAAACAGCGAGCTCTTGTAATCGGGAAGTGTGAGACCCGTATAGGCTTCTAGGTCATCGGAAGCAGATTTGCCGACAAAGCTTGCTGACGCAGCTCGTCGAAGCTCCCACTTCAGATCTTGACCGTCGAAGTAGCGGGCGACGCCCATCCCCTGCGACTTGCAGTAGCTCAGCGCGCTGGATTGGAGCGCGTTATTCGAAATGAAGATCCCTTTGGTGTTAGCCTCCCCCACCTGTTCGATCTTGGCAAAAAACTCCTCCACGTCATCGACAGGGACGGCCTTCGCGTAGTTTTTACACTCGACGAGGACGAGCACCGAGTAGTCGGTGGCACCTGGAAAGCTGATCTCTATCGAGATGTCGAAGACGATGTTCGCCCTGCGCTTCTCAGAGTAATACCCCTTGCGATGGGAAATAAGGCAGCATTCCTTCCGGGCGAAGAATCGATCAGCATCGATCTGCGCCTTGAGCAAATTGAAGACCGCGATCTCGAGCGCATCGCCTTTTTGCGTGGTGTTCACGTGAGTCGTTTGTGGTAGTGGTGACGACTATTTTCATGGCAGTTGAGGCCACGATGTTCACGGCCGCCCTCCCGGCGGGGTTGACAGGTATCTGTGATGATAGTCCCCCAGCTGAGGCTGAGGCAGCGCCATCCATTTATGGGTTTGGCGTAGAGGCCGTTGATGCTGTTGCCAGCCTGCTAAGGTCGCTGATTGGGGCACTAGGCCGCTTAGCATGACGCATACTGCACAACCGCCATGCAAGCTCCGTGCTGCCCCCAGAGCAAATGACTGCTTACCGCAGGACAACGCGAATTGGAATGCTGACGAGCAACGGCAGCATCCGCTGCACAGGAAATTGGTTGACGAGGCACGAGCAACAGCCATGGGTCAGTTGCTGCCGTGAGTCAGTTCAACACCATCGGCCAACGCATCGCAGATGCGTGTTCAACGATAGCCAGCTCTCACCATCAGGCCGGTCAACAAACCTTTCCACCTTTGGACCATGCCCTCCTCCTTGCAGGCAAGCGTAGTCGCATGAAGGACAGCTCTTTCACAAAAACTTCGTCCACAAAGCCGTGTAAAGCCATCCAGGCGTTGGTGTTCTTCTTCAATAGCGACCACTCGCCCTCTGGCAAAACCTGAATGCCTGGGGCTTGCATATAACGTCCCCAGTGCCCCTCCAGCACACCCCAAGGCCCCAGTATGAAATCCGCCCATATCAACGAAAGCTGGGAGTGCGAAGTGGCGCGGCCCACCAGCAATTGCCTCACTTCAGGTCCCATCAAGATCACCGTGCAGCGCGGCTCTCCCCAAGTCGTTGCTGAAAGCTTGATCAGATGGCCTTTGATCTCAACAGAGCCCACCTTTTTGAGGTACGCAATGAATGCTGAGGCTTGCTTCAAGGCCTGCAAAAAATTCTCTGGAAATCCGCTGGCCAGTTGGTACCTGGCACGCTTGGCCTCCTGGTGCGCTGCCAGCGCATTGCCTTTGGGCGTGTCCAAGCAAATTTCAAACGCGAAAGCCTCGAGACTGGCGTGGGCAGATCTCAGATCACCCAAATAGCGCTGGAGAGAGATAGACGTTTTGTAGGACTCGTCATAGAGACCTTTATTGCATCTTTTTGCGTCCGATCCGCGAAGCAACCCAATCGTTTCATCCAGGCAGCCTTGCAACCGGACAACATCATCTCGGACAAAGCGATACTGCTCTAGATACAAGTCTGTTTGAGTGCCCTTTATGACCTCAGCCTGCTGAGCGAGCATCTCCTGGAACAAACGAAAGTGAGCACTCTCAACAAAAGACGCTGAACGAAGCGAATCTCTCATCCCGTTCTCAAACATTTTCTGTTCTTGCTTGTACAGATCCAAGCAAAGCAGCAATCGCTCACCAAGGGCTGTGAAATCCATCCGGTCACGTGACTCGTTCCAGCTGAAGTGAGGCCCAGAGATATTGGCAGCTAGCGAAAGATAAGTGTGCACTGCCACTCGTAAAACCTGCCAAGGGTATGAGCTACGCCACCCCCTCCCCAGCGAAAGCGCCCCGCGCTGCGGAGGTCGAAGTAATCGTCCTCCGATGACATGTGGCGGTGCTATTGAACGAGTGAACACCAGTCCGACAGCACGTTCAGCACGTTCAACTGCTTCTAAATAATCCATTTCTCAGCATGCCTCATCACAGACCAACTGGTGCCCTTTCCAGCCTGGCTGAGTTGCTTGACGGCTGTTTGGGTTCGAAACATGTACGCGCATGTAACATTAAAGCTGTTTGCAGATACAAAGGGGCCAGCACCCTGCTCACGAGATCTCAGAAAGACACCCATGGAACAGACAGCATTGCATCCAGCCCGCACCGTTTTCAGCAAAGAGGACGAGCAGCAATACCAGCAGCTAGCAGCCCGTTACATCGATGGCAAGACTGATGCAGCCCAAGAAGCTGAGTTCCAGCAGCTGCGCCAAAAAAAGATGGCTGCGCGTGCCGAACGAGAGCGGTGCATTGTGCAACTGATGAAAGACATCATGGAGCAAGAGATCTCGTTTGCGGAGCTAACCCAAGCCGGCCTTAGGGTGCCAGCGATTACCGATCTGTACTCCGACAGCGAAATTCTGAAAGCCGCCAAGGCCCTTGGCTTCACCCCTTCGGTAAAGGCTGTAGAGGCCTCTCAGCCCAAAACACCAGGCAAGAAACGGGAAGTCAAAGGCTATATCAGGAGCATCAACAATCCTGACGAAACAAGGGTCTGGCGATCAGGTGCTCCGAGCTTTCTAAAAGAAGAAGGCTGCTTGGCTGCATACGATCGAGGTCAGTCGATCGACCAGTGGCTTGTAGACCCCAAAGATGAGCAGAGCAAGATCAAGTTGCTTCAAAAGCTAGCAAAGAAGCAGGGAAAAGAACCCAATGAAGAGCAACTTGGAGACATCACTGCTGAGGCCTATGCAAAAGGGTGAGACAACGGCCAGCAGCTAGGCGGTCGCTTCGCTGTTGTAGGTAGTGTTGTATTTCCAAACGGCAGCAGTCAGTTGCTCGAAGTCACTCGAACTTGCTGTTGGAGTGATCGATAGCAACCGTCCGATAGGCAATCCCTCGCATGACCTTATTGCATCCACTTCCAGGTACTTCGAGGGTTGTTGCGTCGAGTCGATTCTGAACGGTAGTTCAGGCCCTGGCCTGATGCGGCGCCTCAAGGGATCTCCAAGACTTCTCCATCGACGAACCAGCCGCTATGATCCTTCGCGAATTTCAGTGCTTCGCTTGGGTTGCCGGCCCACAAAACAAGCGCAAGGGATTCACAGGCCCGGCTGCAAGTAACGTATAACAGCCGTAGACTCCGGTCGATGGTTGTTTCTTTGCCGGCCTGGACGTTGTCCAAATCGCGCTCTCCCAATTCGGTCGATCCGAACAGTTTGTCGTAGGAGATCTGGTTGCCGCCAGACTGCTCGTCATCCATGACGACCATGACGTGCGTAAACTCCGACCCTTTGACTACTTGGTGCGTGGCGAGCTCTGAGTTGCCTGCAAGGTAGCGCCGGTACCGCGCCAGTTCTGCCCATGGCGCTTCGAACAACGCGCACCACCCCCTTCGCCGTCGCGCATCGTCCGTCTCGGTTTCCCTGCGCGGAATCGGCGCAGCCGGCGGCGCCGTCTGATCGCAAAACTGCTGCAGCAACCGAGCGTCTACCTTGAAGACCTGCGCTTTGATGATGGGCGCGATGACCTCGGCGACAGTAGCGTCTGGTTTGACACACATCGCTCCAAACGCCACGATGGCCTCATACATTTCCTCGGTCCGCTCAATCCGCTGACTGGCGTCGACAGGCAATTGCTCAAGGCAGCCGGTGCGTCGCAGTATGTCGGTGGCAGCGAAGTCGTTGACGACCCCATTCGCACCCACGCAGTCCGCGAGTTGAGCAAGATCCTGGAGTATTAGGCGAACGGCCGAAGGGCCTGTGTTTTCACCTCTGCCCGACGGCGCGGCGGCGTTCGGGTCGATGAGCGTCATCGCCGTGTAGACATTCAAGAAGTCGCCACGCGCAGCAACCAGCTTGTGCTCGAGCGCGAGCGACTGATAGCCAGCAGGCGTCGCCCACGCATCGCTCTGAGCCGCCCACCGCATCTGAGCCGCAACCCAGGCTTCTTTCTGACGTTTTTCTGGTGTCGATAGGGATGCGCTTCCGATGAACAGGCGCACCGTGCCGCTGACCTTCTCGGTGCGGTGATACTGCTCGACGCCGGAAGTGGACTGTGTACGGCCGGCCAGCTTCGTAGCCCAGATCTTGTTGATGAGCTGAACTATTCGTTGCTGGCTGCGGTGGTTCATCTTCAACTCCGGCTTTGCCCAACCGGGAGGCACGAGACCAGGCAAGTCGGAATGTCCGTCCATATAGATGCGCTGCCGGTGATCACCTAGGAGGCCAAGCGTAAGGCCACTGCCCCGGGGCTCCGCCAAGGTCATCAACGATTCCAGCATGGACTTCATTGTGTCCTGGGACTCATCGATCAGGATGATCGGGTGGCGGTCTTGCAGGATAGTTCGCAGCGTCGGCCGGTTCAACAGCAGCCAAGCTGTTGCGTCCAGTACTTGGCTGTGCTGCAAGGCACCTTCTCCGTAGGTGTCCTTGTCAGGGTGGTAGACAAATGTCGGCACGCCCTTCAGGGTCTCTATGTCCGCCTCGATCTCGGCAAATTTTCTCCGGTCTGTATCGCTGACGCCCCTCGCCTTGGCTGCTGCCTTGACTTTGGCCTGTTCGAGCTGCACTCCCTTGTCAGCGATTAGCGCCTCGCGGATGTCGTCATCAAAGCCTCCGATGAGTTCCCAGCAAAATGAATGGATGGTTGAGACAGCAACAAGGTCGTTGCTTCCCAGTCGGCTGCCGATGACCGCAACAGCGTTCTTCGTATAGGTGACGACGCGTATCGATCGACCATACAAGCGCAGACAGTGGGCCAACATTCCGCCATTCTCGTGCTGCACTACGCCGGTCAACCGGCGCAACACTTCAACCAGCGTGCGCGTCTTGCCCGAGCCTGCGCCTGCAAACATGAAAAAGCTGCGTGGGGGGTGCTCCGTCAGGTATCCGCAAATTTCCTCAACGACGCCGGCGTCGCGGTCGTTGCCTTCAGGCTCCACGGCGCCGCTCATGGCGTTGTCCCCCCAGCTGGCTCAAGCTCGTCCTGTAGCCAGGCGAGAGCGTCAGCGATGTACTTCGGACAGGTCACGTTCTCACCGGCAGCGACACGCTCGAAGATGCTGGCCGCAAAATCGCCCTTGCTGAACGAACCGCGCATCAAAGCGTGAAGGTCATTCAGCAAGTCGACCGCGGTGGCAGCGCCCGCAACTGTCTCCGCCGCATCAGCCAGCGCGCCGGTCGGTAGTTTGACCTTCTTGTCATCATCATTGGCCATCTGTTGGCCGCTGGCTTTGGCAACCTCGGCTTCTTCAACCAACTTGTTCAGCCCCTTGAACCAATCGATGTTTGTCAAGATCAGCGAGTCCTCGAAGGTCGTCGGCCATTGGCCGCCCGCCTCTGCAACCGGCAGTTGCCATGCGAACCGCACCTTGCACTCCGGGGCACCAGTCCAGATGAGTTGGGCAGGAGTTGGCGCCTTAAAGTCGTCCACGTTGTGCAGCTGGGGATGCCATTCGCGCAGCGTGGCATTGCCGCACCTGAGGCCAGCCTGGCCGGTGTTCGCCGTAGCCATCCAACGCATCTTGCCTTTGGGGCCGGCCTTCTTCTCGGTCGGATCAAGGTCGGTGATGACGACAGTGGGAATCCGGAGCTTCTCGATCAGGGGCTTCAGCCTGTGGGCGTGACTGCCGCCGATGTCTAGGAAAGAAACGTAGCGGCTGTTTAATTTCTCGTACTTCAGCTCTATGAATAGCGGTACGAGCATGCGCTCTGCTACGCCTTCCACGAACAGAGCGGCGTTGGCAAACAGCAGATCGGTGTGCTGCACACGAAAGTAGCGTTCCGCGAATTGGCGCGTCTCTTCGTCGTCGCCGAACACCTCGCCCAGGTCGACGACCTCGGTGCTTGGCGTCGGATGGGCCGTCGAGGATGGGATCCGCCGGACGTACCGCAGCCGATCAAAGTCCTCGGCGTGTGCGAGATGGCTGGAATGCGTGCTAATCAACAACTGACTTCGCAGCGCGCTGGCATGAACGCCGGTGGGGCTGATGAGCTTGTGAGCCTTGTCCGGAAAGATCCGCTGCACCTGGACGTGCAGGTGAGCCTCGGGTTCCTCGATCATGACGAGGTGGACCGGCGGCGGCGAGCCCTTCTCGGGATTCATGCGCGCAGTCTTAAACGACACGAGCTGATAGCTAAGCGACTGCAGGTTTTGGTAGCCCAGGCCGATCGAGAACTCCGGCAGCATGTCTTCACCGCTCCCACCCTTCATGCTGTACTGGACGGCGGTGCTGTGGTCTAGCAGATCGGCAGTGTGAATGCGCGTCCTGAACCGAATTTCCTGCGGGTCGTGAAGGCCGGGGTAGCCGAGCAGCTTCACTTCAGCCACCGACGACGCCAAAGCATCGTGAACCTTCTGGTCCAGGTCCTTCTGCGCATTAGCGACCGCCTCAATGAGATCAGCGCGTTGCCCGTGCCCAGTCACGGCAACGTTGAGATGCTGGCGCGCGAACTTCAGGAGCTGGTTTGAAAACAGGCCTACGGGATGAGACGATGACGTGGACTTCGAGTCGGCCTCTTCCGATCCAAGGCCCCGCTGGGCGGCTACGAAGTCGACGCGGATCAGCTTGGCAAGGTGCTTGCGGTCGGCTGGCTGCGCGCCAGCCGCCAAGATCTGGGTCTGGTAGGTCTTGATCCCATGAATGGGATTGTTTGCGGCGTCGAGGTTATACGGCCTAACCTGTCCCAGCTTCTTGGGCTCGCGCAGCCAGTAGTCCAGCAGGTCGATCGGCCAAGCCTGCGACTCGCTGCTCATACCCTTCACGGGTTGGCGTGCCAAGTTGTAGGCCCAGGCCAGCTCTTGGAGCGACGCGACATCGCTGGCTGGCTCCAGACGCAAGCGAACGCCAACAGCGCCACCTTTCCAGATCAGCTTGGACAAGAAGGGTTGGACGTAGTGAAACATCCCGGCCTCGGCATCGAACCACAGATCCAACGTGGGCATTGCCGCCAGCAGCGTAGCGAGTTGGCCTTCCCAGTCGTCGTCGTCCTTCGGCGTCGCGGTCGCCGGATCCTCCGCCAATGCCTCCCATTTGACGCCAAGCGCACGCAGCCTGGGCCATTCCGATAGGCTGATGTCGAACGCGCCAAAGGGTGAGGATTCAGCAAGGAAGTGCCGTAGCGCGGTGAGGATGGCCGTCTTACCGCTATTGTTGGCGCCCACAAGAATCGTCGTCTGTGGATCCAGGTCCAACTGAACCTTGCCCAGGCGTCGGAACTTGCACAGCTCGACGTACCGCAAAGTGATGCTTCCCGATGGTGCTGCTGTCGCTGGCGGTGTTTGCACTGCTGGCGTGGTCACGTCGCTGTACCTCCCGTATATTGAGTGGCCGCGATTGCCGCGGCGTTGATACAAGAGGCTGCTATGCCGCCCGGTTGTGTCCGCGCGTGCTATGCAGAGCCCCTCCCTTTGCCTTGATTGGACTCCAAAGCAGCGGCGGCTGTCACGGAGGCGGCGGAAACCGGGTGGGGATTAACGCCTCGTCTGATGCGTGTCCGCAACAATTTGAGCAACGCCCAAGTTCGTTGAGAGGACTGATCGCCGCGGCGGCTGACGATCGACATGCCCAACCTCAACAGCAAAGAGAAACGCGCGGACCTGCCGTAGGTGCTTCACCATCCGGCCCCACACGATTCACAAAGGAGATCCATGCTGTATGCATCGAAAACCTTGATCCTTTTCTACCTAACGTTCAACTCGGTCTATTTATCTACGCACATAGGTCAGGTAACCGCTCCACCACTGCAACGGTTACCCATTTAGCTTGACCGCGCAAAGCGGGCATGTCTGGCGTCCGATCCACCTCTGCGAGCGACCGCTTAGGCTAGCCATTGCCACGTCGCCCTTAGTTTCAGCGCAACGTGGCCGCTAAGAAGAAGATTCAGGGAAAATTGTGAGCGTGCACAACATTCCACTCGAAATCCCCCCACCTAAAAACGAAACCGACTTCGAGCGCATGTGTGCTCAGGTGTACGGGGTCGTCTTCAAGGACCCCAATCCCAAGATGAACGGACGCCGCGGCCAGAAGCAAGGCGGCGTGGACGTGTTCGTCAAATCTGCGGACATAGGGCGTATCGGCATTCAGTGCAAGAAGTACACTCTAAAGCCGGTCAAGTGGGAAGACGTACTGGAGGAGGTTGCCAAGGCCGATGAGTTCAAAACGCCCATCAAGCAACTCTTGTTGGCCACGACTGCGCTTTCTGATGCTGCTTTGCTGCACAAGGTGCAACTGCTTTCGGACGAGCGGGAAGCCAGGGGCCTGTTCACCGTCGAAATCGAATTCTGGGAAGACATCTCCAACCACGTCGACACCTATGGCGTGCTGCAGGACCACTACGCACCACATACGCCCGGTGCTGCATATCACCGCCAGGAGCAGCAGCTCACGACGATTGCGGCATTAGCGCTAGAGACCAGGGACGCGATGCTGCACAGCAATGCATTGCCGCCAGCGCGCTCTGACTCTGTCGATAAGCTGATTAGCTCTCAGCTAGACCACACCAACGACTTGCTGAAGGCTTGCAAGTACCGAGACGCATTGACGCATCTCGCCACTATTGGCAAGGATTTTGCCCCCTTCGATGCCCACCAGCAGGCCCGTTGGTTCTTACAGCGAGGGCTGGCCTTATGGCTCAGTCGAGACGACAGCAAAGAGGCCGCCGAGCACTTCCTGAAAGCGTTCGCGCTGTACCCTGACGATGATCGGCTCGCTGCCGCACAAGTTCGTGGCTTGATGTTGCAAGGCCATCTTGATGAGGCCCTGGCCGCAGGCGCCAAGGCGCTGGAGCGGTTTCCTCTGTCGCAGCAGGTTTGGCTCATCGTGGCCAACGTTCGCATGGTCAAAGGCGACACCCTCATATTCGATGAGGTGCCAAACCATTTGCGGGCCGAGCCCGATGTACTTCAACTTGTGGCCATGTCCGCCCAGGCCTGCGGCAAGTTCGAAGACGCCAGTATGTACAGTTTCCAAGCAATGGAACATGAGGACGCCGGCTTCTTCACCCGGGCTACGACTCTTCGGCTTGCGGTTGAATGGGGTGTTAAGCAGCCCATCGGCGCGATGTTCAGTGCGCTGCCCCCGGCCGAGCTGAAAGCCCTGGAAAGCGCGGTCAAGCTCTTTGAACCTAGGCATGACTGTCTATGGCCTATCCAGTCTGATGCTGTGCCCGAAACAGCCGGCCATCTGGGATATGCACTCCTGCTACAGCGCCGCTTTCAGGACGCGTTGGACCTGGCCATCGAAGCGGACGCTCACGGCGTTAAGACGCCTGAACTGCTGCGCACGCGGGTGAGTGCACTGTCGGAATTGCACCGGTTGGATGAAGTGCAGGCGCTAGGACAAGAGCGGCTTGCCGAATTCAACGCCGAAGCTCTGGTTGCCTTGGGCGAGTTCGCCGCCAGCAAAGGTGCTGTAGACCTGCTGGCCAGCGCAGCTGAGGCTGCGAAGGCATTGACTCCGGCACACGCGGAGACCGTGGAAATCCTGACAGCCCTACGTTGGGAAGCATTGAATCGCGCGGGCGCAATGGATATCGCCGTCCAGGAAATACTGGCTGCAGACATCGCCGTTCAGGGAAGTTTCATCACCGCTTGCGTGGCGGCCCGAGTACTAAAGAGCGCCGGGCGTGTGTTGGAAGCCGAGGCAGTCGTCGGCAGGGCTAGAGCCCTCGTGACAGTAGATAGCCCTGATCCCGACCAGCTGATGCTGGCCGAACTGCTTTACAGCGCTCACCAATGGGCCGAGGCTGCGATTTGGTATGCGCGCTTGGTCCCATCTGGGAAGCTTTCTGAATTGCAAAACCGACTCCTGTCCTGCTACGTGCGCTCTCACAATCGGCGCAAGGCCAAGGATTTGCTAAGCCGTCTACCGTTGGAGTGGATTGAGAACGACGACACGCGCAGCCTGGCAATTGACCTCGGGCAGCAAGCGGGTGACTGGACGTTCCTTCAGCCACTGGCGGAAGCGCAGGTTCGCAAAGCGCCGCTTCTTGCCAAAAGTTGGCTGTTCAAGCTTCTCGTTGCTTTGCATGCTTCGACTCCGGCCCAGTTCCAGGTCGACCTTAGGGACGTGCCCGAGAACCTTGACGGCTCCATTCGCACCCTGGCCCAGCTAAGCTCATTCGAACTGCGTTATGGCGAGCCGGAGCGGGGGCTGCGCCGGTTGTACCGCACGGCACGCGTCAACTTTGACGAAGCAGAAGCACTGTCGACCTACTTCCTCGCCATCGTGATGGGTCCGGCCGACTTGCCCTTGATGAATGACGAGCTACCTACTGTGGTGGTGGGCAGCGCGGTGACGTTGGTAGATGAGCAGGGCAACACCTTCCAAATCATCATTGACCCGGACCATGTTGCGGATGCTCCGAAGCGGGAAGGCTTTTTTGCGCCGGCCTCCGAGGAAGCCATTGCGCTGCTCGGTGCTGAGCTAGAACAAGCCGTGGACGTTCCGACGCAAGCACTCGGGGGAGTGAAGCGCTTTAAGGTGTCCGCGATTCAATCGGCATATCGTCGCATGTTTCACCTGGCCCAAGAGCGCGCACACTCGCTAAGTGGCCTGCCGAACATGAAATCGGTGCCTATTGGAACATCGGGCGATATCGAAAGGGACTTCGCTTACCTGCTTGCGGAACTCAAGCGGTCCACCGAGGTATCGAAGGAGCTGCTTGAGCACTATGGCCGAGGCGCAATGACCCTGGGTGGCTTCTCGCACCGTAATGGGAGTTCCTCCGTTGATGTGGCTGTTGGATGGCCGGCCGAGGGACCAGCCATCTTCACTTCAGCAGGAACGGAAGAAGAGCGGCAAGAGGCCCTTGAACTGCTTGCCCGAAAGGATGCAACCTACGTCGTCGATTCCGTGACTATTGCGGAGTTGGTCAATCTGGGGATTCAGGATTTGCTGGGGCTGCTCCCGAAGGTTCTCATCACCCCAGTGACCAAAGAAATCCTTGAAGCGCGGCTCACTGAAGATAGAGACCGGCGCAGCGTGGGGACGGCAACTGAGATCGAGGGCCGTATAGCGGTCGTTGAGCTGGAAGAAAGACACCGCGAAAAACGGATTGAATTCGCCAATGCGATGCTGGCCGTGGTCGATAAGTACTGTACGGTGCAGCCGGCCTATGGCGAGCTGCCTGTGGCCGAAGACTTCCAGGGGCTGGCGGACGTGTTGCAACACGAAGAGCTGGAACTGCTACTGCTGGCGCAGGCTAACCAGGCCATCTTGCTGACCCTGGATGGCCGACTGCGGGCGTTGCTGAAGCAGACGGCCCAAATACCCGGCGTCTGGCCGCAGGCGCTACTGATGTACGGAGTGCATGCGGGAGCTATCAACCCGGTCCAGAGCGCCAAGGCCACCACGCAGATGTTCTTGAGCAACAGAGTCTTCGTGGCCCTGACGGCAGGTGATTTCATATGGATGCTGCTTCAGGGCGGTACCTACGTGCAGTGGGGAATGCAGCGATTCAAGCGCAATTTGGCTTCGGGCGACGCCGACTTCGAGTCCACGATCCTGATGACCTTGGAGCTCCTTAAGCGAATTTCGCGGCTCCAAATCCAGTTGAGTGCCTTCGGCGAATTGCTGGTGCACCTCGTCGAAGCGGCCTTGCGGCACAAGCGGTGCCCGCCGGATTTCCTCGAAAAAATCGGATATTTTCTGGAGGATTTGACCGAGGATCTAGCCCCCGTTTTGCAGCCCTATCCGGTGGCAAATGCGAGTCGGGCACAACGCGTGAATTTGCAACGACGCTTTCTATCAGAGAAGCTCGAAGAGGCTCGCATGCTCGCCGAGCAGCCTCAAGTCGACAAGCCTGTTGCAATCCGCGTCCTATACTGCACAAAGCTGCCGCAGATCATGCTGGACACCAAGGTCGGAGAGCCCGCGGCGGCTGCCGAACCCGGGGAGCCAGGAGCCTCACTCCAGCCTGAAGCGGATGCACAGTCCAAGCCACCGTCGAAAAACAAGAAGACCGAGTCCGCATATTTGGTGTCGGCACCAGCAGCATATCGACGATGAACTGCTCAATTTCAATTGGTCAGTAATTGCTGGGAGTGCAGAGGCGCTGCTGAGATAGCCTCCTGAATCTCCGGACACGGTCCATCGCTTATCTTTGAGATAGACATAGGACTGTACATATGACTATGCATACAGAGACGATTGAGGTCACCATCTGAGACCAGCGCAGATGGCCTTGGTTCGCAAGGCGTATGAACCCGGCATGAGCGTCTCGCTCGTGCCCCGCCAGGAAGGCGTTTCAGCAAGCCTGCGGTTTACTTGGCCATGGCTGGAGCGCGAAGGTGCGCTGGTAGCTGTTGGCGCAGGAGAGGCGGTCGTGCCGGCTTGCCAAGTCACTGGAGGCTGAAGCCAATCAATACGCCGGTATGCGGCCCGCAAAGCAGTGGAATGGTCAAGAGCTTCGTCAACACCTTTAGGGAGACATCTCTAAGGCGTGGAGCGCCGAAGCGAGTGAAATTGACACAGAGTCCATGGCTCGTTTTGATAAGACGACGCGCAGACTATCCTTCCTGCTCCGCCACGAAGCCATGCTTGAGAATCTCGGCCGCGACGTCATGCCAACCTGCGGCTTGGGCGTAACGCCCCATGTGCTCAATGACTTTCCCCGAAGCATCGCGACGCTGGGACTCGGGAACCTCCGAAGGCTTCATCTTCCAGGGCTTGAGAGGCCGGTGCCGGGCACGCGCCAACTGGGCAATGAAAGCTGCGATCCGGAAGCCCCCTTCATCGACATCGCCCCAGTGAAAGATTTGCACGTCGGCAGGAAGTGAAGCCAGCAGGCGGTCGTACATGGCACTCCAGCTGGGGGAAGGCATGCCGCCGGTGTAGATCAACAGGTCCTCGGCTTCGCTCGATGTCCGGGCAAGTGCTGAGAATGTCGTGAGGTTCTCGATCGTGATCACCTTGGCCGGTACGGAAGCCAGGCTCAGGATGGTCTCGGCCGGGAGTGCGCTGTAGGGCGTGTCGAGGACTGCCGTCACGCGCGAGCGCTGGACCACGACCTTGCCAGCGAGTCGGACAGGCTGCGGCTCCTTGTAGAGACCCAGCTCCTGCAGGACCTCGGTGGGCTCGCGCGGCTCTCCGTCGATGCTACCGGTCAGCAGCACGTCCATTTCTGGCACGAGTTTTTCCAGGCGCTTGCTGTTCCTGAAGATGCGCGCGCTGGCATCTCGCAGCGCGGTCTCGAGACTTCCACCACTGACGACCGCACGGCACCACCCAATAGCCTTGCAGGCGTCCGTCCAGTCCGCGCAGTCCTGCGGTCCGCTGCCCCGCACGGTCTTCAGCGAGGCCCATCGCTCGACGACCTCAGCCAGCACGGGAAACTCGGCATGCCAGACCCGGAGTCGCTCGGCGGCGCCGCTGACCACGGTTGACGCGGTCTCGGTTTCCAGCAGGCCGGCGAGCTTGGCGATATCGACCAGATCGACACGCTCGATGAAGCCGTCTCGGTTGCCTGGCGGCCAGTAAAGACGGATCGCCCCTATAGCCTGTGCATGCTTCAGGGATGCGTCGAACTCCTCCTTCTCGGACAGGGACCGCAACGCCTGGTAGTCCTTCAGATGGCGGGCCGTCAAGCTCGGCATCTTCTTTGCGACACCGGCCACTTTCCGGTCTGCTTGGCGGAGGAGCTGCTTGAGGGCGGTTCTCGCGAGTTCCTTCATGGCGCTGCGGCAGGCGCGGAGCCATCGGATCCCGCCTGGGGCTTGGCCGAGTACATGGTCGCAAGCTCCTCATCGATCAGGTTCGGGTTGAACTCGGGCAAGTCCGAACGGAAGAGGTCGCGGACCTCCTGGCTGATCTGGTGGCCTTCGAGCACCACGATGTTCGAATCCGAGTCGCGCATGATGTCGTAGTAGTCGGTGAGAAAGGCCGTGAGGGTGCCCAGGGCCTCGCCTGTGCTGGCCATCAGGACCTGCAGCCGCAGCTCTTCGAAGTAGCGCATAGTGGCCGTGATGTTGCGCGTGTCCATCTTCATGAACGCCTCATCCAACAAGATGAGGCGCAGGCCGCTGTCGTCTCCGGCCTGCAGCTGGTAGGCTGAAGCGACGGCGGCACCGGCGATGACATACAGCGGCGCACGATGTTCCCCGCCCGAGCCGGTATGCACTCGCTGGCTCAGCAGGCCAACACGAATCGGCGTCGGATTGCCGGGCGACTCACGAAGTACTTCGACGTCGAAGTCGAAGAACTCGCGGTAGTCGTCCAACGGCGACTTCACGGCGCGTGAGGCTTCCACCTTGTCCTTCAGGAGCTCGTCGAATGCCAGTGGCATCTCTCCAGCACCGCCTAGCAGGTCGTCGACCGGCCCATGGACCGCCACGTCCTTAATGAACTTCAGCAGGTTCTCGAAGGCCGGCCGCGTCTCCTTCTTGAACCGGTAGCGCTCGCCATTGGTGAAGGCCGGCGCGGCCGCCAGCGCCGTGTTCATGCGGGTCATGGTTGCCTCCAGCCAGGTGATGTGCTCGTTGAGGTCGAGTGCAACGTTGCTACGGAAGGTGCTCTTGGCCGCGTCCATTGCCTGGGCCATTTCCTGCTTCCGGTCCGCCAGGCCCGTTTCGTTGAGCACGATCACGTGTCGGCTGATGTATTCGGCGGCGGCGCGCCAATCCTGGGACGGCTCCTGGACATGCTGTTCATTGAATTCGAGTGTGAAGGCACCGAAGCCCAGCAGGCCCTTGTTGCGGGCTTCGTTGAAGTTTCTCTGGGCATTCTGCTCACTGCTCGCGGCAGCGTTCTGGATGGCGCCAAAGTCCTCGCCGAACCTCTCTAACAGGCGATCCCACTGCACGGATGCGAAATCGCTGTCGTAGCCAGGCAGTGTTCGGGCTGCATCGGCGCGATGGCCCGCCTGCTCCTGCTCTTCGCGACGGCGTTGGGTCGCCTCCTGCTTCTGATCGTGGAAGGTCTTTGCGCCGCCGACGCGGGTGCTCGCAGCGGCAACTTCCTCGTTGGCGAGGTTCACGGCGGCAAGCGCCGAATCTGCGGCCTCGCTGAGGCGTTGGTACTCGGTGGTATCGAGCGCGGCGAGGCGCTGCTCGAAGTCGGCAAGGCTGGTCTGCTCCGCAACCAAGCTTGACGCCGAGCGCTGCAGCGCGGCGGCGTTCTCGTTCTCGTCGCCGACGTAGAGGCTCAGCAGCCCCATGCCCGCCTTGAGTTGTGCCTCCTCCTGCTTGCGCGTGGCAAGGTCGCGGGCCAGTTCGTCCAGGCGCTTGGCGACGGCCTCACGCATCTTGCTCATGTCCGGACCGATCTTCAGCATGATCGGCGAGACCGGCTGGATGCGATCGAGGTCGCCATCGGCGATGCGCATCCCGTCGGTGGTCAGCGCAAAGCTGTGACGCATGCAGTCGTCCACAGTGTCCGCGCGCATGAAGCGAAGGTGTTTATGGGCAAACGAGATCGCGCGCGGATCCGAGCCGGTCACCAGCTCAGCCACCCAGCCCGGCGTCAACGGTCCCAGGTCGCGGATAGTGCTGGAACGAACGATCTTGACCCCGTAAATCTGTGTGGAACGGTAGAGGTTGAACGCTTCGCGCTCGTCGCGCCGCTCAACGAGCAGTGCCTGGACATTGACGCGGCCCAACTGGGCTTCGATGACGGGTTGCCAGTCTGCGTCGGTCACTTTGAGGAGATCGCAGATTGGCGTGGACTGTATACCCACTTCAGACAGGCGGCGCTGCAAGGACGACACGGACGAGTCCAGCGGCGGCTTGCCGGCCGCAATACGGCGCTGGTTCTCCTGCGCCTCTTTCTGCTCTCCCTCCAGCGTCCGGATCTGCGCCGCGACATCCATCATTTCCTTGAGCATTTCGTTGCTCAGCACCTTGGCGGCTCGGCAGGCTTGCCTGACCACCACGGTCAGGGCTTCGCCATCCTCGAGACTGCCTCGGTCGAGGAATCCCTGAATCGCTTGGCGCGCGATGTTGAGCTTCTCGTCACAGTCGGGGACGGCCTTGCCCATGACGGGCGTGCCAAGCGCGCGCTTCAGGCCTTCGAGAGTCGCACGAATCTCGCCCCGCTGCTGATCCGCGCGGGCCCTGGCCGATGCGATCGACTCGTTGAGGTGAACGCTCTGGCCGTGCGCCTGGTGCTGGTCACGGTGTGTCGCCGCCGATGCTGCCCGCAGCTGGAGCTCGTCGCGCCGCTGGATCGCCCCTGACTTGGCGGTCTCAGCGCTGTCGAGCGCTACCGCCGCCTTGCCTTCATCCTCCTCGGCACGGGTCACCGCGACGTTTGCGAGCTCGTGGTAGGCCTGCAGCGCGACGGCCTTCCAGGTGATGGACTTGCGCTCTTCCGAGGCGGCGCGCTCAAAATGTTCTTCCAGCTTCCGGGCTTCGGCCAACTTGTGCTCGATGGCCGCCACCTTGGCCGCCAGTTCCTTGAAGCCGCGCAGCATGTCCAGGAATGCCTTGGTCTTCGTCGGCCGGGACTCCAGCACCTGGCGCCGAATGATGTCGTCGACCGAATGGTCGAACTTCATGCGCAAGGCGAACCGGAAGGCCTGACGGAACGCATCCGCGCGCGGCAGGCTGCGCTTGCCGCGCAGCCGGAACAGGATGGCATTGAGGAACTTGCCAGCGTCCGCGAATAGGAACTCCTCGTCCGGCGCAGCCGAGAGCAGGGGGCGCCGCACCAGTTGCTGGCGGAACGTTGGCCAGTCGCGCGGGTAGGGTTCGCCGTCAACCATCTCCAGGTGATCGTTGAGCGAGAGATCGAATGGGACGAGGTAGCGCCCCAGGATCTCATGGTCCGGTCGGGTCGCGCTCGCAGCGATGCACATGCCCGCTGAAACCATGTCCCGGGTTTCGTCGTCGAGGAAGGTTAGTGTGATGTAGGTCGTGGCCTCGTCGCGGGCGCGGCCATGGCCGGACTTGTCCAGTTCGCCGAGGCAATAGCTTCGCAAGGTGCGCGTGTTGCTGTTGCCTTCGTCGGCCTGGGCGTTGTAGACGGCACCGCTGCCTCGGCTGAAGTTGCCGCCGAACATGACGGTCTGCACAGCGTCGAGCAGGGAGGACTTGCCGCTGCCGTTGGCCCCGAAGATTCCGGTGATCGTGCCGACCTCGACCTGGCGCGCCTCGTAGAGGTAGAAGTTGACGACTTTGATCTGGATCAGCTTAAACATCGAAGTCCTCCCCATCCTCTTCGGTGTCCGCTCCGCCTGCCCCGGCATGCGCCTCTGTCAGCGGATCGGTGCCCTTCGCAGAGGCCCACGCAGCCAGGCGCTCAAGCGCTGCTTCGCCAAGTACCTCGACGATGCCGGGACGAATGAGGATCACATAAGGCTGTTCCACGCTGGCCGCGACGACGGCGCGGTCATCGGTTTCTGAGCGGGCAATGCCCCATCGGCGCATGCTCGTGATCAGCGACAGCAGTCGCGTGCCTGATGGAAGTTCGCGGCCACCCGTGGACTGTCGGTACTTGATCCCCAAGGTGACTAGGTCGCATTCCACTTCGCCGTCTTCATTGTGGTTCGCGATGCGTGACTCCTCGTCATGGATCTTGCGCAAGACCAACGCCAGCAGGGTCTGTTCGACCGTGGCGTGCTGCTTGATGTGCGAGGGGATCGCGCAAACGTAGCGCAGGTTGGTGTTGAAACGCAGCACGATGCCCAGCGGTGCCAGGGCCCGCTTGAACTCGGCGTGGAACTCGCGGACGAGGCCGTATGCCGTGCGACTTCTGCGGTCGACCTGGTAGAGCACCTGCTCCGAGATGAGCCGGTAGGCAATTGCCTCGAAATCCTCTTCGCGAACGACGCCCTTGGTCGCCTCCTCTGCCTGGGTCCAGAAACTCACTTCTTTCCCTCCTTGGGTGTCGCGATATCGAAGGCCACATGACTGATCTCACTCGGCACGGCGTCGACGCCGGTACGCAGGATCTTGAACTTGTTAACTGTCAGACGGGCGTTGGCCTTGAGCTGCGCGCTGTTCGAACCGACCGCGGCAGACACCGTGCACAGCGACTGGAAGGCCCTAACGTTCTCGATCGAGCCGACGTCGAACTCTGTGCTGGCCATACGCTCGCGGCCGTTCAGCTGCCGGCGGATCAGGTCTGCCAATATGGGGGGTGACATGAGGCGACGATTGCGCGCCTTCAGCTGCAGCCGCGCCCGTGCCTCCTGAGTCGGTGACATCACCTGCTTGCGCAGGGCCCTGGGCGGCGCGCGCTCGATCGGCACCTTCGGCAGCATCAGGCGCTCGCCGCACAGGGCCTCTTCGGCAGGGAAGGGAGTGGCGGAAACGTACTCCGCATCGCATTCAGTGACGGCCTTGATGGCGTGGTCGATGAGCTCCTCGAGTGGACGGGCGGCTCGCAGGCGGTAGTCCAGGAAGGCCATCGCCATGCGGGTTGCGCGGCGCACTTCTTCATCAAGGCGGTCCAGGTACTCGTCGATGCGCGACAGCTCCTCGATCTTGAGGATGTCACGCTGCAGCAGCGCCTTGGCTCGAAGCTCGTCGCCGGGCGCACGCTTGCTGGCGTACCAAGCAAGTACCCGGTTGCGGACGAACTCGTTGGACTGGATGGTCTCGACCATCGCCAGGATCTCTTGCCGACGCGACAACGGGTGATCGCGGGTTCGCAACTCCTTATAGTCGCCGATGAACATCTTAACGACGAAGTCCTCGAAGAAGCGCCGCACGAACTCACCGGTGGACTGCTGGCCGCTCAGTTCCGTCATCAGATCTCGGACGCTGGTGCCGGCGACCCGGACATGCTCCATCAACGCCCGGGTCTGCTGGGCTGCCTCCTGCAGCGTGGAGCCGTCCGCGCCTTCCTCCAACACTAGCTTGATGTTGGCCTCGATGCTTCGCACTTTGCCGGCGACGAAGACAGGGCCGGTATGCGCAAATTCGATTAGCCGCGTCGCGAACTGGGCGACGGCGGGTGCCATGGTGACCATGTCGCGCACGCCGACCTTGTCCACCCGCATCCATCCGCAGTCCTTCAGGCGGTGAAAGATCGCCAGCGCCTGTGTGTTCAGTGGCGTGCCCGAGGCAAGTGCGCCAAAGCCGTCGTCTGCTTCGTCCCAGGCTCCCATGTCCTGGAGCTCCTGGACAATCTCGCGCACGATGTCGGTCATCGTGAAGCCGTTGCTGGGCGGCAGCGGGGCTTCGGGACCGAACCTGCGCGCATGCAGCGCGCATAGCAGGGTCCAGTACCGCATGCGGTTCGTCGACGCCAACGGCGCGAACAGCCGCTCGGGCAGCACCCTGAACAGCGGTGCGTAGCGCTCAGCGACGACTTCCTGTCTGAGTTTCTCTGCTAAGTCGGGAACAACCATTCCTTGCACTCCTCCTTATTGTCGAGTGCGAGTTGATAGTCAGGAGGCAACTGCCGCTCTATGTCTGTAGCGGCTCGAAGCTCCTGGATGAAGTAGGGGACGAGGGGGCCTCGGCACGTCGTGCTGCGCGCGGCCATCCCGGCGAAGTACTCCCGCCGGACCAGCTGAATCTGTTCCGCTGACAAGGCCGGATGCGCGACGAGGCGCACTTTCACCGAGCGATTCCACTTCGCGTCATCGGTACTGCGATGGCTGCTGGCCTGCTCGGTCAGTAGCACGTCGCTCATCCGCCCCAGCACGAAGTCCCGGAAATCTCGGCGCTCGACGCAGTACCCACGGACGTGCCAGCGGCGACCGGCCCGGATGATGGAGTGGGGCTCGATAACACGGGCGTGGACAGAGGGGCGGCTCATTGACGAGTAGTTAAAGCCGATGCGCACGTTGTCCTTGATCGCTAGGCGCAGTCGCGAAAAGATGTAGGGCGATACCCGCGAGAAGTCCCACGGCAAGATCAGGGCGGAGTCGCCGTCCAGGACGCCGATGTCAGGCTCGGCCCCACCCATCAGTTCAACAGCAGCCGCTTCACTCTTCTCGATGGCACGATAGGCGGCGCGGGTCGTCACAAGGCTGCGCAGTCTGCTGTCCCACTCCACCCAATCCGGTCGCGCCTCGCGGAACTCCTTCAGCCACTCCGAAGCGCGGGTTCCACTCAACCCGAACAGCTCCATCAGCCGAGCACGCGACAGACGGCCCTCCCAGATCAGCAGGCGCGCGACCCGCTCGATGCGTTCGTCCTGAACGTCTGATCGCCGATCGATCACGGTTTCAGTTTGATTGCGGGGGCGGTTCGCCATAGACTAGTTTGTGTACGGTTTTTCGTAGCATACGCTTTTTCGTTCTTTTGGGCCAGGTGCTTACCCTTCGCTATGGGCGCTCGGGGCGGCGCCCCATGTGGCCAACATCAGTGCATGTGCTGCCCGCTCTGGTGATGGCGATGTTTGCGCGGGTCAAGCCATCAGGATGACATGGAGAGCCTATCCATCCGGGTCTCGGGGCTGCAAGTTTGGAAACGATCACTGGCACGGCGCGGGCGTCCGGTAAATGTCCTACCCCTCCAGTAGAGCCACCATTTGGGCCAGCGCTTGTCGCCGGGGCCAAGGACTGCTTAGCGCCATGCAGCGTGAGTTCGCCTGTTGGCGGCGGTCGGCGCCAACCGCTGCAAAGCGGAAGTAGCCTGCGGCATGCCGCTTTCGGTGGAACGCGACCCTTCGCAGCAGGAGTGCCGACCTGCAGCTCTTTTGCGCAGAGCACCAGTCGGCCATCGGCCATCGACTGCAGTCGTTGCGCACCGTTACCGAGTTTTACTTGTCGACAGATAGCTGAGGGGCGTGAAGCACCAGCAACAGAGTGCCCTTTGAACTTCCGTTTATCCCTGCGCGGGCTTCCTGATCAAGTGGCTAAGCGCCGTGTCGTCGGAGCGCCAGCGATCGAAACCCGGAATCCGCGTTGGGTGAGGTTTTCGAATGCCTTCGACAGGTTCACCTTGCTAAAAAACGGTAAGTTCTGCTTGAGCGTCGCATTGCCCTCGCCTAGGATTAGAAAAACAATTTCATAGTCAGCGCTCTTGACTGTGTCCAAGGGCACGAGATCACGTGCAGCCGGATTTACCCCGCGTAGCACCTTTCGCGCCTTTTTGCGGAACGCTTTGTCGCCGAGCATGATTTCAGCAGCTACACCGCCCTGAGCAAAGAGATGGCTCAGTCCAGCCGATCCGCCCTTGCGATGCTTTACGTGCACCAATTGCTTGGCAGGAGTCAGCAGGTCGCAGAGTTCTATGGACGATGTAGCCCGGTCGGTCTTGACAAGCTTCTTGTCCAACAGGAAGTAGCCATGCGCTGCGGCCGCTCGAGTGTTGTACTCGCCCTCGGACTCAATTTTCGATTTATCTCCGTCATCCCACACTTCAACTGCCGGAAATGCAAGGGTGGATATCTGAACCAAGTCCAATGTCTCTGTAATACGGCCAATGAATGTCGCATCAACCTCATACCACTTACCATCGAAGATGATGTTCGTTTTGCCGCCGTCGGCGATCTCGAAGTAGATGCAGCGATACACCGGGTGTTCGGTAATGTTGCCATCGACGTCGTGGACAAAAAGCCGGTCGCGCTTCAGACCCTCGACGGTTAGGCGCGCCAGATCAGGAATGGTGTCGAGGTAGTCGGCCGAATGAATGACGGGACGCACACCGTCTTTGTTCCGCGTAAAGCTGAAACCAAGGATCGTGTCCCATGTGCCAATCTCCGGCAGTGTGACCATGACTCCAGGATTGCGCGCGGAGACAGCTTGAACCAGCTGCGCGTTCAGCGCATTGATCGAGGCATCATCCTTGACCTTACGGACGTTGTCCACCCACGAGAAGGACGTCTTGTAGTCGTCATTGTTGTAATAGCCTTTGATGCGGCGGGCCAACTCCGGGAAATCTGCGGCTTCCATTTCGGCGCCAAATGAAAACATCGCATCTCCACCGGCGATCTGCATAAGGTCAACTCCGCGTTTGGGAACGCCCGTCACAGCGCGAAGAACATCCCGCAGGATGTCGATCCCGAAGACGCCTACCTCCGAGTCGCGAGCAGCCTGAGACTTCTTCTGAACAGGCTGGTCTTCGAGGGTATGCAAGTCGACGCTACGCAGTGATTTGTCGTCGAGTGTGTTGAGTGCTGTACGGAGGCCAAAGTCCTGAACGAACAGCGACTGATCGATCAAATACCGGCCGTAGCCAAAGGTAAAGGCAAAGACGTCGCCTTCCACCCGAAGCAATAGCACCGCCGAACTCGATCGATTTGCGAGATCGGGTATGACGCGGCCCGCAACCTCGTCGAGCACAGGACCCCAACTAGGCCTTTTCTCCGCGCTTCGTCTCACGTAAATGACTCCGTCGATACCTAGGGTGTCTGCCATGGGGTAGGTGTCCACTGGTGCATCAGCAAGCAGATCCGCAAACAACATTTGGCCATCGCCTAAGGGCTTTGCCATAAAAAGGTTCAGGCGGCGATAGCTTTTAGCCATCTCATTCTCCCAATTGAGTTCGACACCAGCGCATGACCCGCAGCTCCGAAAGAATCAGCCTAGGTAATGGGTGCCACCGCAACCAAATGGTTTGAAAAACTAGTTTCGGTCTCACATCGCCAGGTTGCCCAAAGCTTGCACCCTTCGGCGGATCCAAGATCCAACTCCAAGGCCAGCCAGTTGCGCGCAGCCATGACATGAGTGTCATGTCCCGGAAACGTCATGACTTCGGCTACATACTGCACATCGATGTTCTGAGGCTTCTTGGCATTGGAGTTCAACCAGGCAAGAAACAGCCGCTCTGTCACCCCCATCAACGATGGGTGCACAACAGCAGAGGAAGTAAATTGATGCATTTGCGACCACGTTTCCGAGGCGAGTAGGTCTTTGCGGTAGGCCGTTCCCCACGCTGCAACATGCACGTCCCCGGAGACCAAAGAAACCCGAATCTTCTTGTCGCAAGCAAAATTAGATAGCACTTCGAGCAGTCGCTTTCGCTCCCCCTCATGGTCATCATGTGACCAGTGATCTTTGAGGTCGTCGGCGTTGCTATCGGTGACGTGATCCTGCCCGAATTTATCCAAAAACAGTTCTGCCAATGGGAGCTTCGGGTGCACCACCGGCACGGAGGACATGAACAGAAGGTGTTGGCATCCAATCTTCGGCTGTGGCCCCGCGCCTCCAGATTTCAGGTTGCCAGTCCATTCTTTGATTTGCTGCCACGTATCCGATCCCATGACCTGGGTTCGGGAGCGTTCCGTGCGCAAGTCGGCAGCGACGACGGATACTAGCCCGATCGAGTAGGCGGACGTAAATCCTGGTTGATTGTCGAGTAGCGGAAGTGCCAGCGGATCCTTAGCGAGCACCTTGCTCCATGGGATAGGCCTTAGCAGAGGGTCCTGACGGGTGAATCCTGCCGGCGTTGTGTCCTCCAGTTCAGGCAGATCTTCCAGCGCATGTTGCATCTGGAACACCCAGAATGCCCTGCGTGCATGGCGAAAGAGTGTTTGAAATAGCTCGCAGTTCTGCATCTCGCAGCTGTATGACCCCCAGCCGTCAAATATGTCGTGGTCGTCCCACATCATGATGCTTGGCATGGAGGCCATCGCTGCCCCAGCATCAAGCGCAGCCGTCGTGGACGACCATGGTTGCCTCTCAATGGGGAGCCATCGTTGTTTGTACAGGCCGAAATAGTAGGCCTCTATCTCCCGTTCGAGAGGCTTGCTGACCTTGAAGTCCAGTTGGGCCTGGCGAGGCAGGCCAACCCATTGCCGCAGCGCTTTGATGTCCTCCCAGATAGAGTCAAAGTAGATCTGGTCGCCGCCCATGAGCATCAAGTGAAAACGCTGAAGGCCTTTGTCGTGAATGCGCTTCTCATGCCACAACTGCTCCTTGTCCAGCAGCTTGACTTCTCCTTCCCCTGGCTTTCTGCGCAGTTTGCGATCATGGCTGTAGAGCAGGTCCTCCCACACCGCATCTGACGTACGGATGATTTTCCTCATCACTGCAGGGTCAGAGAATCCGTTGCACGATACGTACGCCATGCGTGGAGAAAAATCCTTGCCTGGCACCGTAATGTTCCAGGTTAGCCCATCCGGGATGCCGTATCTGACCGTGCGCTCATCTTTCAAGACCTTGCAGGAAATGTCGTAGCGCAGATAGCGCTCGCCACGCATTGACAATAGCTCCCTAGGTGCAGCACATGCTTTGCCATCTACTTGGAATTCCGGGATCTGTGCACCTGCCTTGAGACCAATCAGTGCCGTTACTCGCCAAGCATCCCCTTTTCCGATACCACGGAACGACAGCACCGGCCCCAGCAGCAGATCCTTTTCATTCATGTTCAGCCTCCTCAGGTATTCATTTCTTTCGCTACTACCGTAACGATTCGAGCGCGAGACACCGCCCTGCGCGCCACCAGCGCTGCTTCACCGGTTTGTTGCAACCATTCAAAAAAACGCTGACTCGCGTGTCTCGTCTGAGAGTCGTCTCGGCAGTTGGCCAAGAAGGCGAATTGCACCTTCTGCACGTCATCGGCCACAAACACTCCAAAGGGGCCGCTTACCACCGTCGCGTCTGGAAATCCCAGTAGCGACGTGGCTTGGGTTTCCGTTGCGCCCCGGTGACAGGCAATCAGGTGCAGTGGCCCATGGGCCGAAGCCAGAAGCTTGATGCGTTGGTGATCTTCCAGGAAGGGCCGCCCCACCAGCTCGCGCGCCGCAGCCACACTGAACGAGGCTGGAATTGCGTGAACGACTACCGCTACGTCCTTGCCATCCAGATTGACTACCACACCGCCGTCCACCGCTTTAGCGCCCTTGAGACCGCCCAAGGCTGTTTTAAGCGTTGACTCCATAGCCATTTTTCGCTGACGGAAGTCGAGCCGGGTCCAGTCCAGGGCGGCGCCGACATCGAAACGCGTCGACGCGGCAGCCTGTACGCCCCGTTGCGTCAGCGAAACCACGGCATCCGAGAGAGCCTCGAACACGCGTTTTTTGGCATCGGCGGCGGTCTTCACCTCACCGCCCCGGAAGGCGCTCTGCCGCGAGAGATAGTCCTGAAAGCGCCGGTTGCGCTCGCCTGCAGAGCCCTGAGCGTCGACCACTGTCGGTAATGCCACCAGGCGCACCTTGGCTTGCGCAGAACGAAGACCCTCCATGTATTCCGCGTGGCAGATTCCGATGTCCTGGTCGCCTGCGGCCCAGCCTGCATTGCCGTTGGATAGCACGATAAGCACATCACACTCGCGCACGGCTTGCAGACAGGCATCCCAGCTATCTTGTGCGCCCTCGGCCGGCGGTGCGTCTTCGTTGATCCAGACTTCAAAGAGCTTTCGCCCCAGCACCTCGGCTGATTCGATCTCCTTTTTCAGTTCCCTTCGCAGGTCAGTCAGATTGGTCTTGCTACCTGCAGGAAAAGCGTCCATACACCGGCTAGACAGCATTACCTTGATAAGAGACTTGGCCAAGAAGCGCTCCTGTTGTAGTTTTCACAGACGATGCGTAGCTAAATACCGGAAGGGCTTTTTCGTCTTACTAACTAGCACGTTTGGAAGGCGCCGGCCCTCTCGCATAGCCCACGCTGCTCGACGAAGAGTCCAGTCATACACCTCCGACAGTCGCTTTTGCTTACAAGCGTATCAGAACATTGGTTAGCCATGCTTTATGGCTAACCCATTGAAGCTCACACTGAAAGAAGTATTGAGTTTTCTTGGATCCATGAAGAGTTACAGGAGCACCGCTGACTCAGCACTGGGGTGATTGCAATGCGTCTCGGAAATCGCGCCAACGCTCCAAGAAGCGCAGGGATGAGATCCGACACCGTCAGATGCTGCGCCGAACTTGCCGGAAGTCGATCCACTAGCAGGAGCAGCGCCATATCGCTGGGCGCCTAAATACTCTTCAAGAAGCTTGATTTGAGCGTCCGCTTTCTGGCCCAGAGCAGCGCAAGAGGTAGACATTGCGGTCGACAGCAATCGCAGCAATGCAGCCGAACAACTAAACGTACAGGACAGCTCATTAGTCCAACGTGGTACTTCCACTTCGCTGCAGGTCATTGCTCTCGCCTAAAGAGCAATGACCTTACCCACTACATCCCTGCATCTGCATCAAGCGTTGCTTTTAAAGCCTATTACGACGCCTCACACGCTCTTTTTGCCTTTCGTTGAGTTCTCCTTTACGAAATTTCTTCTTTAACCCATGAACCACTAGACGCGGAAGTGGATCAGGCTTAGTGACGTAAGCAGACATGGCCTTCACGCCATTCCGGAACTCTTCATCCATCTTTGTAAAAGTACCTACCGCCCTCCACTTGTACTTTTCCCGATGCGTCTTCTCGTTACAGTTGAAGTATCTGCCGATCCCTGGGACAACATCTTTGACCCAGTGATGACCAAGCCTCCTTGCTACCTTCACATCACGCTCGAGGTTTGATCCGTTCATGATAAAGATAGAGTGAACATGAACTCCTCTATCATTACCAAACTCAACCTTCATCGCATAGCCAAGAAAATTCCCTTTATAGATCTTGCGTGCAAAAGCAAGCAGTCGACTCCAATCAGCTACGACGTTTTGCTGAGATATTATTGACTGAATAAGTTCTTGATGGTAGTAAAGGTCAAGCCTCACAATCATGATCTTGCTATGAGCTATTTTTAAATCAGAAATATAGCCATACAAAGACTCTGCCCTACGCTTGTGGATCTTATCTTCCTCTTGATAGGCGTTGTGAAACCCCTTAGATCCAATCCTCTTCATTAAGTTATAAAAAAACACTCTTGCAAAGTTAGCTTCGCACTTACACTCCACCCTACTTTCCAAAAGAGCATTAAACACAGTCTGCGATGTATAGACCTTGCCAATCGTCTCTTTGAAGAATGCATCAACAGAGCTAGGAAGTTCACGATCTAAGGCTTGAAGCAAAACTCTCAACTTCCTACTGAGCCTTAGCTTCAAACTCAACTGCAAAGAAGAGTAGATTCTTCTAGCGATCTCATCAGCCAGCTTCACCCAGGAAGCTATCTGCAGCTCATAGAGTAGAGTTTCCAACTCAAGAGAGCTTTTCTCAATTTCAAACTTCATACAGCACTCAGAAGCTTGACCACCTTAGGGTCAAGCTAAGATGGTGAGATTAGATCTCTTCGTTCCTTCATTACACAAGCAATCCTCTTCACGGGATGGTTGCTTGGGTATATGTCATCAGTTAGATGATTTACTATTCTTTAAGTTATCTTTATTATTAAATTAAATAACATAAGCCCCCAAAATACTTCATGTTTTAAATCAGAAAAACTGATCAGAATCACCAGTCATTCACACAAGTTTTCTGAAAAAACAAAGCCAGCGCATGGCTGGCAAGTTAGGTCCTCAAGATAACTGAGCAGCACTCATCTTGGACTCAATCCACTCGTCAATCTGATCTTCAATCCAAGCAACCGAATTGGAAGTAAGTTTTATATGTTTTGGAAAACTTGGATCGTAGTACTTTGAATTTTCCCTCATCAAGTTATATAACGTTGCCCTAGACAGCTGCAATTTTTCACATAAATCATCCATGCGCAAAAGCACATAAGGTTTTTTAGCCATTTCTCTTCAAGGATTCTGACCATCAGGGATGGCAAGTCATCCAAAGAGCTCAACGTGAGACCTTCGTGACAAAACATCTGTCACGAAGTAAAAAATCCACAACGCCCATTGAAAGCCCTATTCAATCAAACACTGTCCACTGCCAATCAGAAAGCAACACATCTTTTTCATGATTGGTGATGAACTAGTTGATACATAGGAAAATCATACAAAATACCTATAAAAACTACTTAACTTTTTCAAAAATTAGAAGTTTTTTATTTCTCAAAATTTAATAATGATTAAAAAATTTTTTACTAGTCGCAGAGCAGAAATTCCTATCAAAGAGGAACTTCTCAGACCATATTTTTAAATTTTCAAAATTTAATGAAGATAAAACAAACGCATTAAAACCACTTGAAGCATCAACATGGCTTATAGACTTGGACTCAAATACAACTGAAGAAAAATTCTCCTGCAAGCAAAAATTGCTTAATTCAAAATTAAAATATTTAAATCTACCTCCTTTAAATGAAAAAACCAAAGCCAACTTTGCAACAGGAATTGAGTAATCATTAATGAATAAACTTCTTGTTTGAATCTTAATGAAGTATGAAATCAAGTTCATTCCAAATCTTTTATCAAATTTTATTTTTCTAATAAACAGATCCACATCGTTTTTTAAAGCATCCAAATCAGCCTCTTCAGATTTCACCATCACATCCAACGGAACGATCAAAAGCTTTTCATGAACCGCCACTCCTTCAATCAAAGATTGAGAAATTTTCTTTTTCCCTTCTTCTAGTCCTTTAAAGAAATTTCTCTCATTTTTCTTGTAATTTGCATTTGATAGAAACTTCAATAACCCCTCAAAACCAACATCCAGAAGCTTCGAAAACTTAAAACATGGGTGAAATTTAATAAACGAAAACTTTTCGCATAATGAATCAACATCAATATCATTCAAATCATCATTAAATACTATTAAAATTTTCTCAACGAAATTAAATTCACTCCAAAAAACTCTTAACTTTAATTTATTACCATTTTTTAATAATGATTTAGAAAAAGAGTTAAAAAATAAAATAAAAACTTCAAATCTTTCTATTTCAGATATTTCCCTATCAAAAGCAGCAATACCTTTCTCTCCTATCCTAACTCTTGAAGACAGTGACATGTATGATTCAAAGAGGAATTTAAGTTTCAACCTATAACTCTCAATCTCTAGATCAAACAATCTACTTTGATGACCTTCAAAGCAGTCATTTAGTTTTTGGTATACGTTTTTAATCTTCAAAACTCACCTCCCCCTCAAAACATCGATATAGTCAGCCCAAAGCTGCATCATTTCAGTTCTTTGCTTTAAGTATTTTGTTCTGTTGTAAGCTCTGCCATTAGCATCTTTTACAGCATGAGCAAGTTGCGCCTCAATAACAAGAATATCCACTTCAAGCTGCTCATCAAGCATAGTTCTTGCTGAAGCTCTAAATCCATGCCACGTATGCCGGTCTGAAGTATAGCCAAGCGATAAAAGAGCAGTTCTTACACTATTTTCTGAAATAGGCCTATCTTTGCTTTTTGGTGATGGAAAGCAAAAATCACCTACTCCGGTGTAAAGATGAAGGAAGTTAAAAATTTCTAAAGCCTGCTTGGATAGTGGAACGACATGAGGATCACCATACTCTTTGCCATGTAGACCACGCTTCATTCTTTGAGCAGGAATTGTCCAGGTCGATGCCTCAAAATTAATTTCATCCCATCTTGCCCCGCGAAGCTCTCCAGGTCGTTGAAAGACTAAAGGTGCGAGCCTTAATGCAGATTTAACGACAACTCCACCGTGATAGTTATCTATAGCCAAAAGTAGCTTTCCAAACTCCTTTGGGTCAACTATTGCGCCAAAGTGCTTTCCTCTGTAAGGTGTTAATGCGCCTTTTAGATCAGCAGTGATATCACGCTCAATAACACCTATAGCGGCTGCATAGCGCCAGATCTGGCTACAAAGCATCAAAGCACGGCTCGCCGTCTCAAAAGCACCTCGCTTTTCAATGACACGAATTGCATCTAGCAGCTTTGGGGCTTTTATTTCTTTTAATCCCATGCCTCCCAACCAAGGAAAAAGATCACGCTCTAACTGTCGATAGCAGCGATCCGCATGGGTTTCGCTCCACATTTTTCGTTGTTTTCCGAACCAGTCATCAGCAATAGCCTTGAACGTGGAGCCAGGCTCTACTGCCTCAGTCTTCTTTTTTGCTTGGCGTCGAGCTTCAATTGGGTCAATGCCTTCTGCCTTATCCACCTTCACTCGATCTCTGGCTAAACGGGCGGCTGACAAGCTCACGTTTGGATATGAGCCAAGTGCCAAGCGACTCTCCTTCCCATCCCCGTAAGTTTTCAAAAACCAACGCTTAGACCCCTTGGGACTTACCTCCAGGTACAGACCCGCAGCATCAGTGAAACGTGTTCTTTTTTTGTCGGGCGGACAAGTAGCGTTCTTGCATTCTTTTTCGGTCAGCATCAGGAGCTCTACAGAGGGAAAACTACAAAAAACGGGGAACAATCCCCAGGAATTTGTACTTTACCCCGTTTGTTCCCCGGCTTGTTCCCCGGCATGCTCTTGGCAGTGGTTAGACGCCGTTGGATAGCACTAGACCGTAAGCCATTGATTTACAAAAAGAAAAAGGGGTTCAATGAACTTCATTGAACCCCTTTGTACAGGTGGATGGTGGAGCTGGCGGGAATTGAACCCGCGTCCGTAAGCCTTCGCCGGACAGATCTACATGTTTAGTGCTCTGTTTTAAATCTCGCCACCCAAACCCCGCAGGCACACGCTGTCTGGGTAGCCAGCTTCCTTAAATCTCGCCAAATACCAAGAAGCCCGGTATCCAGCCAGCTAATGTAAATTCCCTTGCAGCCGGGAGGTATTGCTACCCCCTTGCCCAGCCCACTAGCGTGCTGTTGCAAGGCTCACCGGATTAAGCGGCGAGTGCGAAACGTTCGTCGTTTGCAGTTAGTTTTTTGAATGGAGATTTACGAGCATCACTCAAGCTCGACATGCACCGCACCGGCCCCGAACCCACGTCGAAACCAGGACAGCCCCTTAGGCACCTATTCTAGCCTCATCCCAGCAACTTCAACAGCTCAAGTGGTGAATTGATATGGGCATCGGCACCCCAATGGGCAGTATCTGCGGTTGAACCCAGGTAGCCGTAACGTGCTGCCACCGTTTTCATACCCGCTGCAGCACCCGCCTGGATATCACGCTCATCATCTCCGACATAGATGCAATGCTCGGGAGCAATCTGCATACGTCGCGCGGCCTCAAACAGGGGCTCAGGGTGGGGCTTGGAATGCGGCGTCGTGTCCCCGCTCACCACGGCCGCCGCCTGAGCAAACAGGGGCATCTGACGCGTCAATGGGTCAGTGAAACGCATGGACTTATTGGTCACCACACCCCACAGCAACGGGCCAGCCTCCAAAGCCCGGATCAGCTCCGGCACACCCTCGAAAGCATAGGTGCGCTCGGTCATGCATTGCTCGTAATTGCGAAAGAACTCCTCGCGCATTTCCGCAAAGCCTGCAGACTCTGGCGTCATGCCAAACGCAATGCCCAGCATTCCGCGTGCGCCGGCTCCAGCCATATGGCGATAGGCATTGAGCGGCAGCGAAGGCATGCCGCGATCCACGCGCATTTTGTCTGCGGCTGCCCCCAGATCGGGAGCGCTGTCGATCAAGGTGCCATCCAGATCAAAAAGGACGGCTCTCACATGTTTCCACATGACTGTCACTCCTGAGGGCGGCGTGTTGCCAGCATGTAATTGACCGAGGTGTCATTGCTGAGCCAGTAACGTCCCGAGATCGGGTTGTGCTCCATGCCCTTGCTGCCCTGGGCATCCAGGCCTGCCTCGCGCGCAAAGCGAGCCAGCTCGCTGGGGCGCAGCAGCTTGGCGTATTCATGCGTACCCTTGGGGATCATCTTGAGCATGTATTCAGCAGCCACGATCGCCAGCGCAAATGCCTTGGCATTGCGGTTGATGGTGGAAAAGAACACCCAGCCACCAGGTTTGACCAACTGAGCACAGGCCCGCACGATGGATGCGGGATCGGGCACATGCTCGAGCATTTCCATGCAGGTCACCACATCAAAACTGGCCGGCTGCTCTTGCGCCAGCTGCTCGACGCTGACCTCATGGTATTGAATATTGGGCGTGCCCGTTTCCAGAGCATGCAACTGCGCCACGCGCAAAGCCTTGGTTGCCAGGTCGATACCCACCACCTTGGCCCCTTTGCGCGCCATGGAGTCCGCCAGAATGCCTCCGCCACAACCCACATCCAGCACACGCTGGTTCGCCAGGGGTGCCTGGGCGTTGATCCAGTCCAGTCTCAGGGGGTTGATCTGATGCAGTGGCTTGAATTCACTCTCGGGATCCCACCAGCGATGGGCCAGGCTGGAGAATTTTTCCAGTTCTGCCGGGTCGGCATTGATAGTGTTGCTCATGCCGCCATTGTCCGCGATTACCACGATGGATCGGGCATAAAAAAAGCCCCGTTACCGGGGCTTTTTTGTGTAGCAATCGAAAGATTACTGAGCAGCCTTGGTGCCCACAACTTCGATTTCCACGCGACGGTTTTGAGCGCGACCAGCAGCAGTGGCGTTGCTTGCCACGGGTTGCTTCTTGCCCTTGCCTTCGGTGTACACGCGGCTCTTTTCGATGCCCTTGGACACCAGGTAAGCCTTCACAGCTTCAGCGCGACGCACCGACAGCTTCTGGTTGTAAGCATCGGAACCGATGGAGTCGGTGTGACCCACGGCGATGATGACTTCCAGGTTGATGTCCTTGATCTTGCCGGTCAGGTCATCCAGCTTGGCCTTGCCTGCGGGCTTCAGCACGGACTTGTCGAAGTCGAAGAAAGCGTCAGCAGAGTAGGTAACCTTGGATGCCACTGCAGGCTGGGGAGCCACAGGAGCGGGAGGCACAACGGCGGGAGCAGGAGCTGCAGTGACCTGGGCCTTCAGAGCACCGTCGCAATCAACAGCGGCAGTAGCAGGAGTCCAGTTGGCATCGCGCCAGCACAGTTCGTTCGTGCCGTTCTTCCACACCAGTTCGCTGGTGCCGTTTTGCCAGTTGTCGATAGTCTTGCCACCGTCAGCAGCCTTCACTTGTGCGCCAGCGGCTGTCACGAGGGCAGCAGAGGCAAACAACATCGCCACTTTGTTCAGTTTCTTCATGGTTCTCCTCTTGGGGAAAAAGCCGCAGCAGGGCTGCGAATCTGTGGACGTCATCAGTGACCATCACCAAAAACGTTGAAATGATTGTGCCATACGTAACATGCAAGAGTGTTGTCAACTAGGCACCAACAAGTAGGACAGCTATGTAATTCCTCAGTTATGTTGCTCTGCTGCCACACGGCATTCGACCTAAAATGACTGTTTTCCAGCCGTCAAAGTATCACTAGACATGACCCAGTTTGCTAAAGAAACTCTGCCCATCAGCCTTGAAGAGGAGATGCGTCGCAGTTATCTCGATTACGCCATGAGCGTGATCGTGGGCCGGGCGCTTCCTGATGCGCGTGATGGCCTCAAGCCCGTGCACCGCCGCGTTCTGTACGCCATGCACGAACTCAATAACGACTGGAACCGCCCCTACAAGAAATCGGCGCGTATCGTCGGTGACGTGATCGGTAAGTACCACCCTCACGGCGACAGCGCGGTCTACGACACCATCGTGCGTATGGCGCAGGACTTCTCGCTGCGCCACATGCTGGTCGATGGTCAGGGCAACTTCGGCTCGGTGGATGGCGACAGCGCCGCCGCCATGCGTTACACGGAAATCCGCCTCTCCAAGATCGCTCATGAAATGCTGGGCGACATCGACAAGGAGACCGTGGACTTCGGCCCCAACTACGACGGCTCCGAGAGCGAGCCACTGGTGCTGCCAAGCCGCCTGCCTAACCTGCTGGTCAACGGCTCCTCGGGTATTGCCGTGGGCATGGCCACGAATATCCCGCCGCACAACCTCAATGAGGTGGTGGACGGCTGCCTGCATTTGCTGCAGAACCCCGAAGCTTCCATCGACGAGCTGATGGAGATCATTCCCGCGCCCGACTTCCCCACGGCCGGCATCATCTACGGCATCAACGGCGTCAAGGAAGGCTATCGCACAGGCCGTGGCCGCGTGGTGATGCGTGCCAAGTGCCATTTCGAAGACATCGATCGTGGCCAGCGCCAGTCCATCATCGTTGACGAGCTGCCCTACCAGGTCAACAAAAAGACGCTGCAGGAGCGCATGGCCGAGCTGGTGCACGAGAAGAAGATCGAGGGCATCAGTCATATCCAGGACGAATCGGACAAGTCCGGCATGCGCCTGGTGATCGAATTGAAGCGCGGCGAAGTGCCCGAGGTGGTGCTCAACAACCTCTACAAGCTGACCCAGCTGCAAGACACCTTCGGCATGAACATGGTGGCCCTGGTCAACGGCCAGCCCAAGCTCTGCAATCTGAAGGATCTGATCCAGGTCTTCCTGGAGCACCGCCGCGAAGTGGTGACCCGCCGCACCGTGTTCGAGCTGCGCAAGGCGCGTGACCGCGGCCATGTGCTGGAAGGTCTGGCTGTCGCGCTGGCCAATATCGACGACTTCATCGCCATCATCCGCAACGCTCCCACACCTCCCGTGGCCAAGGCGGCCCTGATGGAAAAATCCTGGGACAGCAAGCTGGTGCGCGAGATGCTCACCCGCACGCGTACCGACGGCGGCGTGGTCAATGCCGACGACTATCGCCCCGAGGGCCTGGAAGTCGAATTCGGCATGCAGCAAAACGGCCAGTACCGCCTGTCCGAAACCCAGGCCCAGGAAATTCTGCAGATGCGTCTACAGCGCCTGACCGGTCTGGAGCAAGACAAGATCGTGGCCGAGTACAAGGACATCATGGCGGTCATCGAAGACCTGCTGGACATCCTGGCCAAGCCCGAGCGCGTCTCCATCATCATTGGCGAAGAACTCAACACCGTGAAGGCCGAGTTCGGTCAGTCCAAGAAGGGCGAGCGCCGCTCCACCGTGGAGTACAGCGCGCAAGACCTGTCCACCGAAGATCTGATCACACCCACCGATATGGTGGTGACGCTCTCGCACACCGGCTACATCAAGAGCCAGCCCCTGTCCGAGTACCGCTCGCAAAAGCGCGGCGGCCGCGGCAAGCAGGCCACGGCTACCAAGGAAGACGACTGGATCGACCAGCTCTTCATCGCCAACACGCACGACTATCTGCTGTGCTTCTCCAACCGCGGCCGCATGTACTGGCTCAAGGTCTGGGAAGTGCCATCGGGCTCGCGCGGCTCGCGCGGTCGCCCCATCGTCAACATGTTCCCGCTGCAGGACGGCGAGAAGATCAACGTGGTGCTGCCGCTGACTGGCGAAAACCGCAGCTTCCCCGAAGATCACTTCGTCTTCATGGCCACCAGCATGGGCACCGTCAAGAAGACGGCGCTGACCGAGTTCAGCAACCCGCGCAAGGCCGGCATCATTGCCGTGGGCCTGGACGAGGGCGACTACCTGATCGGCGCAGCGCTGACCGATGGCAAGCATGACGTGATGCTGTTCAGCGACGGCGGCAAGGCCGTGCGCTTTGACGAGAACGATGTGCGCCCCATGGGCCGCAATGCGCGCGGCGTGCGCGGCATGAACATCGAAGAGCATCAGAACGTGATCGCCATGCTGGTTGCCGAGGCCGACGACGGCACGGGCAATGTGGCGGCGGGTTCGCAAAGCGTGCTGACCGCCACCGAAAACGGCTACGGCAAGCGCACGGCCATCAGCGAATACACGCGCCACGGCCGCGGCACCAAGGGCATGATTGCAATCCAGCAGTCCGAGCGCAACGGCAAGGTCGTGGCCGCCACCCTGGTGGCGCCCGAGGACGAGATCATGCTGATCACCGACACCGGCGTGCTGGTGCGTACCCGGGTGGCGGAAATCCGCGAACTGGGCCGTGCCACACAGGGCGTGACGCTGATCAATCTGGACGCAGGTGCCAAGCTCATCGGCCTGCAGCGCATCGTCGAAAATGATGCCAACGACAATGCCGGCGAGGATGGCGAAGCCAAAGACTCCGGCAGCGCCGCCGCCGAAGGCGCAGCCGAGTCCGGCGACGCATCCTGATCGGCCAGCCCCGGGCTGCCCCGATACGGACCGGACGCCACAGGCATGATCCATGCCCGTGGCCCAATGTTTTGATAGCTGAAAGCGCAAGCTAGACAAGCGCTTTCACATGTTTTGAGCGTAAATCTGATGAACCGCCCTTTTAACTTCTCCGCAGGCCCCGCCGCCATCCCTGAAGAAGTGCTGCAGACCGCAGCCGCCGAAATGCTGGACTGGCACGGCTCCGGCATGGGGGTAATGGAAATGAGCCACCGCGGCAAGGAATTCATCAGCATCTACGAAGCCGCCGAAGCCGATCTGCGCGAGCTGCTGGCCGTGCCCGCCCACTTCAAGATCCTGTTCATGCAGGGCGGCGGCATTGCCGAAAACGCCATCGTGCCCATGAATCTGTCGCGCGCCGGCGTGGTGGACTTTGTGGTGACCGGCAGCTGGAGCCAGAAATCAGCCAAGGAAGCCGCCAAGTACGCCAGCGATGCCAATGTGGCCGCCAGCGCCAAGGACAGCAACTACACCACGATTCCCGCCGCCAGCAGCTGGAATCTGAGCCGCGGCGCCAGCTATGTGCACATCTGCAGCAACGAGACCATTCACGGCGTGGAGTTCCACGAGCTGCCCGACCTCCAGGCCCTGGGCTCGGATGCACCCCTGGTCATCGACTTTTCCTCGCACGTGGCCTCGCGCTCCATCGACTGGAGCCGCGTGGGCCTGGCCTTTGGCGGCGCGCAGAAGAACATCGGCCCCGCGGGCCTGACCATCGTCATCGTGCGCGAAGACCTGCTGGGCCATGCCCTGCCCGTCTGCCCCTCGGCGTTTGATTACAAAATCGTGGCCGACAACGGCAGCATGTACAACACGCCTCCCACCTGGGGCATCTACATGGCCGGCCTGACCTTCCAGTGGCTCAAGCGCCAGACGGAAGGCGGCCTCAGCGGCGTGGCAGCCATGGAAGCGCGCAACATCGCCAAGGCCAAGCTGTTCTATGACTATGTGGACCAGTCCTCGTTCTACGTGAACAAGGTGGCTGCGAACTGCCGCTCGCGCATGAACATTCCGTTCTTCCTTCATGATGAGTCGCGCAACGACGCCTTCCTGGCCGGCGCCAAGCAAGCCGGTCTGCTGCAGCTCAAGGGCCACAAGTCCGTGGGCGGCATGCGCGCCAGCATCTACAACGCCATGCCCATCGAAGGCGTGCAGGCGCTGGTCGACTACATGCGGGACTTCGAGCAACGTCAGGCCTGAGCCTGCCTTTAGCCTTGTAAAAAGATGAGCTGCCAGCGCTTTATCTGCAAGTATTTCACCAAGGTTTTGGTCTGAAATCCTTGTGCAACTTGCGCCAGCAGCTACGAAATTTGAGAGATTCATGAGCCAAGAACCCCAAGCCAGCCCCGAGCTGTTGTCGCTGCGCAACCAGATCGACTCCCTGGACCGCCAGTTGCTGGAGCTGGTCAACCAGCGCGCCCATGTGGCCGAGCAGGTGGGCGAGCTCAAGAAGCAGGAAGGCTCGGCCTTCTTCCGCCCGGACCGCGTGGCCCAGGTGATCGAGAAGATCAAGTCCAACAACCCCGGCCCGCTCAAGGGCGCGCATGTGGCAGCCATCTGGCGCGAGATCATGTCGGCCTGCCTGGCACTGGAATCCCCCCAGCGCGTGGCCGTGCTCGGCCCTGCCGGCACCTTCTGCGAGGAAGCGGCGATCCAGTACTTCGGCGGCGCGGCCGACCTGATGTACTGCAACAGCTTCGAGGAAGTCTTTCATGCCACGGCCGCCGGCAGCGCCCAGTACGGCGTGGTGGGCGTGGAGAACTCCAACGAGGGCGTGGTCACGCGCTCGCTGGACATGTTCCTGCACACGCCCTGCCATGTGGTGGGCGAGGTCAGCATGCTGATCCGCCACAACCTGATGCGCACCAGCAATACGCTGGACGGCATCGAAGTCGTGGCCGCCCACCCCCAGGCTCTGGCCCAGTGCCAGGGCTGGCTGTCCAAGCATCTGCCCCATGCCGAACGCCGCCCCGTGGAGAGCAATGCCGAAGGCGCGCGCCTGGCGGCCCTGCATCCCAACTGGGCCGGCATTGCCGGTGAGCGCGCCGCCCAGCAGTTCGGCCTGCACATCGTCAGCCACGCGATCCAGGACGATGCCTACAACCGCACGCGTTTTGCCGTCATCTGCCTGCCGCACACGCTGGCCACAGCCGCCCCCAGCGGCAGCGACTGCACCAGCCTGGTGGTCTCGGTGCCCAACACGGCCGGTGCCGTGCATGACCTGCTGGTGCCGCTGAAAAAGCACGGCGTCTCGATGACGCGCTTCGAGTCGCGCCCGGCCCGCACCGGTCAATGGGAGTACTACTTCTACATCGACATCGAAGGCCACCCGGCCCAGGCCAATGTGGCCGCCGCCCTGCAGGAGCTGCAGGGCCTGTGCGCGTTCTACAAGGTGCTGGGCACCTACCCGGTGAGCAAGTGATGGCGACTCAGGAATTGCAGCCGTTCGAGCAGCTCGGCTTGATCGGCTGCGGATTGATGGGCGGCTCCTTCGCCCTGGCTCTCAAGAAAGCCGGCTTGGTCAAGCGCGTGGTGGGCTACAGCAAATCGCCCTCGACCACCGAGCGCGCCCGCCAGATGGGCGTGATCGACGTGGAGGCCCCTTCCGCCCTGCTGGCGGTGGCCGGCGCCGATCTGGTGCTGCTGGCCGTGCCCGTGGCGGCCACCGAGGCCACACTCAAGTCCATCAAGCATCTGGTCACGCCCCAGATGATGATCATGGACGTAGGCTCCACCAAGGTCGATGTGGTGCAGGCCGCACGTTCGGCGCTGCGCGACCAGATCGGCAGCTTTGTGCCCGCCCACCCCATCACCGGCAAGGAAGTGGCCGGCGTGGAACACGCCGATGTCAAGCTCTACCAGGGCGCACAGGTCGTGCTGACCCCGACGGAGCGCACGCTGACCGCTCATCTGGCCAAGGCCCAGGCACTGTGGCTGGCCCTGGGATGCAAGGTCACCGCCATGTCGCCCGAGGCCCATGACAGCGCACTCGCCACCGTCAGCCACCTACCCCATCTGCTGGCATTTGCCATGATGCAAAGCGTGCTGAACCAGCCCGGTGCCGACGATATGCTGGCACTGGCCGGACCTGGCTTTCGCGATTTCACGCGCATCGGTGCGGGCGACCCCAAGCTCTGGCGCGATGTGCTGCTGGCCAACCGCGATCAGGTGCTGGCCCAGTCGCGCCAGTTCCGCCAGGCGCTTGAGCAGCTCGAAGGGCTGATGCAGGCCAACGACGGCCAGGGCCTGCAGGACCGCCTGACCCTGGCAAGCGCCGCGCGCGCCGAATGGACCATGGGCGGCAAGCGAGGCTCTTAAACTAGCGGCGTCGATCTATTCACCCAACCGCCACAGACACCGGGCAACGCCCGCCGCGCCGCCCGGTGTCGAAGCAGCCAGGCTGCGCAGGGGTTACGAGAGTTTTATGTTCACCACCGAATTTCTGGATCTGCCCGCACTAGACTCCGCCAACGGCACCGTCAGCCTGCCCGGCTCCAAGAGCATCTCCAATCGCGTGCTGCTGCTGGCCGCACTGAGCCAAGGCACCACCACCATTCACGACCTGCTGGATTCGGACGACACCCGCGTCATGCTGGCCGGACTCAAGCAGCTGGGTTGCAGCATCAGCCCGGACGTCGTCACCCCCGGCCAGGCCATTGAGGTCACCGGCATCGGCGGTCAGCTGCCGGCCGGCACTGCGGCCACGCTGTTCCTGGGCAATGCCGGCACGGCCATGCGCCCGCTGACCGCAGCGCTGTCGGTGCTGGGCGGCGACTTCGAGATGACCGGCGTGCCCCGGATGTACGAACGCCCGATCGGCGACCTGGTCGACGCGCTGCGCCAACTGGGCTGCAAGATCGACTATCTGAAGGACGAAGGCTTTCCGCCCCTGAAGATCGGCCAGCCCGACTTCAGCCAGCTGGGCAGTGAATCCATCAAGGTGCGCGGCGATGTCTCCAGCCAGTTCCTGACCTCGCTGCTGATGGCCCTGCCCCTGCTGGCCAATGTCCCCGGGGCACAGCGCGACATCACCATCGAAGTGGTGGGCGAGCTGATCTCCAGGCCCTATATCCACATCACGCTGGAGCTGCTGGCGCGCTTCGGCATTGCCGTGAAAAACGACAACTGGCAGCGCTTTGTGATCCCGGCAGGCAGCCGCTACCAGTCGCCCGGCGCCATCCATGTGGAGGCCGACGCCTCGTCGGCCAGCTATTTCATCGCGCTGGGCGCGATTGCCACCGGCACCACCGATGACGCCGATGCCGACAACGCGCCGCAGCCCAAGAGCATCCGCATTCTGGGTGTGGGCCAGGATTCGATTCAGGGCGATATCCGCTTCATCGAAGCCGCCCAGGCCATGGGCGCAAAGATCGAAAGCGGCCCCAACTGGCTGCAGGTCAGCCGTGGCAGCTGGCCTCTGAAAGCCATCGACCTCGATTGCAACCATATTCCCGACGCTGCCATGACGCTGGGCACCATGGCGCTGTATGCCGACGGCGTGACCACGCTGCGCAACATCGCCAGCTGGCGCGTCAAGGAAACCGACCGCATTGCCGCCATGGCGATCGAGCTGCGCAAGCTCGGCGCCTCGGTGGAAGAAGGTGCGGACTACATCCGCATCACTCCCCCGGCCGGCAAGGCCGCCTGGAAAGCAGCCAGCATCCACACCTATGACGACCACCGCGTCGCCATGTGCTTCTCTCTGGCGGCCTTCAACCCGGCCAAGCTGCCCGTGCGCATCGAAGATCCCAAATGCGTGGCCAAGACCTTTCCCGACTATTTCGAGGCACTGTTCTCCGTCAGCGAAGCCGAGCGCGAGCACATTCCCGTGATCTGCATCGACGGGCCCACGGCCTCCGGCAAGGGCACGATTGCCGCAGAAGTCGCCAGGGCCCTGGGCTACCAGTTGCTGGACTCCGGCGCGCTGTATCGCATCACCGGCCTGGCCGCATCGCGCGCCGGCATGACGCTTGACGAGTCGAACGAGGAAACCATTGCCGAAATGACGCTGGACATGCCGGTACGCTTCGATGCGCAGCAGCGTGTCTGGCTCGGCGACGAGGACATCAGCCTGGCCATTCGCAGCGAAGAAGCCGGCATGAACGCCTCGCGCGTATCGGCCCTGCCCGCCGTACGCACCGCGCTGGTGGATCTGCAGCTGTCCTTCCAGGCCCTGCCGGGACTGGTGGCCGACGGCCGCGACATGGGTACGGTCATCTTCCCCCACGCTCCGCTCAAGGTCTATTTGTGGGCGTCTGCCCAGTGCCGCGCGGAGCGCCGATATAAACAGTTGATTTCCAAAGGAATTTCAGCTAATATGTCCACCCTTTTGGCAGACCTTGAGGCAAGAGACGCGCGCGACATGAATCGCGCCACCGCTCCGCTCAAGCCCGCCGAGGATTCTTTGCAGCTCGACAGCTCCGAGATGACCATTGAAGAAGTGGTTGCCCAGGTGCTGTCGTGGTGGCAGGAACGCCAGCCGTTTGGCCGCTCTTGAGACTTCAGCTTGAAGTTTTCGGGGCAGCCCCGCATCTGGCTTGTTGGCCCTTGATACCAGGCTTTCGCAGACCGCGAACCGGCAGCAAGGTTGTTAACCTTTAACCCCGTGGGCCCAAACCCACAACCTCCGCAATCAGTCTTAAAAACGCTTGGCAATGGTGCCGACGGAAACCTGGTTGCGGGCAAGGAACTACATGTCTGAATCTTTTGCCGCCCTTTTTGAAGAGTCGTTGACACGCACCGAAATGCGTCCTGGCGAAGTTATCACCGCTGAAGTCGTGCGCGTTGAGCACAACTTCGTGGTGGTGAACGCCGGCCTGAAGTCGGAAGCCTACGTGCCCCTCGACGAGTTCAAGAACGACCAGGGCGAAGTCGAAGTCCAAGTGGGTGACTTCGTGTCCGTGGCCATCGGCTCCATCGAAAACGGCTACGGCGACACCATCCTGTCCCGTGACACCGCCAAGCGTCTGGCTTCCTGGCTGTCGCTGGAAAAGGCTCTGGAATCCGGCGAATTCGTGACCGGCACCACCTCCGGCAAGGTCAAGGGCGGCCTGACCGTTCTGGTCAACGGCATCCGCGCTTTCCTGCCCGGTTCGCTGATCGACACACGTCCTATCAAGGACCTGACCCCCTACGAAAACAAGACCCTGGAATTCAAGGTCATCAAGCTGGATCGCAAGCGCAACAACGTGGTGCTGTCGCGCCGCGCTGTGGTGGAAGCCTCCATGGGCGAAGAGCGCGCCAAGCTGATGGAAACCCTGAAGGAAGGCGCTATCGTTCAGGGCGTGGTCAAGAACATCACCGAATACGGTGCGTTCGTGGACCTGGGCGGTATCGACGGCCTGCTGCACATCACCGACATGGCATGGCGCCGTGTGCGTCACCCCTCCGAAGTGGTGACTGCTGGCCAGGAAATCACTGCCAAGATCCTGAAGTTCGACACCGAAAAGAACCGCGTGTCCCTGGGTCTGAAGCAAATGGGCGACGATCCCTGGATGGGCGTGGCTCGCCGCTACCCCTCCGCTACCCGTCTGTTCGGCAAGGTCACCAACATTGCTGACTACGGCGCATTCGTGGAACTGGAACCCGGCATCGAAGGCCTGGTGCACGTTTCCGAAATGGACTGGACCAACAAGAACATTGCTCCCACCAAGCTCGTGTCCCTGGGCGACGAAGTGGAAGTCATGGTTCTGGAAATCGACGAAGACAAGCGTCGCATCTCCCTGGGCATGAAGCAGTGCAAGGCTAACCCCTGGCAAGAATTCGCCCAGAACACCAAGCGCGGCGACCGCGTGAAGGGCCCCATCAAGTCCATCACCGACTTCGGCGTGTTCGTGGGTCTGGCTGCCGGTATCGACGGCCTGGTGCACCTGTCTGACCTGTCGTGGAACGAAGCCGGCGAAGCCGCCGTTCGTAACTACAAGAAGGGTCAAGAAGTCGAAGCCATCGTGCTGGCCGTGGACGTTGAGCGCGAGCGCATCTCCCTGGGCATCAAGCAACTGGACAGCGATCCCTTCACGACCTTCGTGACCGTGAACGACAAGGGCCAAGTTGTGACCGGCAAGGTCAAGACTGTGGACGCCAAGGGCGCTGAAATCGACCTGGGCGAAGACATCATCGGCTACCTGCGCGCTTCCGAAATCTCGCAAGACCGCGTGGAAGATGCTCGTTCCGTCCTGAAGGAAGGCGACGAAGTGACTGCCGTGGTGGTGAACGTGGATCGCAAGAGCCGCAACATCCAGCTGTCCATCAAGCAAAAGGATCACGCTGAACAGCAAGTCGCCATGGCTTCCCTGTCGGCTCAG
>NZ_JBKFBC010000002.1:4039-12238 GCF_053345995.1 Comamonas sp. C24C | reverse complement strand
ACGCTGGTACCACCAGCCTGGGCGCTCTGCTGCGCGCCAAGCTGGACGCTGACAAGTAAATCTTGCATCAGCCGGTCAGCCAGCTCGCCTGGCTGACCGCCAAGCGTCAAAGACAACGGGCGCCCTGTGCGCCCGTTGTTGTTTTCAACCTAGAGCCTCCGCTACCCGATGACCCGATCCGATCTCGTCGAAGAACTTGCCGCCCAATTTGGCCAACTCAACCAACGTGATGCCGAGCAGGCCGTCAAAACCATTCTGGATGCTGTCAGCGATGCCCTGGTGCGCGGTCACCGTATCGAAATTCGCGGCTTTGGCAGCTTTGCCATCAATCACCGCCAGCCCCGCATAGGCCGCAACCCCCGCTCGGGCGAGTCCGTTCAGGTTCCTTCCAAGCGCGTTCCTCATTTCAAGCCCGGCAAGGCCCTGCGCGAAGCCGTGGACAATCTCAAGGCCGACGACTCCGCTGCCCAGCAGCCTCAGACCGCCTGAAGTCCTTAGGCACCGACAGCCCAATCAGGGCTGAGCATGCCGCCGTTTGCCAGTCCACGCATAGGCTGGCCTAAAATCTTCCCGTCACACAAGGCGCATAAAGGGAAGCATGAAATACCTGCTGTGGCTGCTCAAGGCAGCCATTTTTTTCACTCTGTTCGCATTCGCACTCAACAACCAGCAAGACGCCACCGTGCATTTCTTCTTTGGCACGGCCTGGACCGCACCTCTGGTGCTGGTGGTTCTGGCAGCTTTTGCGCTGGGCCTTTTTGTCGGAGTGCTGGGCATGGTGCCACGCTGGCTCAAGCATCGCAGCGCAGCGCGCGAAGCACAGGCCACTCAACAGGCACCGAACACCGCAGCCAATGCCACCAGTGCAGCACCTGCGGTGAAGGAACAGAACTCTTCTTCGATCATTGCGCCGGGCGACGTGCATGGAATTTAACCTGACTTGGATTTTGCTGGGCCTGCCTGCAGCCTTTGTGCTGGGCTGGCTGGCCTCCCGCTGGGATTTGCGCCAGGTGCGCGCCGACAACCGCCAGGCTCCCAAGGCGTATTTCAAGGGCCTGAACTTTCTGCTCAACGAGCAGCAGGACAAGGCCATCGATGCCTTTATCGAGGCCGTACAGAACGACCCCGATACCACCGAGCTGCACTTTGCCCTGGGCAATCTGTTTCGCCGCCGCGGCGAATACAACCGTGCGGTGCGCGTCCACGAGCATCTGCTCAGCCGCGCCGACCTCACCCGCCCCGACCGGGACCGTGCCCAGCATGCACTGGCACAGGACTTTCTCAAGGCAGGTCTGCTGGACCGCGCCGAGGAGGCTCTGAACCGCCTGGAAGGCACGCAGTACGAAGGCGAGGCACGCCTGGCACTGCTGGCCATTTACGAGCGCTCTCGCGACTGGGCCCAGGCAGCGGCCATCGTGCGCAAGATGCAGGCCGCAGGCCAGGGAGACTTCAGCACCCGCCTGGCCCACTATCTTTGCGAAGATGCGCAATCTCAGGTGGCCCATGGCCAGCTCGACAAGGCTTTTGCGCAGCTGCAGCAGGCCCTGGAGACGGCTCCGCAAGCTCCGCGCCCCCGACTGGAGCTGGCCCAGCTCCAGCATCGCCAGGGCCGGTCCGTGCAGGCTTTATCCAGCCTTCAGGCTCTGGCGCAGAACAGCCCCGCAGCCCTGCCCCTGGCCGCCAGCCTGCTGGTGGAAGTGGCCGAAGCAACGGGCGCGCTCGCCGAGGCTCGCGATCTGCTGCTCAAGCACTATGCGCAAGCACCCTCGCTGGATCTGCTGCAGGCACTGGTCGCCCTGGACCAGAAAAGCGGCGATGCGGCAGCGCCCGGCCGCCAGCGCCTGGTCCAGCATCTGGAGCATGAGTCGTCCCTGGTGGCGGCCGCCCAATGGCTGGAAGGCGAGACCCTGACCGAAGAGCAGTACCATGCCACCGTGCAGAAGGCGCTGAACCATGCCACCAAGCCCCTGACCCGCTACCGCTGCGCAGCCTGCGGCTTTGAAGCCCGCACCCATTTCTGGCATTGCCCCGGCTGCCAGAGCTGGGACAGCTATCCGGCGCGCAGGGTCGAAGAGCTGTAAACGCACTTCCAGAAGACAAAAGAGCGCCCAGGGCGCTCTTTTTTAATGCAAGCAGCCGGCCTGTTTAATGGCCACCCCACTCATCAGACGGCATATCCTGCTTGCCGATCAGCCAGGGCAGGCGCGAGGACACGCCGACCAGCGCCCCCACCGCCCAGAACAGGGCCGAGACACCAACCACCGTGCCGAGCGAGCCGAACAGCACCGGCATCAGCACGCTGGAGCCGTTGATGGCCATCATGCGCAATCCCAGCGCCTCGCCATGGCGCTCGGGTGGCGTGATCTGATGAATCATGCTCATCACCATGGGTTGCACCGATCCCAGTACCACGCCCAGCAAGACCGAACAGGCGCCCATGCTCCAGGCACCGGGCATGAAGGGGTAGGCGATGAACAGGGCGTATGCGGCAACCATGGCGCCCAGCACCACTTGCGATTCGGCCATATGGCGCGTGATGATGGGCATCAAAAGGCGGATCACGGCCGCAGCGATCGCAAAAGCACCCAGGATGCTGCCGATCACCGAGGCAGGCAGTCCGCGTTCGTGACCCAGAATGGGCACGACAAAGGTATGCACATCCCAGCAAGAGGAAAGCGCCCAGTTCAGCAGCAACAAGCGCCTGAAGCCCCGGTTCTGCACCAGGTCCCAGGCCGTTGCCTTCTGGTTCGCGCTCTCGGTCTGCAGCGCCGGCAGCTCCTGCACCGTTCTCGCCCAGAACCAGGCCGCCAGAGGCATCAGGGTCAGCAGCAGGAAGGCGGCCCTGAAGCCCGTCGTGCTGGCCGCTTCTCCGCCTGCATAGTCGATCAGCAGCCCGGCCGCAAACGGTCCCAGAAAGTTGGAAATGGCCGGGCCAATCGCCAGCCAGCTAAAGACCTTGCGCAACTCGTCCTTGTTGTGTGCCATGCGCCCCACATGGCGCTGCAGGGCGATGAGCGCCATGCCGGCTGCGCCGCCCGTCAGCAAAGCGCTCAGGCACAGCACCGGATAGATCGGGAACAGCACGGCCACTCCCGCTCCGGAACATGCAGCCACCACACTGATGATGAGCGGGCGCTTGAGCCCGTGACGGTCCGCATAGCGGCCCGCGGGCAGCGACAGAAACACCTGGGTCAACGCGAACAGCGCCAGCAGCATGCCGACCGCGGCTGCGCTATAGCCCTCCTTGAGCGCCAAAAGCGGCGTGGCCATGCGCATTCCGGTCATGGTGCCGTGGATACAGACTTGCGCAAGGATCAGGCGCAGCAGGGCCGCATTCATTCTTCGTCCTCGCTGGCTGTCTGATCGCCTCCAGGCGATGTGGCTGGAAACAGAGGCTGCTCCTGCCCGGCTTCATTCGGCAGCTCCTGCACATTGCGCAAATGGCGCTGAATGGCGCGCGTGCGCACACCCACCTGATCGAACTTGCGCGCAGCGGCATCGATGGACTTGCGCGTGGCCTCCACCACTTCGCCGAACTTGCCGAACTCGGTCTTGACCTGACCGAGCACGCCCCAGACTTCGGAGGAGCGCTTCTCGATCGCCAGCGTCTTGAAGCCCATCTGCAGGCTGCTGAGCATGGCGGCCAGATTCGCGGGACCGGTAATCACGATGCGATGCTCGTTCTGCAGCGCCTCGACCAGGCCCGGACGGCGCAGCACTTCGGCGAACAGGCCCTCGGTGGGCAGATACATGACAGCGAAGTCCGTGGTGTGCGGCGGCGCGATGTACTTGCTCGCGATCTTTTTGGCCTCGCCGCGAATCGATGTCTCGAAGGCATTGCCCGCCGCGACAATGGCCACACGATCTGCGCTGTCCTGCGCATCCTGCAGGCGCTGGTAATGCTCGACCGGATATTTGGCATCGATGGGCAGCCATACAGGCTGCTCGTCGTTGCGCCCCGGCAGCCGGATGGCGAACTCGACCAGCTCATCGCTGTCAGGCACGGTCTTGACGTTTCTGGCGTACTGCTCGGGCGTGAGCACATTGTCGATGATGCTGCCCAGCTGCAGCTCGCCCCAGGTGCCACGCGACTTCACATTGGTCATCACGCGCTTCAGATCGCCCACGCTGCCCGCCAGGGTCTGCATCTCGCCCAGACCCTTGTGCACCTGCTCCAGCCGGTCGCTGACCAGCTTGAAGGATTCCCCCAGACGCTGCTCCAGCGTGGCATGCAGTTTTTCATCGACGGTGCGGCGCATCTCGTCGAGCTTGAGGGCGTTGTCGCTCTGAATCGTGGCCAGGCGCTCGTTGAGCGTTGCACGCAGCTGCTCGGCCGTGGTCTGCTGGCCCTGCGTCAGTGCAGCCAGCTGCTGGCTCACCGCGTCCTGCAACACGGCAAACTGATGACGCAGCTGCTCGCCATTGCTGCCCAGCTGATCCTTGAGCGCAGCACCCATATTGGTACTCATATGCGTGAGCTGGTGCTGGATATCACCCTTGAGCGAGTCCAGCGTGCCACGTGTGGTCTCCGCCAGTGCCTCGAAGCGCTGCTGGACATGGACGGCCTGCTCTGCACTGCTTTGGGTCAGTGCCGCGCGCGCTTGCTGGCTGTCGGCCGTCAGCCGCTGCGCAAGCTGGGCAACTTCTTCACGAAAGGACGCTAGTGTCGCCGTCTGCTCGCGCCGCGCGGCCAGCGCATCCTGCTGGGTCTGGGCCAGATGGGTCTGCACATGCTGGGTGACACGGTCCAAGGCGCCATCACTCTTGGCCACCGTCATCTGGGTGCTCTGGCTGCTGCGCTCCAGTTGCTGCAGCCTGACATCCAGCGCCTGCAATCCCTGTAGCAGCTGGGCTTGCAGCCTCATCGCATCAGGGCCAAGAGCCAGCTCCGTCTGACGGCGCAGCCCCTGCAGCCACCACAGCAGCACCAGAAGCAGGGCCACCATCAATGCGGCCACCGCCGCCAACCCAAGCCACCACGTAGTCACCGTCTTGCCACGCCTTTCTCACTCTTGTTTTCATAGCTAGAAGCGCTTTCCAGCAAAGCGCTTCAGGCTTTTTTACATCGAAAACTCGCAGCCAGCATTGCAGACTGAAGTTTGCAAGCACTAGCGCGCAGGCAAATTATCAGTCCTCAGAGCCACGAAAAATCCAATGCAGACAAAAGTGCTGCTCCCGGTTGCAGCCTTGGCGACAGCGAGGCTGCAATCGGTTGATGCAGGAATCAGGCGTCGGGGCCGACCTGCTGGGCAATGGCCATGGCGAACTTGCCACCGCCCACCGACCAGTCGGAATAGTCGTTTTCGTGCGTGAAAATGAACACATCGTTGGGGGCCACACCCGCATCTTTTTCCAGATTGGCGGCGATATGGGCGTAGAGGGAACGCTTCATGGCATCGCTGCGGCCACGACGCATGGTGATCTCCACCACCACCACACGGTCCGAGCGCTGGTAGCCGTTGAAGGTGCGGCTGAAGAAGAACTTCTGCTCGTCATAGTCATCGACCATGTTGAACAACTCATCGGCAGGCATGCCGATGCCATCGATCAGGGCCTGATGAATCCCATTGACGATGGCCTGGCGCTGGGCGGGCGTGGTGTCCTTGTGGACGCTGGTGCGGATAAAAGGCATTGCTGTCTCGCTTGAAATAAGAAAAGCCCGCTGCGCGTTCACACGCCATGCGGGCAGAAATTATCAAAGCCGAAAAAGCACTCAGATCACGCATCCGCCCTCAAACTGATGTGACGAGAGCCGACCTAATGGAGACGCATCAGCCAAGCTGATTGACGGGTGTCAACGGCCCCTTACCAGCCAGAAAGGAGGTCAGATTGTCCGCCGCCAGCCCAGCCATGGCCGTACGCGTGCCCTTGGTGGCACTGGCGATATGGGGTGTCAGCACCACATTCGGCACCGTCAGCAGCTCGGGATGCACGGCCGGCTCTCCTTCGAACACATCCAGCCCCGCTGCGGCAATGCGTCCGTCTTTCAGCGCCTGGGCCAGCGCCGCATCATCCACGATGCCGCCGCGCGCGATATTGATCAGCGTGGCCGTGGGCTTCATCTGGGCTATTTCTGCCGCGCCTATGGTGTGGCGGTTTTCGGGGGTGAACGGCAGCACCAGCATCAGGTGGTCCGCACGTTCGAGCAACTCCTGCTTGCCGACATAGCTGGCCTTGCACTCGGCTTCAAGTCCAGCATCCAGACGCGAGCGATTGTGATAGATCACCTCCATTCCGAAGCCGTAGGCCGCACGACGCGCAATTGCCTGACCGATGCGGCCCATGCCGAGAATGCCCAGCGTGCTGCCATGCACCTCGGCACCGGCAAACAGGTCGTAATGCCAGTCCTTCCAGAGCCCGGCACGCAGATAGTGCTCGCTCTCGGTAATGCGGCGCGCCGTGGCCATCAGCAACGCAAAGCCGAAATCGGCCGTAGTCTCTGTCAGTACATCGGGGGCATTCGTGCCCTGCACGCCTGCGGCCGTCATCGCGGGCACGTCGAAATTGTTGTAGCCCACCGCCATATTGGCCACGATCTTGAGTTGCGGACAGGCGGCCAGCAACTCGGCATCGATGCGCTGCGAACCCGTGGTCAGCACGCCATCCTTGCCCTGCAACTGCTGTGCCAGCTCGGCTTGCGACCAGACCACATCGTCCTGATTGGACTGCACTTCAAAGTGCTGCTGCAGCCGCTGCACCACCTCGGGTGAAATGGCACGGGCGATCAGAATGCGAGGCTTGTTGCTCATCGTTGTTTCCTCTTCAATTGATGGGTGATGGCAGCACTACTGCCAGGCCGCGCTTTCACGGCCTATAGAAACCAGATCCAGGTGATCAGCACCAGCAGCGGCACCAGCACGCAGACCGACCAGAGCATGTAGCCGAAGAAGCCCGGCATCTTCACGCCGCGATCTTCGGCAATCGCCTTGACCATGAGATTGGGCGCATTGCCGATATAGGTATTGGCGCCCATGAAAACAGCACCGGCGGAGATGGCTGTCAGCGTCAGCGCCATATCGGTCATGAGATGCGCCGGATCACCGCCTGCGGTATTGAAGAACACCAGATAGGTAGGAGCATTGTCGAGGAAGGAAGACAGCAGGCCCGTGGCCCAGAAATACATGGCCGGGTTGGGCGTGCCATCGGCATTGGTAACGGCTCGTACCACGGCACCGAACGGCCCCTCGGCACCCGCCTTGAGCATGGCAATGACGGGGATGATGGTCAGGAAGATACCTGCGAACAGTTTGGCCACTTCCTGCATGGGCCCCCAGCCGAACTCGTTGGCCCGGTGCACGCGGGCTGGCGTGAGCTTGAGCGACAGCAGCGCTACGGCCAGCAGGCCCAGATCGCGCACAAGACCGGGCAGACCGACATGGGTGCCGGCAATCTCGAAGCCAGCGGGAGTGCGCCAGATGCCGCTGACCAGCACCAGAGCCACCACCACCATCAGCAGCACAAAGTTCACGCGGCCTTCAAAGCCCAGGCGGCTTTGAGCGCCGGTCGCGTCCATGCTGGGCGTTGGATCCGGCAGATCGGTCTCACCCTTATGCCCCATCAGCCTGTGATCTATCACATAGAAGACGGCGAGCAGCGCCAGTGTGAGGAACAACATCGGGCCCCAGATGTGGCTCACCGTCCAGAAGAAGTCCACCCCCTTTAGAAAGCCCAGGAACAGCGGCGGATCTCCGAGCGGTGTCAGTGCACCCCCGGCATTGGAGACGATGAAGATGAAGAACACCACCACATGGGCCTGATGACGGCGGTTGTCGTTGGCGCGCAGCAAGGGGCGGATCAGCAGCATGGAAGCTCCTGTCGTACCCATGAAGCTGGCCAGCAGTGCTCCAATGGCCAAAATGGCGGTATTCAGCCCCGGTGAACCGCGCAGATTGCCTCGCACATAGATGCCGCCAGCCACCGTATACAAGGCAGTCAGCAGGATCACGAACGGCAGATACTCGGCCAGCAGGGCATGCACCAGATTCATGCCCGCTGCGCCCGGCCCGTAAACCAGGGCAAAAGGCAGCATGAAGGCCAGCGCCCAGCCGGCGGTGACCTTGCCGAAATGGTGATGCCAGAATTGCGGCAGCAGCAGCGGCATCAGCGCAATCGACAGCAACATGCCCACAAACGGTATGCCCCAGGCGACGGACATGGCCGCGCCATCGATCTCTGCGGCTCGCGCAGCGCCCACCGCCA
>NZ_JBKFBC010000002.1:0-4029 GCF_053345995.1 Comamonas sp. C24C | reverse complement strand
TGCGGCTTTCATCCAAGATTTGCTGATCAAACGCCCATCCTCCCTGCTTCTGGCCCTGCAGCCGGCGCGGCTGCCGCCCCTGATTCTTGATTTTTAAGCCGGTGCGACCGACTCCGGCGGCGCAATGCTGAACACCTGACGCAGATAGGCCAAGTATTTTTCATCGTCGCACATGCTTTTACCCGGCGTGTCCGAGAGCTTGGCGACCGGCTGGCCGTTGCAGCGCGTCATCTTGATCACGATCTGCAAGGGCACGTGCTCGGGAGGATTACCCAGATCATTGGTCAGATTGGTGCCGATACCGAATGCCAGCTGGCAACGACCGTTGAAGCGCTCGAACAGCCCGATGGTTTTGGGGATCGTCAGTCCGTCGCTGAAGATCAGCACCTTGCTCAGCGGATCGATCTTGTTGGCCTTGTAATGCGCGATCAGGCGCTCGCCCCAGTCAAACGGGTCGCCGCTGTCATGGCGCGCGCCGTCAAACAGCTTGCAGAAGTACAGATCGAAATCACGCAGAAAGGCCGACATGCCATAGACGTCGGACAGCGCAATGCCCAGATCGCCCCTGTACTCGCGCGCCCAGGACTCGAAGCCGAAGATCTGGCTGTCACGCAGACGTGGGCCCAGCGACTGGCAGGCCTGCAGATATTCATGGGCCAAGGTGCCCAGCGGAATCAGGCCCAGCTTCATCGCATACAGCACATTGCTGGTGCCCGCCAGTTGCCCCTTGCGCTGGCCGTTGACCCGCGCCGTCCCCGAGTGACCCAGTCTGGCACAAAGCACTCGCAGAACCTCTTCATGCCAGGCCCTGGAAAAGCGCCTGCGAGTGCCGTAATCGGCAATCTTGAGCGACTCCAGGCCAGGCGCCTGCAGCAACTCGATCTTCTCGTCCAGGCGCTTGCGTCCTTCCAGGAAGTTGGGCACGGGCTGGGTATTGCGGAAATACACCTCGTTGACGATGGCCAGCACCGGGATCTCGAACAGGATGGTGTGCAGCCAGGGGCCCTGGATGGTGATGTCGATCTCGCCGCTGGCCAGGGGCGTGACCGTGATGTATTTATCGTTGAGCTGGAACAGGCTCAGGAAATCGACAAAATCGCTCTTGATGAAACGCAGCGAACTCAGATAGGCCAGCTCGGCATCCTGAAAGCGCAGCTTGCACAGAGAGCGGATCTCTTCACGAATTTCATTGACGTACGGAGCCAGCTGCACGCCAGGGTTGCGGCATTTGAAGCGGTACTCCACCTGCGCGCCCGGAAACTGATGCAGCACCACCTGCATCATCGTGAATTTGTACAGGTCGGTGTCTAGCAGACTGGTGATGATCATGGACGACGGTGGGCCTGGCGGTCCGTTCAGTCATGGAACAAGGCTGGCTCAAAACACAGGCTAAGCCAGCCTCAACAGAGACTGACGAGTGTAGGCGATTCCACACCCAGTACCGTATTCGCTGCCCCTAAGCGCTTCCTGCCGATGACGGCTTTGCAAACGCCGCCGGATACCTCATTCAAATCACTCTTGAACGCTTGACAGACATACGCAAGAAGCTATCTTTTTTGCTATTCGCCAACCGACTCTGCGCGCAGCAGTGACTGCAGCGCCGCACGCAACGGCTGGGGCAAGGGCACAGGCCGACGCGTCTGTCTGTCGACATAGACATGCACAAAATGCCCGGCGGCAGCCGACTGGCTCGCGCCCTTGGCAAACAGACCGACTTCGTAGCGCACGCTGGAGCTGCCCAGATGTGCCACGCGAATACCCGCCTCCACGGCTTGCGGGAAAGCCAGCGAGGCAAAGTAATTGCACTGAGTCTCTATCACCAAGCCAATTGTCTGACCTGCATGGATATCCAACGCGCCCTGCTCTATCAGATACGCATTGACCGCAGTATCAAACCAGCTGTAGTAGATGACGTTGTTCACATGACCGTAGACATCGTTGTCCGACCAGCGGGTGCTGATGTCGCGGAACACGGGATAGGAGTCACGCGCCTGCGGCTGGGCGCGCAAAGGTTTGCCTTGAGATAACGATGCAGTCATGCAGCCATTGTGCAGAGCTGCCCAGGCGCCGCCAGCACCACCGCGACAGGGCCTGGAAGTCAACGCTCGCCAACGCATGATGCAACGCACAAAAAAGCACACTCATGCATTTCTTTGTCAGTTATCAGACATAACAAAGTTTTTAAAAATCAAATACTTATCGAAAACAAAGAGTCATTAATCTTTTTGCTGCAACGCAACAAATTAAAGCTTGCATTGGCACAAATTCTCTTCCACAATGCACCCATGCTGCACTGCAACATACGACTGGCTCAGAGATAGCGGTCATGTCAGAGCAGAAGTTTCCTCCGGTCCGATCCCTTTGTTAGATCCGTAATTTTGGAGAATTGCCATGAGCCTGACCCCCGACCAAATCCTGAGCGCACAAAAAGCCCACTTCGAGACGCTGTTCGGCCTGACCAGCAAAGCTTTCGAAGGCGTGGAAAAGCTGGTGGAACTGAACGTCACCGCTTCGCGTGCCGCCCTGACCGAAGCTGCCCAGCACACCCAAGCCGTGCTCAGCGTCAAGGACGCCCAGGAACTGCTGACCCTGCAAGCCGGCCTGTTCCAGCCTCTGGCTGAGAAGACCGCTTCCTACAGCCGCCATCTGTATGACATCGCCAGCAACACCGCCGGCGAATTCAACAAGGCCCTGGAAGTGCAGTCCACCGAAGCCCGCAAGAGCTTCAACTCTCTGCTGGACAATTCCACCAAGAATGCGCCTGCCGGCTCCGAATCTGCTGTGGCCATGGTCAAGAGCGCCGTCTCTGCCGCCAACAACGCTTTCGAATCCGTGCAAAAGGCGGTGAAGCAGGCCTCCGACATGGCCGAAGCCAATTTCAACGCGGCCACCAAGACAGCAACCGAAGCTGTCAAGGCCACGACCACTGCCAAGCGTTAAGCACATGGTTATTGACATGTTTGGCAAAGACATAGGGTTTACCCTATAATCACCAGCATGTCAGGTCGGCATGCATTGATGTGAATGCCGACCTTGCGCAAGTTGTCTCCTTGGATCCTCCTGAAACCCCCGTTTCATGGATCCCTTCAAAGCCCAATCCCCGTGATTGGGCTTTTTTTTATGCGCGCTTTCCTCAGGTCGCCAGCTCCTGCGCTCTGTGCATAATTGACGTTTACGTCAACGTCAACAGACATCAAACAAGGAGACAGTTCATGCAGATTCAGGATCGCGTATTCATCGTGACCGGTGGCGCTTCGGGCCTGGGTGAAGGCACGGCGCGCATGCTCGCCGCCAATGGCGGCAAGGTCGTGATTGCCGACATGAATGCAGAGCGCGGCGAGGCCGTGGCAAACGAGATCGGCGGCGTCTATCTGCGCTGCGATGTCAGCAATGAGGCCGATGGTCAGGCCGTGGTCGCCAAAGCCACCAGCCTGGGCAAACTCGCCGGCCTGATCAACTGCGCCGGCATTGCACCGGCCGAAAAGACCGTAGGCAAGAGTGGCCCGCACAGCCTGGCCGTCTATACCAAGACCATCATGGTCAACCTGGTCGGCACCTTCAACATGATTCGACTGGCAGCGGACGCCATGAGCAAGAATGAGCCAGAGCCTACCGGCGAGCGCGGTGTTCTGATCTCCACCGCCAGCGTTGCGGCCTATGACGGCCAGATCGGCCAGGCTGCCTACTCGGCTTCCAAGGGTGGCGTGGTTGGCATGACCTTGCCCATTGCCCGCGACCTGGCACGCAGCGGCATCCGCAATATGACGATTGCTCCCGGAATCTTCGGCACTCCCATGCTGTTCACCATGCCCCAGGAAGTGCAAGATGCGCTGGCCGCCAGCGTGCCCTTCCCGAGCCGTCTGGGCAAGCCGGAGGATTACGCCAAGCTGGTCAAGCAGATTCTGGAAAACGACATGCTCAACGGAGAAGTCATCCGTCTGGACGGCGCCATTCGCATGGCACCCAAGTAAAGAAGATCAAAGGCCTTGTCACAAGGCCTTTTCTTTGGGTTCCAGACAAAGAAAAAGC
>NZ_JBKFBC010000019.1:30603-38469 GCF_053345995.1 Comamonas sp. C24C | reverse complement strand
GGGATGTAGGTGTCCAGAGCTTCAGCCAGACGCAGGATAGCGGGTTCACCCTTGTCGGATTGGTCGCCTTCCAGAGCCAGCTTGGCAGAGCCGCGGATGATGGGGGTGTCGTCGCCTGGGAAGTCGTACTTGGACAGTAGCTCGCGCACTTCCATTTCGACCAGTTCCAGCAGCTCTTCGTCGTCCACCATGTCGGCCTTGTTCAGGAACACGATGATGTAGGGCACGCCCACCTGACGCGACAGCAGGATGTGCTCGCGAGTCTGGGGCATGGGGCCGTCAGCAGCGGAGCAAACCAGGATAGCGCCGTCCATCTGAGCGGCACCAGTGATCATGTTCTTCACATAGTCAGCGTGGCCGGGGCAGTCCACGTGAGCGTAGTGGCGGTTGGCAGTTTCGTATTCAACGTGCGAAGTGTTGATCGTGATGCCACGAGCCTTTTCTTCGGGAGCGTTGTCGATCTGCGAGTAGTCCTTGGCTTCACCGCCGAAGTGCTTGGACAGCACGGTAGCGATAGCAGCAGTCAGGGTGGTCTTGCCGTGGTCAACGTGACCGATGGTGCCCACGTTCACGTGGGGCTTGGTGCGCTCGAATTTTTCTTTTGCCATTTTTCCGACTCCGAAAAAATTAATTCACTGCAAGAGGATTTCGGCGCAACCCTATCAAGCGAGCGCACCAGAAAATGGTGCCCATGGCGGGAATCGGACCCGCGACCTCTCCCTTACCAAGGGAGTGCTCTACCACTGAGCCACATGGGCAAAGAAGTTGCAAAAACAACCTCTAAAATCTTTGCTCGCAAACTGGAGCGGGAGACGGGAATCGAACCCGCGTCATTAGCTTGGAAGGCTAGGGTTCTACCATTGAACTACTCCCGCACAGATTTACTACTGCACGTGACTGCTATTTCTAGCAATCGCTCTTCTCAACCATTACTGGTGGAGGGGACAGGATTCGAACCTGTGTACGCGTTAGCGGGCAGATTTACAGTCTGCTGCCTTTAACCACTCGGCCACCCCTCCGAAGAGACTTGAATTGTAGCATCTATTTTCAGCTTAAAAAGAAATTTCGAAATTTCTTTTTTCTTGCCGAAGATCGATGCTGGCGCGGCTGGCGGGGATCGAACCCACGACCCTTGGCTTCGGAGGCCAATACTCTATCCACTGAGCTACAGCCGCGAATCCGTCAGGCCGCTTGCACGGCCAACAACAATTCAACAGCCGCAATTATTGCACGGCTTTGGACACCCAAATCACAAATTCACCCGAAATCCCAAACCAGACAAGTAGACATCCACCGACATCGAGCCAACCTTGACCAGTGAGAAACTTCCCTCGGTCAACACCCAGCCATGTATGAGTCCGACAAAAAGAGAGTGCAAACCAAGGGCCGCCTCTTCCGGGGATACCGACAACCGCAGGGACTGCCCTTCCGCGGCAGCCGCCAGATCACGCGCAAATTTTTCCCGGGCAAAGCCTGAACTTTCGATATGCTGCAAGCGCACATCGGCAAGTTCGCCCACGTACTCCATCTTGAAGAGCGCTGTTTCAAACACTTTGCGCCGGCGCTCATCCTCATCCAGACTCTCGAACACACACAGGATGGAGTGACGAATACGCTCTAACGGCAACAGGTCGCCGTACCTGTCGTCACAGATTTCTTCGAAAGGCAGGCATATGCGCCCAAGCATGGAAACAAAGACATCCATCTTGTCCTTGAAGTGCCAGTACACCGCTCCGCGTGTAGCCCCCGCACGCTGCGCAATATCGCCCAGAGATGTACGAGACACGCCTTTCTCGAAAAACACCTCTTCGGCCGCATCCAGCAGCTTGGTGCGCGTCTCATCCGCTTCAGCCTTGGTTCTTCGAGCCATTACTCACCTTCTTCCTCACCCGCCAGCGATCGTTCGCCGCGGGAAAAACCTTTTCACAGCTGCTTTACGCAACGTTTTCAATTATACATTTATGCATGTATGTATAATTTCCTTAGCACCGATACGCAGGAAGCCATCTAGGGTTTCCACCCAAACGAGCGCACCCTTGAGGAATGCGCTCTTTTTCGTTTTCACAATGTCAACCGGAAGGACGTTCATGCACCCGATGTATGAAGCACACCAGGCTCCCGACAACCAGTCCAATTCAGCCGCATCCGGCACCCGCTCCATGGTCATCGGCCTGAGCCTGGCTGCTGCACTGGGCCTTGTCGCATGCAGTGACAAAAACGCGGAAGCCCAAAAGGCACAGGCCGCCGCACAGGCACAGCCCCCCGAAGTGGGTGTGGTGACGGTATCCATGCAAAACGTGCCCCTGATCTCCGATCTGCCCGGTCGCCTGGAGCCATCGCGCATTGCCCAGGTGCGTGCCCGCGCGGCCGGCATTGTGCAAAAGCGCCTGTTCCGCGAAGGCTCGGATGTCAAGGCCGGCCAGGCCTTGTTCGAGATCGACAACACCCCCTACAAGGCCAATCTGCAAAGCGCCCAGGCGACCTTGGCGCAGGCCGAAGCCAACCTGGCTCAGGCATCTGCCACCGCCCGCCGCTACAAGCCGCTGGTGGAGGCCAATGCCATCAGCAAGCAGGAATACGACACCGCCATCGCCAACGAAAAGGCGGCCCTGGCACAGGTTGCCGCAGGCAAGGCGGCAGTCACCAATGCCAACGTCAACCTGGGCTATGCCAGCGTGACGGCCCCCATCTCAGGGCGCATCGGCCGCGCTCTGGTGACGGAAGGTGCACTGGTCGGCCAGGGCGAAGCCACGCAGCTGGCGACCATTCAGCAAGTCAACCCCCTGTATGTGAACCTGACCCAGTCCTCTTCCGACATCATGCGCATGCGTGAAGCGCTCAGCTCCGGCAAGTTGGCAAAGGTAGGTGACAACGCCGCGCGCGTCCACGTCTATTTGGACGATGGCAAGGAATACGCACACACTGGCAAGCTGCTGTTCACCGACCTGACCGTGGACCCGACTACCGGACAGGTCAGCGTGCGCGCGGAACTGCCCAATCCCGATGGACTGCTGCTGCCCGGCACCTATGTGCGCGTGCATCTGGAGCAGGCACAGGTCGAGAACGCCGCGCTGATTCCGCAACAGGCCGTGACCCGCAACGAAAAAGGCAACTTCGTCATGATCGTGGCCGAGGATGGCTCGGTGGCGCCGCGTCCCGTTCAGATCAGCCAGTCCAGCGGCACTAACTGGGTCGTCACATCCGGCCTGAAAGCCGGAGAAAAAGTCATGGTGGACGGCCTGATCAAGGTGGGCATGGGAGCCAAGAAGGTCAAGCCCGTCGAGATCAACAATGCAGCTGCCGGCGCCCCCGCACAGCCCCCTGCTGCGGCCCCCGCTGCACCAGCGCAAGAGAAAGCTGCCGCACCAGCCGAAGGTGCTGGCGAAGGCAAGGCAGCCAAGTAACAGGCACGATCCATGTCCAAGTTTTTCATCCACAGACCGATCTTTGCCTGGGTGATCGCGATTTTCGTGATCATTGCGGGCGTGATCTCCATCACCAAGCTACCGGTGGCACAGTTCCCATCGGTGGCACCTCCCACCATCAACGTGACAGCAACCTACCCGGGCGCAACGTCACAGACCATGACGGATTCCGTCCTGCAACTGATCGAGCGCGAAATCAACGGCGCGCAGGGTCTGATGTACATGGAAGCCTCCGCCCCTGCGGGCGGTCAAGGCACTCTGACCGTCACCTTTGCACCCGGCACCAACCCCGATCTGGCGCAGGTGGACGTGCAAAACCGCCTCTCGCGTGTGCTGCCTCGCCTGCCCCAGGTGGTTCAGGCCCTGGGCGTGCGCGTGGACAAGTCCATGAGCAACTTCCTGATGATTCTGGCCTTCCAGGCCGAGTCCGGGGAGACCTCTCGTGACGACATCGCCGACTATGTGAACCGCAATGTGGCGCCTGAAATCCAGCGTCTGGATGGCGTGGGCAAGGCACAGCTGTTTGCCTCGGGTCGTGCCATGCGCGTCTGGGTGGATCCGGCCAAGCTCCAGGGCTTTGGCCTGTCGATTGCCTCCGTCAATGCCGCGATTGCCGCACAGAACCAGCAGATCTCCGGTGGTGCTCTGGGCAACCTGCCCAGCACTCCCGGCACCACGACCACGGCCACGATTGTGGTTCCCGGTCAGCTGAGCACCCCCGAGGAATTCGGTGAAGTGGTGTTGCGCTCCAACTCCGACGGCTCCACCGTGCGCCTCAAGGACGTGGCTCGCATCGAACTGGGCATTGAAAGCTATGCCTTCGAGTCGCGCCTGGACGGCAAGCCCGCCGTGGCAATGGCCGTGCAGCTGACCTCGACCGCCAACGCCATGGCGACGGCCAAGCTGGTCAAGGCCAAGATGGCGGAGATGGAGCCCTTCCTGCCTGCCGGCGTGAAATGGTCATCGCCCTACGACACCTCCAAGTTCGTGAAGATCTCCATCGAGAAGGTGGTGCACACGCTGCTGGAAGCCATCGTGCTGGTGTTCATCGTGATGCTGATCTTCCTGCAGAACATCCGCTACACCCTGATCCCGACCATCGTGGTGCCCATCGCATTGCTCGGCACCTTTGCCGTGATGCTGGTGGCCGGCCTGACCATCAATATTCTGGCCATGTTCGCCATGGTGCTGGTGATCGGTATCGTGGTGGACGACGCCATCGTGGTGGTGGAGAACGTCGAGCGCATCATGGCCGAGGAAGGCTTGCCGCCCAAGGAAGCCACCATCAAGGCCATGGGACAGATCCAGGGCGCCGTGGTCGGCATCACCGTGATTCTGGTGACCGTGTTCCTGCCTCTGGCCATGTTCTCCGGCGCGACCGGCAACATCTATCGCCAGTTCTCGCTGGTGATGGCCATCTCGATCTTCTTCTCGGGTTTCTTTGCGCTGACACTGACTCCCGCGCTGTGCGCCACCATGCTCAAGCCCATCCCCAAGGGCCATGCGCACGACAAGAAGACCGGCCTGCTCGGCCCCTTCTACAACTGGTTCAACCGCAAGTTCGAAGCCGGCACCAGGCGCTACTCCGCGGCTCTGTCCGGCGTGGTCAAGCGCTCCGTACAGGCCTTCATCGTCTACCTGCTGGTGATCGCCGGCGTGGTCTTCATGTTCCTGCGACTGCCCACGGCCTTCCTGCCTACCGAGGACCAGGGCTATGTCATCTCGCTGGCCCAGTTGCCTCCCGGCGCGAGCCTGGAGCGCACCAGCAACACCATGGCGGAGCTGGAGAAGTTCGCCCTGAGCCAGCCTGAAACCGATCACATCGTGAGCATTCTGGGCTTCAGCTTCATGGGCCAGGGCCAGAACGTGGGCCTGGCGTTCACCACGCTCAAGGACTGGTCCGAGCGTACTGGCGCTGGCTCGGATGCCAAATCCTTTGCCGGACGCACCATGGGCGCCATGTCCGCCTTGCGCGATGGTTTCATCTTCACGCTGGTCCCTCCTTCGATTTCGGAGCTGGGCAACAGTGACGGTTTCACCTTCCGCCTGCAAGACCGCGGCGCCAAGGGCCATGCCGCCCTGCTTGAAGCCCGCAATCAGCTCGTCGCCAAGGCCAACCAGAGCCCGGTGCTGACCGGCGTGCGCTTTGACGGTGTGGACGACGCACCGCAATGGCAGGTGGACATCAACCGCGATGCGGTCTATGCCCAGCGCGTGAGCATGGGTGACCTGGCCACGACACTGGCAACGGCCCTGGGCTCGTCCAACTCCACGGACTTCCCCAACAACGGCTTCATGCAGCGGGTCACCATCCAGGCCGATGCGGCACGCCGCATGCAGCCCGAGGACGTGATGCGCCTGACGGTCCCCAACGCGCAAGGCCAGTTGGTGGAACTGTCCACCATGGTCAACGCCAAGTGGATCAGCGGCCCCATGCAGCTGACACGCTACAACGGCTATCCCTCCATGAGCATCACCGGTCAGGCCAAACCCGGCTTTACCAGCGGCGACGCCATGAAGGAAATGGAAAAGCTGGCCCAGGAACTGCCCGACGGCTTCGGCTACGAGTGGACCGGCCAGTCCCTGGACGAGAAGAAGGCAGGCTCCTCGGCCATGCTGCTGTACGCGTTCTCCATCCTGGCCGTGTTCCTGTGTCTGGCCGCGCTGTATGAAAGCTGGAGCATTCCGCTGTCCGTGTTGCTGGTCGTGCCTCTGGGTGTGTTCGGCGCCGTGGCCGGCATGCTGATGCGCGGCATGCCCAACGACATCTACTTCCAGGTGGCGCTGATCACGGTGATTGGTCTCTCGGCCAAGAACGCCATCCTGATCGTGGAGTTCGCCAAGGACCTGCATGCGGAAGGCAAGAGTGCACTGGAGGCCGCGCTGGAGGCCGGTCACCTGCGTTTCCGTCCCATTCTGATGACTTCGCTGGCCTTTATTCTGGGCGTGGTGCCGCTGTACATCGCCTCCGGCGCCAGCGCGGCCAGCCAGAAGGAAATCGGCACGGGCGTGTTCTGGGGCATGGTGATCGGCACGCCGATCTCCGTGTTCCTGGTGCCCGTGTTCTTTGTGGCCGTGTTCAATCTGTTTGGCAAGAAGTCCAAGCAAGACTCCAACGCCACTCCCCCGGCGGCAACTTCTGCAGCGCAGGGAGGCTCCCAACATGAATAAAACCTTGCTACCCGTAGCACTGGCCGGCGCGCTGCTGGCCAGCGGCTGCTCCTTCATCCCCACGCTGGAGCGCCCTGCCGCTCCGGTGGCCGAGCACTACTCGGCCACCGACGAGCAGGCTGGCGCCACGGCTGCTGCCGACATCCCCTGGCAGCAGTTCTACACGGACCCACGCCTGCAGCAGGTGATCCAGCTCGCGCTGGAAAACAACCGCGACCTGCGTGTGGCCGTGCTCAACATCGAAAAGGCACAGGCCCAGTACCAGATCCAGCGTGCCGGCCAGTTCCCGGAATTCGGTGTCGCAGGCAGCGCCAGCCGCCAGCCCAGCGCCACTACGGGCCGCTATGCCAACTCGTACATGGTGGGTCTGTCCATGCCCAGTTGGGAAATTGACTTCTGGGGCCGCATCGGCAGCCTCAAGCAGCAGGCCCTGGCCCAGTATCTGGCGACTGAGGAAGGCCGCAAGGCTGCCCAGATCAGCCTGATAGCAACAGTCGCCAACACCTGGCTGAATCTGCAGGCGGACGAGGAGCTGCTGGCCATCTCCCGCCGTACCCTGGGCACGCGCGAGCAGTCCATAAAGCTGACCAAGCTGCGCCTGGACTCGGGCGTGGCTTCCGAGCTGGACTACCGCCAGGCCCAGTCGCTGACCGAAAGCGCACGCGCCACCCTGGCCCAGCAGGCCGGCCAGCGCGAGCGCGACGTCAACGCCCTGACGCTGCTCGTGGGCCAGACTCTGCCTGGCGATCTGCTGACCAGCATGCAAGGCAAGCAACTGCGCGATCTGCCGGCCCTGGCCGATGTGCCGTCGGGCCTGCCCTCGGACCTGCTGCTGCGCCGACCCGACATCCGCCAGGCCGAGCAAAGCATGATTGCCGCCAATGCCAGCATTGGCGCGGCACGCGCGCTGTTCTTCCCGAACATCACGCTGACCGCCTCTGCAGGTTTCGCAAGCTCCGACATCTCCGACCTGCTCAAGTCGGATTCCGCCGCCTTCACGATTGCGCCTTCGCTGTACCTGCCCATCTTCAATGCCGGTCGCAATCGGGCCAATCTGCAGGTTGCAGAAGCCAGCCAGAAGATTGCCGTGGCGCAGTACGAAGGCTCCATCCAGTCGGCTTTCCGCGAAGTGTCCGACACCCTGGTGAATCGCCGCTCACTCAAGGAACAGCTCGACGCCCAGTCGCGTCAGCTGGAGGCGGAGCAGGTGCGCTACAAGCTGTCCGATCTGCGCTATACCAACGGCGTCGCCAGCTATCTGGATCTGCTG
>NZ_JBKFBC010000019.1:0-30432 GCF_053345995.1 Comamonas sp. C24C | reverse complement strand
CCGCCCCGCAGCGGCGACCTCGGCCCAGTAAACAGGCCGTTTTCTGGGCTCTCGCACAAGGCGTCTTCGGACGCCTTTTTTCATACCCGCCACAAATTGCCGACACAACGTTGATCCAACTCAACTCCTTTATCCAGCAGCCGTCAACCCGGATCGTCGTGCACTGGTGTTCTTAACCCTCACTTCTATAATGGTTTGTTCATCCCCATCCCACGATCTCAGAGGACTTCATGAGCGAGCAACACCACGAAGAAGCCCATACCGGCCCCATTAAAAAACCCAAGCAGCTGTTGCTTGCCGTCTTCTTCTCGTTTGTGGTTCCCATCTTCGTCATCATCGGTCTGGTCAAGTTCGTGACCTCGTCCGACACTCCGGGTGCAGGCACGGGCAATGCCGAAATGGCCAAGGCCATGCGTCTGCAAAAAGTGGGAACCGTGGAGATTCGCGACGCCAACCGCCCCCTGCGCGGCGGAGCGGAAGTCTTCAAGTCGCAATGCGCCGCCTGCCATGAGACCGGCACCGTCGGCGCACCCAAATTCCAGGATGCAGCGGCCTGGGGTCCCCGCATCAAGCAGGGCCTAGAGACGCTGGTGCACTCTGCCCTGGCAGGCAAGGGTGCGATGGCGGCCCAGGGTGGCGGCGAATTCAATGACACGGAAATTGCCCGTGGCGTGGTCTATATGGCCAATGCGGCCGGAGGCAGCTTCCCCGAGCCCCAGCCCGCAGCCGGCGGCGCCGCCGCTGGCGATGCGCCCGCTGCAACGGCTACAGCCCCCGCAGCCGCTCCTGCTGCGGCCCCGGCCGCCGAAGCGGCACCTGCACCTGCAGCCGCCCCGGCACCCGCAGCAGCCGCCGCCTCCGATGCAGGCAAGAACCTCTACAACACCACCTGCATGGCCTGCCACGCCAGCGGCGTAGCCGGTGCTCCCAAGTTTGGCGACAAGGCTGCCTGGGCACCTTTCATTGCCAAGGGCATGGACGATATGGTGCAGAAGGCCACCCAAGGCGTGGGTGCCATGCCTCCCAAGGGCGGCTCCACCGCATCGGATGCAGACTTCAAGGCCGCCATCCAGTACATGGTGGATGCAGCCAAGTAGGCGCCCCTCTGCCCCACAAAAACCGGCTTTTGGCCGGTTTTGTTATTTTTGGCCTCAAACCTTTTACACACAAGCGCAAGCAGCTATCAAACTTGATAGCCCTCAGGACTGGGCACAAAACCGAACTGCAACGGCAGCAAGGCGCTGTCGATCTCCTGCGCCCCGGGCAGCGCGCCACTCTCCAGCGCATTGGCGGCATCCAGCATGTCCAGACTGTGCACCATGCCCAGGCCTTGCGGCAGGGCCAGAAACAGCCGGCCATGCTCGTCCAGAAGCACCTGCTGCACCTGTTCGGCAGCCAGCTCCTGGCCCGTATGACTGTGCAACTGCAAGCCATGCTCCGCGTATCGCAGACGCCATATCCACGGCGCACTCTCCAGCTCCACATACACGCGCTGCGGGCCGTTCTGAAAATACCAGCGACCATCTGCCTCGACCAGATAGTTGCGGCCGATGAACTCGGCCAGCTTGTCGTGCTGCAGCAAATTGCCCCTGGAGCCGGGCTTGCCACTGGCAAACGCGCCGCAGGCCTGGGCCTGCTCGTCCCTGAGCCACCACTGGCCGCGCGCATCCAGACCCAGCCAGCCGCTGCAGGCCGGCACATTGGGCCACTTGAGCATGGCCTGTTTCACGATGTCATCCATCACTCATCTCCTGATTATTCGGCGGCCACTCAGAGCCACTGCTCCAACCACTCGGTCACCGCCAGCGGCATGGCCTGCACATGGGTCGGCCAGGCACCGCTGGCAAAGCCCACATGCCCGCCATGCGGCGGCTGCCAAAGCTGGACCGAGGCGCTCACCTCGTCGGGCGTGGGCAGGCTGTGCGCCGGCACAAAGGGGTCGTTGCGCGCATTGAGCAACAGCAAAGGCACGACCACCTGCTTGAGCAGCGGCTTTGCCGAGGCACGGATCCAGTAATCATCGGCATTCCTGAAGCCGTGCACCGGGCCGGTAAACACATCGTCGAAGTCATGCAGGGTACGAGCGCGCTGCAGCCGCAACCTGTCGAACACACCTGGCGACTGCTGCCATTTGGCCAGCGCCTTGGGCACCAGGGTGCGCATGAACATGGGGGTGTAGATCCAGCGGTTCAGCCCGCGCCCCAGATTGACGCCGCCGGCCACCAGATCCAGCGGCGCACAGACCACCGCAGCGCCCTTGACGAGCTCTGTCGCGGCCTGCCGCTGGACTCCGGCCCAGCGTGCCAGGGCATTGCCACCCAGCGAGACCCCCATGGCCAGCAACCCGCCGTTCGCGCCTTGCTGCAGCCGGCGCAAGATCCAGTCCACCTCGTCCGAGTCGCCGGAGTGGTAGGCGCGCAGCAGGCGATTGGGCTCGCCGCTACAGCCGCGAAAATGCGGTACGGCCAGATGCCAGCCACGCTGCGCGCAGACCTGGGCCAGGGCCTTGGCGTAGTGGCTGGAGGAAGAGCCTTCCAGACCATGAAACAGCACCAGTGTGGGAGCGCTTGCACTTGCCGGATGTCTTGAGAAATCGATATCGATGAAATCGCCGTCGGGCGTATCCCAGCGCTCACGCCGCCATGCCGGAATCTGCGCTTCCCTGGCACAGAGTGCCGCCCAGATGGTCTGTACATGACCGCCCGGCTGCCACCAGGGCGCACGAAACTGCTCGAAGTTCATGAAGATCCCAGCCAGCTGCGCAGCTCGGACTGCAGGCCATCCTTTTGCGCCGCGCGCCAGACCAGCTCCGGCGGCGCCACATGAATTCCCGGCGGCGCCTTGAGCAAGGCAGCCTCCACCAGACGGGCCACATGCATGGCCCGCACCGGGCGCTCCGCCTGCGGCAGCATATAGCTGAGCGCCGACAGCATGGTCTTTGCCGTGCGCTGCAGCCAATGGCCGGCGCTGGCTTTGTGCGCTTCCCTGGCCGAACGCACAAAAATCAGCCGCTCAAAACCCAACGCGGCCACGCCTTGCTCATTGAGGTTGGCCAGACCCTGCTTCAGCGCATGGGGCAGACTGCCCATATCGTGGGGCAGCACCACGGCGAGCGTCTTCACGCCACAGCGCAGCATCCATTGCGCCAGCGCCTGCAGCTGGTCCGGCTGGGGCGTCCACAAGGCACGCTCGCGCTGGTAGTAGGGACGCGGTGGCTCGAACATGATGAGGCCCACATCGGCCTTCTGCACAGGCCATTGCCGCACATCGTCATACTGCTGGGCGAGCAGTTCCATGCCACGCAGGCCCTGCACATAAGGCTCGCGCGCCAGCACCTGGACCAGCGCGTAGTTCTGTGCGCCAACCACGCGGCTGAGCACCTCGTTGCCCAGCGGCCCCGTGGCCCCGGCCAGCAACAGGCGCGGCAAGGCCGCAGTTTTCGGGCCGGGACGCTGTGCGCCACGCAGGGCATCGAGTGGAGAAACAGTGGACATGATTGCAATGCTAGCGCTGCCGGACAGCGGACAGGGTGACAGGCCTTGCACACACACGAACCGGACAAGCCCTTATGCTATGGTTTCCGTCTCAATTTCGTGAATGGAAACACCCATGAAACGCTGGCTTCTGGCAATCGCAACCGCCGCCTCCATGCTCTCCCTCACGGGCTGCGGCTATAACGACTTTCAGCGTCTGGATGAAAAATCCAAGGCCGCCTGGAGCGAGGTGCTGAACCAGTACCAGCGCCGCTCGGACCTGATCCCGAACATTGTCGCCACGGTCAAGGGCGAGGCCAACTTTGAGCAGGAGACCCTGACCAGGGTGATAGAAGCACGCGCCAAGGCCACCTCGATCCAGGCCACGCCCGAGCTGATCAACAACCCCGAAGCCTTCAACAAATTCCAGCAGGCTCAGGGCGAGATTTCCAGCGCGCTCTCGCGCCTGATGGTGGTGGCGGAACGCTATCCCGAGCTCAAAGCCAACCAGGCCTTCCGCGATCTGCGTGTGACGCTGGAGGGCACGGAAAATCGCATCACCGTGGCACGCAACGAATACATAGGCACGGTGCAGGCCTACAACGTGCTCGCGCGCAGCTTCCCCACCAATATCACGGCCAAGGTATTCAGCTACCAGGTCAAACCGACCTTCACGGTGCAGAACGAGGCCCAGATTTCCCAGCCACCGGCCGTTGACTTCTCCACACCCGCAGCGCCTGCCGGCAGCAAGTAATTGCGAGCACCGCTCCTGAAATTCATGCAAAAATCGCCTCAAGCCCTTATCTACAAAGCGCTTGCAGCTATTTTTTTTGCAAGCATGCTGTTGTCGGCGCTGCCGGTCAGGGCGCAAGGCGGCGCAGGCGCTCAACTGCAGCCCGTGCCCGAGCTGACAGCGCGTGTCATCGACCAGACCGGCACGCTGAGCCCCGGCGATCTGCAGTCCCTGAGCGAGCAGCTCAGGAAGCTGGAGGACGAGACCGGTGCCCAGGTAGCCGTGCTCATGGTCGCCACCACGGCCCCGGAAGACATTGCCGCCTATGCCTGGCGCGTGGCCAGCAACTGGAGGCTGGGACGCAAGGACATAGGCGACGGCTCTCTCATCGTCGTGGCCAAGAACGACAGGCGCATGCGCATCGAGGTGGCGCGCAAGCTTGAAGGCGCCATCCCCGACATCCAGGCCGCACGCATCATCGATGGCGCCATGAAGCCCCGCTTTCGCGCCGACGACTATGCAGGCGGACTCTCGACCGCCATCGAGCAGATGGGTCTGCTGATTCATGGCGAGAAGCTGCCCGCACCGCAGTCCGAGGCGCGCAAGTCGGGACCATCCTGGTCCGAAAATCTGGACTTTCTGCTTCCGCTGCTGTTTTTCGGCTTTCCGGTCGGGATTGCCGTCGCCCGCGCCATCTTCGGCCGCGTGCTGGGTTCGCTGATCATTGGCGGCATTGCCGGGACGGCCGCCTATGTGATCACCACCAGCCTGTTGATCGCAGGCGTGGCTGGCTTGGTGGGCCTGATCTTCACCCTGCTCTCCAACCTCTCGCGTGGCGGAGGCGGACCGTATATCAGTACCGGCGGGGGCGGCGGCTGGAGCAGCGGCAGCGGGGGAGGAGGCGGTTTCAGCTCCGGTGGCGGCGGCAGCTTTGGTGGCGGTGGCGCCTCGGGGGACTGGTGAAATGAGAAATATCTTCCAACGCCTGGCACGTCTGGTGCGACACCGCTGGGCCGAACGGCATCTGCGCAAGGCCTTGCCGCCTGCCACGCTCAAGGAGCTGGAGTTGCTGATCGCCAAAAGCGAGCTGGGCCACACCGGCCAGGTCCGCATCTGCGTCGAGGCCGGCCTGCCCTGGAGCTATATCTGGCGCGATGCCACTGCGCGCCAGCGCGCGCTCTCGCAGTTCGCCAAGCTCCATGTCTGGGACACGGAGCACAACAATGGTGCACTCATCTACCTGCTGCTGGCCGACCATGCCATAGAGATCGTGGCCGACCGCGCCCTGGACCGCACCATGAACGCCGAGCAATGGCAAACGCTGATCAGCGATATGCAGTCCGCCTTCCAGGGTGGGCATTTCAGCGTGGGGCTGTTCTCGGCACTGGAGCGTGTCAACCGGCAGCTGCAGGCACATTTTCCGCGCAAGTCCGCAGCCAACACACAGCGCAACCTGTCCGACGCGCCCGTGGTCCAAAGGCATCTGCCGAGCCGCAACCACTGATCCGGTTCTGCAGCCGCATGCGCCGGCGGCAGACCGCAGAAGCCTCAGGCCAGCACATGTCGCCCGTAGGGCGAACACAGCCAGAGCACGGCCGCCACATTGATCAGGACCATGAGCCAGAACTGCAGCTGAAAGCTGGTCTTGCTGCTTTTGTGGCGCAGCCACTGCTGGGCCAGCAGCGCTCCGGGCCAGCCTCCGGCCAGCGCCATGGTCTGCAGCGTTTTTTCCGGCGTGCGCCACTGCCCCTTCTGGGCAGCCCATTTATCCTGCCAGTAGGCCATGAAGGTCAGCATGCTCAGGCCTGCATAGACCAGCCATAGGATGCGCGGCACGCCCCAGATCACGGTGGCGGCCAGCATCAGCAGCAGCCAGGTCAGCAACACACCATAGCTGAAGCCGCTGGAGGCATGCCAGCCCTGAGATGCTACACGCGAGGACTGCAAACGCCCTGCAGACGGACTGTTGCGCCGCACCGGAGACGAGCGAGCCTGAGGCAATGAACCGCCAGCGCGCCATGCGACCTGAAGCGCACGCTTTCTGCCCTGCTCCAGGCCGACGGCAAACTCCAGGCGCAGGCCGGGCTGTGGACGCTGCTCTGCGGGCGGTCGCGGCTCAAAAGCACTGATATGGACAAACAGGCGCTCGCCACCGCCATCGGCCTCTATCCAGCCAAAGCCACGTTCGTCATTCCATTGCGTCAAGGTACCGCTGTAGCGCATCTCCATCCTTTGTTGTTTTTGACACCGCAAACAGGCCCGGTGATGCAAAAAGCAGGCGGGTCCCGTCCAGAAAAAACCTTTTCCCTCGCATGGCTGTGTTAGTTTTGGGTCAGCCGTATTTTCTTAAGAAAGCACTCAAACATGCAGAAATCTCTGTTCTCTCTGGCCGTCATCAGCTCTGCCCTGGCACTGAGCGCCTGCTCCTCCATCAGCCCCAGAGGCGCCGAGGCACCGGCTGAATACGACTACGCACTGAGCTGCAAGCTCAAGGAAGATGACCCCAAGAAGTGCGAAGCCCAGATTCGCGCTCTCTGCGAAGACCCCAGCAAGGCCGTGGTGCGTAAATCGCGCCATGTGGACCCCAAGGACAACTCCGTGGTCTACGGCTATCAGGCCGCCTGCAACGGCTAAGCCCTGCAGCACTCCGAAACATCGGGCCTTGTCCACCGAGGTATCAAGTGCGATGCGCCTGAACCTCAAGGATGAACAGGCATGAAAAAGCCACCGCATGCGGTGGCTTTTCTTTGCTGATGCAGGTGCTCCAGGGCACCAGACATCAACGCTTCTGGCGATACTTGCGCAGAGCGGCAATCTGAGCTGCCATGACGGCCAGCTCGGACTGTGCACGAGCGATATCCAGCTCGCCCTTGGCGTTCTTCAGGGCTTCCTCGGCGGCAGCCTTGGCCTTTTGCGCCTTCTCGTCGTCCAGATCCTTGCCGCGAATGGCGGTGTCGGACAGCACGGTCACGCAGTTGGGTTGCACTTCCAAAATGCCACCGGCCACGAAGACGAACTCTTCGCTGCCATCAGGCATTTCGATGCGCACCGAACCCGGCTTGATGCGGGTGATCAGCGGTGTGTGGCGGGGATAAATGCCCAGCTCGCCCGCTTCGCCGGGCAAGGCGACAAAGCGCGCTTCACCGGAGAAGATGGACTCTTCGGCACTGACCACATCAACGTGGATGGTGTTCATCTTTGCTCCTTGGAAAAGGTTAAAACTGGTCCTGAAACTTGCACACCCTAAGCCAGAGACGCCGAGCAAGGGCCGCCCCGCAGCGAGGGCGTTGTCCCCCTCCCGAAGAGAGAGGGGGAAGCGGCGTTAGCCGCTCAGGGGGTGAAAGTCCGTTAGGCTGCCAGCTTCTTGGCCTTCTCGAAGGCTTCGTCGATGGTACCAACCATGTAGAAAGCCTGTTCGGGCAGGTGGTCGGCTTCGCCGTTCACGATCATCTTGAAGCCACGGATGGTTTCAGACAGGGGAACGTACTTGCCGGGAGCACCGGTGAACACTTCGGCCACGTGGAAAGGCTGCGACAGGAAACGCTGCATCTTACGAGCGCGGGACACGACCAGCTTGTCTTCGGGAGCCAGCTCGTCCATACCCAGAATCGCGATGATGTCGCGCAGTTCCTTGTAGCGCTGCAGCGTGCCCTGCACTTGGCGAGCCACCTTGTAGTGCTCTTCGCCAACCACTTGGGGGTCCAGCTGACGGCTGGTGGAGTCCAGCGGGTCCACGGCGGGGTAGATACCCAGCGAAGCGATGTCACGGGACAGCACCACGGTGGAGTCCAAGTGAGCAAAGGTCGTGGCGGGCGAGGGGTCGGTCAAGTCATCGGCTGGCACGTAAACGGCCTGGATGGAAGTGATCGAGCCAACCTTGGTCGAAGTGATACGCTCTTGCAGCTTACCCATTTCTTCGGCCAGCGTAGGCTGGTAGCCCACGGCGGAAGGCATACGGCCCAGCAGAGCGGACACTTCGGTACCGGCCAGTGTGTAGCGGTAGATATTGTCCACGAAGAACAGCACGTCCTTGCCTTCGTCACGGAAAGCTTCGGCCATGGTCAGGCCGGTCAGCGCCACGCGCAGACGGTTTCCTGGAGGCTCGTTCATCTGACCGTAAACCATGGCAACCTTGGATTCGTTCAGGTTGGCCTGGTTCACAACGCCGGCATCCGACATTTCGTGATAGAAGTCATTGCCTTCACGGGTACGTTCACCCACACCGGCAAACACCGACAGACCACCGTGGCCCTTGGCGATGTTGTTGATGAGTTCCATCATGTTCACGGTCTTGCCCACACCGGCGCCACCGAACAGACCCACCTTGCCGCCCTTGGCGAAAGGAGAGATCAGGTCAATCACCTTGATGCCGGTTTCCAGCAGTTCCTGCGAAGGCGACAGTTCGTCGTATGCAGGAGCCTTGCGGTGGATGGGGGCTGTCAGTGCCTGGTCCACATCGCCACGCTCGTCGATGGGGTTGCCCAGCACGTCCATGATACGACCCAGCGTCGCCTTGCCCACGGGCACGGTGATGGGGTTACCAGTGTTGGTGACCATCAGACCACGCTTGAGGCCGTCGGAAGAACCCAGGGCAATGGTACGCACCACGCCGTCGCCCAGCTGTTGCTGAACTTCCAGGGTCAGGGCCGTACCTTCCAGCTTCAAGGCGTCATACACCTTGGGCACCTGGCCGTGGGCAAACTCCACGTCCACCACGGCGCCGATACATTGAACAATCTTGCCTTGTACTTGAGCCATTTTTTGCTCCAATCTGTTTGTTCGTTAAAGCCGTTTACACAGCGGCTGCGCCTGCCACGATTTCCGACAACTCGGTCGTAATCGCTGCCTGACGCGTCTTGTTGTAGACCAGCTTCAACTCGCTGATGACGTTGCCGGCGTTGTCGGTAGCGGCCTTCATGGCCACCATGCGCGCCGATTGCTCGGACGCCATGTTTTCCGCAACTGCCTGGTACACGATGGACTCCACGTAACGAACCAGCAGTTCGTCGATGACGCTCTGAGCGTCAGGCTCGTAGATGTATTCCCAGGATGCACCCGTCTTCTCGGCTTGCAATTTTTCGGACGACAGGGGGAGCAGTTGCTCCACCACCGACTCTTGCTTCATGGTGTTGATGAACTTGGTGTACGCCAGGTACACCGCGCTCAACTTGCCTTCAGCATATTGGTCCAGCAACACCTTGACAGGCCCGATGAGCTTGTCGAGGTGAGGCGTGTCGCCCAAGCCTGTAGCGTGAGAGACCACCTTGGCACCGACACGGTTCAGAAAACCCAGTCCCTTGCCGCCAATGGCCACCGCTTCTGTCGCAATGCCCGCATCCTGCTGTTCGCGCAACTTGTTGGTGACGACACGCAACACGTTGGTGTTCATGCCGCCGCACAAACCCTTGTCGGTCGTCACCACGATGACGCCGACCTTCTTGGCATCGTTCACTTGCATGAACGGATGCACATATTCAGGGTTGGCTTCGCCAAGATGGGCTGCAATGTTGCGGATTTTTTCGCTGTATGGACGGGCAGCCAGCATCCGGTCCTGCGCCTTGCGCATTTTGGATGCAGCCACCATTTCCATGGCTTTGGTGATCTTCTTGGTGTTTTCCACCGATTTGATCTTGCCGCGTATTTCCTTACCTGCTGCCATGATGACTCCTCGCCGGTATTAAGCGAAGGACTTCTTGAATGCAGTAATGGCTGCAGTCAGTTCAGCTTCGTCCTTGCCTTCCTTGTCGAAAGCACGCTTTTCGTTCAGACGGTCCAGCAGAGCGCCGTGGCTGGTCTTCAGGAACTGGTGCAGACCAGATTCGAAGGGCAGCACTTGCTTGACTTCGATGTCGTCCATGAAGCCCTTGTTCACTGCGAACAGCGAAGAAGCCATCAGAGCGGTCGACAGAGGAGAGTACTGAGCCTGCTTGAGCAGTTCGGTCACGCGGGCACCGCGGTCCAGCTGCTTGCGAGTTGCCTCGTCCAGGTCGGAAGCGAACTGCGCGAAGGCAGCCAGTTCACGGTACTGAGCCAGGTCGGTACGGATACCACCGGACAGGCCCTTCACCACCTTGGTCTGAGCGGAACCACCCACGCGGGACACCGAGATACCGGCGTTGATAGCGGGACGGATACCGGCGTTGAACAGGCTGGTTTCCAGGAAGATCTGGCCGTCAGTAATCGAAATCACGTTCGTGGGAACGAAAGCGGACACGTCGCCAGCTTGTGTTTCGATGATAGGCAGAGCGGTCAGAGAACCGGTCTTGCCCTTGACTTCACCCTTGGTGAAGGCTTCGACGTAGTCGGCGTTCACGCGAGCGGCACGCTCCAGCAGACGGCTGTGGAGATAGAACACGTCGCCGGGGAAAGCTTCACGTCCGGGGGGACGACGCAGCAGCAGCGAAACCTGACGGTAGGCCACAGCCTGCTTGGACAGATCGTCATAAACGATCAGAGCGTCTTCACCGCGATCGCGGAAGTATTCGCCCATCGTGCAGCCGGAGTAGGCCGACACGTACTGCATGGCTGCCGATTCGGAAGCGGTAGCGGCCACGACGATGGTGTAGTCCATCGCGCCAGCTTGCTCCAGAGCGCGCACCACGTTCTTGATCGAAGATGCCTTCTGACCAATAGCGACGTAGATACAGGTAACGCCCTGGCCCTTCTGGTTGATGATGGCGTCGATAGCGACAGCCGTCTTGCCAGTCTGGCGATCACCAATGATCAGTTCACGCTGACCACGGCCCACGGGAACCATGGAGTCGATGGACTTGATACCGGTCTGCAGAGGCTGATCCACGGATTGACGTGCGATCACGCCAGGAGCGACCTTCTCGATCACGTCCGTCATCTTGGCGTTGATGGGGCCCTTGCCGTCGATAGGCTGACCCAGGGCGTTCACCACGCGGCCGACCAGTTCGGGGCCCACGGGCACTTCCAGAATACGGCCGGTGCACTTGACGGTGTTGCCTTCTGCGATGTGCTCGTAAGCACCCAGAATCACGGCGCCCACGGAGTCGCGCTCCAGGTTCAGAGCCAGACCGTAAGTAGGTTGACCGTCGGCGCCTGCGGGGAATTCCAGCATTTCGCCAGCCATCACGTCCGACAGGCCGTGCACGCGCACGATACCGTCAGTCACCGACACCACGGTGCCTTGGTTACGGACGTCAGTGCTAGCAGCCAGCCCTTCGATGCGGCTCTTGATCAGTTCAGAAATTTCTGCGGGATTGAGTTGCATGACTCTTTCCTTCTTTCTTGTGTGTTAGCCGAGACCTCAAGCGCATTACGCGGTGAGGGCCGCTTTCATTTGTTCCAGACGGGCCTTGACGGAGGTGTCCAGCACCTCGTCGCCCACCACGACGCGAACGCCACCGATCAGCGATTCATCGAGCTTCACGGTGAGATTCAGCTTGCGGCCAAAGCGCTTTTCCAGCGTGGCGCCAAGCTCGGCCAGCGCTGCATCCTCAATCGGGAAAGCGCTGTACACCACGGCATCCGAAGAGCCGCTCTTGCTGTTCACGAGGCTGCGGAACTGGGCTGCCACTTCAGGCAGCACGTCCAGACGGCCGTTTTCGAGGACCACATGCAGGAAGTTGCGTGCGGACTCGGGCAATGCCGACTTGGCCACACCCGTGACGAGATCGAACACTTGCGCGTCGCTCACGTTCGGGTTGTCGGCCAGTTGGCGCAATTGCGGGTTGGCGGCAATCGCCGCCAATTCCTCCACCCAAGCGACAGTGCTGTTCAAGTCTGCGCCCTTGTCGGCACAGGCTTTGAACAATGCTTCGGCGTAAGGGCGGGCAATGGTGGCGAGTTCTGCCATTTTTTGCTTTCCTTACAGCTCTGTCTTCAGGCGGTTCAGCAGATCAGCGTGGATACCGGCATTGACTTCCTTCTTCAGGATCTGCTCGGCACCCTTGACGGCCAGCGCTGCCACTTGCTCACGCAGGGCTTCACGGGCAGCAATGGCTTGCTGGTCAGCTTCAGCGCGGGCAGCAGCAACAATCTTGTTGCCTTCTTCTGTCGCGCGGGCCTTGGCTTCTTCAATGATGGCCTGGGCGCGGCGTTCGGCGTCCGCAAGCCGCGAAGCTGTTTCGTTGCGCGTCTGGGCCAATTCCTGCTCGACGCGCTTGTTGACAGCGGTCAGTTCGGTCTTGGCCTTGTCGGCAGCAGCGAGGCCATCGGCGATTTTCTGGGCTCGCTCATCCAGTGCCTTCGCGATCGGGGGCCACACGAACTTCATCGTGAACAGCGCCAGAACCAGGAAAACACCAAGCTGAACGAACAGGGTCGCGTTAATACTCACGGCAACACCTTTCTATTTAGGGCGTTGAACGGAGCTTAGGCAACCAGTTGGAAGGGGTTGGCGAAGGCGAACAGCAGAGCGATAGCCACACCGATCAGGAAGGCGGCGTCGATCAGACCAGCCAAGATGAACATCTTGGTTTGCAGTTCGTTGATCAGCTCAGGCTGACGTGCCGAGGATTCCAGGAACTTGCCACCCATCAGAGCGATACCGATCGAAGCGCCGATAGCGCCCAGACCAACAATCAGACCACAAGCCAGAGCGACGAGACCGAGAACGTTTTCCATGATGACTCCTAGGGATTAAAGAAAGGTTGAGTGAAAGAAAGGATTTCAGTGAGCTTCATGTGCCTGGCCGAGGTAAATCAGCGTCAGCATCATGAAAATGAAGGCTTGCAGGGTAATGATCAGGATGTGGAAGATCGCCCAGATCGAACCTGCAATGATGTGCCCCACGGGGAGCAACACACCGGAAAGCGACATGGCAGCCGCACCGCCCATCAAGGCGATCAGACAGAACACCAACTCACCAGCGTACATATTGCCGAACAGTCGCATACCGTGCGAAACCGTCTTGGCAATGTATTCAATGATTTGCATGGCCAGGTTCACAACACCCAGGATCACAGCAAACACGGGATTCTTAGAGGTACCGAACGGAGCGGTCACCAGTTCGTGAGCCCAGCCGCCCATGCCCTTGATCTTCACCGAGTAGATCAGGCACAGAACCAGCACACCGGTCGACAGACCCAGAGTGGTGGACAGGTCGGCGGTAGGCACGACACGCAGGTAGGCATGGGAGTCGCCCTGGGCGGTCTGCCACAGCACGGGCAGCAGATCCACAGGCAGCATGTCCATGGCGTTCATCGCGAAGATCCAGACGAACACGGTCAGTGCCAGAGGAGCGATGAACTTGCGAGATTCAGCGTTGTGAATATTGGCCTTGGCCTGGTTGTCCACCATCTCGACCAGCATTTCCACCGCAGCCTGGAAACGACCGGGAACGCCGGAAGTCGCCTTGCGGGCAGCCAGCCAGAGGACAAACAGGCACAAAGCGCCCAGGGTCACACTCACGGCAATCGAATCCAGATTGAACACGGAGAAGTCGATGATGGACTTCTGCTTGATGTTCTGGAGGTGTTGCAAGTGGTGAACGATGTATTCACTTGCAGTTGGTGCGTGCGCTTCTGCGGCCATCGGTCAACTTCTCTCAAATATCAATCGGTTTTTGGACACTGGATCGCACCAGAAGCGCAACCCAATACGTTTTCATCACAACAATCAAGCCAACCAGCAGCGCCAGCCAGCTCAGGTCAGGTACCAGCTTGGGCGCAGCCGCCAACATGGCGATGCACAGCACCAGCTTCACCAGCTCCCAACCGAAAATCCCTGCCATGGCGCCACCGGCACCTCCCGGCCGCTGACGAACCACGCCTCTTGCAAACAGCGCCGCGGGCAACACGACCGCCAGCGCTCCATACGCTGCCGACCAGCCTGCGGCTGCACGCCCCGTGATCAACCACGACAGCAAAGCCACGATAACGCCTACCAGCGTCTGAACCATGACGATGCGCCAGACCGAAACCTGCGGAAAGCGCGAACGCCATGCAGAGGCTTCTTGTGCAGTCAGGGGCTTGAAGTCTTCGACTTCGTCCTCATCCTGGAAATCAGCGGGCATGTTTGTCATGTTTTCTTTCGCACCGCTGACCAGGCAAGACTTTTTTACAAAGCCTCTGATTATAAGTAAAAACCCCCGTCGTTAGATAGGGGTTGATACTGTCATGCGCAAAACGTCTTTGACAAGACCTGAGGGTTGTCGCCGAGTGACAACATTTGCCACCCGCAGCTTTGGTGCGGCGCGAGTGTGCCTCAATTGAAAAACCTGATTGCCCTGAATTGTCTGCCTGCACCCAGGGGCTTTGAGGGTTTGCAGACTCAGGTCATCCATCGATTAGGCCCACACACGCAGGGCTGCCCGGCGTGGCGCACAATCTTTGCTACTCATTGACAGGCTGTTTCACCAACGGCAATTTTTCATTTCAGCCAAGGATTCCTCATGAGCGACACGCCCAACACATCTGCCGCCAACGAGAACGGTCAGCAAGAAGACCCGCGCAAGGATTCGCTGATCGAATACCCGAGCCAGTTTCCCATCAAGGTCATGGGTGTCAAGAATGAGCATCTGGTGCATGAAATCACCAAGATCGCCGAAAAATTCGACCCCAGCTTTGACGCCAGTACTGTCGAGCTGCGCCCCAGCTCCGGCGGCAACTACCTCGGCGTGACTATCACCATCACGGCCACCAGCCGCGAGCAGCTGGACGACACCTACCGCGCACTGACCTCTCACCCCCTGGTGAAGGTCGTGCTGTGAGCGACAGCCCGATTGCTTCTGCATTGCAGCCACCCGAGACCATGGACCTGCGCTTTCTGGGGCGCACCGGCTATGAGGCTGCGGTGGTCGCGATGCAGGAGTTCACGCGCACCCGCAACGCGAGCACGCGCGACGAACTCTGGATTTGTGAGCACTCACCACATTTCACACAGGGGCTGGCCGGCAAGACCGAAAATGTTCTGAACCCCGGCGATATTCCCGTGGTCGCTACCAATCGCGGCGGCCAGGTTACCTATCACGGCCCCGGCCAGGTGGTGGCCTATCCGCTGCTGGATCTGCAGCGCATGGGCTACTTCGTCAAGGAATACGTGTACCGGCTGGAAGACGCGGTGATCCGCACGCTGGATCATTTCGGCGTCACCGGTCACCGCGTGGTAGGCGCGCCCGGCATCTATGTGCGCCTAGACGACCCGCGCAGCCATGCCATGTTGGAGCAGCGCCCGCAGCACCGCGAAGCCGGCAGCCCGGCGCCCGAGCCTCATTTCGAGGGCCTGGGCAAGATTGCCGCCCTGGGCATCAAAGTCAGCCGCCACAGCACCTACCACGGAGTGGCACTCAATGTCGATATGGATTTGGAACCTTATTTGCGAATCAACCCTTGCGGATACGCAGGACTGAGGACGGTGGACCTTTCTACAATCGGCATACAGACAACCTGGGACGAGGCCGCATCCGTGCTGGGCCGCCAGTTGAAGGCGCGTCTCTCTCCCTGAAGGCAAGATCATGAGCACCAATGAAGTCGTGCGCGAAGCGCAGTCCGCCGCAAACTACAACCCGCTGGCCAAGCAGAAGGCTGCCGCCAAGCTGGCGCGTATCCCCGTGAAGGTGGAGCAGGCCGAAGTCCTGAAGAAACCCGAGTGGATCCGCGTCAAGGCCGGCAGCCCCAGCACGCGCTTTTACGAAATCAAGGACATTCTGCGCAAGAACAATCTGCACACGGTCTGCGAGGAAGCCAGTTGCCCGAATATCGGCGAATGCTTCGGCAAGGGCACGGCCACCTTCATGATCATGGGCGACAAGTGCACGCGCCGCTGCCCGTTCTGCGACGTGGGCCATGGCCGTCCCGACCCGCTGGACGTGAACGAGCCGCTGAATCTGGCGCGCACCATTGCCGCTCTGCGCCTGAAGTATGTGGTGATCACCAGCGTGGACCGCGACGACCTGCGCGACGGCGGCTCGGGCCACTTCGTGGAATGCATCAAGAACATCCGCGAACTCTCGCCCGAGACGCAGATCGAAATCCTGGTGCCCGACTTCCGCGGCCGTGACGACCGCGCGCTGGAAATCCTCAAGTCGGCTCCACCCGATGTGATGAACCACAACCTGGAAACCGCACCACGCCTGTACAAGGAAGCGCGCCCCGGCTCCGACTACCAGTTCAGCCTGAACCTGCTCAAGAAGTTCAAGGAGCTGCACCCCGATGTACCGACCAAGAGCGGCATCATGGTGGGCCTGGGCGAGACGGACGAGGAAATCCTGCAGGTGATGCGCGATATGCGCGCCCACAACATCGACATGCTGACCATCGGCCAGTATCTGGCGCCCACCAACAGCCACCTGCCCGTGCGCCGTTATGTGCACCCCGACACCTTCAAGATGTTCGAGCAAGAGGCTTACAAGATGGGCTTCACCCACGCCGCCGTCGGTGCCATGGTGCGTTCCAGCTATCACGCCGACCAGCAGGCACATGCCGCAGGCGTCTGAGCACCAAAGAAAGTGCTCACTCACAAGCAGCCCAAGGGCTGCTTTTTTCATGACCACACGCAACGAGCAGTGCTGCACGCTCCAGGAGTTGCCCAAAAATAAAGCTCCCGAATAAGGAGCTTGCTGCGCTTTTCTGGTAAAGCTTACATAGTCAATTCATAGCAGGATCGTTGCAGACCATGCGCTAAAAGCTATGAAATTTGAATAACCCACCGTTTGCATCGAAAAAACGCCTGGCTAACCGGCAAACCGCTGGCTGGCAAAAACGACTGCAGGCTGAACAGGCCCGACGAGTCGCCCCACGATGAAACTGAGCCATGCAGCGCTGGATACCCCACCAGAGTCCTGTGCTGCAAGCTGGGATGAATATTAACATCAAATGAGAATCAATATCAATTAATTTTTGTTTTCCACAAAAAGAAATCTCCAAACACCTGTTTGCCGCCATTTCGCAACCGTTGGCACCTGCAGCCACGGCGCAGGCGGGCTTCAGCAACACTGCAGCACCAACCGCGCCCGGTCAAAGCGACGTGCGCGCAGATCGTCGCGGCGCATCCACAGATAGACCTGGCCTTCATCGCCCCAGCCGATGCTGCCTTTTTCATCGCAGCCGATCTGCAGCAGCAAAAGCCACTGCGTTGCGGTATCGCGTACGGCCCGCGTGGCCTCGTCCGCGTAGGCATCGCCATTACCGCAGTAATGCCCCGCAGCCACCAGCGCGCATTCGGTCTGCATATCCCCCTGGACGGGCGTGGGCCAGCCGCCGATGCGATGGCAGCCGCTGTCCTCTCCACCGCTGCTGGCAGCGTTTTGTGCGTCATCGAACCACCACTCGACAAAGCGGTCACGCTGCTCTTCGTCAAGCTCCAGGCCCTGCGAACCCCACTGAGCGCTCTCCAGGGGCAAGGCCGTGACGCAGGCATGCAGTTCACAGGCCATAGGTGCGAGCTGGCAGCGGTCGGGCAGCTCCAGCAATGCAGGCGGCTGCTGGCGTCGCTCGAGCACAGCATCGCCTTCGGAGAAGATGAGCTTCAACGCACAGGCATCTGCAGGATTGAAACCCCAGGGCTGCTCCAGCAGGTCGTAGAAGACGGACAGCAGCCCGGACTCGGGAAAATCTGCATCCAGGGTCCCGGCGGAGCGAGCTTCGGCGAAGTTGATCTGCGCCACAAAGCTCAGCGGAAAAGTGCTTTCAAGTCTCGCGATGTGCTGCAAGGCCTCTTCGCGAAACAGCAGTACTTGCTCCGGCCTCGCCCATCGCCAGCGGCTGTCGGGAGCAACGCTGTCTTCGCGATGGGGCTTCACTCGCTGCTCATGGTCCGGATAGCGCCCTCGCTCGGGCCAGGCCACACCGGCAGGCAGGTCGGGACAGCCACCAAACTTGGTGCTGCCGGACGCAATCTCCGCTTCATCCTCCACCGCAGTGGTCTGCAGCCACACAGCCGGCCTGGCTTGCGCTGCGACTTGCTGCGCAAGCGCCGCATCTTCCAGCACCGGCTCAAGCGCACGGGCGATTTCCTGGGAATCTGCGTAATTCATCCATCCCTTTTCTGCCTGTCTTGAGATCGCCCCCAGGGTTCTTCAGGGCGCCAGCATCTGCGCCGGGCATTCGCTGCCCAGCACCTCACCGGCCCAGGGAGCCAGCTTGCTTGAGTCCGCGCGCAGCACCTCCTGCTTGACGGCCAGAATCTGCGCGGGGTGCATGGAAAAGCTGCGCAGGCCCAGGCCCAGCAGCAGCCGGGTCATACTCAGATCGCCCGCCATTTCACCGCAGACACACACCTCTTTGCCTGCGGCATTGGCCGCTGCGATCACCTCGGCCACCAGACGCAGCACGGCAGGATGCATGGGGTCGTAGAGATGGGCCACGGTTTCATCGGCCCGGTCGATGGCCAGCGTGTACTGGATCAGGTCGTTGGTGCCGATGGACAGGAAGTCGAAATACTGCAAAAAGCTGCGCACCGTCAGAGCAGCCGCCGGGATCTCGATCATGGCGCCCAGCTTGACCGGCCCGTAGACCACGCCACGCACATCGAGCTCATGCTGCGCCTGGCGCAGCTGGGCCAGGGTCTGCTCGATCTCGCTGCGATGGGCCAGCATGGGAAACAGCAGCTTGATCTGCCCGTGCGCCGCCGCGCGCAGGATGGCGCGCAGCTGGGTGCGGAACATCACGGGGTCGGCCAGACTCCAGCGGATGGCACGCAGGCCCAGCGCCGGGTTGAGGTAGTAGTCCTTGGGCTGGGCCTTGTCCAGCGGCTTGTCGGCCCCCACGTCCAGCGTGCGGATGGTGACCGGCATGCCCTGCATGCCGTCGATGGCCTCGCGATAGGCGCGGTACTGCTCCTCCTCACCGGGCAGATTGCCGCTGCGCCCCATGAACAGGAACTCGGTACGGAACAGCCCCACACCGACAGCGCCAGCCCGCACGGCAGCCGCCCCGTCGCTGGGCTGCTCGATATTGGCCAGCAGCTCCACCTTCTGCCCGTCCATGGTCAGCGAAGGCGTGTAGCGCAGACGGGTCAGGCGCTCGCGCTCCAGCTCGGTCTGGCGCTGACGAAAGCCGTACTCCGCCAGGATGATGGGCGTGGGGTCCACGATGACCACGCCTTCGTTGCCGTCGATGATGACCCAGTCGTCCTGTCGGATCAGCTGGCTTGCGGCCCGCGCACCGACCACGGCCGGAATGTCCATGCTGCGCGCAACGATGGCGGTGTGGCTGGTCTTGCCGCCCACGGCGGTGATGAAGCCGGCAAAGACCTTGCTCTTGAACTGCAGCATGTCCGCCGGCGACAGATCCTGCGCCACCAGCACCAGCGGGGTTTCCGTGGCGCCTTCGAGCTGCAGTTGCTGCCCGCTGGCCGCCGGTGTGGCGCCTGTCGGTGCCAGCGGCGGAGCGGCCTGCGTAATCGGGCTGGCCGCGCCCTTCATGTGGCGCAGAATGCGCTCCACCACCTGCTCCAGGTCGGCCTTGCGCTCGCGCAGGTACTCGTCGTCCATCTCGTCGAACTGGCGCGAGACGATCTCCAGCTGCGTGGTCAGCGCCCATTCGGCGTTGTAGAGACGCTCGGAGATCCAGTTGCGGATGGCCTCGGCCAGCGCCTGGTCCTGCAGCAGCATCAGGTGCACATCAAGCAGCGCATCCAGCTCGCCGGGCGCGTCCTTGGGCATTTCCTCCTGAAGCCGGCGCAACTCGTCAATCACCGCATTGCGTGCCGTGCGGGCACGCTGGATCTCCGACTCCACCTGATCGGGACGAATGAAGTAATGCACCACCTCCATGCGACTGGAGGCCACAACGACCGCGCGCCCAATGGCAATCCCTCGGGAAACGGCCAGGCCGTGGATGGCAAATGTCATAGCGAATGCCCTTTCGCGAATTTCGCGATTGCTTTTTGCTTGCTTCTTGCTCTTGTTTTTGCAGCAGCCAGCGCAGTTCTTCTCTACGCTGCAGCACGAAAAACGCTTTATCTCATTGCCAGCAAGGCGCTCCCTGCTATCAAAGGAGCCAGCACCCCAGCCGTCGCCTGCACGCAGTCAAGCGACGACGCAGGCCGCGCCGCTGTTACTGGCCTTCACCAAACTTGTCGTTGATCAGGGCCACCAGCGCATCCATGGCTTCCTGCTCCTGCGCGCCATCGGTTTCCATCTCCAGCTCGGAGCCTATGCCCGCGGCCAGCATCATCACGCCCATGATGCTCTTGGCATTGACGCGGCGCTCGCCCTTGGTCAGCCAGACCTCGCAGGGGAAGCTGCCGGCGAGCTTGGTGAGCTTGGCTGATGCGCGGGCATGCAGGCCCAATTTATTGCTGATGGTGATATTGGTCTTGATCATTGGAAGGTCGTGCGCTTTGATTTTGTCGGGAACTGCCGGCCACCTGCATCACCCCCTGGCTGCCGCCCACCATGGCCCGCGAGACCAGGGCGTCCAGCGGCTCATGCCGATAGCCGATGGAGCGCAAAAGCATGGGCAGGTTCACCCCCGCCACCAGCCTGGCCTGCAACAGCCCGCTGAGACGCTGGGCCACATTGCAGGGCGTGGCGCCGAACAGATCGGTCAGCACCAGTGTCGGTGCATCCAGCCCGCCATGCGCCACCAGCATGGCCAGAGCACGCTCCAGTGTGGCCTCGGGCGCCTCATCGGAAGGCACGTCCAGGGCCAGCAAGTCGTCAGCGCTATCGGCAAACACATGCAGCGCACATTCGCGCAATGCAGCGGCCAGAGGAGCGTGAGTGAGCAAAAGAATGCGCGTGGTCATGTAGTCACAGTTCTTGATAGCAAATTATGGCTTGTCGCCGGCATCAACAAGGGCAATGAGGTGGATGAAGCGCAAGGGTCATGATCTGGATGCGTGCTTATTGCAGCTGCAGGCCCGAGAAAAACAGCTCGGCCTCTGCAGGCATGGCCCTGTCAGCGTAAATCACCGCCTGGTAGAGCCTGGCTCCACTGCCTTCCAGGCGAGCGAACCACAGGCCATGCCCCACCACCTTCTGCCCCCTGGGGCCCAGGCCCTCGAATGTGATGCGCAAGGACTGCGGCAGATTCAGCGCCCCCTTGGGCACCCACGGGCCATCGCCTTTGACATTGAGCCTTGTCGCGACGCCGTCTGCCGACTTCAGCTGTGCCAGCACCGCCTGCTGCCAGAACGTCAGGGCCTCGGCCGCGCGAGCGGGCTCGGCCACGGCGAAATGCGATACCGCATAGGTCGCACCCTGGGCCTCGCAGCCCACCACCGACAGCGGCACCTGGCCCAGGCCCAACTCGACAGGGCGGCTGGCCGTCTGCGCATCGCAGGGCAGCAGCGCTTGCAGCGGCGCATCCTTGAGCTGGATGGTGCGCCAATTCAGCGCCGGGCTGCAGGCGGCCAGCAGTGCGCAACTGACCAGCAGCATCGCAGCCCAGAGTCCGGTTTTCTTCATGGCCCATTATCGGCAGCGGCATGGGCCCGGCCTGTCACGCAAGCCTAGGGTTGACCCGTGGGTCAAGCAGTAAGAACTGAACTTTCGGCGCGTTTGGCACACCAAACCACAGATCAGCAAGGTGCTGAAGATTTGTGCACAATCAATCTCTATGGCAAGCAAACATTGGATCGCAGGCATTGTGGCGGCCGCCGTCATCGGCGTCGGGGCCTGGGTGTATTCGGGCGCAGGGCAGACCGCGGCGCCGCAATCCACATTTGTGCTGCTGGACGGCAGCCAGAAAACCACCGCCGACCTCAAGGGCAGAGTGACGCTGGTGAACTTCTGGGCCACCAGTTGCACCACCTGCGTGGCAGAGATGCCCGAGATCATCAGCACCTACCAGAAGTACCAGGGCAAGGGCTTTGACACCCTGGCCGTGGCCATGAGCTACGACCCGCCCAGCTATGTCGTGAACTTTGTCGAATCGCGCAAGCTGCCCTTCCAGGTCGCGCTGGACAACACCGGCAACGTGGCCAAGGCCTGGGGCGATGTGCAACTCACCCCCACCACCTTCATCGTCAACAAGCGCGGCGAGATCGTGAAGCGCTATATCGGCGCCCCCGACTTTGAGCAGTTGCACAAGCTGATCGAGAAGCTGCTGGCCGAGCCGGCGAATGCCTGAGCTCATTCAAAAACATAGCTGGTAGTGCACGCTGTTGTTCGATTTCAAGATGAGATAAAGCTGAAATCAGATAGCAGCATGCGCAAGGCGCTCATAAAAAAACCGGCACTGCCGGTTTTTTTTGCGTCTGCTTGATGCAGAACAGTCTTGGCTTACTTATTGCGGAAGCTGTCGTGGCAGCTCTTGCAGCTATTGGCGGCAGGGCCGAAAGCCGTCTTGAGATTGTCCAGATTGCCTGTCTTGGCGGCAGCGTTGAGCTTGACGACTTCGGCTTCCATCTTGCCCGACAGGTCATGGAACTTGGCCTGCTCCTTCCACACTTCAGGCTTGGCCTTTCCGCCTTCGGTGCCGGCGCCGAAACCGGCCCAGGGCAGCTTGGACATGAAGGCCACGACCTCGGCGCTTTCCTGCGCGCTCTTGGCATCGAAGGGCATCTTGCCGTTGGCCATGGCGCCCAGACGGCTGAAATGCGTGCCCAGCACGCTCAGCGCGCTCTGGCGGTATTTGATGGCATCTTCAGCCTTGGCGAACTGGGCCGAGGCAGGCAGGGCCACGGTGGCAACCACAGCAGCGAATGCCAGAGTGGAAAAAGCTTTCATCGGGGTATCCTTTCTTGGTTCTGCAGCTCACCACAGGCGGCTGCAGAACCAGTATGGCAGAGTCACCCAAAGGCCGCGATTTGGGCTTACAGCCTTGCCAGGGCACAATGTTCGGGTCCATCAGCCATGAAAAAGCCATGACAGAGTCCGCCAAACAAGCCGCCACGGAAATCCACAGAATCCGGATCTGGGACCTACCCACCCGCCTGTTTCACTGGCTGCTGGCGAGCTGCATCGTGGCCCTGGTCGTCACCGCCAAGATGGGCGGCAATGCCATGAACTGGCACCTGATACTGGGACAGGTGGTGCTGGCCTTGCTGGTCTTTCGCATTCTCTGGGGCCTGGTCGGCGGGTACTGGTCGCGCTTTGGCAGCTTCATCCCTTCCGCGGCCGCCATGAGACGCTATCTGAGCGGCGCGTCGACCACGCAGGACCGCGCAGGCCACAACCCATTGGGCTCGCTGTCGGTCATCGCGATGCTCGCCGTGCTGATGGCGCAGATCGCCAGCGGGCTGATGAGCGATGATGAAATTGCCTTCAGCGGCCCCCTCACGCGCTTTGTCTCGGGCGAGCTGATCTCCAAGGCCACCGACTACCACGCCCACTGGGGCCAGTACCTGATTTACGCACTGGTTGCACTGCATCTGCTGGCCCTCATCGGCTACAGCCTCAAGGGCAACAAGCTGGTGCCCGCCATGGTGACGGGCGACAAATGCCTGGCCGAACCGGTTACCGCGAGCCGCGACACCGCAGCCACCCGCATGCTGGCTGCGCTGCTAGCCGTGGTGGCAAGCGCGCTGTCCTGGTGGATCCATCAACTGGGCCAGGGAGCTGCTTTCTGAGTTCTGACGATGCAACCTGCGCTTTAACCATGAAGCGCACTTGTCGCTACACTGACCCTTCTTTCATCATCGCCTAGTTGCCGTGGACAAGCCCGCCGTGGACTTGCTGACGCCCAGCCTGGAGGAAATGGGTGCTGTGCGCCAGATCTTCCAGGAGTATGCGGACAGCCTGAACATCGACCTGGAATTTCAAGGATTCGAATCCGAAATCGCCGATCTTCCCGGCGACTATGCCCAGCCCCGCGGCCAGATACTGCTGGCCCATGTGGACGGCGCCCTCGCCGGCTGCTGCGCGCTGCGCCCGCTCGATGACTGCGACTATCCCAATGCGGCCGAAATGAAGCGCCTGTATGTGCGCAAGCCCTTTCGCGGCTTCGGCCTGGGCCGCCAGCTGGCCGAGGCCATGCTGGACGTGGCACGCCAGAGCGGCTACGACCATGTGCTGCTCGACACGCTGGACGACATGGAATCCGCCCGCGCGCTGTATGTGGACCTGGGCTTTGCATCCATCGAGCCCTACTATCACAACCCGCTTCCAGGCGCGCACTACCTCAAGGCCGATCTGTTCTGAGCCCGGATGCAAAAAAGGCATTGCCAAGCTGGCAATGCCTTTCTTTCATGGCGCCGCGCCAAGCCGCCTTGCGGTGAGAACATCATTCCCGCGCGCAGCGACCCGGTGCTGCACCCATCAGGCCTTGGCCTGGGCCAGCATGGTGGCGGCGTCGCTGACTTCAAACTTGCCGGGAGCTTCCACGTTCAGGGTCGCAACCTTGCCGTCCTTGACCAGCATGGAGAAGCGATTGGCGCGCAGACCCAGGCCCTTGCCGTTCAGGTCCAGCGTCAGGCCGGTGGCCTTGGCAAATGCCGCATCGCCGTCGGCAATCATGCGCACCTTGCCAGCCACCTTCTGGTCGCGGCCCCAGGCGCCCATCACGAAAGCATCGTTCACGGACAGGCACCAGATTTCGTCCACGCCGGCAGCCTTGAGCTCTTCAGCCTTGGCCACATAGCCAGGCAGGTGCTTTTCGGAGCAGGTAGGCGTGAAGGCGCCGGGCACGGCAAACACGGCAACGGTCTTGCCGGCCAGAGCTTCGGGCAGCTTCACGGGGTTGGGGCCGAGGCTGCAGCCATTGCCTTCCACTTCCACATATTCCATCAAGGTCACTGCGGGCAGGGCATCACCAACTTTAATCATGACTATCTCCTTTGTTGCAAAGCAAGGACCGCGTTCTTGGCGGCCCAAATAAAAAAACGACCCACAACATTGTGGGTCGTTTTCAAGGGCTTTGCAGCCGGTGGGCCTGGTTAGGCTTACACCAGGGCAGCCTTTTGAACCAAGCGGGTAGCAACCCAGTTCTTGGTCTTGGAGAGAGGACGGCTCTCGGTGATTTCAACCACGTCACCCAGCTTGTACTCACCTTGCTCGTCGTGAGCGTGGTACTTGCTCGACTTGATCATGATCTTGTCGTAGATGGGGTGCTTGACGCGGCGTTCCACCAGAACGGTCACAGTCTTGGCACGCTTGTCGCTGACCACCTTGCCAATCAAGGTGCGCTTGAGGGATGTTTTAGCTTCCGTCATGTCGGCTCCTTACTTGGCGGCTTGCTTTTCAGCAAGGATGGTCTTGGCACGAGCGATGTCACGGCGTGTAGCCTTGATGGTCGCAGTGTTGCCCAGTTGTTGCGTGGCCTTTTGCATGCGCAGACCGAAGTGAGCCTTTTGCAGGGACTTCACTTCAGCTTCCAGACCGGCCACGTCTTTTTGGCGGAGTTCAGCAGATTTCGTCATGTTGATCTCCTTAAGCACCAATGTGACGGGACACGAAGGTCGTGCGCAGAGGCAGCTTTGCAGCAGCCAGGCGGAACGCTTCACGGGCCAGCTCTTCAGGCACACCCACGATTTCGTAGATCACCTTGCCGGGCTGGATTTCGGCCACGTAGTACTCGGGGTTGCCCTTACCGTTACCCATACGCACTTCGGCGGGCTTGGTAGAGATGGGCTTGTCCGGGAACACGCGGATCCAGATACGACCACCACGCTTGACGTGACGGGAAATTGCACGACGTGCAGCTTCGATCTGGCGTGCGGTCAGACGACCACGGTCAGTAGACTTCAAACCGAAATCGCCGAAGGCAACGGAGTTGCCACGGGTAGCGATGCCGGTGTTGCGGCCTTTTTGTTCCTTACGGAACTTGCGGCGTGCAGGTTGCAGCATGTTTATTCTCCTTTACCGTCCGCTGCTGTAGCGGGCGCGTCGGCCTTACGAACGCGCTTAACGGAATCAGCACCAGCGCCAGCAGGCTTGTCGCTGCCATCGGCAGGAGCGGCATTGGTGCCTGCGGGACGACGGCCACCACGGCCAGCGCCATCACGGCCATCACGGCGACCGTCACGACGGGGACCACGGGGACGACGCTCGTCTTCAGGACGGGGCGTTTCCACGGCGGGCAGATCGTTACGGCCCAGGGTGTCACCCTTGTAGACCCAGACCTTCACGCCGATGATGCCGTAAGTCGTCTTGGCTTCGGAGAAGCCGTAGTCGATGTCGGCACGCAGAGTGTGCAGAGGCACGCGGCCTTCGCGGTACCACTCGGTACGAGCGATTTCGATACCGTTCAGACGACCGGAAGACATGATCTTGATGCCTTGAGCACCCAGACGCATGGCGTTCTGCATGGCACGCTTCATGGCGCGGCGGAACATGATGCGCTTTTCCAGCTGTTGGCAGATGGAGTCAGCGATCAGCTTGGCATCGATTTCGGGCTTGCGCACTTCTTCGATGTTCACAGCCACGGGCACGCCCAGGCGAGCAGCGAGTTCCTTCTTCAGGGCCTCGATGTCTTCACCCTTCTTGCCGATCACCACGCCCGGACGAGCCGAGAAAATGGTGATGCGGGCGTTCTTAGCAGGACGCTCGATCAGAACGCGAGCCACGGCGGCGTTCTTCAGCTTGGCCTTCAGGTACTCGCGCACCTTGATGTCTTCGGCCAGCATGCCGGCGAAGTCACGGTTGCTAGCGTACCAGCGGCTTGCCCAGTTGCGGCTCACCGCCAGACGGAAGCCGGTAGGATGGATTTTCTGTCCCATATTCTTCCTTAAGGCCTCAGTTACCCACTGTCACATAGATGTGGCAGGTAGGCTTGCTGATGCGGTTGCCGCGGCCCTTGGCGCGAGCAGTGAAACGCTTGAGCGTAGTGCCTTGCTCGACGTAGATGGTCTTGACCTTCAGTTCGTCGATATCGGCGCCGTCGTTGTGCTCAGCGTTGGCGATAGCGGATTCCAGAACCTTCTTCACGATCACAGCAGCTTTTTTCTGTGTGAACTGGAGAATGTTCAGAGCTTGATCCACCTTCTTGCCGCGGATCAGATCCGCGACCAGGCGACCCTTGTCAACAGACAGGCGGACGCCACGGAGAACAGCACGTGTTTCAGACATGTTCTATTCCTTACTTCTTGGCTTTCTTGTCCGCAGGGTGACCCTTGAAGGTACGAGTCAGCGCGAATTCACCCAGCTTGTGGCCAACCATCTGGTCAGTCACATAAACCGGCACGTGTTGCTTGCCGTTGTGCACGGCGATGGTCAGACCGATGAACTCGGGCAGGACCATGGAGCGACGCGACCAGGTCTTCACTGGCTTCTTGTCCTTGGTGGCGATGGCCTTTTCGACCTTAGCCAGCAAGTGATGGTCAACAAACGGACCCTTTTTAAGAGAACGAGTCATTTGCTACCCCTTACTTCTTACGGCGCGACACGATCATGGTCTGTGTGCGCTTGTTGTTACGGGTGCGGTAGCCCTTCGTCAGATTGCCCCATGGGTCAACTGGGTGACGGCCTTCACCGGTCTTACCTTCACCACCACCGTGCGGGTGGTCGACAGGGTTCATGACCGTACCGCGGACGGTAGGACGAATACCCATCCAACGCTTCACACCGGCCTTGCCCAGACGGCGCAGGCTGTGTTCTTCGTTGGCAACTTCACCGATGGTGGCGCGGCACTCGATATGCACCTTGCGGACTTCGCCCGAACGCATACGCACTTGAGCGTAGATGCCTTCGCGAGCCAGCAGAGTGGCGGAGGTACCAGCCGAGCGAGCGATCTGAGCACCAGCACCGATCTTCAGTTCGATGCAGTGGATGGTCGAGCCCACGGGGATGTTGCGGATAGGCAGGGTGTTGCCCACGCGGATAGGAGCTTCGGAGCCGCTGATGATGGTAGCGCCGACTTCCAGGTTGCGAGGAGCAATGACGTAGCGACGCTCGCCGTCTGCATAGCACACCAGAGCGATGTGGGCAGTACGGTTGGGATCGTATTCAATGCGCTCAACCTTGGCGGGGATACCGTCCTTGTTGCGCTTGAAGTCCACCACACGGTAGTGGTGCTTGTGACCACCGCCCTTGTGGCGAGTTGTGATGTGACCGTTGTTATTACGACCGGCCTTCTGGAATTGAGCTTCCAGCAGGGGGGCAAAGCCCTCACCCTTGTGCAGGTGGTCGCGAGTAACCTTCACCGCGCCGCGTTGGCCGGGGGTCGTAGGTTTGAGCTTGATAACAGCCATGATTACGCAGCCTCCCCAGACAGGTTCAGCTCTTGACCGGGCTTGAGCATCACGTAAGCCTTGCGCACATTGTCGCGACGGCCAACGGTCTTGCCAAAGCGCTTGGTCTTGCCCTTGGTGTTCACCACAGACACGCCAGCCACTTCAACCTTGAACATCAATTCCACAGCGGCCTTGATTTCGGGCTTGGTAGCGTTCTGCAGCACCTTGAATGTCACAGCATTGGACTTTTCAGCAACCAGAGTGGCCTTTTCGGACACGATGGGAGCGACCAGCACTTGCATCAGACGACCTTCGTCAAACTTGGTAGTGCTCATGCGAACATCTCCTTGAGTTTGTCGATCGCACCCTTGGTGACGAGCACTTTCTTGTAGTGCACCAGCGACACGGGGTCTGCATAGCGCGGCTCAACCACGAACACGTTCTTCAGATTGCGGGATGCCAGGTACAGGTTCTCGTCGATTTCTTCAGCGATCACCATCACCGACGAAGACAGGTTCATAGCCTTGAACTTGTCTGCCAGCACCTTGGTCTTGGGGGTATCCAGCGTCAGGGATTCCACAACTGCCAGACGGCCTTCGCGGGCCAGCTGAGACAGGATGGAAGCCATACCGGCGCGGTACATCTTCTTGTTGATCTTCTGCGAGAAGTTTTCTTCGGGCAGATTCGGGAAGATGCGACCGCCGCCACGCCACAGAGGCGAGGAGGACATACCAGCACGTGCACGGCCTGTACCCTTTTGCTTGAAAGGCTTGGCGGTGGTGTGACGCACTTGTTCACGGTCCTTCTGGGCGCGAGTGCCTTGACGTGCGTTGGCACGGTAGGCAGTCACCAGCTGGTGGACCAGATCTTCGTTGAATTCACGACCGAACACAGTCTCGGGAGCTTCCACCTTGGAAGCGGCCTGGCCTTGTTCATTCAGGAGTTCGAGCTGCATTAGTTCGCTCCTTTGGAAGCTTTAGCCTTGATCGCGGGGCGCACGGAAACGAAGCCACCCTTGGCGCCAGGAATGGCACCCTTGATCAACAGCAGTTGGCGTGCTTCGTCGATACGAACCACGTCGAGGTTTTGAGTAGTGACGGTTTCGTCGCCCATGTGGCCAGTCATACGCTTACCGGGGAACACGCGACCGGGGTCTTGTGCCATACCGATAGAACCGGGGACATTGTGCGAACGGCTGTTACCGTGCGAAGCGCGCTGCGAACTGAAGTTGTGGCGCTTGATCGTGCCGGCGTAGCCCTTACCGATGGAAGTGCCTTGCACGTCCACCTTCTGGCCAACGCTGAACAGCTCTGCCACAGGCAGAACGGCACCAGCGGCATACTTGCCAGCGGTTTCATCGGTCACACGGAATTCACGGGTCACTTCACCGGCTTCGACACCCGCCTTGGCGAGGTGGCCGGCTTGAGGCTTGGTCACGCGAGAAGCCTTGCGTGCACCGAAAGTGACCTGCAGGGCCACATAGCCATCGTTCTCTTGGGTTTTGACCTGAGTCACGCGGTTGTTAGAAACATCCACCACTGTGACAGGCACTGCGTCCCCATCATCAGTGAACAGACGCATCATGCCCACCTTGCGACCCAGCAACCCCAGGGAGTTGCTCAGACTCATTTGTTTGCTCCAAAACTTTTGCCGCTGAAACTGCAATTGGCCCAGCGTTGCGCCTCGGCAATCATGCCTAGCACACAAAAGAAGGTTAATAAAACTTCGCATCAAAGGCGAAGCTCCAAATTTTAACGCGAACTGCTTTTTCAAGCAAGTTCGCGTTAAACAAAGACCCTTAAAAGCCTCTTGCGAGGCTTCCAAAACTCTTATTGCAGTTTGATCTCGACGTCCACACCTGCGGGCAGGTCCAGCTTCATCAGAGCGTCAACAGTCTTGTCAGTCGGATCCACGATGTCCATCAGACGCTGGTGCGTACGGATTTCGAACTGGTCACGGCTGGTCTTGTTGACGTGAGGCGAACGCAGGATGTCGAAGCGCTTCATGCGTGTCGGCAGGGGCACGGGACCCTTGACGATGGCGCCGGTGCGCTTGGCGGTATCAACGATTTCGGCTGCAGACTGGTCGATCAGCTTGTAATCGAAAGCCTTCAGACGGATGCGGATTTTTTGCTTAGACATTGTTAATTCCTAGCTTTTCTAAGAATTAGGCAATGATCGTGGCAACCACACCGGCACCCACAGTACGACCACCTTCGCGGATAGCGAAACGCAGACCTTCTTCCATGGCGATGGGGGCGAT
>NZ_JBKFBC010000018.1:0-54352 GCF_053345995.1 Comamonas sp. C24C | reverse complement strand
AGGTTCTGAAAACCTGGAGCGGGAAAACGGGTTCGAACCGTCGACCTATACCTTGGCAAGGTATCGCTCTACCAACTGAGCTATTCCCGCATATCTACCGAAGCCCAACATTGTACAACGTTGTTTGCTGCGATGGATGAATTGTAGCGCAGTTCTGGGCCCTCCCAGAAAAAACGCCACAATTTTCACAAAACAAGCATCAATGCTTGATCGCTGCCTCGACCGGCTTGGCATCGGCAGCCGCCACCGCGGCTACCGCATCCTCAGACAAAGGATCGGGCACGCGCTCCAGGGCCACCTTGAGAACCTGATCGATCCACTTCACAGGAACGATCTCCAGACCGCTCTTCACGTTATCGGGAATGTCCTGCAAATCCTTGACGTTCTCTTCAGGAATCAGCACGGTCTTGATGCCACCACGCAGAGCCGCCAGCAGCTTTTCCTTGAGGCCGCCAATCGCCGTGACTTCGCCACGCAAGGTGATTTCACCAGTCATGGCCACGTCAGCACGCACAGGAATGCCCGTGAGCGCCGAGACAAACGCCGTCGTCATGGCGGCACCGGCGCTAGGACCGTCCTTGGGCGTGGCGCCATCGGGCACGTGCACATGGATGTCCTTTTTCTCAAAGGCTTCATCCTTGATGCCGAGCAGACGAGCGCGGCTGCGCACCACGGTACGAGCAGCTTCCACCGACTCCTTCATCACGTCGCCCAGAGAACCGGTACGGGTGATGACGCCCTTGCCAGGCATGGTTGCGGCTTCGATGGTCAGCAGATCGCCACCGACTTCGGTCCAGGCCAGGCCCACAACCTGCCCCACCTGATTGGCATGCTCTGCGCGGCCGTAGCTGAACTTGCGCACGCCCAGATAGTCGTTGAGGTTGTCTGCATTCACCTCCACCTTGGGCTGGAGTTTGCCGAGCTGCAAGCCCTTGACTACCTTGCGGCAGATCTTGGACAGCTCACGCTCCAGCGAACGCACACCTGCTTCGCGGGTGTAGTAGCGCACGATGTCGCGGATAGCGGCTTCGGTCACCTCCAGCTCGCCCTCCTTCACACCATTGTTGGTGAGTTGCTTGGGCAGCAGGTAGCGGATGGCAATATTGGTCTTTTCGTCTTCGGTGTAGCCCGACAGACGAATAACCTCCATGCGATCCAGCAAGGCCGAAGGAATGTTCATGGAGTTGGAGGTCGCCACGAACATCACGTCGGACAGGTCGAAGTCGACCTCCACATAGTGGTCGCCGAACTTGTTGTTCTGCTCGGGGTCCAGCACCTCCAGCAGTGCGCTCGATGGGTCGCCACGGAAATCCATGCCCAGCTTGTCGATCTCGTCAAGCAGGAACAGAGGATTGCGCGTGCCGACCTTCTCCAGGCTCTGCAGCACCTTGCCAGGCATGGCACCGATATAGGTACGGCGGTGACCGCGAATCTCGGCCTCGTCACGCATGCCGCCCAGCGCCATGCGCACGTACTTGCGGCCTGTGGCCTTGGCAATGGACTGACCGAGCGAGGTCTTGCCCACGCCTGGAGGTCCGACCAGGCACAGAATGGGGGCCTTGACCTTGTCCACACGTTGCTGCACGGCAAGATATTCGAGGATGCGGTCCTTGACCTTTTCCAGGCCAAAGTGATCTTCGTTCAGCACTTCCTCGGCATTCGCCAGGTTGTGCTTGATCTTGGTCTTCTTGCTCCAGGGCAGGCCGGTCAGCACTTCGATGTAGTTGCGCACCACCGAAGCTTCCGCCGACATGGGCGACATCAACTTGAGCTTCTTGAGCTCGGCCTCGGCCTTCTTGCGGGCCTCGGCAGGCATCTTGGCGAGCTTGATCTTTTTCTCGATCTCCTCGATGTCGGCCCCATCCTCGCCTTCACCCAGCTCCTTCTGGATGGCCTTGACCTGCTCATTCAGATAGAAGTCGCGCTGATTCTTCTCCATCTGACGCTTGACGCGGCCACGGATGCGCTTGTCGACATTGAGGATGTCCACCTCACGCTCGAGCTGCTCGAACAGGTTTTCCAGACGCTCCTTGATGTCCACCAGATCCAGCACTGCCTGCTTGCTCTCCAGCTTGAGAGGCAGGTGCGCAGCGATGGTGTCGGTCAGACGACCGGCATCGTCAATGCTGGCAATAGAGGTCAGGATCTCCTGGGGGATCTTCTTGTTGAGCTTGACATACTGGTCAAACTGCTGCGTCACCGCACGGCGCAGCGCTTCGATCTCGCTTTGCTCATGGGCATTCTCATCAGCCTCCACGGGCGTCACAGACGCCGTGAAATGAGACTCTTCGTCGGTGATCTGCTTGACCAGGGCGCGCTGCTGGCCCTCGACCAGCACCTTCACGGTGCCGTCGGGCAGCTTGAGCATCTGCAAGATGGTGGACACGCAGCCCACATCAAACATGTCTTCCGCTGCAGGCTCGTCCTTGGAGGCCGTCTTCTGCGCCACCAGCATGATGCGGCGATCGCCTTCCATGGCCAGCTCCAGAGCCTTGATGCTCTTGGCACGCCCCACAAACAGCGGAATCACCATATGCGGGAACACCACCACGTCCCGCAAGGGCAGCAGCGGCAGATCCAACTCAGTGGAAGGCAAAGGGGTTTGTCCAGACATAGGTATCCTCGGTTTATCAGCGGAAGATGGTCCGCTTACCGGTGTATTTCAACCCCTGCGTGCAAATTGTTTTTGCCACCGCAGGGGCATTGCCTTTCCGTCTCATGCAGCAAGGCGCCCCATCGCAGAAGCGCCTCGCACGCAAGCACAGTATCAGGCCTTTTTGGCCGCCTCGCGGTAAACCAGCAGCGGCTCCTTGCCGTCTTCAATGGTGGCCTCTTCCACCACCACCTTTTCCACGTTCTCAGCCGTTGGCAACTCGAACATGGTGCTGATCAGTGCTTGCTCGACGATGGAGCGCAGGCCACGGGCGCCGGTCTTGCGGGCCAGAGCCTTGCGGGCAATCGCCTTCAGTGCCGCCGGGCGGATTTCCAGCTCCACACCTTCCATGGCCAGCAGCTTGCTGTATTGCTTGACCAGCGCGTTCTTGGGCTCGGTCAAGATCTGCACCAGTGCCTCTTCGCTGAGCTCGGCCAGCGCCGTCACCACTGGCATGCGACCGACCAGCTCGGGGATGATGCCGAACTTGATCAGATCTTCGGGCTCAATCTCAAGGAACATTTCCGAGATGGAGCGCTGCTTCTTGCTCTTGACGGTAGCGCCAAAGCCTATGCCTGAAGCCTCGGTACGGTTCTCGATGACCTTCTCCAGCCCCGCAAACGCGCCGCTGCAGATGAACAGGATGTTTGTGGTGTCGATCTGCAGGAAATCCTGATTGGGATGCTTGCGTCCACCCTGGGGCGGAATGCTGGCCATCGTGCCTTCGATCAGCTTGAGCAGCGCCTGCTGCACGCCCTCGCCCGAGACATCGCGCGTGATGCTGGGGTTGTCCGACTTGCGGGAGATCTTGTCGATTTCGTCGATGTAGACAATGCCGCGCTGCGCGCGCTCGACGTCGTACTCGCAGCTTTGCAACAGCTTCTGAATGATGTTCTCGACATCCTCGCCCACATAGCCAGCCTCGGTCAACGTGGTGGCATCGGCCATCACGAATGGCACATTCAGCTGACGCGCCAGCGTCTGGGCCAGCAAGGTCTTGCCCGACCCAGTGGGACCGATCAGCAGGATATTGCTCTTGCTGAGCTCCACATCGTCCTTGCCGGCCTTGTCCTTGTGGTTCAGTCGCTTGTAGTGGTTGTAGACCGCCACGGCCAGCGTGCGCTTGGCCTGTTCCTGACCGATCACATAGTTGTCGAGATTGGCCTTGATTTCGGCAGGCGTAGGCAGATCGCCGCGGCCTTCCTTGGCATCGGCGGCAGGCTGTTCGTCGCGAATGATCTCATTGCACAAGTCGATGCACTCGTCGCAGATGAACACGGACGGGCCGGCGATCAGCTTTTTGACCTCGTGCTGGCTTTTGCCGCAGAAGGTGCAATACAAATTCTTTTCGGTGGAAGAGCCTTTTTTATCGGCCATGGGGGCTGTGCCTCGTTACGAAAAAACGAAAATTAATGATAACCAAAGACAAGGCGGCGTAGCCCTTCAGGGACAAACGCCGCCGAGCAAGTCCCGGGAGCCAGTCAGCAACTCCCAGGATCTTCATTGCCGGCATCCGCAAGCCCAATCAGACAGGGGCTTGGGTGCTATGCATTTCAGGAACGCTTGCTAATTACCTGGTCAACCAGACCGTAGTCCTTAGCCTCATCGGCGGAAAGGAAATAGTCGCGCTCGGTGTCGTTCTGGATCTTTTCCAGAGGCTGGCCGGTACGCTCGGCGAGGATCTTGTTCAGGCGCTCGCGGGTCTTGAGGATTTCGCGGGCATGAATTTCGATCTCGGTCGCCTGACCACGTGCACCGCCCAGAGGCTGGTGAATCATGACCTGAGCATTGGGCAGTGCGTAACGCTTGCCCTTGGCACCTGCCGACAGCAGGAAAGCCCCCATGCTCGCAGCCATGCCGGTGCACAGTGTCGAGACATCGGGCTTGATGAAGTTCATGGTGTCGAAAATCGCCATGCCCGCCGTCACGCTGCCGCCGGGGGAGTTGATGTAGAAGGAAATATCCTTGTCGGGATTTTCGCTTTCCAGGAACAACAGCTGAGCCACCACCAGATTGGCGGTTTGGTCGTTGACCTCGCCCACCAGGAAAATCACGCGCTCCTTGAGCAGACGCGAATAAATGTCGTAGGAGCGCTCACCGCGACCCGACTGTTCAATGACCATGGGCACCATGCCCAAACCCAATGTATCCAATGCGCTCATGTTTTCTCCAGTGCTATGCGCCTACTGTAGCCGCATTCTGAAAAGAAAATGGGGCTTGCGCGCAAAAGCACAAGCCCCGCAATTCAAGTTATCGGAACTTGCCTAGGGCAAGCACCGATAAAAGGTTCAGCCCTTAGGCCTGCCCCATCAGCTCGTCGAAGGAAACGGCCTTGTCGGTGACCTTGGCCTTGCCCAGAACGAAGTCGGTGACGTTGTTTTCGATCACAACGGCTTCCACTTCGGCCAGACGGTTGCGGTCACCGAAGTACCAGCGCACCACGTCTTCGGGCTTCTCGTAGCTGGAAGCCAGCTCTTCAACATGAGCCTTGATCTGCTCGGCAGTAGCTTGCAGATTGTTGCTCTTGACCAGCTCGGCCACCACCAGGCCCAGACGCACGCGACGCTCGGCCTGGGGCAGGAAGATGTCTTCGGGGATTTCAGCCTTGGCTGCATCCTTGATGCCGCGCTGTTCCAGCTCGGCGCGCGCACCTTCCAGCAGACGGCCGACTTCGGCTTGCACGGAAGCCTTGGGCAGATCCAGTTCGGACACGGACACCAGAGCGTCCATCACGGCTTGCTTGTTGCGACCTTGAACGCGGAACTTCACTTCGCGCTCCAGGTTCTTCTTGATGTCTTCGCGCAGGGCTTCGACGGAGCCGCCTTCCACGCCCAGGGTCTTGACGAACTCTTCGTTCACTTCGGGCAGGTTGGGAGCTTCCACCTTCTTGACGGTCACCAGGAAGTCGGCAGTCTTGCCGGCCACGTCGGCACCGTGGTAGTCAGCGGGGAAAGCCAGAGGGAAAGTCTTGGACTCGCCGGCCTTCATGCCACGGGTTGCGTCTTCGAATTCCTTGAGCATCTGGCCTTCGCCGACCAGGAACTGGAAGTCTTCAGCCTTGCCGCCGGAGAAAGTCTCGCCGTCGATCTTGCCTTCGAAGTCCACGGTCACGCGGTCGCCGTCCACAGCGGCTTCACCGGCAGCGCGCTCGGTGAAGGTGCGGCGCTGCTTGCGCAGAATGTCCACGGTCTTGTCGATGGCTGCGTCGTCCACACTGGTGGTCAGCTTTTCCACTTCGGCAGTAGTCAGGTCGCCGATCTTGACTTCGGGCATGACTTCGAACACGGCTTCGAATTGCGCTTCGCCTTCGGCAGCGCCTTCCTTTTCGGTGATCTTGGGCTGACCGGCAACGCGCAGATCGGCTTCGTTCACGGCAGCGGCAAAAGCCTCGCCCACCTTGTCGTTCAGCACTTCGTATTGCACGGAGTAGCCATAACGCTGAGCCACGACGCTCATGGGCACCTTGCCGGGACGGAAGCCGTCCATCTTCACCGTGCGCGCCACCTTCTTCAGGCGGGCATCCACTTCGGACTGGATTGCCGACAGGGGCACGCTCAGCGTGATCTTGCGCTCGAGCTTTTCAAGAGTTTCAACGTTAACGGCCATGATTTTTCCTAAGAGGGATGAGGACCGTGCAGATTGACTAACAACCCGCACCGTGTTGCGCAAAGTCACAGTGCGCGCACGCCCGGGGATCCCCTGGGACATGCGGCACCACAAATTTCCAGAGCCTGCCCCGGTCATTGGCACCCGCGTCTGGCGCCGGGCATTTGTTCAAATCAGGAACAGGCGAAGCCGACCATTATAACGAGGCGCCGCGCAGGCTCCGCCATCGCCTTACAGGGGTTTGCCTTAAAAGCTGACACCGCAGCTGCACAGCAGGGAGCGGGAAAAGAAAAAGCCCGTAACGGCTTGGGGTTACGGGCTTGGGCAGCAGAGAGTGCCTGTATCTGGTGCGCGGAGCCGGACTCGAACCGGCACGGTGTTGCCACCGTCAGGACCTAAACCTGGTGCGTCTACCAATTTCGCCACCCGCGCGGTCAGCAATGCGCAAATCTACGCCTACTGAGGTCAAGACGCAGATTCTAGCCGCAAAATCGGCAGTCTTTCGCACAATCCAGGCTCAGGCCGTGTCCTTTCTGATGCGGAATGCCGCCGCATACATGGCGGGCAAGGCCAGCAGGGTCAGCACGGTCGCCACGATCAGACCGCCCATGATGGCCACCGCCATAGGCCCCCAGAACACACTGCGCGACAGCGGGATCATGGCCAGCACGGCTGCTGCCGCCGTCAACACGATGGGACGCAGCCTATGCACAGCCGCCTCCACAATCGCATCCCAAGCCGGTACGCCACGGGCACGTCCGCTTTCGATCTGGTCGATCAGAATCACCGAATTGCGCTGAATCATGCCCATCAAGGCCACGACACCCAGCAGTGCCACAAAGCCGAAGGGGCGATTCAGCAGCAACAAGGCTGCCGCCACACCGGGTATGCCCAAGGGGCCGGTGATAAACACCAGCAGTGAACGGCTGACGCTGCGCAGTTGCAGCATGAGCAATGTGAAGGTCAGAAACAGCAGCACCGGGATACCCGCAACGATGGCGCCGGAGCCCTTGGAGCTTTCTTCCACGGCACCGGCCACCTCGATGCGATAGCCGGTGTCACCAGCAGCATGCCAGCCGGCTTCCATCTTGCGCAGTTGCGGCAACAGCTCGTTGGTCAGCGTGGCGCCCTGCAGGCCCTCACGTACATCGCCTTGAACGGTAATCGCGAAGTTGCGCTTTTCGCGCCACATCACGCCCGGCTCCCAGACCATGACGGGCTTGGCAATCTGCGTGAGCGGGATCGACTGGCCGTTTGCCGTGGTGACATAGACAGTCGCGATATCAGTAATGGCATCCCGATCCTGCTTGGGCGGGCGCATCACGATATCGATCAGCTTGTCGCCTTCACGGAACTGCCCCACGGTGGTGCCGCTGAAATTCATGCCCGTGGCTTCGGCGATCGACTGGCTGGTCACACCCAGGGCACGGGCCTTGTCCTGGTCAACCTGCAGGCGTATGACCTTGACGGACTCGTTCCAGTTGTCGTTCACGCCACGCATGTCGACATTGGCCTGCATGAGCGCCTTGACTTCATCGGCGTAGGTGCGCAGCTTGGCCGGGTCCGAGCCCATCACACGGAACTGCACCGGATACTGCACGGGCGGCCCATTGGGCAGCAGCTTGGAACGCGCCCGCACCTCGGGGAATTCCTCGGCCATCAGCGCCGGCAGCTGCTTGCGGATTTCCTCGCGCGCCTTCAGATCCTTGGTCACCAGAATAAACTGGGAAACGTTGTTCTGCGGAAAAACCTGGTCCAGCGGCAGGTAGAAGCGCGGCGCTCCGGAGCCTATCCACTCGCTGACGGACTCCACGCCGTCGAGCTGCAAGAAGCGCTTTTCCACACGCAGCGTCACTTCCTTGTTGGCCTGCAGGGAAGTGCCCTCGGGAAACCATATATCGACCAGCACTTCGGGACGGCTGGAATCGGGGAAGAACTGCTGCTGCACCTTGCCCATGCCGGCCAGGCCCAGCACGAACACCAGCACCGTGGCAGCTATCGTCAGCCAGCGGTGCTGCACGCACCAGTTCACCGTGCGGCGGAAGCGGTTGTAGAACGGCGTGTCGAACAGCTCATGCTCGCCCGCATCGGTGTTGATTCCGGCCTCTTCGGCCGACACCTCTCCGGACGCAACCTCGGGCGGCAGCTTGGCCGCATGCGGCGGCTTCTTGAGCAGCAGCAGACCCAGATAGGGCACGAAGTACACGGAGGCGAACCAGCTGAGCACCAGGGCAATCACCGTCACCGCGAAGATGGCGAAGGTGTATTCGCCTGTCATGGACTTGGCCATGCCGATGGGCAGAAAGCCGGCAGCCGTGATCAGTGTGCCGGTCAGCATGGGCTTGGAGGTGATCTCATAGGCAAAGGTGGCCGCACGGTACTTGTCGTAGCCTTCCTCCATCTTGCGCACCATCATCTCCACGGCAATGATGGCGTCGTCCACCAGCAGTCCCAGCGCAATGATGAGCGAGCCCAGCGACACCTTGTGCAGACCGATATTCCAGTACCACATGGCCAGGAAGGTCGCCGCGAGCACCAGCGGAATGGTGATGCCCACCACCAGTCCGGGACGCGGGTCTATATACCAGCGCTTCCACAGCGGATGCTGCCCCGGGCGCTTGTGCAGACCCAGGCTCAAAAAACTCACAGCCAGCACCACGACCACGGCTTCGACCAGCACCTGGAGAAACTCGCTGACCGAATCCGCCACCGCCTTGGGCTGGTTCTGCATATTGCTCAACGTCACGCCCACAGGCAGGCTTTTGGCGATGCGCTCCGTGGCCTGCGTCAACGCCTTGCCCAGGGCAATGATGTCGCCGCCCTTGACCATGGAAACCCCCAGGGCCACCGTGGGTTCGCCCTGAAAACGCACCATGACATTGGCCGGATCAGCATAGCCTCGGCGCACTTCGGCGATATCGCCCAACCTGAACTGCGCCCCACCCTGGCCGATGATGGGCATGGCACGCAATTGCTGCAGGTCGTTGAACTGGCCCTGCACACGCAACACAATGGTTTCAGCAGGCGTCTGCAAGGTACCGGCCGATGCCACGGCATTTTGCTGGTTGAGCTGGTCGAGTACCTGCTTGAGGTTCAGCCCCATCTGCGTGGCTTTGTGCGACAGCTCCACATAGACCTTTTCGTCCTGCACGCCGAACTGCTCGACCTTGGCCACATCGGGCACCTGCAGCAGCTGTTGACGCACATCGTCGGCCAGGGTCTTGAGTTCCGCGTAGCTGAAGCCCTTGGCCTGCAACGCATAGATCACGCCATAGACATCGCCGAAATCGTCATTGAAGAACGGCCCCTGCACGCCCTGCGGCAGGGTGTAGCGCATGTCCCCCACTTTCTTGCGCACCGTATACCAGAGCTGCGGCACTTCCTTGGGGGGAGAGTAGTCCTTGACCTGGAAGATGACTTGCGACTCGCCAGGCTTGGAATAGCTGCTGATCTTGTCGGCATAAGGCACTTCCTGCAGCGTGCGCTCGATCTTGTCCGTCACCTGCTGGGCCACCTGCTCGGCCGTCGCACCAGGCCAGTAGGTACGAATGACCATGGCCCGGAAGGTGAACGGCGGGTCCTCATCCTGCCCCAGCTGGAAAAAGGCCGCAAAGCCCAGCAGCATCAGCACGACGATGAAATAGCGTGTCAGCGCTACATGATCGAGCGCCCAGCGGGAAAGATTGAAATGCGCACCACCGGTCTTTTTGTGTCCAGTGCCGCTCATTTGCCCGCCTCCGCAGCGACTGCAGGCTGAGACGCTCCAGATTCAGGAGCATTCTGCGTTTTATCCACCTGCGTTTTGGACTGATTTGATACAGAGTTTTGTGGCGGCTTGGCGTATTTATCGCGATATACCGTCACCTTCTGGCCCGGGGTCAGCACATGGGCGCCTGTGGCCACCACCTGCATGCCAGGTTGCAGACCCGAGGCAATCACCGCCTCGTTGCCGTCGGCGCTGGCAATCTGCACCGGCTGCAGCTTCACCGAGCTGCTGGCCGCGTCATAGAGCCAGACGGCCGTACCCTGACCGTTACCCCCCTCCTGGCGCAAGGCCGTGGTTGGCAACTTGATGACCTGGCTGCCTACGGCTTCGCGGCTCACGCCCATGCCCTCGGGCATGACATGCACGGTGGCTCCCAATGCGGGCAGGTCCGTTCCCTGCAGAGCGGCCTTGACCACATAGGTGCGTGTGGCCGGATCGGCGCTGGCCGCCACCTCACGCACCAGGGCGTTGATCACGCGCGACTCATCCGACCAGGGTCTGACCTTGACGCCTTGCCCAGGCTTGATGGCGCTACGGCGGTCTTCCGGCACGCTGAACACCGCATCGCGCGCACCATCCTGGGCAATCCGCACCACGGGTGTGCCGGCCGCAACCACCTGACCGGGCTCGGCCTCCACGCTGGTGACCACGCCATCGGCATCGGCCAGCAACTGGGTGTAGTTCTCCTGATTGGACTGACTGGAGAGCTGAGCCCGCGCCTGGTCGAGCGATGCCTGGGCCGCCTTCAGATTGGCCTCGTAGCGCTCCATCTCAGCGGCGCTGATGAAGTTCTGTGCACGCAGGGTACGAAAACGCTTGGCATTGGCATCGGCCAGATCACGCTGCGTGGTGGCCGAGGCCAACTGGGCGCGCGCGGCATCGGCACTGAGCTGATAGTCACGCGCATCCAGGCGCGCCAGCACCTGTCCGGCCTTCACATGCTGGCCCAGCTCCACCTCGCGCCTGGTGATCTTGCCCGCCACGCGAAAGCCGAGGCGAGACTCCACACGGGCCCGCACATCACCCGAATATTCCTGTGCAGATTCGATCTGCCCCTCACCCACGGTCACCAGCTTGACGGCACGCACCGGCTCGGGCGCAGCCTCCTTCTTGGAACAGGCCGACAACATGACAGCAGCCGCCACTATGGACAGCGCAGCCAGGGGCACGGCAGGCCGGCGCGGCAAAGACAACATTGCAAAACGACGAGAAGACGAAACAGCCATGGTGTTCTGGGCTTGTAAAAATAGGAAAAGCGCAGCCGCCGGGCAGGCCGCTGCACCAAAGTCAGCGCTGATTGTGCACGCACGTGCGCTTTTGCGCCGTCTTTTTATGGGCTGGAGCAAGCCGGCAAGCCCGCCCGGTCCACAATACGGGCGTGAACCATATGCCCCCAGCAAGCCCCGCCGCCAATGCGCCGGCCAGCATCAACCATTACGAAAATTTTCCCGTCGCCTCCTGGCTGTGCCCGCCACGGCTGCGTGCGCCCATCGCCGCCATCTACCACTTTGCGCGCACCGCCGACGACCTGGCCGACGAGGGCCAGCACAGCGCCGAGCAGCGCCTGGCACAGTTGCAGCAATATGCCGCCGATCTGCAGCAGCTAGGCAGCGCCGGCGAAGCAGCGATGCTGATGCGAACTTCCTGGCCCCATATCTTTGGCCCGCTGGCAGTCCAGGTCCAGGCCCATGGCCTGCCCAAGCCATTGCTGGCCGACCTGCTCAGCGCCTTCGAGCAGGATGTACGCATGACGGCCGCCCAGGCCCACTACACAGACATGGCCCAGTTGCTGGATTACTGCCGCCGCTCGGCCAACCCGGTCGGCCGCCTGCTGCTGCATCTGTATGGCGTGGTCAACGCCAAGGCACTGATTCAGAGTGACGCCATCTGCACCGCGCTGCAGCTGATCAACTTCTGGCAGGACCTGAGCCAGGACTTGCCGCGCCAGCGTCATTACCTGCCGGATGCCGATCTGGCCCGCCACGGCCTGGTGCGCAGCGCCATCAAGCCGGAAGCAACGGCATTGACGCCCGAGCTTCAATCTTTGCTCGGCGAGCTCAACCGCCAGGCCCGCAGCCTGATGAACCATGGTGCGCCCCTGGTACATCAACTGCCCGGTCGTACGGGCTGGGAGCTGCGTCTGGTCGTTCAAGGCGGCCTGCGCATGCTGGACAGACTGGACGCCATGCAGGGACGCAACCTCTATCAGCGCATCAAGCTGGGCAAGCTCGATATGGCCACCATGCTCTGGCAAGCCCTGCGCATGTAAGCGAAGCAGATAGCCCTGACCCCTTTCTGTATATGCGCAGTTCGCTATTGAATTTGAAGTCCAACCAGGCGCATGCCGCGCATTTCACTGTTGTGCCGGCCAACGACCCGCGTCATGGGACAATGCTCCCCCTATGAATCCGGATCAGTACGTCCAAGACAAAGCCGCCTCTTCGGGCAGCAGCTTCTATTACGCCTTTCTCTTCTTGCCCAAGGAGCGCCGCGCCGCCATCACGGCTTTCTATGCCTTCTGCCGCGAAGTGGATGACGTGGTCGACGAGGTCACGGACCCCGGCGTGGCAGCCACCAAGCTGGCCTGGTGGAAGACCGAGGTGCACAGGGCCTTCACCAGCCAGTCAGCCCATCCCGTGATGCAGGCATTGATGCCCCACGCCAAGACCTATGGCATCGAAGAGCGCCATCTGCAGGCCGTCATCGAAGGCTGCCAGATGGATCTGGATCAGACCCGCTACCTGGACTTCGCGGGTCTGCAGCGCTACTGCCATCTGGTCGCTGGCGTGGTCGGCGAAGTCGCCGCCCGCATCTTCGGCCAGACCGACGAGCGCACAACCGAATACGCCCACACGCTGGGTCAGGCCCTGCAGCTGACCAATATCATCCGCGACGTGGGCGAAGACGCCATGCGCGGCCGTATCTACCTGCCCATCAGCGAGCTGCAACAGTTTGACGTCAAGGCCCACGAGATCAACAAGCGCGAGTATTCGGATCGCTTCACGGCGCTGATGCGCTTTCAAGCCGAGCGTGCCCACAGCCTTTATGACAAGGCACTGGGTCTGCTGCCCGATGCCGATCGCCACGCTCAAAAGCCCGGCCTCATGATGGCCAGCATCTATCGCACCCTGCTGCGCGAAATCGAGTCCGAGAACTTCCAGGTGCTGCACCAGCGCATCAGCCTCACGCCGCTGCGCAAATTCTGGCTGGTCTGGAAGATGCAGGCGCTGGGCCGCATGTAAGCGCGCCATGCAAGTTGCCATCATCGGTGGCGGCTGGGCCGGCATGGCTGCCGCAGTACAGCTCTCGCTAGGCGGCCATCAGCCCACGGTTTTCGAGGCCGGTCGCCAGCTCGGTGGCCGGGCCCGCAATCTGGAACTGCCGGGCGGCAGCTTCGCCGACAACGGCCAGCATATTCTGATCGGCGCCTATGCCGAATGCCTGCGACTCATGCACGCCGTGGGCGTGGAGCCGGAGCAAGCCCTGCTGCGCAGGCCACTGGCCATGCGCCATGCCGATGGCAGCGGCCTGAGCTTTCCCGAGCTGCCCGCGCCTCTCGACGCCCTGGTCGGAATTGCCAGCGCCAGCGGCTGGTCGCTACGCGAACGTGCCGCCCTGCTGGGCAGTGCCCTGCGCTGGCGCCTTCAGCGCTTTCGCTGCGCAGATGCTGCAACCGTTGCCGATATCTGCAGCGGTCTGCCGCGACGCCTGCTCGATGAATTCATCGAGCCGCTGTGCGTGTCGGCCCTCAATCTTCCAGCCGCACAGGCCAGCGGCAGCATCTTCTTGCGCGTGCTGCATGACGCGCTGTTCGCGGGCACGGGCGGCTCCCATTTTCTGCTGCCGCGCTGCGGACTCGGCGATCTGTTTCCGAATCCGGCCGCGCAATGGCTGCAAGGCCGGGGGCATGCCGTGCATACGGCCAGCCGGATTCAGGAACTGATCCCCCAAGGCCGGCAATGGCTGCTGCGCAGCTCCCAAGCGGCACTTGAGCCGGCACTGGAACAAGCGCGTTTTGATGCAGTGCTGCTCGCCTGCCCACCTCAGGAAGCAACCCGCCTTGCGCTGCTGGCCGCAGAAGACCAGCGCCTGCCCGCGCGTGACGCGGTGGCCTACCAGCATTGGGCAAAGGGCGCGCAGGCCCTGGAGCACACTGCCATTGCCACGGTCTATGCCCGCACCGGCCAGCGCCTCGCGCCCGCGATGCCCTGGCTTGCATTGCGACCCGACGCCCAGGCTCCGGCTCAGTTCGTGTTCGACCGCGGTCACCTGCAGCCCTCCGATGGCGCCCAGCAAGGTCTGATGGCGTTTGTCATCAGCGACTGCCGCACAGACCGCGAGACCCTCGAGCGGCTGGTGCTGGAACAAGCCCGGGAACAGCTGGGCTGGCAGGACATTCAAGCTGTGCTGACCGTGGTTGAAAAGCGCGCCACATTTGCCTGCAGGCCCGGTGTGAAGCGCCCGAGCATGGAGCTGGGCCATGGCCTCTGGGCTTGCGGCGACTATGTGAGCGGCCCCTACCCGGCAACGCTCGAAGGTGCGGTGTGCTGCGCACTCGAGGCAGCCGAGCAACTGGTCCGCAAGGACCAGGACTGAGCAGCTCTAGCGCAAACCCTATCAGCACAATCCTGATGCCCAGATCGCGCTGCCGCAGGCCGTTTGACAGCGATTTGACAGCCACAGTTGCAACCATGGCTTGAGAGGCAATCTCTCAGCCGCATAAAGCCAAAAGCAACGGAGACAACATGGCATCCACGTTCGACAAGTCCACTCACGAAGTTCTGAGCATCTCGCGCCGCCATCTGCTGACCGGCGCCGGAGCCCTGGCCTGCAGCAGCATACTGCCCGGCATGGCCCGCGCTGCCGATGACAGCTGGCCCAACCGCCCGATTCGCTTTGTCGTGCCGTTCGCGCCCGGCGGCAGCTCTGAAATCGTGGCCCGCTCCACCGCAGCCGAGCTGTCCAAGACCATCGGTCAGAACGTATTCGTGGACAACAAGCCCGGTGCCGCGGGCAATATCGCCATGCAGGAAGTGGCTCGAGCCGATGACCAGAGCACGGTCATCCTCGGCCATATCGGCACACTGGCCGTCAACCCCTATATTTTTGACAAACTGCCCTGGGACCCGAAAAAGGACTTTGTGCCCGTGAGCCTGCTGGCCAAGGTGCCAAGCCTCTATGTGGTGCACCCCGATCTGCCCGTCAAGAACATTGCCGATCTGGTGGCCTATGCCAAGAAGAACCCCGGCAAGCTCAGCTATGGCTCGGCCGGCAACGGCAGCGCGGGGCATCTGGCATTCGAATATCTGAAGATGACGGCCGACATCTTCATGCTCCACGTGCCTTATCGCGGCACCGGCCCCATGATGACCGACCTGCTCTCGGGCCGTCTTGATGCGGCCTCGGTCGGCGCCGCCGCGCTGCTGCCCTTCATCAAAGCCGGCAAGGTGCGCTGTATCGCCACCGGCTCGACCAAGCGCCTGCCACAGCTGCCCGATGTGCCCACCGTGGCCGAGCAGGGCTTTGCGGGCTTCGAGATGACCCAGTGGTATGGCATGCTGGCCCCTTCCAGCCTGCCCCGCGCCCATGTGGACAAGCTGGCCGCAGAGTGCGCCAAGGCCGTCAAGGCACCCGATGCGCTCAAACGCCTGCAAGGCGACGCGGCCGAACCCATTGGCAGCACGCCGGAGCAGTTTGCCCAGTTCATCAGCATCGAGCAGAACCGCTGGCAAAAAGTGCTCAAGCGCGCACAGGTGAAACCGGGTTGAACCCCGAGGCATCTCGCCTTCCCCCTTCTTTTCGGAAGGGGTGAGAAATCCTCATTGCGGGGCCGGCCTTGCTGGATGCACTGGGCCGGTCAGTGCCCTATGGCACAGCGCGTGGCGCGGCTTAATGGCTCTCAATCCACCACTGGATGATGATTTTGGCGAGATAGCCGACAAAGCCCACGCCCAGACCCAGAAAAATAACAAAGGTGCCGAACTTGCCTGCCTTGGACTGACGCGCCAGCTGCAGGATGATGAACACCATGAACAAGATGAAGGCGCCCACGCCCCAGGTCAGGAAAAAGTGGGCAATCTGCTCTTCCGTATAACCGAATATCACGACAACCAGGTCCTTACAGCCTTTGCCAGGCCCTGGTCGCGCAGCGCTCAGACGGCAGGCACCATCGCGTCATCCCTGGCAGGGAATGCAGAGGCATCCACCAGGTCCCGATAGGCGTGCCAGCTGGCATGGCCCAGCAGGGGCATCACAACCACCAGCCCCAGCAGATAGCTGCCAAGGCCCAGCAAAGTCAACATCACAATCAGCGCCGCCCACAAGGCCATAGGGCCCGGGTTGGCCAGCACCACGGACCAACTGGTCAACACGGCCTGACGCACGGTCACTCGCCTGTCCAGCATCAGCGGCATGGCCACCACGCTGGACGCAAAAATCGGAGCAGCCAGAAAGCTGCCCAAAGCCATCCATTGCACAAACAGCTGACCATCTCTGGCCAGCACCACATGCGCAATGAAATCCTGCAGGGTTTGCACACGCACGGGCGACATCACGGTGATCAGCGACGCAGAAATCAGCACCCAGCCCGTGGCCGCCAGCGCCAGCAAGGCGCCGAACCGAACCATGCACCAGTACCCTCCCCGGCCCGTGGCATGGCAGCTCTGCCATTGCGTCCAGGTGCGGCGGATCAGGCCCCAGTCTGCCACCTCACCGCGCTCGATGGCCCGGCTGATGGCATAGAGGCTGGTGGCTACCAGCGGCCCCACCACCAGAAAGCCCGACAGGGCTCCTGCCATCAACCAGAAGCGATTGTGCCCCAGGGTCAGGATTGCTGCACCGATCAGGATCAAGGCCAGACCATGGGCCAGACTGATTAACGGAGCCTTAGAAATGTCCTGCAAGGCTCTGGACAGCCACACCAGAGGCCGGCTCCAGGCAATGGTTCGCACAGGTGCCAGTGGAGGCGGCGTGAGAAGGCAGGCAGACAGGCAGGTAGGCATAGGCGGTCCTTGTTCGCTGACCCGCAAAGCTCCCGCTCGTCCCGGTCAACGATCTGCCAGCCCCTGACACAACTGCCAAAGGCTGGCGACTGTGACGTGGGGTTCAGGACCCACGCAAGGCCATGCTACCTGCCCGCGGTTGAGCCAGACTGCGTGCATACCCGCATCCATGGCGCCCCGGGCATCGAGCTCTGCATCGTCGCCGATGTGCAGCACATGCTCGGGAGCCACGCCGGCCGCATCCGCTGCGGCCTGGAAAAACCGCGTCTCGGGCTTGGCCATGCCGGCTCCGCTGGCAGACAGCGAGGCGCGAAAATGCTCGCCGATACCCACCACATGCACATTCGCATTGCCATTGGACAGGGCCACCACCGGCCAACGCTGCGAGAGAAACTGCAGCGCCGGCAAGGCGTCGTCAAACAGCTCGACCCGCTGGCGAGCGGCAAAGAACTCGTCAAAGGCCGGTTCGGCCAGGGCAGGATCGTCGCCGGCGCGGGTCAGCGCCAGCCGGATGGACTCGCGGCGCAAACCGCTGAGGTCGGCTTTCAGATCCGGGCGCAATGTCACGATTTCATGGCGCAAGGCGCGCACCTTGTCCGTATCGCCCAGGTGCTCGGCCGTACTGGGAGCATGCTGCGCGAGCCACTGCAGCAAAACGCCCTCTGCCTTGGCAATCGTGGGCCAGATGGGCCAGAGCGTATCGTCCAGATCCAGGCTGATGGCGCGAATCTGGCCGCTGTGGCGCAGGCGCTGAAGGGTTTCAATGGCAGGGGCTGTGGTGTCTTGGGATTGCATGCCCCGAAGAATAGCGGCCCGGCTAATGCCGCAGAGCGGCTGCGCCTATCCGATTAGCTGACACAATTGCGCCATGCCATCACGCTTTGCGCCCGAACCCCGCTTCCGTCACGACCAATCCGCACGCACCGGCATCCTGCTGTGCAATCTGGGCACGCCAGCCGCCCCCACGGCTGCAGCAGTGCGCCCTTATCTGGCGGAGTTTCTCGGTGACGATCGCGTGGTGGAGATTCCCAAGCTCGCCTGGTTGCCGATTCTGCACGGCATCATCCTGCGCACGCGTCCGGCCAAGTCGGCCGCCAAGTACGCCACCGTCTGGCATGAAAAGGACGGCTCCCCGCTGCTGCACTGGACCACGCGCCAGGCCACCTTGCTGCGCGGCTGGCTGGGCGAGCGCGGCCACAATGTGCTGGTACTGCCGGCCATGCGCTACGGCACGCCGTCCATTGCGGCCCAGCTGGATGCACTCAAGAAAGACGGCGCGACGCGCATCCTGATCCTGCCGCTGTACCCCCAGTATTCGGGCACGACGACGGCCAGCGTGTTCGATGCCGTCTACGACTGGGCCAGGACCCAGCGTCACATTCCCGAACTGCGTTTTGTCAACCGCTACCACGACGATGCCGGCTACATCGAAGCACTGGCGCAGCGCATCGAAGCCCACTGGCGCGGCCATGGTCGCGGGGAGAAGCTGGTCATGAGCTTTCATGGTGTGCCAGAGCGCACCCTGCATCTGGGCGACCCCTATCACTGCGAATCGCACAAGACGGCACGCCTGCTGGCCGAGCGGCTCAAGCTCGGCAACGAGCAGTATCTGGTGACCTTCCAGTCGCGCTTTGGCAAGGCCAAATGGCTGGAGCCCTATACCGAACCCTCGCTGATTGCCATGGCCCAGGCCGGCACCCGACGCGTCGATGTGGTCTGCCCCGGCTTTACCAGCGACTGCCTGGAGACGTTGGAGGAAATCAAGCAGGAGGCGCGTGAAGCCTTTTTGCATGCGGGCGGCCAGCAGTTCGAATACATCGACTGCCTCAACGACAGTGCGCCCTGGATGACCGCACTCTGCGATATTGCCCAGCGGCATATGCAAGGCTGGCCCACCGGGCGCGAGGACGATGCCGAGCTCAATGCCCGCGCCCAGCACGCCAAGGCGGCCGGCGCGCCGCTGTAGGCGGCCATCCAGCGAACTGGCACGGCATATGCTGCCTCCGGCAGCATGCATATTCACGCCCGCTCCATTCGCTATTTCGACATGATTCGCCGTTGCGGCTCCATACGGGAAGCCGCACGCCATCTTCATGTGGCTTCGTCGGCAGTCAACCGCCAGTTGCTGCAGCTTGAGGACGAAATCGGCAGCCCGCTGTTCGAGCGCCTGAGCTCGGGCCTGCGGCTCACGGCCGCTGGCGAGGTGTTTTCGCGCCATGTGATCACGGTGCTGCAGGACGAGCACCGCCTCAGCACCGAACTGGAGCTGCTGCGCGGCGTGCGTCGCGGCTCGGTCAGCGTGGCCGCCGTGGAAGGCCTGAACGCCGACCTGATGCCGGCCGTGCTCACGCAGATGCACAGGCGCTACCCCACGATTCAGATTCATGTGCGCACCTGCGGCTCCCAGCAGGCGGCACAGGCCGTGATTCAGGGAGATGCGGACGTGGGCATAGGCTTTTCGGTCAAGCGCCATGACAATCTGCGCCAATGCACCATGGGCCGCTTTGCGCTGGGTGCCATCGTGCCACCCAAACACCCGATTGCCCAACTGGAGCGCGTGGACTTTGCGCAATGCGCGACCTTTCCGCTGATTCTGCCCACGCCCGAACTCTCCATGCACGACTTGCTGCAACCCCTGCTGGCGCACCACAAGCGTGCATTGCAGGTGTTGCTGGAAACCTCGTCCATCGAGCTGGCCAAGAGTCTTGCCGAACGCGGCGTGGGCATTTTCTTCCAGAGCCGCCTGGGGCTGGAGCGCGAGCTGCGCGAAGGCCGGCTGGTCCATGTGCCGCTGGATACTCCCACCACGCTGTATTCCGAACTCGGCGTCTATGTGCGTGCAGGACGCACGCTGCCATCGGCACTCGACGCCTTCAACCGCATCGCGGCCGATGCCATAGAAAGCCGCGAGGACGAGGAAAGCGTCGCCCTGCGTGAATGGGTGGCACGCACGCAGACCGCCGCTGCGGCGGCTTCCGCCAGTAGCTGAGCCCGCCCTCTCCTACGCCCGCACCGGCATTGTGCGCATCACCTCTCGCGAATGCACCAATGCCGTGCAGCGCTTTACCCGCAAGCGATTAGCGCTCACATTTTTAGATCACCCCGCAGCAAAAGCTGCGCTATCCAGCACGGACTGCGCTTTCTAAACTGACTCCAGTTCTTCAGTTTCTGGACGCCATTTGTGAGCACCTCTGCCCTCCCCCTCATCGACATCAGCGGCCTGCGCAGCCATGACCCTGTGGATCAGCACCTGGTGGCCGAGCAGCTGCGCCAGGCTTGCGAACAGCGCGGCTTCTTCTATATCACCGGCCATGGCATAGACCCGGCACTGATCAGCAGCCTGTTTGCCGCCAGCCAGCGCTTCTTTGACCTGCCCATGACCGAAAAGCTGGCCGTGGACAAAAAGCTCTCCCGCTGCAATCGCGGCTATGAGCCGCTGCGCGCCCAGACGCTGGAGAGCGGCGCACCGCCCGACCTCAAGGAAAGCTTCTATGCCGGCGCCGAGGTCGCGGCCAACGATGCACGCGTGCTGGCCGGCCGCTTCAATACCGGCCCCAACCAATGGCCCGAAACCCTGCCCGACTTCCGCGCCGTGATGCAGAACTATTACCAGGCCGCCTACGGCCTGGGCGCGACCATTGTGCGCGGCCTGGCCTTGTCTCTGGGTGTTCCGGTCAGCCACTTCGACGGCTATCTCAAGGAGGCCGCCGCGACCCTGCGCCTGCTGCATTACCCGCCGCAGCCCGCCAACCCTGAACCCGGCGAGAAAGGCTGCGGCGAGCACACGGATTTCGGTGGCGTGACCTTGCTGCTGCAGGACGAGGCCGGCGGCCTGCAGGTCTGGGACAAAGATCTCGGCAGCTGGATCGACGCGCCCCCCGTGCCCGGCGCCTTCGTCGTCAACATCGGCGATCTGTTCGCGCGCTGGACCAACGACCGCTATGTCTCCACCTTGCACCGGGTCATCAATGTCTCGGGTCGCGAACGCTATTCCGTGCCCTTTTTCTTCACGGGCAACCCGCTGCACAAGGTGGAATGCATTCCCACCTGCCTGGACGAGGGCGAGCTGCCCAGATACCCGGCTGTCACGGTGGAGCAGCACCAGATCGAATGCTATCGCCGCACCTACGGTTGACGGAGGCCACGATGACAAGCTCACGCAATATGGTGCTGATCCACGGGGCCTGGCAAGGCAGCTGGGCTTTTGCGGCCTGGACGCCGCTGCTGCAGGCCCGAGGCTGGAAGGTGCTTGCCGTCAATCTGCCGGGCAACGATGCCGCCGCCGAAGACGACAGCTGCGCCAATCTCGACGGTTACACCGCCCATGTGCTGCGCGTGCTGGAATCGCTGAATGGCCCTGCCGTGGTGGTCGGTCACAGCGGTGGCGGCATGACGGCGTCTCAGGTCGCCCAGGCCGCCCCCGAGCGGGTCAGCGCCCTGGTCTACCTGGCCGGAATGATGCTGCCCAGCGGCATGAGCTATGGCGATGTGATCGCACAATGCCGCGCCGCCGATCCGGGCTTTGACTACCAGGGCATAGGCCCGCATCTGGCCTGGAACGAGCAGCGCAATGCCAGCAGCGTTCCGCTGGAAGCCGCCATGGCTTTGTTCCTGCATGACTGCCCTCCGACCGCAGCGCTCAAGGCCGCCAGCCGTCTCTGCGTCCAGCCCGAAACGGGCCGGGCCATGGTGAACCGGCTCAGCGCCGAGCGTTTTGGCCGGGTGCCACGTATCTATGTGGAATGTCGTCAGGACCGCTCCGTGACGCTGCCGCTGCAGCAGCGCATGCAGCAGCTCACGCCGGGTGCCAGGCGCATCAGCCTCGACTGCGGCCATGTGCCACAGCTGGCCTGCCCTCAGGCCCTGAGCGACGCCTTGCTGCCGGCTTTAGACGAAATTCAATCAAAACCGTTTATGAGCTTGCGCATGCCGCTCATCAATGTATAGCAAGCAATTACCCAAAACTCGCATTCTTCAGGAGTTATTCATGACGCGCCCCGCTACCTACTTCAAACGCTCCGCCCTTTTCGCCATGCTCGTCGCCTGTGGCGCAGCGGCCCAGGCAGCCGACAAGCTCACGGTACAGCTCGACTGGCTGCCCGGGGGCGACAAGTCCTTTGTCTATGCCGGCGTGCAGCAAGGCTTTTTCAAGGACGAAGGCCTGGACGTGAAGATTGTTCCCGGCCGAGGCTCGGCCGATGCCGTGACCAAGGTGGCCTCGGGCTCTGCCGATGTGGGTTTTGGCGGCATCTCGGCGCTGATGATGGCCGCCGCCGAAGGCAGGATTCCCGTCAAGGCCGTGATGTCGCTGTATTCCAAACAGCCCGATGCGCTTTTCACGCGTGCCGACAGCAAGATCAGGAGCCTCAAGGACATGGAAGGCAAGACGGTGGCCATGCCCACCTTCTCCTCGTCGAATGCCCTGTGGCCCATCGTGCTGCAGAAGAACGGCGTGGACGCCAGCAAGATCAAGGTCATCAAGTCGGACCCGGCGACGCTGGCACCCATGCTGGCCCAGGGCCGCGTGGACGCGACCATCAACTGGGTGACCGTGGCTCCGGCTTTCGGCTCCGTGCTCAAGCAGGCCAGCAAGGAACTGTCGGTCCTGCCCTGGACGCAGTTCGGTCTGGACGGCTATGGCTGGTCCGTCATGGCCAGTGACAAGACCATCAAGGAGCGCCCCGAAGTGCTCAAGCGCTATGTGCGGGCACTGGGCAAGTCGCTGGAGTTCTCCATCCAGAACCCGCAAAAGGCAGCCGAGTCGCTGAAGGCCCAGGTGCCCGAGGCCGACACTGCCGTGGTCAAGGCCGAATTTGAAGCCTCCATCCCGCTGCTCAGGAACGAGATCAGCCAGCGCGACGGCCTGGGCAAATTCGAGCCCCGGCTGCTGGCTGCCACCTGGGGCTGGGTGGCCCAGTCCATGAGCTATGACCTCAAGAAGGTCGACCCGGAAACGCTGGTGGATCGCCGCTTTCTGAGCCAGTAAATCCCATGCGAGGGCGGCACAGCGCCGCCCTCACGCCCTTGTCCTTTCCTTGATCGCCTGCCATGCAATACGTAATCGATCTGAACGCGGTCACCCAGACCTTTGTCTCCAGCGATGGCAGCCCTGTCACGGCCCTGCAGGGCGTGGACCTGCATCTGCGCCGCCACGAATTCGTCTCGCTGATCGGCCCTTCGGGCTGCGGCAAGTCCACCATATTGCGACTGATTGCGGGCCTGATCCGCCCCAGCAGCGGCGAGGTGCGCATCTTCGATCTGCCCGTGACCGAACCACGCGACGAGATCGGCATGGTGTTCCAGAAGCCCACGCTGCTGCCCTGGCTCTCGGTGCTGGACAACATCACCTTCCCCATGCGCCACAAATACGGCAATGTGGAAATGAAGGAAGAGGCCCGCGCCCAGCAGCTGCTGGAGATGATCGGCCTCAGGGACTTCGGCCACAAGCGGCCCCACGAACTCTCGGGCGGCATGCAGCAGCGCGTCGCGATCGCACGCTCCTTGCTGCATGACCCGGACATCCTGCTGATGGACGAGCCCTTTTCGGCGCTGGACGCGCTCACACGCGACGAAATGAGCCTGGAGCTGCTGCGCATCTGGAACGAGCGCCCCAAGACCGTGGTCTTTGTGACCCACTCCATCCAGGAGGCCTTGCTGCTATCCGACCGCATCGTGGTCATGAGCGCCCGCCCTGGCCGTGTGGCCGACATCATCGATGTGCCGCTGGCACGCCCGCGCAGCATGGCCACTCTGGCCGATCCCGTGTTCACCGAAATGGCCAACGAGATTCGTCTCAAGGTCTTCAGCAAACACCCCGCACACGCCTGAAGATCCTCCCGCAGCCCCAAGAGGCCCCCTATGTCTGCCCTCATACAACGCCATGCTTCGCTGCTGGTTTTCCTCGCCGTCCTGCTGTTCTGGGAGTGCGCCTGCCGCCTGGCGCATATACCCGAGTACATTTTTCCCGCTCCCAGCCAGATCTGGCTGGCTGCTGCCGAGATGGGGCTGCAGCGCTGGCTGGAGCATGTCACGGCCACCTTGCAGGTCGCGCTCATAGGCTATGCGCTGGCGATCGCACTGGCCATTCCGCTGGCCATCGCCATCACGCGATCGCAGCTGCTCTCGAAAATCATCATGCCCTGGCTGGTGGTGATCCAGTCCACCCCCATCGTGGCCGTCGCTCCCATCATCGTCGTCACTCTGGGTGCAGGCCTGCTGCCCCGCGTGGTCATCACCACGCTGATTGCCTTTTTCCCGCTGGTGGTTTCCACGGCCCTGGGCCTGGCTTCGGTGCCGGCAGAGCTGGTGGAGTTGTCGCGCTCACTGCGCGCCACCACCAGCCGCCAGTACTGGCAGATTCGCATGCCGTTTGCCGTGCCCTATGTGTTTTCGGCCCTCAAGGTCTCCATCACGCTGGCCATTGTGGGCGCCGTGGTCGCCGAGTTCGTGGCTGCGGAAAAAGGCCTGGGCTATCTGATCCTGTTTGCCACCTCCTCCTTCAAGGTGGCCGTGGCCTTTGCCGCACTGGCACTGCTGGTGCTGTGCAGCCTGCTGCTCTATGGTGGCGTGCAGCAGCTGCACAAGCGCCTCTTTCCCTGGAGCCAGAGCACTCCAGCCTGATCAACACAAGGACCGCCACCATGACAGACAAGAACTTCCCCCCGCAGGGCCTGACGCCCTCTGCCGAACAAATCCAGCGCAATCTGCGTCGCGCGCAGGCCGTGGCCCAGCGCGCTACACGAATGGGCCACCACCCCTTCGGCGCCGTGCTGGTAGGTCCCGACCAGGAGACCGTGCTCATGGAGCAGTGCAATATCGACACCGTCAACCACGCGGAATCGACCTTGGCGCGCATGGCGGCCACCAATTACACGGCCGACTTTCTCTGGAGCTGCACGCTCTACACCAATGTGGAGCCTTGCTGCATGTGCGCCGGTACGGCCTACTGGGCCAATATCGGTCGCATCGTGTTCGGCATGACCGAACACCGCCTGCTGGAATGCACGGGCAGCCATGGCGAGAACCCGACCATGAGCGTCTCGTCGCGTTATGTCTTCGACCATTGCCAGAAGGCCGTGGAGCTGATCGGCCCCGTACCCGAGATGGAGGCCGAGATCGCCGCCCAGCAGCAAGCCTTCTGGGCGCAGCGCTGAGGACCAAGCCAGCAGGAGGCTGCCATGCTGCTCACCCACCCCTCGTCACCCCAGGCCGCGCAGGCCCTGGCCCGCAAGCTCGGCGATGCCGCCTGCTTCATCGCCGGGGGCACGCTGCTGCAGCAGTCATGGGCAGAGCCTCGTCTGGCGCCGTCGGCCACGCATTTCATCAACGTGATGCACTGGCCCGAGATGCAGCAGATCAGCCTCGGCCCGCAATATCTGCACATCGGTGCAGGCATGCGGCTGGAGGCCGTGCGCCGTCACCCCTGGGTTCAGCAGCACGCCCCCGTGATCGTCCAGGCCCTGGACCAGCTAGGGGCCATGGGAATACGCCGCCTGGGAACCCTGGGCGGCAATATAGGCTGGGGCGAAGGCGACTGCTGCCCGGTATTGCTGGCCATGGATGCGCAGGTCGAGTTGACGGACGGCAACCTGCAGTCGCTGGCGCAGACGCTCAAGCTCATGGACCGGCCTCTGATGCTCTCGTTCCTGCTGCCGCGCAGCGATGTGATGGAGCCCCGGCCACTGGTGTTCGAGAAGGTCGGCTATCGCGCGGCATTCTCCCCCGCGCGGCTGCGCCTGGCCTTGCGCTGGAGCGATGCACAAAAGCGCCTGAACCTGGACCGCATTGCGGCGGCAGCCCCGGGCATAGGCGTGCACCGCCTGCAAGCCACGGAAAAGCTGCTGAGCTATGCGCAGGAGTTGCAGATCCGGCCCTCCCTCGGCGATATACGCACGACCTGCGAGCAAAGCCTGCCTCCCGATCTGGCCCGGATTGCCAGCCGCCTGATTGCCGGACATTGCGGGCTGCTGGCCTGAACCATCATGGAATTCCACACCCCTCATCACATCCGCGAGCTGGGCCTTGAGGCTTTACCGGTCCGGCCCGATGCCGGGGCCAAGCTCGGCGGCAACCCGGGCTTTCTGAGCGACCGCATTCAGCCGGGTCAGCTGCGCGGAGCGATTCTCGGCAGCCCTCATCCCCACGCGCGCATTCTGCATATCGATACCAGCGCCGCCCAAGCCCTGCCAGGCGTCCATGCCGTGGTCACCCATGCCGATATCCCCGGCATCAAGCACTATGGCTTGCGCAAGGTGGACCGGCCCGTACTCTGTATCGACAAGGTGCGCCATGTGGGCGACCCGGTCGCCGCCGTTGCGGCCGTGGACATGGAGACGGCGCGGCAGGCTCTGGCGCTGATCCGGGTTGACTACGAACGCCTGCCCCCGGTCTGCGACCCGGTCGCCGCGCTTGACGGCACGGTGGCCTCCGGGCAGCCAGTCCATCAGGACGGCAATCTGCTGCATGCCGCCAGCCACCGCCAGGGAGACATGTCTGCTGCCCGGGCAAGCACAGTGCACCGGGTGCAGGACAGCTATGTCACGCCACGCCAGATGCATGCCTTTCTCGAGACCGAAGGCGGTGTGGCCGAGCCCGATGGCGCGGGCGGCCTGCGCCTGTTCTTCGGCGGCCACAACCCCGCGCGGGAAAAGCAGGTCATCGCCGACATGCTCGGCCTGCCGCACGACAGGGTTCACGCCGTGGCCACACCCGTGGGCGGCTCCTACGGCGGCAAGGACGAGTTGACGATTCAACCCATCGCGGCCCTGCTGGCCTGGAGGGCGCAGCGCCCCGTGCGGTTGCACCTGACACGTCCGCAATCGGTGGATCTAGGTGTCAAGCGACATCCCATGCAGATCGAAATGCAGACCGGCTGCGATGCAAAGGGGCGGCTCACCTACCACCAGGTGCGGATAGTGGCCGACACCGGGGCCTATGCCACGCATGGCCCCGAGGTGCTGGATGCCGCGCTCGAGCATGCCCCCGGCCCCTACCGGTATCTGGCACTGGACCTCGGCGCCAGGCTGGCCTATACGAACAACGGTATCGCCGGTGCGTTCCGCGGCTTCGGCGCCGTGCAGGTGCAATTTGCACTTGAGCAGCAAATGGACAGACTGGCTGCGCTGGTCGGCATGACAGCTGACGCGTTTCGCGCCCTCAATCTCGCCGCTCCCGAGGCACCTGGCCCGCTGGGCCAGCATGTCGTTCCGTTCGACGGCGCCCAGCGCGCACTCGATGTCGCCCGCCAGCAAGCGCTGTGGCGCGGGCCGCATCGCTGGGCCAGCGCGGACGGCCGCCATCTGCACGGCGTGGGCCTCACGCTGATCCATCGCAGCGACGGCTTTGGCAAGGGTGGCCCAAGTGACTGCCGCATGGAGCTGGCCCTGGCCGCCGACGGTGCGATCGAGTTGCGCTGCGGCTTTACCGAGCTGGGACAGAACCTGGTTGGAACCATCCAGAGCCTGGGCGCGCAGCATCTGGGCTGCGCAGCCGACGCGATTCGGCCGGTGCTGGGCGATACCCGGCTGACGCCCGACTCGGGCCCTGTGGCCGCCTCGCGCGCCACCACGCTGGTATGGCGCGCCTTGCAGGAGGCGGCCCGGCCCTGGCAGCAAGCCTTGCTCCTGGCCGCCGCAAGACTGCTGCCCGATATCCCTCTGCGCTGCGGCGCATGGGGCCTGGAAAGCGCTGCGGGCCTGTGCCTGAGCTACGCCGATCTGGCAAGGGCATCGGGCGAACAAGCGCCCTGTATCTCCTTAGACCTGCGCGCAGAGGACCCGGAGGGCAACGCGCATGACACCCACTTCGTCTTCGGAGCCTGCGCCGCCATTGCCCAGGTACGCGTCGACACCTGGAGCGGCATGGTCCAGGTGCAGCGGCTGGTGATGTGCACGGCCCTGGGGCCCGTGACATCGGCCCAGGGCTATCTGGGTCAGATGGAAGGCGGCGCCGTCATGGGCCTGGCCATGGGCACGCAGGAGGAGCTGGCTTGCCTGGACGGCCACTACCAGGCACGCAATCTCGACGGCTATCTGATCCCCACGCTGGCCGATGCCCCTGAAATGCAGGTGCTGGCGATCGAGAACCTTCCCGAGGGCGATCCCATAGGCCCGCGCGGAGCCGGCGAGATCAGCGTCAACCTGGCCCTGCCCGCAGTGGCCAATGCCCTGGCTGCCGCACTGCAGCATCCCATCACGCAACTGCCCATGACCCCGGAGCGCGTGATCGTGCTGCTGGAGGCGGGCGCGGAGTCCTCCACACCATGACGACGACCCACATCCCGGAGCACGGTGGCAAGCCAACCGCAGCCAACGCAAAGGAGGCCCCGGCTTTTGTGCTACAGCTGAATCTGAACGACCAGCCGGCCAGCGCCAGCTGCAGCCCCGATACCCGGCTGCTGACCTTGCTGCGCGAGCACTGGCAACTCACCGGGGCCAAGCCCGGCTGCGAAGTGGGGCGCTGCGGCGCCTGCATGGTCTGGCTCAACGGCGAGCCCGTGAATGCCTGCCTGCTGATGGCCTATCAGATCCAGGGCCAGACGGTGCGCACCATCGAGTCCGTGGCACAGGACAGCGCCAGCGAACCCGTGCGCGACGCTCTGGCGCGCTGCGGCGGCGTGCAATGCGGCTATTGCACCTCCGGCATGGTCATGAGCATGAGCTGGCTGCACCAGCAGCAGCCCCGCCCCACAGCCGCCGAGGCCGAGGCCCAGATGTGCGGAAACCTTTGTCGCTGTACGGGCTATGGCGGCATCCGGCGGGCCGTGCAGGAGCTGTTTCCGGCCGAACAAAGCGCATGATTGCTCAAGTTTGATAGCTGCAATCGCTTACTCACAAAGCGAATCAGCCACTTTTAACCACGGTTATCAGAAACCACGCTGTTTGTTCGCCGGTTCATGACCCCAGGCAATAAGCAGACAAGTTTTTCTTGGTTGGCCCTGTCGCGGCAAGGCCAGGACAATAGAGGCCCTGGGCATAGCCATGCCCCTGATGAATCGGCTTTGCCGACTCCTGCCATGAAAAACTCTCTGACACGCTATGCACTAGGTCTGGGCTTGAGCCTGGGCGCCAGCAGCTGGGCGCTCGCTGCCCAGCCCCTGCTCAACCCCGAACAGCTGCAGCCTCTGCTGCAGCAGGCCGATGTCCGCCTCATCGATATCCGCGACCCCAAAGCCTTCGAGGCCGGCCATATCGCACAGGCCGCCAACGCCCCCTACGGCAAATGGCGCGGCCCGGCCACCAATCCTGGCGAGCTGCCCGACCAGGCCAAGCTGGTGGCGCTGGTGCAGTCCCTGGGCCTGACGCCAGCCACGCATGCCATCGTGATCTCCAGCGGTGCCGATGCCACGGACTTTGGTGCCACGGCGCGTGTGTACTGGACGCTCAAAAGCCTGGGCCTCAAGGAGCTGTCCATCGTCAACGGCGGCATGAAGGCCTGGGAAGGTGCAGGCAAGCCCCTGGGCAAGACCCAGGTGCAGATTGCGCCCAGCAGCTACGCCCCGACTTTTGACGCCAACTGGCTGGCCACGCAGCAGGATGTGGGCAAGCATATCGACCTCTCCAATGCGGCTCTGGTGGACTCGCGCCCCGACGCCTTCTATCTGGGCAAGACCCGCGCACCCGCCGCCAAGCTCTCGGGCACCCTGCCCGGCGCACAGCAACTGGATTTCAATCAATGGTTTGTGCCCGGTACCTCACGGTTCGTGGATGCTGCCAAGGCCCGGGAAATCGCTGCCAAGGTCCAGCGCCCGCAAGGCCAGGACATGGTGGCCTTCTGCAACACCGGTCACTGGGCGGCCACCGACTGGTTCGGCCTCTCCGAAATGGCAGGCCTGCCCAATGTGAAGCTGTATGCGGGCTCCATGGTGGACTGGACGCAGTCCAAGGACGCGCCGCGCATGGCCAACCAGCCGGGCCGCGCCCAGTCATTGGCCTATGACGCCCAAAAATGGTGGGAAAAAACATTCAAGTAACCCCCTGAGTCGCTTCGCGCCTTCCCCCCAAGGGGGACAGACACCCTCGCTGCGAGGCGGCTCTTGCTTGGTGTCTCTGACTTGGTGTGTGGCGGTTTTACAAGCCTCGAACTCTTGAGGCACTGAATTAACACTAAAAACATGAAACGACTTCCCATAACGGCCTTGCTGGCCGTTTTCTTTGGCTGGCTGCTGTGGTCGGTCTCGGTGCGTCAGGCGGCGCTGTTTGCCGTGGGCATAGGCCTGGGCGCGGTGCTGGCCGGCAAACGATTTGGCTTCACCACGGGCTGGCGCATGCTGGTCGAGGAAAAGGACGGCAGCGGCATCTTTGGCCAGTTGCTGCTGCTGGCGCTGGCTGCGGCACTGGCCATGCCTTTGCTGGGCCATTTCCCGGAGCTGACGGCAGCTCTCGGCCCACCCAGCATCAGCCTGCTGGTCGGTGCCTTTGTCTTCGGCCTGTGCATGCAGATCGCCGACGGTTGCGGCAGCGGCACCCTCTACAAGGCGGGCATGGGCATCCCCATGAACACCGCCATACTGCCCTTGTTTGCGATCGGCAGCTTTCTGGGCAGCCTGCACCTGGGCTGGTGGCTGGACCTGGGCAATACGGCCCCCGTGGGCCTGGTCACGCAATGGGGCTGGGCTCCAGCGCTGATCGCCACGCTGGTCGCGCTGGCCGTGATCGCGGCAGGCGTGGCCCTGTATGTGAAAAAGGCCAATGCCGCCCTGAACCGCCCGGCCAAGCCGCTGCTGGTGCGCAAATGGCTGGTGGGTGCCGTGCTGCTGGCCATCCTGGCCACGCTCAACCTGATCATTGCGGGCCAGCCCTGGGGCGTGGTCTACGGCTTTGGTCTGTGGGCCGCCAAGATCGCCAATGCCACTGGCGCCGTCGACCTGGCCAGCAACTGGTTCTGGAGCCAGCCCGGCAATGCGGCACGCCTGCACGAAACCGTGCTGCTGGACGTGACCAGCATCACCAATATCGGGATTCTGGGCGGCGCATTGTGGATTGCCGCCGGCAAGCCCGCGGCAGCCAAGGCACTGACAGGCACACAATGGGTCGTGGCCCTGCTGGCGGGACTGGTGCTCGGCTACAGCTCGCGCCTGGCTTTCGGCTGCAATGTGGGCGCCATGCTCTCGGGCATCTCCACCGGCTCCATCCACGGCTGGATCTGGGTCCCACTGGCATTTGCAGGCACCATCTTCGGCCTGCGCATCCGCCGCCATTTCGGCTTCTGAGCAAGGAACAACCATGACCTCACCAAGCACCTTGCGCACCGTATTCTGGGCCGTGCTGCTCGTCTTTCTGGCCTGGGACTTTCATACATCGCCGGCCATCGACCTGCGCTTCGAAGCGCCGCTGATTGCAGCCGGCTCCGGCCAGGCCGCACAGGGCGGGCATTGCTCCATGCCTGCCGGCAAGTAGGCGCTTCGAACCTACCCGACGCCCTGCCCAAGGAATGGTCAGGGCGTTTTTCTTTGGGGCCTGCTCAGGCCTCGGGCTTCTCCAGCTCGAAGCCGGCCGCCTCCCAGGCCGTCAGGCCACCGGACAATGGCCGGACATTATGAAATCCCGCACGCTGCAATTGCCTGGCCACGCGCGCGGCGGAGATCTCGTCGGGGCAGTCGCAATACACGACAAGGCCATGCTCATGCCGCTCACGCGGCAGCAAGTGCTCGTAGGCCGCCCTGCCCTTGCCCTGATGCTCCAGCCAGGAGCTGGCACCGGGAATATGACCCTGACCGAAGAGCAGGGGTTCGCGCACATCGATCACCGTCGGCGTGATGCCCTGGGCATTGAGCCCCGCCAGTTCCTCGACCGACATGCGCGGCATCTTCAGCGAACGCACCACGCGCTGCCTCTGCCACCACTTGCGTGCCACGAAGACCGCGAACGCCACGCACAGCAGCAGCAGCCCCCATTTGCCCAGGGCCGTCAGCACATCGAGCAGATCCTGCACCGTGGAACTGAACAGCGAGCCCAGAAACACCGCCGAGCCCACCCAGATCAGGGCCCCCAGGGTATCGAACAACACAAAGGTGCGCAGCGGCGTGCCCACCACGCCGGCCAGTGCGCTGGCGATGGAGGCAAAGCCCGGCACGAACTTGGCCACCAGCAAAGACCTGGCGCCCCAGCGACCATAGACGGACTCTGTCTGACGGATGCAGGCATCGGGCGAGAGCGAAATGCGGCAGATACGTCCCAGCACCCGGTGCCCATAGGCTCTGCCTGCGTGGTACCAGAACACATCGGCCATCAGCGCTGCGGCCACCGCAATCACGGTCAGCCAGCCCAGGCGTGCCAGGCTGCCGCCCTCCAGCGCTCCGGTCACCACCAGCACCGGATAGGCCGGAATGGGTGCGCCCAGCTGCTCCACCAGCACGTTGAGAAAGACAATGCCGAAGCCGTATTCCCGAATCAGATCGACGACAAAACCCATGACCCACGCTCCTTACCCCGACCGGGCTTAGCCACCGATGCTAGCGAGACGTGAACATCCCCGGGGCTGCGAGGTTGTTGCGCTTCAAGCCTGGTGCAGATGGGACAGAACGGCCTCGAAATGCGTGCTCACATTGAGCGCCGGCGCATGGCCGCAGTCCGGCACTTCCAGCCAGGTCAGCAGACCTCGGACACCGGGGCCGCGCTGCTGCATCTGCTCGGCCACCGGCTTGAGCACCAGATCGGACTGCTCGCCGCGCAGCAACAACACGGGCAGTTGCAACGCGTCATAGTGATCCCAGAGCAGATAGTCGTTGTCATGCTCGGTGAACTGCTCGATCATGCGCGGGTCGTAATGCGGGGTGACGCGGCCGTCGTCGCAACGGCGCGTGCTGGTCTCGGTCAGCTTGCGCCACTCGAAATCGCTGAGCCAGCCATAGGGCTTGTAGGCCGCGCGGAAAAAGCCTTCCAGCTCGGCGACGGTGTCGAACACCGGTGGCCGGCCCGCATAGCTCTTGATGCGGGCCAGCGCAGCCTCGGCCAGCTCGGGCGCATTGTCGTTGAGCGTGAGCGTGAGAATGCGGTGCCTGAGATCCGGCTCGAACAGGCCGGATGCGCAGACCGTACCTATCGCACCGCCCATGCTGGTCCCCACCCAGTGCACCTGCTGCAGCGCCAGCGCATCCATCAGCTCGTGCGCCAGACGGGCATAAAAGCGCAGCCGATATTCCTCGCGCGGGTTGCGGCTCCACTGGCTCAGGCCGCGGCCCAGGGTATCCGGACAGATGACGCGATAGCCTTGCGCCACGAGAAACTGCGCCAGGGCATCCATGTCGCGGCCCGTGCGTGCCAGGCCATGCCAGGCGATCACCGTGGCCTTGGTCGGGCCTTGCGGCTGCCAGTCAAGGTAATGAATCTCATAGCCCGCGCAAAGAGCATAGCAAGATGCGGGCAGGGGCAAGGCGGGAGAGGTCTGGCTCATGATTTTTTGAATGAATTTGGCCTAAAACGCTTATGCATAAAGCGATTTCAGCTATAAAAATTGAAATAATCAGTCCTTGAGCGACGCCGCAGCACGCAGCCGCCCGACCACGCCCGTGGGGAAGTAATAGACCGAGAGCACAAACAGCAGACCCAGCCACAGCAGCCAGCGGTCGGGCGACAGCAGGGCCGACAGCCATGGCAGGCTGACGGCGGCTTCGCTGCCTAGCCGCAACAAATCCTGCAGATAGCTTTGAGCGACCAGAAAGATGACGGAGCCGATCACCGCGCCATAAATCGTGCCCATGCCGCCGATGACGACGATGAGCAGGCAGTCCATCATGATCTCGAAGGACAGCGTGGTGTCCGGCCCGTTGTAGCGCAGCCAGACCGCCAGCATGGCACCGGCCACGCAGGCGAACAGGGCCGAGAGCACGCTGGACGTGGTGCGATAGATCACCACGCGGTAGCCGATGGCCTCGGCACGGAACTCGTTCTCGCGAATCGCCTGCAGCACGCGGCCGAAGGGCGAATTGACGATGCGCAACAGCATCAGCACCAGCAGCAGCGCCAGCACAAACAGCAGGTAGTAGCTGATGATCCTGCCGTCGATGAGGGTACCGAAGACCTCGTTCTCGAAGGGCTCGAAGCTGGGCGACAGCCATTCGGGCATCTTGAAGGTCAGGCCGTCCTCGCCTCCCGTCCAGTCGGACAGCTGCGAAGCCAGGGTCTGAAATGCTGCCGCCACGGCCAGCGTGATCATGGCAAAGAAGATGGCACGCACACGCAGGGAAAACAGGCCGATGGCCAGGGACAGGAGCAGCGACACCAGCAGCGCCGCACCCAGCCCCAGGGCCAGCGCCCCCCAGCCCGCCCCCAGCTTGCCGGAAGCAATGGCCACGCCATAGGCGCCTATGCCGAAGAACATGGTGTGGGCAAAGCTGACGATGCCGGTATAGCCCAGCAGCAGGTCAAAACTGGCAACCAGCACCACAAAGATCAGCACCTTGGCCGCCACATTGAGCGCCTTGACACCGGGGAAGGCAAACGGCGCCACGGCAAGACCCAGGAAGATCGCCAGCAGCATCAGTGCCAGGATGCGACTGCGCGGCAGATCGCCGGAGAGCAAACGGTTCAACATCCAATCAACCTTTCATCTCTTTGGTGGCGAGCTGCTCGAACTGAGCATGCCCCTGGCCAGCGGCTACCAAGCAGGGGCCGCCTCGCAGCGAGGGTTGTGTCCCCCATGGGGAAAGCGCGGAGCGACTCACGGGGTATCTCATCGGTTAGCCACCGGATAGACACCTTGTGGCCGCCAGAGCAGGATGGCGACCATCAGTGCGATATTGGAAAACAGCGCCACCTTGGGCACGAGAAAGCCCGTGTAGTTGGCCATCAGCCCCACCAGCAGCGCTCCGATGAGAGCGCCACCGGTGCTGCCCAGCCCGCCGATGATGATGACGATGAAGATCAGCACATTGACCTGGGCGCCCATCTGCGGAATCACGTTCTGCTGGTACAGCCCCCACATCACGCCGCCCAGCCCGGCCAGGGCCGAGCCGGCCACAAACACGCCAATGAAAAGGTTGCGCACCCGGTAGCCAAGCGCCTCGACCATCTCGCGATCCTGAACGCCGGCGCGGATCAGCAGGCCAAGCTTGGTGCGTGCCAGCGTCCAGGCCAGCCCTGCAAACACCAGCGCGCCCACCAGCACGGCAAACACGCGGTACTTCTCCACGGCCGCATCGCCCAACAACCACGCACCCTTCATGGCATCGGGCAGGGGCAGCGGTATCTGCTGCGGGCCCCAGATGACCTTGATCAGCTCCTCGCCGATGATCATGCCGCCCATGGTGATGAGAATCTGCTTGAGATGCTGGCCATAGACCGGGCGCACGATGAAGCGCTCGAACGCCAGGCCCACGGCGCCGGCCACCAGCATCGCCACCAGCATGGCCGGAAAGACAGCGGCCAGATTGCGCCAGAGATGGTCCGAGCCAGTCCAGTCGCCCATGACGCCAAGCACGCTGGTGGCCACAAAGGCGCCGAGCGCGATAAACACGCCGTGCCCGAAGTTCAGCACATCCATGAGGCCGAACACCAGTGTCAGACCCGAAGCAATGATGAAGACGATCATGCCCATGGCCAAACCTGCAACCGTCAGCGTCAGCCAGGTGCTGGGCGAACCCACCAGCGGCAGCGTCACCAGCGCCAGCAGCGGCACCAGCAACAGCGGCTTGTAATCCATATCCTTGAAGCTCATGCAGGCTCCCTCCGATTACCCGCCAACACTGCCAGATCCATGGCGGCTTGCGAGTGAGACATAAAGACGGATGGCATGTCCGATGCGATTCCCTTCATAAGGACAGCCCCAGCAGCGTCTGCTGCAGCTGCGCGTCGGCCGCCAGATCGGCCATGCGGCCCGCGTGGATGACACGGCCGTTGTCCATCACGGCCACGCCGTCGCCCAGGCGTTTTGCGAAGTCGATGTTCTGTTCTACCAGCAAGATGCTCACGCCGCCGGCCTTGAGCTGGGCAAAGGCCTCGATCATGTTGTTGATGATGGCGGGAGCCAGGCCCTTGCTGGGCTCGTCGACGATCAGCAGATCGCGCGGCTCGACAATGGCGCGCGCCACGGCCACCATCTGCTTCTGCCCGCCGCTGAGCTTGCCCGCAGGCGCATTCCAGAACTTCTGCACGGCCGGGAACAGCTGGTATATCCAGTCCAGCCGGGCGGCATCCATCTGGCCCGCATGGGCGGCGGCGCGTGCCGCCAGCAACAGGTTTTCCTTGACCGTGAGATCGGCAAAGATGCCCATGTTCTCGGGCACATAGGCGATATTCAGGCGTGCAATGGCCGGCGTGGACAGCTGGGCAATGTCCTTCTGCGCAAACCGGATGCTGCCCTGGCTGGCCTGCCACAGGCCCATGATGGTGCGCAGCGTGGTGGTCTTGCCGGCGCCGTTGCGGCCCAGCAGCATGGTGACCTCGCCCTGCGGCACAATCAGGTCCACGCCATGCAGTATGTGATAGGCGCCTATATGGGTATGGACGCCGGACAGTTGCAGCAAAGGGGCGGATGTCTGGCTCATGCGTCCTCCTTCACGGCATTGCCGAGGTAGGCCTGCTGCACCACGGGCGAGGCGATGACCTCGGCAGGCTTGCCGTCGGCCACCAGCTGTCCATTGGTCAGCACGATGATGCGATCGGCTAGCTCGCGCACCACATCCATCTTGTGCTCCACCAGCAGGATGATCTTGCTGCGGTCTTTTTTGAGTTCGCGTATCAGGTCCAGGATCACCGGTGCCTCGTCATGGCTCATGCCCGCCGTGGGCTCGTCAAACATATAGACCTGCGGCTCCAGCGCCATCAGCAGCGCCACCTCCAGCTTGCGCTGATCGCCGTGCGGCAGGCTGGCGACGACGGTGTCGGCACGCTCGGACATGGAGACCCGCTCCAGGATTTGTCGCGCACGCTGCGTGACCGCCCGGTGATCGCTCCAGATGCTCCAGAGGTTCAAGCCGCGGCGATGCGCTCCCGTCATGCTGGCCTGCACCGCCAGCCGCACGTTCTCCTGCACGCTCAGATTCGGAAAGAGATTCGTGAGCTGAAAGGCCCTGCCCAGCCCGGCGCGCGTACGCGCCGAAGCGGGCAGGCCGCTCAGATCGCGCCCCCCCAGGGTGACCGTGCCGGAGCTGGCCTTGAGCTGGCCCGAGATCAGATTGAAATAAGTGGTCTTCCCGGCCCCATTGGGGCCCACGATGGCCGTGAGCGTGCCCGGCTCGAACGAGCAGGTCACAGCGTTCACGGCCACATGGCCCCCAAAGCGGATGGTGAGATCTTGCGTTGCCAGAATTCCCATGGAGGCGGATCTTTCCTTCTCGAATGCGTGCGGTCGCTGCTCAGGGGCAGGTACCGATCACGTAGTAGTTGCTGCCGGTCTGCTTCAGCGTGGTGGTGTAGAACACATTCCACAAGCCCATGTTCTGGCCCGAGCCGTTGGCATAGGCATAGCCGCCTTGCTGATAGGCGCGGTTGGCCTGTACATGGGCGTAATTGCTGGCCGTGGTGCAGGTGCCCGCAGGATTGCTGCCGGTCAGCGTCGAGGCGCTCACTGCGGCAGAGTCGGCACTTTCTGCGCCATTGCCGTCCACGGCCCGCACCGTCCAGCTGTAGCTGGTGGCAGGGCTCAGTGCCGCATCGACATAGCTGGTGGCAGAAACCGGGAGCGCGTTGGCCTTGTTGCCGTTGCGATAGACGTTGTAGCTCGCCGCGCTGGTCACAGGAGCCCAGTCCAGCTGCATGCTGGTGCTGGTGGCAGCTGACGCGCCCAGTCCCGTAGGAGCCGCCAGCGCTGGCTGGGTCGGGTTTCCTCCGCCGTTGCCGCCACCGGTGCCGGAGCCCGCGCCGGAGGCGATGCGATCGATCATGGCCTTGATGGCCGTCATCTGCACGCCGCTCTTCTGCGCAAAGTTATTGCCATACCAGCCTATCCAGTCCCAGCAGGCATTGGGATTGGCCAGCGAACCGCTCTTGCTCGTGCTGCGGTTGTTGTTGTCCACCTGGGTCTGCGGATACAGCACGATGATGTTGTTGGTATCCGCCCAGCGGCTGAAGCCCGTGTTCCTGACGAACTTGTCGCCAATCTTGTCCGTGCTCTGCTGGCAGCCGTGCAGCACCACATGCAGCCTGCACTGCGTGCCGCTGGCGCAGCTCTGCGGCACATAGAGCCAGCCGGTGCTGGCCATGCCGGGGTTGGCATTGGTATAGCTGGCCTGGTTGAACTCTATGTAGTTGCCGGTGGCCGGAGCATCGTTGCGCGGATTGAGCGCACCATAGAAATGCGTGAGTGCGGCTTTGGCACCGTCATAGCCGCAATTGCTGATATAGGGCGAAGCGCTGCTGCTGCAGGCATTGTTGCCGCTGCTGTCGAAGTCGGTGGGCAGCACATGGGCAGCCCCCGAGCGCTTGACATAGGCGATATTGGCCTGCGGCACGCCATTGTTCAGATACTGGGTCTGCAGCGCATCGGTGAGGTTGGGGCCCACCGTGTAGTCGCTGGTTCCCGTGAAGATATAGATCTTCTGCGCCGCGATCCGGCTCTTGGCATCGATGCTGGCAGCGCTGCTGTAACTGTCGATGCTGGACTGCATGGCATTGAGCTGCGCGCTGCTGATGCTGGCGTTGTACATGCAGGCCGTGTAATTGTTCAGGCCGGCGCACATATAGGGGCCTGCCGCAAAGATCCCCACCCCCATGAAGCTTGCCGAATAGGCATTGCCCAGCTGATTGGCCATGAAGCCGCCCGACGACAGCCCCGAAACGCTGATCTGGTCGGTAGCAATGTTGTATTGCCCCAGCGGCACGGCCGCCCCCGCGGCCAGGTTCACGCCGCCCCATAGCGCCAGCGCGGCAACACCGCTTCTCCAGGATTGAACTCGCATGCTTTGTCTCCGTGAATCGTTGAAATAGGAATGAGCAATGCCAGCCCTCGTGTTCCCGAGGGTTCATCAATTGAGAGGACAGGTGGGCGCGGGAGGATCTCCCGGCCGGATCAGCGCTGGTTGCGCACGGGAACGTTCATTTCCTCAGGCTTGATCTCGCGCACCAGCTCGGGAACGCCCCAGGCCATGGCCGGATCGTTCTTGATCCTGAAGTGGTACATGCTCTGCATGGCCTGGTGATCTTCCTTGCGGAAAGTCATGACGCCCTTGGGTGTATCGAAGCTCATGCCTTCCATGGCCTTGATCAAGGCGTTGGTCTTGGTGTCGCCGCCGGTCTTCTTGAGTGCCGTGACGATGGCCATGGCGGCCGAGAAGCCGCCAGCCGTGAAGAAGTCCGGCGGAGCCTTGAACTGCTTGTAGCTCATGGAGACCATGGCTTCGTTCACCGGGTTCTTGGGAATGCCGAAGTAATAGTAGGTGGCACCCTCCATGCCAGGCAGATTCTTGTAGGCCGCCATGGCCGGCAGAATGTTGCCGCCCGTCGCAATCTCGATGCCGTAGCGCTTGAGGTCCATGTCCGCGATCTTGAAGGGATTGCCGGCACCGGCCCAGACAATCCAGATCACCTTCTTGCCTGGAACATCCTTGAGCCTGTCGATCAGGCGCTGGGCGCCGGCCGTGAAATCGGTGGTGGCCGCAGGCAGATACTCCTCGTGCACCAGCTTGCCCTTCTTGATCGCTTCCTTGAAGGCCTTGACGCCGTCGCGGCCGAAGGCATTGTCCTGGGCCAGCGTCGCAATCGTCACTCCGGGCTTGTCGATGGCCACGGCATTGCTGATCGCATCCTGGCTGGAGTTGCGGCCCGTGCGGAAGATGTACTTGTTCCACTTGTCGCCGGTGATGGAGTCGGCCACGGCGGGCTCGACGATCAGGATCTTCTTGTACTCCTCTGCCACGGGCAGCATGGCCAGCGCCACGCCCGACGCGCTGGGGCCGACCGCCAGATCGGCCTTGTCGTCCGAATAGGCTGCTGCCAGCAGGCTCTTGCCCAGGTCGGGCTTGCCCTGGTCATCCTTTTCGATGAGCACCAGCTTCTTGCCTGCCACCGTCATGCTGCCGCCCGTGGCGTACTCCAGTCCCATCAGCAGCCCGGCCTGCGTCTGCTTGCCGTAGGCCTCCAGCGGCCCGGTCTTGCTGTAGACATGGGCGATGCGGATTTCGGATTGAGCCAGAGCCCCCGGAACATGGGCGGCCATGGCGGCCAGGGCCGCGAACTGCAGCAGGCTGCGCTTGTGCATGGTTTGTCTCCTTGACGGTGTTTGCGGTGGTGCCGCTTGTCTTTGTATGGTGTGCAGTTAGCAGTCTTCGTGCCAGTCTGGTTTTCCTCTGAGCCCTGTTATGGTCCGCGCCCTTGTTGCCTGAAAATCAGACAAAAACTGTCTTCAAAAAAGACACTACACGTTTCTCACACACTGCTTCAGGCTTGGCCTCGGCCAAGGTTCAAGCGCCATGAAAAAAGGATCACCGAGGTGATCCTTGTGTTCTTTACGCTGCATCGCGCTTTTTGTCGAATTCCAGCAACCGCACGGCGTTGTCCTTGAGGATGCCCGGCATGACCTCGGGCTTGAAGCCGGCGACCTCGAAGTCCTTCATCCAGCGCTCCGGTGTGATCAGCGGGAAGTCGCTGCCGAACAGCACACGGTCCTTGAGCAAGGTGTTGGCGTACTGCACCAGCTGCTTGGGGAAATACTTGGGGCTCCAGCCCGAAAGATCGATCCAGACATTGGGCTTGTGCAGCGCCACCGAGATCGCCTCGTCCTGCCAGGGGAAGCTGGGATGGGCCATGACGATCTGCATATCGCCGAAGTCCACGGCCACATCGTCCAGCAGCATGGGGTTGCTATAAGCCAGACGCAGGCCACCGCCGCACTTCATGCCGCTGCCGATGCCGCTGTGGCCGGTGTGGAAGATGGCGGGCAGCTTGTAGTGGTTGATGACCTCGTAGATGGGCCAGGCCATGCGGTCGTAGGGATGAAAGCCCTGCACCGTGGGATGGAACTTGAAGCCCTTGACGCCGCATTCGGTGATCAGGCGCTCGGCCTCGCGCGCGCCCATCTTGCCCTTGTGCGGGTCGATGCTGGCAAATGCCACCATCATGTCGCTGTTCTCGCGCGCAGCATCGGCAATCTCTTCGTTGGGGATGCGGCGACGACCCAGTTGCGCCTCGCTGTCCACCGTGAACATCACCAGACCGATCTTGCGCTCGCGGTAATAGGCAATGGTTTCGGCGATCGTCGGGCGCAGCGAGCTGCCGAAGTATTTGTCGGCCGCGCGGTCGTACTCCTCGCCATAGCTGTCAAAGGGATTGCGGCAGCTGACTTCCGCATGGGTGTGGAAGTCGATGGCGATCAGATCTTGATGGTTCATGGGTGGGTCTGCTTTGGGTATTGAGTCAAATCAGCCTCAAGCGCTTGTCACGCCTGCGGCACCTGCTCTCGAAATTGAATGAAGAAATCAATGCTGGATGGATTGGCCATGGCATCGGGGCTGGCCACCTTGGCGGCGTCCGCGCCCAGCAGCAGCTTGCGCACAGGCACCTCCATCTTCTTGCCGGTGAGGGTGCGCGGAATTTCGGCCACTTGTACCACCACATTGGGCACATGGCGTGCCGAAGCCTTGGTCTTGATGGCGTTCCTGATCTGGGCGGTCAGCTCGTCCGTCAATGCATGGCCTTCGGCCAGAGTCACGAACAACGGCATGAAGGAAGGTCGGCCCAGGTATTCGAGGTCGACCACCAGGCTGTCCTTGACGGCGTCGAGCTCCTCGACGACACGGTAGATCTCCGCCGTTCCCATGCGTATGCCGAAGCGGTTGATGGTGCTGTCCGAGCGTCCATAGATCACGGCCGTGCCGCGCTCGCTGAACTCGATCCAGTCGCCATGGCGCCAGTAGCCGGCAAACACATCGAAATAGCTGTCGTGGTAGCGCGCCCCGCTCTCGTCGTTCCAGAAGAACACGGGCATGGAGGGCATGGGCTCGGTAATCACCAGCTCGCCGACTTCGGCGATCACCTTCTGGCCCTGTTCGTTGAAAGCATGGGCGGCCACACCGAGTTCGCGGCACTGAATCTCGCCCGCATTGACGGGCAGTATGGGAGCGCAAGCCACAAAGCCCGAGGCGATATCCGTTCCGCCGCTGATCGAGGCCAGCCACAGATCGCCTTTGACGTTCTCATAGACCCAGGCGTAGGCATCGAGAGGCAGCGGCGAGCCCGTGGAGTTGATGGCGCGCAGTTTCTCGAACTGGCGTCCCTTCTTCGGCGAGACACCATCCTTCATGCTCTTGGTGAGGAAGGCCGCACCGCAACCAAAGATGCTGACCTGGTATTGGTCGATGAAGTCCCAGAGCGCATCATCATGGGGCGCCGTCGGGTTGCCATCGGACAGGACCACGGTCGCACCGGCCAGCAGGCTGCCTATCATCAGATTCCAGACAATCCAGCCCGTGCTGCCCAGGAACATGAAGCGGTCGCCGGGCAAGACATCGTGCTGCAGGCGATTGGTCTTGAGGTGGGTGAGCACGATGCCTCCATGGCTGTGCACCATGGCCTTGGGCAGGCCGGTGGTTCCCGAGGAGTACACCACCCATAGCGGATGGGAGAACGGCAGGCGCTCGAACTGCAGCGGCGCTGCATGGCGCGTTGCCTCGTCCCAGCTCATGCAGTCACGCCAGGGCACGGCAGCATGTTCGGCATCGCTGCCGAACAAGGGCCCCTGCACATGAATCACCCGGGCGATATCGGGCAGACCCTGGAGCACTTCGTCCAGCACTTCACGGCGATCGAACTGCCTGCCGGCATAGGTGTAGCTGTCGGTCGCGAAAATCAGCTTGGGCGCGATCTGCTGGAAGCGGTCCAGCACCACGGAAACACCCATCTCCGGCGCGCAGCTGGACCAGATGGCGCCAATGCTGGCGCAGGCCAGAAACGCCACCACGGTCCGCGGCACATTGGGCAGATAGGCCACCACGCGATCGCCACGCCCTATGCCCAGGCTACGCAGACTTGCCGCCAGGGCGCCCACATCGCGCTGCAACTGCTGCCAGGAGACCTCGACCGAAGCCTCGCCCTCGCAGCGCGCAATGATGGCCGGACGCTGATCGCTGGCCTGGCGGAAGATGTGCTCGGCGTAGTTGAGCCGGGTGTCGGGGAACCACTCGGCACCCGGCATCTTGCGGCTGGCCAACACCTGCGTGGGGTCACCATTGGCCTGAATGTCGAAGTAGTCCCAGATGGAGCGCCAGAAGCCTTCGATATCGGTTGCCGACCATTGCCACAGCACCTCATAGTCGGAGAAGTCACGGCCACGGCTGTCGCGCAGCCAGTTCATGTAATGCCGCAGGCCGCTTTGCTCCTGCTGCTGCTGCGTGGGCCTCCACAATTCCTGCCCTTGTACCAATGCCATGCTGTCTCCGGACTTAAATTAGATATTTTTTATAACTATAAAAACAAACCAAGTCCTACCCACCAAGGGCAATCCCTAGCATGACTCAGAAATTCAGCTTCTCGAGCCGGTCGTACAGCTTGGCGCGCGATATGCCGAGCGTCCTCGCCACCGCCAGCTTGTTGCCCCCATGGGCCTGCATCGCGGCCCGTATGGCGCGGGTTTCTAGATCGGCCATTTGCTCGGCAAGCGGCTTGAGCAGATCACCCGTCGCCGGCATCGCCGCCATAGTCTCCTGAGCCAAGAGCTGCCGATGCGGAGCCTGAGGCTCGACCCCGGACGAGCGCAGCACCTGTGCCAGCAGGCCGGCATCGATGTGCGAGTCATCGCAGCGCATGGCGGCCTGCTCCAGCACATTGCGCAGCTCGCGAATATTGCCGCGCCAGGCCTGTGCGACCAGCAGCTCCAGTGCGCCCTTGCCCAGCTCCGGTGGAACCATGTCGTTGCGCAGTGCCAGGTCCTCACAGAGCATTTCCACCAGGGCCGGGATATCGCTGCTGCGCTCGCGCAGCGGCGGTACGCGCACGGGCAGCACATGCAGCCGGTAGAACAGGTCTTCGCGGAAGCGCCCGTCGCGCACCATCTGCAACAGATCGCGAGAAGTGGCGGCCACCACGCGCACATCGAAATGCACGATCTGGTTGGAGCCCAGCGGCTCGATCTCGCCTTCCTGCAAGGCCCGCAGCAGCTTGGCCTGCAGGCTGGCGGGCATGTCGCCGATTTCATCAAGAAACAGGGTACCGCCATCGGCGAGCTTGAACTTGCCGTCGCGTGTCTTGCGGTCGGCCCCAGTAAATGCGCCCGGTGCCACTCCGAAGAATTCGGCCTCCAGCAGCGTCTCGGGAATGGCCGCGATATTGACGCTCACAAAAGGACCGGCAGACCTAGCCGATGCGGCATGGATGGCATGGGCCAGCACCTCCTTGCCGGTACCGGTCTCGCCCAGCAGCAGCACCGGGCTCATGGACTGGGCCGCCCGCCGTGCCTGGCGCTTGACCTCGACCGCGGCCGGGCTGCTGCCCACAAAGCTGGCAAAGCTGTATTTGCTGCGGCGCGAGCCCTGTACGGACGCGTGCAAGCTGCGGCTGCGCTGAGCAGCCAGCTCGCGCCTCGCCTCATCGAGATCGCGCTGCAGCATCGCGAACTTGCTGATCAGCGGCTGCAAGGTCGTCTCTGGCTGATCGAACAGCACAATGCCGATGGCACCGATCACGCCTCCTTCATCGTCATGCAGCGGCAGGCGGCTGACGACAAAGGTTCCGGCGCTATTGGTCAGCAGATCGATCAGGACCGGCTTGCCGGTCTCCAGCACGCCTCGCATCTGGGTGTTGGGGATGACCTCCTCCACCATATGCCCGAGAAAGTCGCCCACACCGGCCACGCCCAGGCGCGGCAAAAAACGCTCGTAGCCTTTGTTGACCCAGACGATGCGCCCGCTTCTGTCGACCAGAAACATGCCCTGGCTCATTGAAGAGAACAGCTGAAACATGGACCGTGCCGCCAGGGCATAGATGCCGTCGGCATCTTCGGGTAGCTCGCAAGCGAAATCGTGGGGTAGCAATTGGCTCATTTCCATCGCGTCATGGTAGGGCGACATTGAAGCCCAACCATCAGCACAGACCTGTAGCCGCGCTCCTGGCGCCACCCATTCATGAGCGAACAACGCATCCACGCCCATGAACTGAGCCTGCCTCCATAAAAAAATCCCCTGTCCGACTCACCGGACAGGGGATGTGAATGCAACGGGCTCCATGCGTGAAGCACCCGCAGCAGGCTAGGAAAGCGGACTCAGGCGGTGCTTGCCTCCCGGGCATGCTTGGCCTGCGACAGGCGCTTGAGCACGCGGGGAATGATCAGTACAGCCAGCACGATGATGATCAGCGTCAGCGACATGGGGCGCTGCAGGAAGATCCACCAGCTGCCCTCGCCGATCGAGACGGCGTTGCGCATCTGGGCTTCGGCCAGGGGGCCGAGGATCATGCCCACCACCACGGGAGCGGTGGGGAAGTCGAAGCGACGCATGATCACGCCCAGCACGCCGATGCCGTAGAGCAGGAACAGATCGAATGCGCTCTGGCGCATGCCGTAGGCACCGACGGTCGCGAAGATCAGGATGCCGGCATACAGCTGGGGGCGTGGAATCTTCAAAAGCTTGACCCACAGGCCCACCATGGGCAGGTTGAGCACCAGCAGCATCACGTTGCCGATGTACAGCGAGGCGATCAGCGCCCAGACCAGGGCCGCAGAGCTGGTAAACAGCTGGGGGCCGGGGTTGATGCCGTAGTTCTGGAAAGCGCCCAGCAGCACGGCCGTGGTGTTGCTGGTGGGAATGCCCAGAGTCAGCAGCGGAATCAGAGCCGCGGTCACGGTCGCATTGTTGGCGGCTTCCGGACCGGCCACGCCTTCGATGGCGCCCTTGCCACCGAACTCGGCCTTGTCTTCGCCCTTGGCCAGCTTCTTTTCGGTCGCATAGCTCAGGAAGGTCGGGATCTCGGTGCCGCCGGCAGGAATACAGCCGAACGGTGTGCCCAGCAGCGTGCCGCGCATCCAGGCGGGCCAGGAACGCTTCCAGTCGCGCTTGGTCATGTGTACACGCGTCAGCTTGTTCTGGGATTCCTCGACCTTGCCTTCATACATGGCGGCATACAGCACTTCGGCCACGGCAAACAGGCCCACGGCCACCAGCACGATATCGATGCCATCCAGCAGCTCCATCTTGCCGCCGGTATAGCGCGCCGCTCCGGAGATCTGGTCCATGCCGATGCAACCCGCGGCCAGACCGACAAACAGTGCCGTCATGCCGCGCAGCGTGCTCTGGCCCAGAACGGCACTCACGGTGGTGAAGGCCAGCACCATGAGCATGAAGTACTCGGGCGGGCCCAGCTTCACGGCGAAGTCGGCCACATAGGGAGCGAACAGGGTCACCACCACCGTGGCAAAGGTACCCGCGAAAAACGAGCCGATCGCGGCGGTTGCCAGCGCCGCCCCGGCTCGGCCGCTCTTGGCCATCTTGTTGCCTTCCATGGCCGTGACCATGGATGCCGTCTCGCCGGGCGTGTTCAGCAGAATCGAGGTGGTCGAGCCACCGTACATCGCACCGTAGTAGATGCCGGCGAAGAAGATCATGGATGCCGTCACATCCACCTTGGCGGTGATCGGCAGCAGCATGGCCACAGCCACCGCCGGGCCGATACCGGGCAGCACGCCCACAGCCGTACCCAGGGCACAGCCCACCAGAGCCCACAGCAGATTGGCGGGCGTGATGGCCGTGGCAAAGCCAGCCATCAAAGCATTGAAGATATCCATTACAGCCACCCCGTTTCAGTCAGACCAGGCAGATTGATGGCCAGGAACTTGGTAAACATCCAGAACACCGGCGCCGCAATCAGCAGCCCCGTGATCACATCCTTGACCCAGGTTCCCGGTGCGGACGCCTGCGATTGATGCGCGGCCCGGCGCAGGCCCTGCACGGCCAGCACATAGCAGATGGTGCAGCTGAAAATAAAGCCCAGGGTGCTGATCAAGGCTGCATTCACCAGCAGACCTGCCGAGACCCAGGCAAAGGGCAGGATGTCGGCCTTGGGCTGGCCGCCCGGGTCGGCCGCATGGCGAAAACCACCGCTGCGTGCTTCCCAGATCAGCAAGGCACCGCAGATACCCAGCACCACTGCGCAGACCCAGGGCAGGAAATTGGGGCCGACGCCGCCGTAGCCGGAGTCCGAAGGAATTTGCAGTGCGCCAAAGGCCAGTCCCGCAGCGACCAGCAGCACGCCCGCACCGACAATGGTTTGCGCTCTCTTGGACGGTACGTTGGGGCTCTGCGGCTCGTCGGGGTCTGCATAGGCCGAAACCTGTGCGGCCTCCGCTGCCCGGGCCAGATCTTGGAAGGAATCAGACATGATGAATGTGTGTGATTTCAGTGGTTTTCGGAACCCGCCAGAGCCGCCTTGCGACAGCTCCCACGGCATCATGGGGTTGCACAAACCCTGGCTTGCGCCGTCAGGGGCAGGCCATCAATCAGTGCGGGGGAGAAACAGCAGGACACAACGCGATCAGGGCTGAAGTCGCCAACCCTGTGCCATGTCCCAAGAGCGTGTTCACGATCTCTACGCAGCCGCGTTGAAGCGCAATCGGGATGAGTTCGAAGTGATGGCTCGCCGCTTGCACCTGTGTGCAAGCAAGAGACAGCACACAGAAATCGTCCGATTTCGCTCCAACCCTTCGGGACAGTGTCTTTGCGGGCGGTCTGCGGCGTTGCGAATCCTCGCAATAGCGGAGCTATCGCTGCGGTATCGCGCCTAGCATCCCATCCCGCAAAGCCTCTGTCGCGGCGTGAGGAGATCATGAACACGCTCTAAAGGCCGCTGCAGAACGCAGCGGCCAGGCGATCGTCAGATCATGCCGGACTTGGCCATCGTGGCGCGCAGGCTGGCGAACTCGTCGTCCACGAACTTGCCAAAGGCATCGCCGCCCAGCCAGGCAGGCGTCCAGTCGTTCTTCTGCAGCGCTTCGGCCCAGGCCTTGCTCTTGGTGGCTTTTTCGATCTGGGCGACCAGCTCGTCGCGCTGGGCCTTGGAGATGCCGGGAGCGCCATACACACCGCGCCAGTTGCCGATTTCCACGTTGATGCCCTGCTCCTTGAGCGTGGGAACGCTGGACGCCGCACCCTTGAGGCGCTGGGCCGAGGTCACGCCGATGGGCTTCATCTTGCCGGTCGCGATGTATTCGGCGAACTCGCTGAAGCCGCTGCCGCCCACGGTGACGTTGCCGCCCAGGATGGCGGAGATGGCCTCGCCGCCCCCACGGAAAGCCACGTAGTTGATCTTGGCGGGGTCCACGCCCACTTCACGGGCGATCATGGCCGCAGCAATGTGCTCGGTGGAGCCGCGCGAGCCACCGCCCCACTTGACGGAGCCGGGATCCTTCTTGAGCTGGGCCACCACTTCCGCCATGTTCTTGAACGGCGAGTTGGCGGGCAGCACAAACACGTTGTATTCGCTGGTCAGGCGCGCCAGAGGCGTGGCCTGGCTCAGATTGACGGGAGGCTTGCCGGTAATGATGCCGCCCAGCATCACGGCGCCCATGACCATCATGGCATTGGGATCACCCTTGCTGCCGTTGACGAACTGGGCCAGGCCGATGGCACCGGCAGCACCGCCCTTGTTGTCATAAGTGACGGAAGAAGCCACACCTGCGTCCTGCAAGGCCTTGCCCAGGGCACGGCCTGTCGTGTCCCAGCCGCCACCCGGGTTGGCGGGCAGCATCATCTTGATGGCCGCCGCGGCCTGGGCCGACAGGGGCAAAGCACCGGCTGCCGCCAGGGCTGCCAGAGACTTCAGAAACGTATCACGACGCATGATGTACTCCTTATGTAGTTAGTGGGTGCAATCATGGACAGCGTGCCTGTCAAACAGCTGTCCAATCACCTAGGGCTATCCCTTAAGCAACCCTGGTAGTTTCACGACTTGTCTGCGCATTCGCAGCGCAGTGCTATGTTCGGCAACATGCAATTACTGCTTGTTGAAGATGACTCCGCCATGCGCACCACGCTGCAGCGCACCCTGATGCGTCGCGGCCTGAATGTGGATGTGGCGGCCGACGGCCCCAGTGCCCTGGCCCATTGGCAAACCCGCGAACCCGATGCCGTGGTACTGGACCTGAGCCTGCCCGGTCTCGACGGCCTGCAGGTGCTGGAGCGCGCCCGCGCCTTGGGCCTGCGCACGCCGGTTCTGATCCTGACCGCGCGCGGCACCGTGGGCGACCGCGTCATGGGCCTGAATGCCGGCGCCGACGACTATCTGGCCAAGCCCTTCGACCTCGACGAACTGGAAGCACGCCTGCGCGCCCTGCTGCGCCGCAGCCAGGATAGCTTCACACCCCGATCAGGCTCCGAGGCCATCGTCCTGGGCGCGTTGCGCTATGAGAAGGAAAGCGGCGCGATCTATCTCGACGACAAGGTCCTGGAGCTGACCCCGCGCGAGCTGTCCATGATGCATGCGCTGCTGGCGCGCCCCGGCCATGCGGTCACCAAGGAGCGGCTGTTCAGCCTGGTCTTCCCCGGCGAGGTCGATGTGCAGTACGAGGCCGTGGAAGTCGTGGCCTACCGCCTGCGCAAAAAGCTGGGCGGCACCGGCGTGCAGCTGGTCACCCTGCGCGGTCTGGGCTATCTGGTCAAAGCCGAGGCGGCGGCATGACAGCCAGTCCGGCAAGGACGCGGCCGAAGACAGCCTGGTCGCTGAGGCGCCTGCTGCTCACCGGCATCCTGCTGCCCGTACTGCTGCTGATTGCCCTCAATGCCTGGAGCCTCTATCAGCAGACGCTGGCATCGCTGCACACGGCTTATGACAGAACCCTGCTGGCCTCGGCCAAGAGCATCAGCGAGCAGATCGGCGTTACCGGATACGACGAGCACGCGCAGCTGCGCGCCATCGTCCCCTATTCGGCGCTGGAAATCTTCGAGGCCGACAACCAGAGCCGCATGTTCTACCGCGTCTCCACGCTGGACGGACAGCTGATCTCGGGCTTTGCGGAGCTGCCTGTCTGGAACGGCAGGATTCCGCAGCGCCCCCCCTATGCGGCGCTGGTGGACTTCTATGACGACGAGTTTCGCGGCCACCCGGTGCGCGTGGCCGTGCTGCTGCAGCCGGTGGCCAGTGCCGACGGCCGCGGCATGGCCGTGATCCAGGTCGCCGAAACCCTGGAGCTGCGCGAGTCCCTTGCCTTGCAGATTCTGCGTGACACCCTGATTCGTCAGGCCCTGCTGGTGCTGGTCGTCGCCCTGATCGTCATCATCGTGGTTCAACGCGCCACCCAGCCCATACGCCAGCTCAGCCAGGACCTGCAGGGCCGTGCCCAGGGAGATCTGAGTCCGCTGGCTGCACCCGAGATGCCGCGCGAAGTCCAGCCCCTGCTGGAGGCCACCAACCAGACCATGCAGCGCCTGCAAGGACTGCTGAGCAACCAGAAGCGCTTTGTGCGCGACGCCTCGCACCAGTTGCGCACGCCGCTGGCCGTGCTCAAGGTTCAGGTGCAGTCGGCCAAGCGCGGCGATATTCCACCGGCCCAAGCCTTTGCCGAGATCGACGACACGGTGGACCGCGCCACCCGCGTCGCCAACCAGATGCTGGCCCTGGCCAAGGTCGAGCAGCTGCGCCAGGAAGACAGCAGCCAGAGCAGCGCCATGCTCGCCCAGCTCGACGATATCGTGCGCGACGTGGCTCTGGAGCTATCGCCGCTGATTGCCGATCACGACATGGACTTCGGCATCGAAACCCAAGCCTGCTGCGTGGCCGCCCATGAATGGATGCTGCGCGAGCTGACCCGCAACCTGCTGCACAACGCCATACGCCACACACCCAGGCACGGGAGTCTGCAGGTCGATGTGCGCGCGCATGGCGGCATGGTGCAGCTGAGTATCGAAGACAGCGGCAGCGGCATCGACGATGAACTGGCCCAGCGGCTGTTCCAGCCTTTTTCGGCGGGCAACGCGCGCAGCGGCTCTGGCCTGGGCCTAGCCATCTGCCAGGAGATCGTGCAAACCCTGGGCGGCCAGATCGAGCTGCGCAATCTGCACGATGGACTCGGCCGCGTGCGTGGCCTGCAGGCGCTGATTCAGCTGCCCCTGCACAATGGCGATGCCCAGGACATGGATACTGCTCTGACTTGAATCGCCATCCCTTCACGCCGCAAAATACCGACATGAGCGAAACTGAATCCATGCGTCTGGACAAATGGCTGTGGTGCGCGCGGTTCTACAAGACCCGCAGCCTGGCTGTGGAGGAAATCGGCAAAGGCCGGGTCACGGTCAACAACGCCAATGCCAAGGCCTCGCGTGAAATCCGCCCGGGCGACCACATCCACCTGCGCCAGGGCAATATTCCCAGGGAAGTCATCGTACGCGGGCTGAGCGGCATGCGCGGCCCGGCCCCCGTGGCCCAACAGCTGTACGAGGAAACAGCGCAAAGCATTGCCCAGCGAGAACAGCTGGCCGAGCAGCGCCGTCTGGCCCCCGAGCCGGCAGCGGCACTGGCGGCCCAGCACACCGGCCGCCCCACCAAGCGTGACCGCCGGGATATCGACCGCGTGCAACGCAGCAGCGGCTGGGGCGACCGCTGGAGCGCTTCCATCGATGACTGAAAGCCTTCGCCCATGAAGCGCAGGCTGCTGATCTCCACACTCTCCACCCTGGCAGTTGCGGCAACCGGCGCTTTGAGCTGGTCGTGGCTGCGCAAGCGTCCGGGCAGTACCGAGCGTCGATCCGTGATCCAGACCGTCTTCAGCCAGGCGCTGCCGCCACTGAGCGCCCAGCATCTGCAACTGATACGCCTGCTGCGGGTGCAGTGGATGCCCATAGAGTCGGGAGCACCGGGCTTCGATCCCGTGCAGCCCTTTGGCGGCGATCTGTCCACCCTCGACACAGCCCGGCAGGTGCTGCGCAGTCACGATCCTGCTATGGCCACCCGGCTCCTGGCCGAGGTCTGCCTTTGGCTGCCGGAGTTTGTGGCAAACGCCACCTTGGCGCCCGGTCGCTATGCCTTACCGCCCGACTTCTCTGCTCAGGCGCCAGACAGCAGCTTCGACTTTCGTCCCGAACACCTGACGCTGCTGCATGCCGCCCTGTGGCGAGAAGTCGGTACCGATGACCTGCCTTATGTTTTGGCCGAGGAGGAAGACGGCCAGGCGATCTGGCCCTTGCCCTATATCGACGGCAAGCGGCCATATGGCGACCGCAGCTACTACCAGATCGATATGGCCGACATTCTGGGCAAGCCCTATGCCAGGAACGCACAGGGCCAGTACATTTTGCCGCCCCAGAAAGATGAGGCGCTCAAGCAGCTGCATCTGCAAACCCAAGCCGCGCTGCAGATCCTGCTCATGCATGGAACGCCGCCCTCGGGGATCCGAAGCTTGGCGACGTAAGCAGGGTCAGGGCTGTGGCAAAGCCCAGCCCTCATAAAATATGAGCACTTAGCGCTTTACTAAAAAGCTTTTCAGGAAACTTTTACCTTGAAAAGCTTTCAAATCTTGCGCAAGCAGCTCTTATTCAAGTAGCAATCAATCCTCCTCGATGACGGCCAGACCCGCTCCTGGGCCTGGGCTGCTGGCACTCTTTTCATCTCCCTCGGCCTTCTTCGCGCATGTCTTCCGCTTTCTCAGCACCGCCTTCCTCTTTCTCCTCACGACCCTCCCGATGGCTGCGCCATGCCGGCATCGCAATGCTGGCCATCAGCAGCACGGCATGCTCCGCCCGGATGCCCGCGCCCTCGGCAGCGGTCGGCCCCGCGTCGCTCATCCAGGTCAAGAATCCCACGCGCAGTACCCAGGGCTTTGAGCAATGCCCGCAGTTCTTTGCCAATGGCAAAGCTCCCGTGCTCAGCGATCAGCCCAAGCTGCGTGCGCTGTGCTATGACGCGTTTGCCGTGCTGCACAGCGGCCAGAGCAAGACCCCCGTCTTCGTTGCTCAACGCCTGAACAAGGCCCTGGTCGCCGATGCCGACGAAAAGCGCACCAACAAGTTCTACAGCGACGCCCGCCTGCCCCGCGATGAACGCGCCGAGCTGGACGACTACAAGCGCTCCGGCTACTCACGCGGCCACATGGCTCCCGCTGGCGACATGCCGACCGCACAGGCCATGGCCCAGAGCTTCTCGCTGGCCAATATGGTGCCCCAGTCCATCAAGCAGAACGGCGGCCCCTGGGCCCGCATCGAAAAAGACACGCGCAGCTATGCACAACGGGCTCAGGGCGATGTCTACATCATCACCGGCCCGGTCTTTGATGCCGGCGCGGCCTCCGTCGGCCACAACCAGGTGCGTGTGCCCAGCTTTCTCTACAAGCTGGTCTACGACGCTCAGAGCCAGCGTGCCTGGGCTCACTGGCAGGCCAATGATGATGCGGCCCGCGTCACCGAGCCCATCAGCTACGCAGAGCTGGTGCGCCGTACCGGCATCGAATTCCTGCCCGGCGCTGCGCTGCAAGCCTCGGGCAAGCTCCAGCAGACGTCCATGCTCCCTGCGCAGCGACACTGATTTCCCGTGTCCCCAATCAAAAAGCCTGCTGGCGCAAGCCAGCAGGCTTTTTATGATTCTCTGCCTTACTTGCCCGGCTTGAACAATTCCAGCTCATCCGCCGTCAGCCAGCGCCATTGGCCTGGCTCCAGCTCTGCGGGCAACTCCAGGCCACCGATTCTTCTGCGATGCAGACCTTCGACCCGATTGCTCACGGCCGCAATCATGCGCTTGACCTGGTGATACTTGCCCTCGGTCAGGGTCAGATCCAGCACATGGCTGTCCACCTGCTCGCAGGCCGCTGCCTTGACGGGCTTGGGATCATCATCGAGCACGACACCATCCAGCAGCCGCTGTATCTGCTTGGCATCCACCGGGTGCTTGCAAGTCACCCGGTAAACCTTGGAGACATGCTTTTTGGGCGACGACATGCGGTGGATGAACTGCCCATCGTCGCTGAGCAGCAACATACCGGTCGTATCCTGATCCAGGCGCCCCACCGCTTGAACACCTTGCACCGCCCCTTTGTTGGGTCGTTGACGCAGCGGAGCCGGCAGCAAGGTATAGATGCTGGGATAGGCTGATGGCTTTTGCGAGCACTCGGTGCCGGCAGGCTTGTTCAGCAGCACATAACCCAGCTCGTGATACTCCCACTCCACGCCTTGCACCCTGAAGCGCAGACCTTCGGGATCCACCTGCTGGGTGGAATCCAGGACCTTCTCCCAGTCAGAGGTCTGCGGGTTCCATAGCTCCACCCAGCCTTGCTGCACCAAGCCGGAGCACACGCGGCGAATGCCAAAGCCCTGTGAATACAACATGTCCTGCAGCTGCATGCTCATCCTTTCCCTGTCCGCTACTGCGCAAGCAATATCAAGAATACCGATTGATCAAATAAAAAACCCCGTAATCTTTCGACTACGGGGTTTTCACTGTAAGAGCCTGACGATGACCTACTTTCACACGGGAACCCGCACTATCATCG
>NZ_JBKFBC010000017.1:27246-55216 GCF_053345995.1 Comamonas sp. C24C | reverse complement strand
ATGGTCATGGTCAACCTGCCCACAGCGGGTGTGGACTACCACGTGCCGTTTGGCGGGCGCAAGGGCAGCAGCTACGGCCCGCGCGAGCAGGGTCGCTATGCCCAGGAGTTCTACACCACGGTGAAGACGGCCTATACGCTGGCGTGATGCTTGGGACCGCTCGAGCCCGCGGCAGGCCTTGAGCAGTCCACGTTTCAGAAGAAGAGCGAGCCCGCCCCGGTCGCGTCGGCCCTGCAGCGAAAGCTGCTACGCTGCGGCCCAGTTTTTCGCTCTTCTCTTCCATGGATTCGCTCACCCCTTTGCGCGCCTTCAGGCGCATTGTCGAACTGGGCAGCATCGCCAGGGCAGCCGATGCACTCGATCTTTCCTCGGCGGCCCTCAGCAAGCAGTTGCGCGCGCTGGAAGCACAGCTGGGTGCGGTGCTGATCCAGCGCACCACGCGCCGCATGAGCCTGACCGATACCGGCCGGGCCTACTACGCCGAATGCTGTCGGCTGCTCGATGGCTTTGACATGCTGGAGCAGTCGGTGCGGGCGCAGTCCCAGCAGGTGACCGGGCGGCTGTGCGTGAACGCGCCGCTGTCGTTTGCGCTGAGCACGCTGGCGCCGCTGCTGGCGCGCTTCATGCAGCGCCATCCGCAATTGCAGATCGATCTGTCCATGGAAGACCGGCTGGTGGACGCCGTGGGCCAGGGATTCGATGTCTCCATACGCCTGAGCGCCGAACTGGCGGACTCATCGCTGATTGCGCGGCGTCTGGCCTCGCTGTCGCAAATGTTGTGCGCGTCGCCGGCCTACCTGCAGCAACACGGCCGCCCTGACAGCGTGGCCACACTGCGTGGCCATGCACTGCTGAATTACAGCCTGGCTCAGGCCGATGACGGCCTGCAGGCACCGGGTGACGCACGCGCCAGCGTCAACAACAGCCTGATGTTGCGGCAGCTGCTGGTGGCCGGCCTCGGCATCGGTGCACTGCCGTCCTTTCTGGCCCGGCCCGCCATCGCTCAGGGCCAGCTGGAGGCATTGAGCCTGCAAGACTGGGCAGAGCCGCCACGCCATGTCTACGTGGTCTATCCCACGCAACGCCACCTGCTGCCCAAGGTGCGCGCCTTTGTGGACTTTCTGGCAGAAGAGCTGCCTGCGGAGATGGGCAGCGATTCTTGACGCCGGATTAAGAGTCTCTCAAGCGCAGGCCTCTTACTCCTGCGAGGCCTGCGCCCTACGCTTGCTGTCCATCAGCCATGAAGGACACAAGCATGACGCAATGCCATGATTTTTCCTGCGCTCTGCCCGCGCAGGTCGCAGCCCATCCAGCCTCTGACCCGGTCCTGTCCGTGGCAGCGCAGGCAGCTCCCGTCATCGATTTCTTCCACGACGTGGTTTGCGGCTGGTGCTATGTGATGTCGCCGCGCCTGCGCCAGGTGGCCCGCGAGCTTGGTCTGCGCGTACGTCAGCGCAGCTTTGTGCTGCAAGCCTCCCGCGCCGAAATGGTGGCTAGGTTTGGTTCCATGGAGCAGGCCAAGCAAACCATTCTCGGGCACTGGGAGGCCTGCGCGCAGCATGACGACACCCAGCGCATCGACATCGAAGGCATGCGCCGCGAAAGCTTCGAGTACCCCAGCGGCCTGGCTGGCGCACTGGCCTGCCAGGCTGCCCAGATGCTCGAGGGCGACGAGGCTCACTGGAATCTGTTCGATGCCATACAGCACGCCCATATGAGTGCCCATCGCAACATAGGCGACGCCGAGGTGCTGCTGGACATCGCCACGCACACCGGCTTCGAGCGCAATGCTTTTGCACGCTGCATGGAAAGTGCCGAGGCCTTGAACATGGTTCACCAGGACCTCGCACTGGCTCAGCACCTGGGCCTGCGCAGCATTCCCACCTTGATCGCCCAGGGGCTGCCACCGCTGCAGACCCAGCCCCTGGACCTGCTGCGCGAGCGGCTGCGCGCCCTGGTGGGCTAAGCCATTTCCTCTCACTTTCTCACTCGCGCCGCAAGGTGCACCGCTTCCTAGGAAACACTCATGAACTTCTCTTCCCGCGCCCGTGTCCGGCACTTGCCCTCCCTGTTGCTTGCGATGGCAGCAGCGTTTTCCGGCCTGGCTCATGCCCACGGTGGCCACACGCTCCCGGCCGGTTCCGGCCAGGATGTGGGCACCAGCCTCTGGGGTCCGGGCGACGAGATCGGCCGCCTGAATCTGATCACGCCTGCCTCGCGCGCCGCCATCCTGCAGCGCATCACAGGCGGCCAGGTCTATGACCTCGCCACCGAGTACTACGTGGGCATGCCGAGCTGGCAGGACGCCGGCGATCCGCACTACCAGTTCTGGATGACGCACACGCCACGCGGCACCGTGGTGGACGACCCCATGAACGTGGGCAAGAGCATGAATGCCACGCGCAGCTACACGGGAACGGCTTTCTCCATGTACAGCCATACGGGCACGCACATCGACGCACTCAACCACTTCGGCATACGCGGCAGGATATGGAACGGCTTCAGCGCCGACGAGCATCTGGGCGACCGCGGCTGGCAGCGCACGGGCATAGAGAAATTCCCGCCACTGGTGGCGCGCGGCGTGCTGATTGACGTGGCTGCGGCCAAGGGCGTCGACATGCTGCCCGACCAGTACCGGATCACGCGCCAGGATCTCAAGGAGGCGCTGGCCCGCCAGAACGTGACGCTGCAAAAGGGCGATATCGTGCTGATTCGCACGGGCCGCATGAAGCTCTACGAGCAGCCCCAGGCTTACATGGTCAAGCCGCCAGGGCTGGGCCTGGATGCGGCCCGCTTTCTGGCCGAGGATGCGGGTGCCATGATCGTCGGCGCTGACAATCTGAGCCTGGAGACCTTCCCCTCCGAGGTGGACGACGACTATGTGCCGCTGCACAGCTATCTGCTGGCCCAGCAAGGCATACCCATCATGGAGCTGGTGGCCCTGGACGCACTCTCGCGCGATAAGGTCTATGAGTTCGCCTTCATCGGAGGGCCGCTCAAGATCCGCGGCGGCGACGCCGCGCCGCTTCGCCCGATCGCCATTCCGGTGCGCTGAGAGCGGCGCTTGCCGGAGCCAGTCCCCAAGCGCCGCTCAGAAAAACAATGTGCGCACCCAGGGGGCGGCCAGCACGTTGACGGCACCGGCAATCATCATCACCAGCGATGCCATCACGGCCTGCACCTCGCCGGCCTGGCGCGCGCGGGCCACGCCGCTGCCATGGGCGGCTCCGCCCCAGCTGGCGCCCGTGGCCAGCTTGCTGCGGATGCGGGGCAGCACACGCAGCACGGTCTCGCCCAGCAGCATGGCGCTGACACCGGTCAGCAGCACGAACAGGGCCGCCAGATCGGTGGGGCCGCCCAGCACTTTCTCGGCCTCGATCGCAAACGGTGTCGTGATGCTGCGCACGGCCAGGCCTTTTTGCAGCGCCTCGGACAGGCCGAACATATCGGCAAACGCAATGGTGGTGGAGATGGACACCAGGCTGGCCACGACCACGCCAGTGGCAATCGACATCCAGTGCTTGCGCAGCAGCTTGCGGTTTTCGTACAGCGGCAGCGCAAAGGCCACGGTGGTGGGGCCCAGCAGCCAGACCAGCCAGTGCGTCTGGGCAATGTATTGGGGGTAGCTGACATGGGTCAGCAGCGACAGGCCGATCAGCACCATGGGCGTGGCAACGATGGGCATCAGCAGCGGGTGGGGATGCTTGCGGTACAGGCGTTTGTTGACCCAGTAACAGGCAACGGTGGTCAGCAGCGAGAGCAGACCGATGACTTCATTCGACAGCATGGCTTACTCCTTGCCGGCTTCGCGGCCGGACTTGCGCCTGGCCAGCCACAGCTCGAAGCGGTAGACGCGATCGACCGCCAGCGCGGTCACTGCCATCACACAGGCCGTGCTGGCCACGATGACGGCCAGGATGCGCAGGCCCTGATGGCGGATCAGATCGGGGTATTCGGTGACCACCAGCATGGCGGGCACAAAGAACAGCAGCATCTCGGCCAGCAGCCAGTTGGTGCCGCTTTGCAGCCAGCGGGCCTTGACCAGGCCCGAGAACAGCCCCACCGCAAGCAGGCCGAAACCGATCAGGCCGGCCGGCATGCTCCAGCCGAAATGCTGGCGCAGCACATCCATGGCAATCCAGATGGCGCTGAGCAGGCACACTTGCAGCACGGCCTTGAGCAGTTGCAAGAGAGTCTGGGCAAAAGAATGGCTGCCGCCCTGGGCGCGAGGGGTGGCAGCTTCCGGAATCTGTGACATGAATGTGATTCTAGGGTTTTCACCTATATTCATAAAATGACTTATTCTCATTTTTTCCATGCATAAAAGGAATTGTCATGGACCTGCGTGCCCTGCGTTACTTCATCGAGGTCGTGCGCCAGAACGGCTTTACCCGCGCGGCTGACGCCTTGCATGTGACCCAGCCAACCATCAGCAAGATGGTCAAGGCACTGGAGGACGAATTCGGTGGCCGCCTGCTGCTGCGCGAAGGCCGGGGCGTGCAGCTGACCGACGCAGGTCAGGTGGTCTATGACCGCGGGCTGGAGATTCTGGGGCAGGCCCAGCTGCTGCGCCGTCAGGTGGCCGAGGTGGACCACATCACGCGCGGCGAGCTGTCCCTGGGCATCATGCCCACCACGGGGCACTACATGGCGCCGGTGATCGCACTGTTCCAGCAGCGCTATCCGGGCGTGAATCTGCAGGTGAACGAGCAGGGCGCGCGCGCCCAGTACCAGCTGATCCAGGAGGGCAAGCTGGACATGGCGCTGGGCCTGTTCGCGGCCCCCGATCCGGCGCTGGAACGCTATACGGTGGCGCGCCAGAAGACGCGCGTGGTGCTGCCTGCCCAGCAGGTGGCTGACCCCTGCCAGCCCATGCGCTGGAGTGATCTGCGCGACCTGCCGTTTGTGCTCTATACCTCGGACTTTGCACTGCACGAGCATGTGCTGCAGCAATGCGAGGCGGCGGGCTTCACGCCCCAGGTCAAGCTGCAGACACGCTACTGGGACTTCATCGGCCATCTGGTCGCGGCCCAGGTGGGCGTGGCCGTGATGTTCGAGCATGTCATCGCGCGCTACGACCCGCAGCGCGTGGCCAGCCGACCCCTGGTGGAGCCCGAGATCCCCTGGGATGTGGCGCTGATGTGGCGGCCCGGCTACCTGTCGCGCGCGGCCCAGGCCTGGTTGGATTGCGTGCGTGAGGTGTATCCGCAGCCGCTGCTGGGGGCGGCTTTTCCGGATTTTCAAAACTGATAGCTGTATTCGTATGTCCAGTAAGCGATACAAGGCTTTTTGATACTTGATGTCAGTCCCGGCCTTTGTTGCTAAGCTCGCAACCATGCCTCGCCCGTTCTCTTCCAATCGCTCCAGCGACTTGCGCCGCAGCACTGCGGTGCGCCAGCCCGTGTCCCGGCCCGAGCACACGCGCCTGCTGTGCTTTCACAAGCCCTATGGAGTGCTCAGCCAGTTCACGCCCGAGGGCAAATGGCAGGGCCTCAAGGACTGGATCGATGTGCCCGGCGTCTATGTGGCGGGCCGGCTCGATGCCGACAGCGAAGGTCTGCTGCTGCTGACCAATGACGGCCAGTTGCAGGCCCGCATTGCCGACCCGCGCCACAAGATGGAGAAGACCTACTGGGTGCAGGTCGAAGGCGTGCCCGACGAAGCCGCGCTGCAGCGCCTGCGCGATGGCGTCGAATTGAGCGACGGCAAGACCCTGCCCGCGAGGGCCCGCCTGATAGAACCCCAGCCCGGCATGTGGCCGCGCAACCCGCCGATTCGCGTGCGCCAGAACATTCCCGATTGCTGGATCGAGCTCATCATCCGCGAGGGCAGGAACCGTCAGGTGCGCCGCATGACGGCTGCCGTCGGCCATCCCACGCTTCGCCTGGTGCGCATGGCCGTGGGGCCTTACTCGATCGAGGGGCTGGAGCCCGGCCAGTGGCTGGATGTGCTGCCGCTCTAGTGGCGCAGCCGGGGTTCAGCGCAGCATGTCCAGCTCCTGCAACTCCTCGTCCTGGGGCAGCTCTGCGGCTTTCCAGCCTGCCCATTGCAGCCAGTTGCTGCGCTTGGGGTTGAACCAGGTGGCTTGAACCTGTGCGGGCTCCAGTTGCCCTTGCAGCAGCTGCATGGTGGAGCGCAGCGATGCCTCCTTGCTTCGCAGGCAGGTCCGCATCTGCTGCATCAGATCCCGCCCCTGGCTCAGCAGACGACTGCGCGCCATTTTTTCGAGCGAAGGCTGGCATTGTGCATAGGCCAGCAAGCTCGCACTGGGTACGTCGCCGTTGGCCACCAGATTCAGCACCGTCTGGTGTCTTTGCAGCTGCTGATCAGGCATCAGTCCCGCGAGTTGCAGCTCCAGCGCGCCTTCGTGAAAGCGATAGAAAGCCGGTACCGCAGACAGCAGGGTGTAGCTGCTGCCGTTGCGTGAGCGCTCGCGGTGGCTGATGATGCGGCTGCCTTGCTGCAGCAAGGGCTGCACCAGTTGCAGCAGAGCCTGGCGGTGCTCGGCATCGTCAGCCTTGAGCGGCACGCGCAGCTGGGTGCTGGCATAGCCGCGCCACTGGTCGCGCCAGGCGATACAGCCTGCGGTATTGGGCGCGACGAACATCAGCGCCACCAGCGACAGCATGGGCACGATGCCGGCGGCCAGCGACCAGCCGGCCGCCGCGTCTTCGCCCTCGCTGACGAGATGACCCATGAGCTTGATCAGCGTGCTGGCGGCAACCAGAAAGGCCAGCCCGCTGCCCAGGGACAGTATCTGCGGCGAGTAAAGATCCTCAGGCAGTTGCACCAGGGTGACCAGCATGACCAGGCAGCCCGACAGCACCACGGCGGCAGACAGCACGCGGAACAGGGCCGGGTGCCGGTGTGCCTGCTGCTGGATATCGAGGGCCGGGTTCTGCTCCAGCTCGCTCAGCAACTGTCTGCGGCGCCACCAGCGCAGCGGCTGCCAGAGCAGGGCGCTGACCGCCAGGCCGGCGAGCATGCTGATGAACAGCGCCGAAAAAGCCCATAGCAGCAAGGCTGCCACCAACAAGATACCCAGTCCGACCAACCAGCTCATGCCCGCGATTTTCCTTTTGAATTGATAGCTGTCTGCGCTTGATAGGTAAGCGTTTCAGCGTGTTTTACACGAAAAAAAGCGCTGCCTGCAAACGCAGGTCAGCGCGATGCTTGCAGGCTGCGGATCAGCTGCAGGTCTTGTTGTTGGCGCCGTGCATGCCGGCGGCCTTGGCATCGGCTTCGCTCATGTACTTGCCGTTCTTGGTCGTGCCGTAGAAACGGGTGCCGGGGCAGTGATAGATCTTGCTGTCCTCATTGGCCCAGACCTTGCCTGCACCGCCGCCAGGTGCGGCGGTTGCGGCCGGCTTGGCGCCTGTAGCAGCCTTGGCAGTGGCCTCCTGATCAATGCCCTTGCGGCCCGAGCAAGCTCCTTTGGAGGATGCCGCGCTCATGGTGGAGCCGTCTTTGCAGACAAAAGTCTGCATGTCCGCTTTGGCGGCGGCAGGGGCCGGTGCAGCCTTGGCTGCCGGTTCTGCCGCCGGCTTGGCGGGCATGGGGGCTGTTTTGGCGGCAGGTGCGGCAGGCGCCGCTGCCGGAGCCTGTGCCAGGCCGGGCAATGAGCTGCTGACCAGGGCTGAAACCAGGCAAATTTTCCATAAATTGCGCATACGAACTCCCTCCAACAGATGTGATGTCACAAGGCGTGACAGGGGCATGCTGCTACGGAAGACCTGATTCCGCAAGCCTCGGCCGTCAGGCTTCAGGTCCCGCTGACATAGGGGTTGAGCTTGCGCTCGCGGCCAAAGCTGCTTTCGGGGCCATGCCCGGGGATGAAGATCGTCTGATCGCCCATGGGCCACAGCCGCTGCACGATGGAGTCGATCAGCTGCTGATGGTTGCCCTGTGGGAAGTCCGTGCGGCCTATGCTGCCGGCAAACAGCACATCGCCGACAAAGGCGCGGTCGATCTGTGGCGAGTGGAAGACCACATGGCCGGGTGTGTGGCCGGGGCAGTGGCGCACGTTCAGCGTTTCCTGGCCGATGGTCACGGTGTCGCCGTCATGCAGCCAGCGCGTGGGCACAAAGGGGTCTGAGTGGGGAAAGCCGAACATGGCGCCTTGCTGGGGCAGGCCGTCGATCCAGAATTGATCACCCTCATGCGGGCCGATGATGGGCAAGGCGTGCTTGGCAGCCAGCTCGCTGGTGCCACCGGCATGGTCGATATGGGCGTGGGTGATCCAGATGGCCTTGAGATTCAGGCCCAGGCGCTCAACCTCCCACTCGATCTGCTCGATATCACCACCGGGGTCGATGACGGCCGCATCCATGGTCTGGTCGCACCAGACGAGAGAGCAGTTCTGTTGAAAGGCGGTGACGGGGACGGTGTGATATTGCAACATGGGTGACTTGTATTTTTCGGGCGTTTGCGTAGTCTCGCGGTCAGCGAACCCCGCAAGCATGACACGGCATGACACGCGCATCAAAAATGCCCGCTCAGATTCTGGCGTCATCCCTCATTTGAGCTAGCATGGATGCGAGTGCCCCATTTTGGTGCGGGCTGCTAAAACGTATTTGTGCTGCAAGGCAGCGGGCAGTCGCTTCATGGGAAGCGGCCCGACACAGTTTCAAGATCGTTCAGGCCGTGCCAATGCCCATGCAATACAAGTTCCTCCCACGGGCAGGAATGGCAGGGGACGGGTCGGTCTGGAGGAAAACCGTTTTCAAACTCCAGGAGACTCTGCATGTCTACCTCTTCCAACCAGCCGAGCGGCGCTGACGCCCAGCTTGGTGACGCCCAGCGCTCTGGCGCCCAACGCATAGGCATTCCGCGGGAAACATTCCCGTTGGAAAAGCGTGTGGCCACCGTGCCCGATGTGGTCGAAAAACTCGTCAAGCTGGGTTTTTCGGTCGTCATCGAATCGGGCGCCGGCGATGCCGCCAACTTCAGCGATGACGCTTATCGCGCAGTGGGTGCCGAGGTGCTGCCCAACGCTGCTGCGGTCTGGGCTGCTGCCGACATCATCTTCAAGGTGCGCCCGCCAACCACCGAAGAAGTCGCGCTTATGCGCGAAGGCCAGATCCTGATCGACTTCATCTGGCCTGCGCAGAATCCCGATCTGATGCAGCAACTGGCCGCCAAAAAGGTGACAGTGCTGGCGATCGACGCGCTGCCCCGGACATTGAGCCGCGCGCAGAAGATGGATGCGCTGACTTCGATGGCCGGCGTGTCGGGCTACCGCGCCGTGATCGAGGCCGCCAATGCCTTTGGTCGCTATTTCAACGGCCAGATCACGGCGGCAGGCAAGGTGCCCCCGGCCAAGGTCTTCATTGCTGGCGCTGGCGTGGCCGGTCTGTCGGCCATCGGCACGGCTGCCAACCTGGGCGCCATCGTGCGCGCCAACGACACGCGTGCCGAGGTGGCCGATCAGGTCACTTCGCTGGGCGGCGAGTTCGTCAAGGTCGATTACGAAGAAGACGGCGGCGGCGGCGGCGGCTATGCCAAGGTGATGAGCGAGGGTTTCCAGGCCGCGCAGCGCCAGATGTATGCCCAGCAGGCCAGGGAGGCCGACATCATCATCACCACCGCGCTGATTCCCGGTAAACCCGCGCCCAAGCTGATCACGGCCGAGATGGTGCAGAGCATGAAACCCGGCAGCGTGATCGTCGACATGGCGGCCGAGCAGGGCGGCAACTGCGAGCTGACCGTGCCCAATGAGGCCGTGGTGCGCCACGGCGTGACCATCATCGGCTACACCGACCTCGCATCGCGCCTGGCCAAGCAGTCGTCAACGCTGTATGCGACCAATCTGCTGCGCCTGACGGAAGAGCTGTGCAAGGCCAAGGATGGCGTGGCCGTGGTGAATATGGAGGACGATGCGATTCGCGGCCTGACCGTGGTCAAGGACGGCGAAATCACCTGGCCTGCTCCGCCCATTGCCCAGGCACCCAAGCCAGCCCCCAAGCCCGCTGCGGCTGTGGTGGAGCAGAAGAAAGGCGGCCATGGCCACGGCGCCGCCGGACCGCTGCCGGCCAAGACCTTGGCCATTATTTTTGCGATTGCCGCCGTGGCCTTCTGGTTCATCGGCGCCTATGCGCCAGCGGCCTTCCTGGGTCACTTCACGGTGTTCGTGCTGGCCTGTTTCATCGGCTACATGGTGGTGTGGAATGTGACGCCTGCACTGCACACGCCGCTGATGAGCGTGACCAACGCCATCTCCAGCATCATCGCCATTGGCGCGCTGGTGCAGATTGCGCCGCCGGGCACGGCAGGCACGGGCCGTCCGGATGAGCTGATTCGCTGGCTGGCCTTTGCCGCGCTTGTGTTGACTGCAGTCAATATGTTTGGCGGCTTTGCCGTGACACGTCGCATGCTGGCCATGTTCCGCAAATAAGAAGAACGAGCACAAGAGAGAAACACCATGTCCCAAAGTCTCGCAACGGTGGCCTATCTGGGGGCTGCCATTTTGTTCATCCTCAGCCTCGGCGGCCTGTCGAACCCCGAAACCTCGCGCCGCGGCAATCTGTTCGGCATGGTCGGCATGGCGCTGGCCGTGCTGGCCACCGTGTTCGGCCCGCGTGTCGATGCCGGCGGCATCGCCTGGATCGTCGGCGCGCTGGTGGTCGGCGGCGGTATCGGCCTGTATGCGGCCAAGGTCGTCAAGATGACCCAGATGCCCGAGCTGGTCGCCCTCATGCACAGCCTGGTCGGTCTGGCGGCATGTCTGGTGGGCTTTGCCAGCTATGTCGATACCTCCATCCAGCTCGCTGGCGCAGAAAAAGCCATTCACGAGGTGGAGATCTACGTGGGCATCCTGATCGGCGCGGTCACCTTCTCGGGCTCGCTGATTGCCTTCGGCAAGCTCAACGGCAGGATAGGCGGCAAGCCGCTGCTGCTGCCCGCACGCCACTGGCTCAACCTGGTTGCGCTGCTGGTGGTGATCTGGTTCGGCCGCGAGTTTCTGCATGCCGAAACCGTGGCCGACGGCATGTTGCCGCTGGTCGTGATGACCGCCATCGCCCTGCTGTTCGGCGTGCACATGGTCATGGCCATCGGTGGCGCCGACATGCCCGTGGTGGTGTCCATGCTCAACAGCTACTCGGGCTGGGCGGCGGCGGCCACCGGCTTCATGCTGGGCAATGACCTGCTGATCGTCACGGGCGCGCTGGTGGGCTCTTCGGGCGCCATCCTGAGCTACATCATGTGCCAGGCCATGAATCGCAACTTCATCAGCGTGATTGCGGGCGGCTTCGGCTCCGGCGCGCCGGCCAAGAAGGGCGGTTCCGCTGCGGCTGCCGAGCCCCAGGGCGAAGTGGCGCCCGTCAGTGCAGCCGAGACCGCAGAGCTGCTGCGCGAAGCCAAGAGCGCCATCATCGTGCCCGGCTACGGCATGGCCGTGGCCCAGGCCCAGCACACGGTCAACGAAATCACCAGAACCCTGCGCGAAAAAGGCGTCGCCGTGCGCTTTGCCATCCACCCGGTGGCGGGCCGAATGCCCGGTCACATGAACGTGCTGCTGGCCGAGGCCAAGGTGCCCTACGACATCGTGATGGAGATGGACGAGATCAACGAAGACTTCCCCGAGACCGATGTGGCCATCGTCATCGGCGCGAACGACATCGTGAACCCCGCGGCGCAGGACGACCCCGAGAGCCCCATCGCCGGCATGCCGGTGCTGGAAGTGTGGAAGGCCAAGACCTCCATCGTGATGAAGCGCTCCATGGCCTCCGGCTATGCGGGCGTGGACAATCCGCTGTTCTACAAGGACAACAACCGCATGCTGTTCGGCGATGCCAAGAAGATGCTCGACGAGGTGCTGGGCGCTCTGAAGAGCTGATCTAAGGGGGCTGCTCCTGAGGCGCTTTGCGCCTTCCCCTGGCCGAGCACCCTCGCCGCGCGGTGGCTCCTGCCCTGCGTGCGGGTTTGCAGCCTGGGGCTGTCCCTGAAATGCCTGCGGTGTTCGGCCGCAGGCATTTTGTCTTTCAGAGATGCTGGACGGCGATCTCGCCCAGCAGCACGGCGGCAATCACCAGCATCAGCGTCCCCGACAGGCGCGAGACGGCCAGCGCGGCTGCGGGGCGCGAGCGCAGCACGCTTTGCGAGCCCCAGCCCACGCCGAAGTAGACCACGGCACAGCTGGCCGCATGGACGGCGCCCAGCACCATGATCTGCGCAAACACCGGCCAGCCCTCGGCGGGCCGCACAAACTGCGGCAGCAAGGCCAGCAGCAGCAACAGCTGTTTTGGGTTGAGGCCGCTGACACTGGCTCCCTTGACCGTCCAGTGCCAGCGCGTGCCGGTCTCGGCATCTGCGGCACGGCTGATGGCGGCCGGGCTGCGCCACAGGCCCACGCCCATCCAGGCCAGGTACAGCGCGCCGGTGGCCGTCAAGGCGGTCAGCAGGGCCGGGTTGCGTGCGACCAGGGCGCCTACGCCCGCAGCTACCGCCAGCGTGGCCAGCAGCGCGCCGCAGGCCAGGCCCAGCGTGGCGGGAAGCACCAGGCGCCGGCCGCGCAGACCGGCAGAGATCACATAGGCCCAGTCGGCCCCGGGCGTGAGCACCAGAAGAAAGGAGACGGCCCAGAAGGCGGTCAAGGCGGCGTAGGACACGAAATTCCCTCGAAAAGCGTTGATGCCGAGAGAATATGGAAGAGGAGCGAGAATGTGCTCTCAATATTCGCCGCTGAACGGCTCAAAATTGGAAGAAACTGCCCCGTGAACTCGCTGGATCGAAAAATTCTTGCTGCGCTCGAAAACAATGGCCGCCTCACGGTGACCGAGCTGGCCGAGCAGGTGGGCCTGAGCCTGTCGCCCTGCCACCGGCGTGTGCGTGCGCTGGAGGAGTCGGGCGTGATTCGCGGCTACCGCGCCGAGCTGGACCCAGCGGCGCTGGGACTGGATTTTTCGTCGCTGGTCTTTGTCACGCTCAAGGACAGCAAGTCCGTGCCCGCGTTCGAGGATGCCGTGGCCCGGCTCGACAATGTGGTGCAGGCCCAGCGCCTGTTCGGCGACCCGGACTATCTGCTGCAGGTCGTGGTGCGCGATCTGCCGGCCTATCAGCGGCTCTATGACGAGCACCTGACCCGGCTGCCCGGCGTGCTGCGCATGACTTCCACGCTGGTCATGAAGCATGTGGTGACCAACAGACCGCTGACCTCCGCGATGGAGTAGCCATGAAAAAGCGCCGGTGACTTTCGTCACAGGCGCTTTGGGTCGGTTAGATTTGCTATTGATTCAGAAGCTAATTGCGCTTGAATATAAAAGTTTTCAGGTACTTTTATGTCTGAAAACCTTTGATGCAAAGCGCTAGCAGCTACTAAAAAATAGGATTTCCGGATCAGGAGCCCAGCTTGAGCGAACCCTTCATGAGGGCCGAGTGGCCGGGGAAGCTGCAGAAGAAGGCGTAGTCCGTGCCAGCCTTGAGCTTGGCCACGTCGATATCGAACTTGGTGGTCTCGCCGCCACCGATCACCTTGGAGTGAGCCAGCACGCGTGCATCGCCGGCCTTCACATAGTCGGCGCCAGCACCGGCGGCCATGCCGTCGGTGATCACGGGCTGCATATCGGCTGCGGTGCTGACCACGATGTTGTGGCCCATGGCCGTCTTGGGCATCTTGCCCACATGCTTGAGAGTCACGCTGAACTTCTTGCAGGACTTGGGCACATCGATGCTTTTGACATTGAACTGCATGGCGTCGTTGCTCTCGACGACGGCTTCGCAGCCTGCCGCCATGGCGGGTGCGCTCAGGGCACCGGCTGCACACAGGGCCAGGGTCATCAGAATCTTCTTCATTGGCTATTCCTTTTCCTAAAAGCGAAACGGGAACCGCTGTGGCCTTGTCGCCCTCCAGGTTCCGCCGTTCATTCTTTCGGAAACCTGCCCAGTCGGCTCAGTACAACTCATGCTCGCATGGGTTGTACTGTTGCACCTTGCGCTAACTCAATTCGCCGAGCATGCCTGCGTTGCCGGCGTTGCTTGCACGCCTCAGAGCGTCAGGTCGTAGCCAATCGTGATGGGCGCGTGGTCCGAGAACTTCTCGCCCTTGTAGATGGACTCGGTGCGTGCCAGGGCCGCGACCGCCGGCGTGGCCAGGTGGTAGTCCAGTCGCCATCCCACGTTGTTGGCATAGGCCTGGCCCCGGTTGCTCCACCATGTGTAGCAGGCATCCGTGGTGTCGGGCTGGAGCAGGCGGTAGACGTCCACCAGACCGCCGCTGATCTCGGTCTTGTGCAACAACTTCGTCATCCAGTCGCGCTCTTCGGGCAGGAAGCCGCTGTTCTTCTGGTTGCCGCGCCAGTTCTTCAGGTCGGCCTGCTGGTGCGCGATGTTGATGTCGCCGCAGAGCACGAAGTCACGCTCGGCCTTGAGGTGCATCAAGTGGCTGTGCATCTTGGCCAGAAAGCGGAACTTGGCTTCCTGGCGCAGCTCGCCCGAGCTGCCGCTGGGAAAGTAGGCGCTGATGATGGAGAGCTTGCGGGCGGGTGTGTCGAAGCGGGTTTCGACATAGCGGCCTTCGGCGTCGAACTCATCGATGTCGAAGCCCACGACCACATCGCTGGGTTCATGGCGGGAGTAGACGCCCACGCCCGAGTAGCCCTTCTTCTCGGCAAAGTGGAAGTAGCCCTTCATGCCGGCCAACACTTCGAAGCGCCCGGCCATATCCGAAGCCTGGGCCTTGATTTCCTGGACACAAATACAATCCGGCGCAGTGGCTTCGATCCAGGCTTCGGCGCCTTTGGTCGTGGCAGAGCGGATACCGTTGAGGTTGAGGCTGGTTAATTTGAACAAGGATGAATCCATGGTGGTGAGTGAGAAGCCAATGGGCGGTGCAGACCGTCTGGCGCAGGATTTCGTGCAGTTTGCCGTCGAAGCGGGCGTGCTGCGTTTTGGCGAATTCAAGACCAAGGCCGGGCGCATGAGCCCGTACTTCTTCAATGCCGGCCTGTTCGACGATGGGGCCAAGATGGCCCGTCTGTCTGAATTCTATGCAAAAGCCATTCTGGCCAGCGGCATGGAGTTTGACATGGTCTTCGGCCCTGCCTACAAGGGCATTCCTCTGGCTGCGACGGTGGCGGTGGAGCTGGCGCGCCAGGGCAAGAACGTGCCCTTTGCCTATAACCGCAAGGAAGCCAAGGATCATGGCGAAGGCGGCACCCTGGTGGGCGCTCCCCTCAAGGGCCGCGTGCTCATCATCGACGACGTGATGTCGGCCGGCACGGCCGCGCGCGAGTCGATTGCTATCATCAAGGCTGTCGGTGCCGAGCCGCATGCCGTGGCCATCGCTCTGGATCGTCAGGAAATGGCGACAGAGAATGGTCAGGACGTGTCGCACAGCGCTGTGCAATATGTGCGCAACCAGCTGGGCATGCAGGTGTGTGCGATTGCCAAGCTGGCCGATTTGTTGCTTTATCTCGAGCAGCAAGGCGGCGAGGCCGGCCCCGAGCATCATGAACGCGTGCTGGCCTACCGCCAGCGTTATGGTGTCGAAGACAAGGAATAAACACGCAAATGAAGCAGGCCTGGCATGCAAAACTGAGTTTGTATGTGGTAGCTACCGTCTGGGCAGGAGCCATGCCGGCTCAGGCCCAGGTCAATAGCGGCGGTATCTACGCCTGCACGGATGCCAACGGGAGGCGCATCACGGCCGACAGGCCGATTGCCTCCTGCGTCGATCGCGAGCAGCGTGTGCTCGGCAACACGGGGGTCGAACTGCGCCGCGTGGGCCCGACACTGACCGACCAGGAGCGCAGCGCGCTGGAAGCCAAGCGCCGCCAGGATCAGGCCGAGCAGCAGCGCCTGCGAGAAGAACGCTCGCGGGACCGCGCCATGCTGGCGCGCTTTCCCAATCAGGGTGTGCATGACGCCGCCAGAGCCGAGGCGATTTCCCAGGTCAACGATGTGATCGGTGTGGCCCAGCAGCGCCAGGTCGATCTCAAGGAGCGACGCCGCAAGCTCAATACCGAGCTGGAGTTCTACCAGAACGATCCGAAGAAGGCTCCAGCCAATCTGCGCCGCCAGCTCGACGACAACACGGACTCCCAGGCCGAGCAGCAGCGCTTCATCAAGCAGCAGGAAGAGGAAAAGCAGCGCATCAACCAGCGCTTCGATGCCGAGCTGCAGCAGCTGCGCAAGCTATGGGCGGACCAGACGCCGACCGCACCACGCGCGCCCTGAGAGCGCGTCGCGCTTTCAGTCTTCGTGAGTGTTCTTGTGCATGGCCATGACGCGGCCCAGTAGCAGGGCCGCGATCCAGGCCACTGCGGCGATGATCAACGGCATCTGTACCAGCAGCGATGCCTGGGCCATGAGCAGCAGGGCATCGGCCTGCCACAGCGCCCCATAACCCTTGAACAAGCCATAGGCCAGCCATAGCAGCAGGCCAGCACTGGCAATGGTGGCCATGTTGCGCATATTGCGGCCGTCACGGCTGCCCGCCGGAACGCGCAGGGCCGAGCGCCAGAGCCAGCCCATGGCAGCCAGCACCAGCAGCACGCAGGCCGCAACGGACAGCGGCAACCAGAGGGAAAGAGGAATCAGCGACATGGCGCCGCACTTTAGCCCAGCGGGCCCTGAGCTGGAAAAGAAAATACCCACCGAGGTGGGCATGGTTGAAGCGCTCGGTCAGTGGCTCAACTCGCGCGCCAGACCACGTGATGGCCCGGCACGGGCTGTATACCCAGCACGATGGCGTGGTGGGCGAGCAGCTCTTCGAAGGTCTTGGTGACCTCGCTGCTGGCGGTGCTGCCCTCGTACTCCGTGGCCACCTGTGTCGCGGTAAAGGAATTGGCGCCAAAGCTTTGCACGATATTGCGCAGCTTGTCGAGGTTGGGGGTGAACACGGCGTCCATGGCAGCAACTCCTTTTCGGGCAATCAAACCAGTACTGCCCATAGTTTATCCAGCAGGCCAGGTCAGGCAAGAGGGCTTTGCCCCCAGGGTTATTGATTGATGGAGAGCAGGGTGCGGATCACGTCGGAGCGCGTGATGACGCCGACCAGGGTCTTGCCTCGCAGCACGGCAATGAACTGCACGCTGTGCGATGCCAGCTCGTGCAGCAGATCGCCCATGGGCGTGTCTTCCTGCACGCTCATCTCGGGCGCGCGCATCAGTTCCTGGGCCACGGATTGCACCTTGGATGGCCGGCTGCGCAGGCGTTGCCAGAGATTTTGCTGCTGGCGTGAGCGATGGTCCTGCCAGAGCCAGTCGAACAGGTCGGCACGCAGCACACGGCCGATCAGCTCGCCCTGGGCATCGACCACGGGCAGACTTTTGACCAGATGACGGTGAAACAGCTCGGCCACCTCTTCGAGCGGAGTCTGCGGGCCCACGGTCAGCAGCTTGGCCGACATGACGGTGCCGCAGTTCACGCTGGACAGGCGGCGCTTGATGGCCTCTTCCTCGGCGGCGGCCAGCAGCTCGCCCAGGTCCTCGGGGGTCAGGTTGTAGCTTTGTTCAAAGCGTTGCAGCAGCTGCTCCAGATCCTGCTCGCTCAGCGCCAGACGCGTGGTGGGGCGCCGGGTTTTGGCCACCAGCGGCGGCTGGTGCAGATAGGGGCGGCCGCAGGCGCGATGGTAGAGCACGCCGACGGCGGCAAGAACGCCCGAGAGCACGGCCATGGGTACCAGCAGATGCCAGCCCAGCGGCGCCATCTGGGAAGCAGCCAGTACCGTCAGCAAGGCCACGGCGCCTCCCGGCGGGTGCAGGGCGCGCAGCAGCAGCATCAGGGCGATGGCACCCGCCACCGCCAGCGCGGCCAGCGAGGTCTGGGACAGCATGGGGAACGCCCACAGCAGCAGCAGGGTGTAGAGCGCGGGCACGGTGTTGCCGACGACACAGTTCCAGGGCTGGGCCAGCGGGCTGCTGGGCACGGCGAACACCAGCACGGCCGTGGCGCCCAGCGGTGCGAACAGGAACAGGGTGTTGGGAAAGAAATGCTCGACCAGTCCCACCAGGATGCCGGCCAGTGCCAGACCCAGGCCGGCACCGATGCTGGCGCGTACCAGCTCCTTCCACGAAGGGCGCGAGGCCACCGGCCCCAGGCGCTGCCACATTGTTTGCATGACGGACATAGGCTTAGGCTACGGGGTGCAAAATTGATAGCTGCACCCGCAATGTTGTATTTGCTAATGCGGCAATTCTGTCAAAAAAAGCTCCACAGAGTGGGCTGTGGAGCTTTGGCAGCAAGGCTGGCGCGTCAGGCCGGCACGGCACCGGCGCTCAGCACTTCGACCAGCGGTTTGCGGCCGGACGGCAGCTCGCGTTCGCGCAGGTCGTCGGGCAGGGTGGCGGCATCGGCGCGGCGGCCCACGGCAATCACGCATTCGGGCACCAGATGCTCGGGCAGCTTCAGCACCTTGCGGGCTTCGTCCGCCGAGAAGCCGCCCATGGCATGCGTGGCCAGACCCATGGCATGGGCCTGCAGCGCCAGATAGCCCCAGGCACAGCCAGCATCGAAGCTGTGCTTGGCGGCCGAGGCCTGCTTGTCCGACAGCAGCACGATCAGCGCGCCGCCATTCAGGCACCAGCGGCGGTTGGCTTCGTTGGGGATCTGCGAGAACGCCTGCCAGTTCGCGTCGTCACGCAGGGCATAGGCAAAGTGCCAGGGTTGCTTGTTGCTGGCCGAAGGCGCCCAGCGGGCGGCTTCCACCAGTTGCTCGATCTGGGCGGCGCTCAGTGCTTCGGGCACAAAGGCACGCGGCGACATGCGCTCTATGAATTGCGTGTGAACGGGGACGGTGCTGGTACGGGTGGTGCTCATGGTGATCTCTCAAAAGAAACGGGCCCGTCTGCGTTGCAGAGCCGGGCCCGAAACGATAGCGCAAGCTTCGGCTCCTGTGCAGGAGCCGGGGGATCAGGACTTTTGATCCGGTTGCATGCCGATGCCGCGCAGATGGCGTTCCATGCGGAACATCACCAGCGCCATCATCACCATCACCAGGCAGGAAATCAGCAGCGTGGCAAACGCCGTGTCCATGCCCAGAAACTCCCACTTTTCCTCATCGGGGTTGTCGCCGCGCAGCTTGGCGGCCGTGCGGTCGAAGGACAGCGTGTAGTTGGTCAGCAAGGTGTTGACGATCTGCGGGGCGGACTGCTGCTGCAGTTTCTTGGCCAGGCTCTCGTTGCCCAGCACCTTCTCCAGCGCTGCGGGCAGTCCCTTGAGATAGGCCGCATAAGAGCCCTCGCCATGCTCCATCTCGGCCGCCTGGGCACGGTCGTTGATCTCGGAGGCCAGGTTCACCGGGTCCATCAGCATTGCGTCTTCGCCCGAAGCCTCGGCGGCGGCCGCCATCGCTGCATCGGCTGCCGCATCGGCGGCGGCGCGGGCCATGCGGTCCTCGCGTGTCAGCGAGATGCGGCGAGCCGTCCAGGCCGCGTCGACTTCGGCAGCGGCTGCGTCGGCGGCATCCTTGTCGCAGCAGGAGTTCTCACGCGCTTCGCGCATCTTGATCTGGCGGTTGACATCGTCGGCCGAGGGCAGGGCATCGCCCTTGAGCAGTGGGTGGATGGGATCCAGGCCCTGGCTGCTGTTTTCGGCTTCCACGCGCTTGCGCGCTGCCGTGTCCCTGTAGATGAAACCGCGCAGCAGGCCGTCGGCCTTGCGGAAGTCGGGACGCAGTGCCGGGTCGGCCAGGCGTTTTTCCATGGGCACGGCATTGCCGAGGCCGCTCAGGTCGCGGCCGGTCTCCTCTTCCATGTACTTGAGGTCGTAGGGCGCATCCTTCCAGTTCAGCGCCGTCGCGCCGGCCGTGACGCCTTCGGTCTTCTTGGGCTTGTAGTGGTCCCAGATCCAGTGGCCCATGCCAAACAGCACAAAGATGGAGAAAGCCAGCAAGACAAGACGCAGAACCTGAATCAGCAAATCTTCTGCGCGGCGCAAGAGGGTCAGCATAGGCAGCAAATCCTTGGAAAAAGCTTGAGTGGTCTGCACTTTCAACTATGAAATTGGAAGCGCATCAATGATCGCGATTGTAGGAAACGAATCGGAAAGTCGTAATTTGTTACAGCCAGCGCGGTGGGCCTGTCCCGGCTTTCCGAAGCCTGCGGGCCTGGGGCGATGCACCCAGATCCTGTAACGGAATTACGAAACCGCTGTAATGGAGTTTTGATGGATCGAGGCTGGATCATGGGTAAGACGTCGCTGGATAAATCGAAGATCAAGTTTTTGCTGCTCGAGGGCATACATCCCTCCGCGCTCAAGGTGCTGCATGACGCGGGCTATACCAATGTGGAGGCGCTGACCGGCGCGCTGGACGGCGAGGAGCTCAAGCGCAAGATCGCAGACGTGCACTTTGTCGGCATCCGCTCGCGCACCCAGCTCACGGCCGATGTGTTCGCGGCCGCGCAGAAGCTGGTCGCCGTGGGCTGCTTTTGCATCGGCACCAACCAGGTCGACCTCAATGCGGCGCGCGAGCGCGGTGTGGTGGTCTTCAACGCGCCTTACTCCAACACCCGTTCGGTGGCCGAACTGGTGCTGGGCGAAGCCATTCTGCTGCTGCGCGGCATCCCCGAAAAGAATGCAGTCTCCCATCGCGGCGGCTGGAAGAAGAGCGCAGAGAACTCCTTCGAGATTCGCGGCAAGACGCTGGGCATCGTCGGCTATGGCTCCATCGGCACCCAGCTGTCGGTGCTGGCCGAAGGCCTGGGCATGAAGGTCATCTTCCACGACGTGGTGACCAAGCTGCCGCTGGGCAATGCCCAGCAGAGCAGCGGTCTCAACGAGCTGCTGGCCCAGTCCGACATCGTTACCCTGCATGTGCCGGAGCTGGCCTCCACGAACGGCATGATGGGCGCGGCCCAGATTGCCGCCATGAAGCCCGGCAGCATTCTCATCAATGCCTCGCGCGGCACGGTGGTCGATATCGAGGCACTGGCCGAGTCGCTCAAGAGCGGCAAGCTGCTGGGCGCCGCCATCGACGTCTTCCCCAAGGAGCCCAAGAGCAACAAGGACGAGTTCCTGTCGCCGTTGCGCGGCATGGACAACGTCATCCTCACGCCGCACATCGGCGGCTCTACCATGGAAGCGCAGGCCAATATCGGTCTGGAAGTGGCGGAAAAGCTGGTCAAGTACAGCGACAACGGCACGACGACCTCGGCCGTCAACTTCCCCGAAGTGGCGCTGCCCGAGCATCCGGGCAACAACCGCATCCTGCATGTGCACGAAAACCGCCCCGGCATTCTCTCGGCCATCAACCAGGTGTTTGCCGACAACGGCATCAATATCGCGGGCCAGTACCTGCGCACCGATGAGAAGGTAGGCTATGTGGTGATCGATATCGACGCCAAGTCCTCGGCGCTGGCGCTGGAGAAGCTTGCGCAGATTGCGGGCACCATCCGCTGCCGCGTGCTGTTCTGAGGCCTGAGCCGCTGAACGACAAGGGAGACTTCGGTCTCCTTTTTTCATGGCTCGCTCATCGGCGCTGCCAGTCTGGGGCCGGGATGAACGCTGCGCTGGAAGATATGGTGTTTTGCGTCGCTGATGCTAGGCTTGTGCCGTCACAGACCCTCCCGCTTGCACAATGACTACACCATCCAAGAGAGAGTTCACCTTCCGTGGCGTGCTGTTGGGCGCGCTCATCACCCTGGCGTTCACCGCCGCCAACGTCTATCTGGGGCTCAAGGTCGGGCTGACCTTTGCCTCGGCGATTCCCGCCGCCGTGATCTCCATGGCCTTGCTCTATCGCTTCAAGGATTCCAACATTCTTGAAAACAATCTGGTGCAGACCCAGGCCTCGGCGGCCGGCACCTTGTCCTCGGTCATCTTTGTGCTGCCGGCCCTGCTCATGCTGGGGCTGTGGACGGGCTTCCCGTTCTGGCAGACAGCATTGATCTGTGCGGCCGGCGGTACGCTGGGCGTGCTCTATACCGTGCCCCTGCGTCGCGTGCTGGTGGTGCAGTCCGAGCTGCCCTATCCCGAGGGCGTGGCCGCTGCCGAGGTGCTGCGCGTAGGCGACGAGCAGCGCCATCTCCACGATTCGGAGAACCAGGGCAAGCCACGCAGTTCGGGCTTGCGCGAGCTGGGCTGGGGCACGGGGCTGGCCGCGCTGTTCGGTTTTCTCAGCGGCGGTCTGCGTCTGCTCGGAGATGCCTTCAATTTCTGGATTCCCGCAGGCAGCGTGGCCTTTCGCGTGGCGGCGGGCTTCTCGCCTGCCCTGCTGGCTGCCGGCTATCTGATGGGCGCGGCTGCGGGCATTGCGGTGCTTGTGGGGCTGGCGTTGTGCTGGGGTGTGGTCGTGCCCTGGCTGACGGCCCAGGCTTCTCCTGCGGCCGGCCAGGCGCTCTCCGAGCTGTCCACCCAGCTCTGGGGCAGCAAAGCCCGCTTTCTGGGTGCGGGCGTCATCGGCATCTCGGCGCTGTGGACCGTGGCCACGCTGGCCAAGCCCATTGTCCAGGCGATTCGCAACCAGCCTGCGCGCAGCGTTGCCGAGGGGGCCGGTGGCGATGAAACCGACAAGGACATGCCGCGCAGCTGGATGCTGATGATAGGAGCCGCCGCCCTGGGCGTGCTGTTCCTGGTGGTCAATGACTTCATCTCCGGGCATATGCCCGATCTGGCCGCTGGCGCGCGCTACGGACTGGCAGCCCTGTGCGTGATGTTCGCGGCCCTGTTCGGCTTTCTGGTGGCGGCGGCCTGCGGCTATATGGCCGGTCTGGTCGGCTCTTCGGCCAGCCCCATCTCGGGCATCGGCATCATCGCCACCCTGCTCATGGGCGTGGCCCTGCTGGCGCTGCATGCCCTGGTGCCCGCTTATGCCAGTGCCGTCTCCGGGCAGATGGGCATTGCGCTGGTGTTGTTCATGGTCTCGGCGGTTCTGGCCATGGCCGCCATCTCCAACGACAACCTGCAGGATCTCAAGACCGGCTACCTGGTGGGCGCCACGCCCTGGCGTCAGCAGATCGTGCTCGTCATCGGCTGTCTGGTGGGGGCGCTGGTCATCCCGCCCGTGCTGGATCTGCTCTACAACGCCTACGGTTTTGCAGGCAGCATGCCGCGTGCCGGCATGGACCCGAATCAGGCCCTGGCCGCGCCGCAGGCCACGCTAATGATGCAGATTGCCAGCGGTATCTTCAAGGGCTCGCTGGACTGGAGCATGCTGGGTCTGGGCGTGGCCGTGGGCATTGGCGTCATCCTGATCGATCTGGCCCTGCGCAAGAGCGGCAAGGGCGCGCTGCCGCCGCTGGCAGTGGGTCTGGGCATCTATCTGCCGCCCACCATAGGTTTGACGCTGACCATAGGCGCGGTGCTGGGCTGGTGCATTGCCAGAGCCATCAAGGCCTATGCGCAGCGCGGCGGCAAGGACTGGACGGCGGCGGCCGAGGAGCGCGGCCTGCTGCTGGCCTCGGGCCTGATCGTGGGCGAGAGCCTGATGGGCCTGCTGATTGCGGCACTGATAGGCTTCAGCGGCAAGGATGCGCCGCTGGCCCTGGTGGGCGAGGGCTTTGCGCCCGCCATGTGGCTGGGCCTGGCCTATTTCGTGGGCCTGTGTGTGTTCTTTTATCGCCGGGTGCTGAGCAAATGAAGACAGGAAAATTCGACGGGGAACAGGCCGAATACCGCCGGGGCAACTTCGGCTTCGCGCATGAGTGGCTGCAGGAGTTCAGGACGCTGGACGAGGTGCTGGAGCGGCTGGACGCGCTGCGTGCGGCCGACCCTGCACATCGCTACCTCTGCACGCTGGACGATGTGAGTCAGTGCAGCTATACCAGCGGCCATGCGAGCCAGGATGAGCGCCTGTATCTGGATGACCCCGAGGACATGGACTGGGAGGACCCGGCGCAGGAGCAGGCCCTGACGCTGGCTTCGCTGCAGCACCGCGTGGCGCAGCTGCAGCGGCCCGAGCTGGTGCAGGACTGGGCGCAGGTCTGCGGCACGCTGCTGCTGGCGGCCGAGGATGTAGATGCCCTGCTGCTGGCCAACCGCAGTCCCGAGGTGCTGCTCGACGAGGTGGTCTATGTCCAGCGTCTGCCCGTGCCCAGCGACGAGCTCATGATTGCAGGTCAACCCAATGGCTATTTCAGCGCGGACTGGGACAGTTTTCAGAACCATGCCGTCATCCGCCATCTGGCAGCCCAATACGGCTACCGCTTCTTCGGCATGGGAGCTGCGTGGATGGGATTTGTGCGCGCCAGCTTGCCCGATGCGGCGCTGGTCGAGCGGCTGATACAGGATTTGCGCAGCCTCTATGGCCAGGGGCGGCCCGAGCTGTGTGGGCATCAGGGCTGGTCGCAGCTGGCGTCTGCGCTGCTATCGCGGCGCACGTTGATGCTGGGCTATGCCGAGAGCCTGGCCGAGGGGCTGGAGCCGGCGATGGAAAGCTGACAGGGTGTGATGCAGCGGCCGCGCAGCCGGCCCTGAAATGCACGGTTTCGGTGGCACTGGTTTTATAGTGTGCCGGCTACCCCCCGCGGCGCAGGCCGCTTTTTTTGCAACCAAGGAGAAACCGATGGCAGGTCATTTCGAGTTGAGCAAGAGCAGCGATGGGCAGTTCCGGTTTGTGCTCAAGGCCGGCAACGGCGAGATCATTCTCACCAGCGAGCTGTACAAGACTCGGGCGGCGGCCGAGAACGGCATCGCCTCGGTACAGACCAACAGCCCGTTGGCCGAGCGCTACGAGAAAAAGACCGCCAGCAACGGCAAGGAGCATTTCAACCTCAAGGCCGCCAACCACCAGGTTATAGGCAGCAGCCAGCTCTATGCCTCGGCGGCCTCGCGCGATGCGGGCATCGAGTCCGTGAGGAAGAACGGCGCGACCACGAGCATCAAGGATCTGGTCGGCGCTTGAGATTCAGGGCCGGCCGCGCCGCGGTCGGCCGTGCACCGCCTTGCCGCGCGCCGCACCAGAGGCCTTTCAGGCCGCCTTGTGGCGCGCGTCCACAAACTGCTCGATGGCGCTCCAGAAGCCGTTGGCGCGGAAGATGCTCGAGTGGTTGGCCTGGGCAAACGCCAGCACCTGCACTGCCTTGCCCTTGAGGCTGTGCAGCAGCGCATCGGTGCGCTCGGGCAGCACCACCTGGTCGCGTCCCGCGCGCAGCACAAGAATCGGCCCCTGGTAGTTGCGCAGATGCGCGGCAGAGTCGAACGGGTCTCGCAGCAGCAGCTCCACGGGCAGCCAGCCATACATGCCGCGCACGGTGTTGAGAACGCTGTCGAAAGGAGTGACCAGCACCAGCTGGTCCGGCTGGCGCAGGTCGGCCACGGCAGCCGCCACGCCCGTGCCCAGGCTGCGACCGATCACGGTGATGGGCAGCTCGGGGTGCAGGCGCCTGACCTCGTCGAACAGGGCGGCTGCATCGAGCTCCATCCGCTCCTGCGTGGGCTCGCCCTCGCTGGCGCCGTAGCCGCGATAGGCCAGCATATAGATATCGCTGTGCGGCAGGCTGCGCGCCAGCTGCTGGCGCCGGTGGGCAATGTTTTCGGCATTGCCGCCAAAGTAGATCACCGCATTGCGCGCCTTGCCATCCGCCGGGTGCAGCTGCCAGCCCCGCAGCAGCACATCGGCGCGCTGTAGCGAGAAATCGGTGCTCTCGGCCGCCACCTGCGTGCTGCCGCCCGGAAAAATCATCTGGCGCTGCTGCGCAAACATATAGCTGCAGATACAGATATAGACCGCCAGGCACAGGGCCAGCAGCCAGAGCAGGGGCTTGAGCAGCTTGGAGAACATGGAGCGCAAAGATATGGGTTTTGCGCCGGATTGTGCGCAGATTTGTGTGGGTTTGGTGTGCGCTTTACCTCGGCTTTATGTAAGCGGCGGTTTGAGGAATTGATAGCGGGTAGCGCTGGTGTTGCGTGCGCTTGGGGTTTGTTTGGCCCGTGTTTTGTTTTGACCGCATGCCTGCTTGGTTGTCAGAGAGCGGGTCTTGGCCCGCCTGCCGACTCGCTTTCTTGCTGGTGACGGAAGGCCGCCCCCAAGAAAGTAAGCAAAGAACACAGGCGTGGGCACAAGGGGCGATACCGGGTGCGGGATAGCTTCTTCGAGAAATTAATAGCTGCTACCGCAATCCAGATAAGCGTTAGCGGTCGATTTCGCCACCAACCTTGCAGCCCGTCCGCTCCCGTAGACAGCCGGGTCGCCTTTTCTTTGGGTACCTGCTTTCGGACGGCGATCCGGTGGGCGAAGCAAAAGAAAGCACCTCGGCTGACGGGCCGATACCTGTCTTCTGTCGCTGGCGAACAAACACAAGCAACAAGGCCGCAGGCATATGCTGCCTGCGGCCTTGAACGGTGGCGGGTGCCCGAGTCGAGAGCTTAGGCCAACTTGGCCTTGAGCAGCTCGTTGACCTGGCCGGGGTTGGCCTTGCCCTTGGAGGCCTTCATGACCTGACCGACCAGGGCGTTGAAGGCCTTGTCCTTGCCGGCGCGGTATTGCTCGACGTTGGCGGGGTTGGCGGCGATCACCTCGTCGATGATGGCTTCCAGCGCGCCGGTGTCGTTGGACTGCTTGAGGTCCTTGGCTTCGATGATGGCGTCCACATCGGAGCCTTCGCCGGTCCACAGGGCTTCAAACACCTGCTTGGCCGAGTTGTTGCTGATGACATTGCCGTGGATGCGGGCGATCAGGGTGCCCAGTTGTTCGGCGCTGACCTTGACCTGATCCATGCCGATCTCTTCCATGTTCAGACGGCGCGAGATCTCGCCCATGATCCAGTTGGACGCCAGCTTGGGCTGGCCGCAGGTCTTGGCGGCGGCTTCAAAGTAGGCGGCCATGGCCTGGCTTTGCGTCAGCGTGGTGGCGTCGTACTCGGGCAGGCTGTATTGCTCGACAAAGCGCGCGGCCATGGTGCGGGGCAGCTCGGGCATCTCGGCCTTGACCTGCTCCACCCATTCGGGGGCCACGACCAGCGGAGGCAGGTCGGGGTCGGGGAAGTAGCGGTAGTCGGCCGCGTCTTCCTTGGTGCGCATGGCGCGGGTCTCGCCCGTGTCGGGGTTGAACAGCACGGTGGCCTGCTGGATCTTGTGGCCGTCCTCGATCTGCTCGATCTGCCAGAGGATTTCGTAGTCGATGGCGATCTGCATATTCCTGAACGAGTTCAGGTTCTTGATCTCGCGGCGGGTGCCCAGCGGCTGGCCGGGCTTGCGCACGGAGACGTTGGCGTCGCAGCGGAACGAGCCTTCCTGCATGTTGCCGTCGCAGATGCCGATCCAGGTGACGATCTTGTGCAGTTCCTTGGCATAGGCCACGGCTTCGGCGGTGGAGCGGATATCGGGCTCGGTCACGATTTCCAGCAGCGGCGTACCGGCGCGGTTCAAATCGATGCCGGACTGGCCGATGAACTCGTCGTGCACGGACTTGCCGGCGTCTTCTTCCAGGTGGGCGCGCACCAGGCGCACGGTCTTGAGGACGTTGTTCTTGCCTTCTTCCAGATAGAAGCTGACTTCACCGCCTTGCACCACGGGGATCTCGAACTGGGAGATCTGGTAGCCCTTGGGCAGGTCGGGGTAGAAGTAGTTCTTGCGCGCGAAGATGGAACGCGGCGCAATCGTCGAGCCCAGCGACAGGCCGAGCTTGATGGCGCATTCCACGGCCTTTTTGTTCATCACCGGCAGCGTGCCGGGCAGAGCCAGGTCCACGGCGCTGGCCTGGGTGTTGGGCTCGGCGCCGAAAGCGGTGCTGGCACGGCTGAAGATCTTGCTGTTGGTCGCCAGCTGGGTGTGGGTTTCGAAGCCGATGACGACTTCGTAGCCATTGATCAGTTTCACAGTCATTGCTCTGTGTGTCCTAACTGCTAAAAGAGAAGCGGCTTGCGCGTGTTCTGATTGGGTTTCAGGTTGTTTTTGTGCTGAAAGTCAGTCAGTACAAGCGCAAGAAGCTATTAATTTTTAAATGTCAACAGGGCTCTTCAGGTGGAAGTCTGTCGCTTGCTGGAAGCGGTGGGCCGCGTTCAGCAGCTTGGCTTCGCTGAAGTAGTTGCCGATCAGCTGCAGACCCACGGGCATGCCGCCGTCGCCGAAGCCTGCGGGCAGGCTGAGACCGGGC
>NZ_JBKFBC010000017.1:0-27092 GCF_053345995.1 Comamonas sp. C24C | reverse complement strand
GCGCCGGCGATGACGTCGCAGTCCTTGAAGGCGGCCTGGAAGTCGTCGGCAATCATGCGGCGGATCTTCTGCGCCTGCAGGTAGTAGGCGTCGTAATAGCCTTCGGACAGCACATAGGCGCCGATCATGATGCGGCGCTTGACCTCGTCGCCAAAGCCTTCGGCGCGGGTCTTTTTGTACATGTCGTTGAGGTCTTCGTACTTGGCGGCGCGGTGGCCGAACTTCACGCCGTCAAAGCGCGACAGATTGGACGAAGCCTCGGCCGGAGCCAGGATGTAGTACACGGGCACGGAAAGCTCGGTGCGCGGCAGGCTCACGGGCACCAGCTTGGCGCCCAGCTTTTCGTATTCCTTGAGCGCGGCGTCGACGGCTGTGCGGACATCGTCGGACAGGCCTTCACCAAAGAACTCGGCGGGCACGCCGATGCGCAGGCCTTCGATCGAATCGTTCAGCTTGGCTGTGAAGTCCTCGGCCGGGTAGTCCAGGCTGGTGGAGTCGCGGTCCAGATCGGGGCCGCACATCTCGGAGAGCAGCAGCGCGCAATCTTCGGCGCTGCGGCCCATGGGGCCGGCCTGGTCGAGGCTGGAGGCAAAGGCGATCATGCCGTAGCGGCTGGCGCGGCCGTAGGTGGGCTTGATGCCGGTGATGCCGCAGAACGAGGCGGGCTGTCGGATCGAGCCGCCGGTGTCGGTGCCGGTCACGGCCGGGGCCAGACGCGCGGCCACGGCAGCGGCCGAGCCGCCCGAGGAGCCGCCGGGCACGCGCTCGGCGTTCCAGGGGTTGCGCACGGGCTGGGCAGCATCAAAGCCCACGGGGGCCACGGCCGAGTTCTCATTGGCGCCGCCCATGGCGAACTCGTCGCAGTTGAGCTTGCCCAGGGTGACCACGCCGGCATCGGCCAGCTTCTTCACCACGGTGGCGTCAAAAGGCGACTGGTAGCCTTCCAGCATCTTGCTGGCGGCGGTGGTGGGGAAGTCCTTGGTGACGAAGATGTCCTTGTGCGCGATGGGCACGCCGGCCAGCTTGCCGCCCTTGCCTTCGGCAATCAGGACGTCTGCCGCCTTGGCCTGGGCCAGGGTGGTGTCTTCATTGATGGCGACAAAAGCGCCCAGGTTCTGGTGCTGCTTGGCGCGGGCCAGGAAATGCTGGGCGGCTTCGGTGGCCGAGACCTGCTTGGCGCGCAGTTGCGCGGCCAGCTCGGCCACGCTCAATTGGTGGAGTTCGGTTTGGCTCATGTTCTTGTGTGTCCCGCGCGTTTATTCGATGACCTTGGGCACGAGGAAGTAACCCTTCTCGGCTGCAGGGGCGTTCTGCATGTTGGCGTCGCGGTTATTGCCCTCACTTACCAAATCGTCACGTAGCCGTAAGGCAACGTCCTGAATGGCCGCCACCGGATGTGACAGAGGGCTGACGCCCGAAGTATCCACAGCCTGCATTTTTTCGACGATGCCGAAAAAGTTGTTTAGTTGCGCGAGCATGCGCTTACTTTCGTCTTGCGACAGCTCAAGGCGGGCCAAGTTGGCGATGCGCGCAATGTCTTGATCGTTCAATGCCATAGAAATTATTTAACAGGGCCGCCGCGTGTAAAGCAGTGTTTCTAACCCTGACAGTAGAAGTTATTCACAGGGGATACGGTATTATCTCGGCTTTGCCGCAATACCTCCGTTCGGCTGGTCATTGTGCAAAAAATGCCCACTACCCAGACTCCATTACCTTACATCCCGGCGACGGCTAGCCGATGCGCAAGCCGTGCCTGAGAGGACCCTGAATGTTCGGAGCTTTCCGTCGGTACTTCTCCACCGACCTTGCCATTGACCTTGGCACAGCTAACACCCTGATTTTCGCCCGAGACAAGGGCATTGTTCTGGACGAACCTTCGGTGGTTGCGATCCGTCACGAAGGCGGCCCCCACGGCAAGAAGGTGATCCAGGCTGTCGGCCGCGAAGCCAAGGCCATGCTGGGCAAGGTGCCCGGCAATATCGAAGCCATCCGTCCCATGAAGGACGGCGTGATTGCCGACTTCGTGATCACCGAGCAGATGATCAAGCAGTTCATCAAGATGGTGCATCCACGCTCGGTGCTGACCCCCAGCCCCCGCATCATCATCTGCGTTCCCTGCGGCTCCACCCAGGTCGAGCGCCGCGCCATCAAGGACGCCGCCGAAGCTGCAGGCGCCACGGCCGTGTACCTGATCGAAGAACCCATGGCAGCCGGCATCGGCGCGGGCCTGCCCGTGTCCGAAGCTTCGGGCTCCATGGTGGTGGACATCGGCGGCGGCACGACCGAAGTGGGCGTGATCTCGCTGGGCGGCATGGTCTACAAGGGTTCCGTGCGCGTCGGTGGCGACAAGTTCGACGAGTCCATCATCAGCTACATCCGCCGCAACTACGGCATGCTGATCGGCGAGCCCACGGCAGAACTGATCAAGAAGCAGATCGGCTCGGCCTTCCCCGGCTCCGAAGTCAAGGAACTGGAAGTCAAGGGTCGCAACCTGTCCGAAGGCGTGCCGCGCAGCTTCACCATCTCTTCCAACGAAGTGCTGGAAGCGCTGACCGATCCGCTCAACCAGATCGTTTCCGCCGTGAAGAACGCGCTGGAGCAGACGCCTCCCGAGCTGGGTGCCGACATTGCCGAACGCGGCATGATGCTGACCGGCGGCGGCGCGCTGCTGCGCGACCTGGACCGTCTGCTGGCCGAAGAAACCGGTCTGCCCGTGCTGGTGGCCGAAGAACCGCTGACCTGCGTGGTGCGCGGCTGCGGCATGGCACTGGAGACCATGGATCGCCAGGGCAGCATCTTCACCAGCGATTAATCGCTGTGCAATGTGGTGTTTTGCGGCACGCGGCATAGTGCGCGTACCGCAGCCACTTCCATGAACAGGGCCTGAGTCCGTGATACGCCTGCATACCGCGCTCTCTTTTTGCATTCCTTCTGAATGGGAAGGCCGTGCGCACACGGCCATGCCCAGGGAGCGCACATGAGCCTGGACACTCTGGACCACCGCGCTCCATCGCTGTTCAAGCAACAGGCCTCGCGCACTTCCCAGCTTGCCCTCTACAGCGCCTTGGCGCTGTTTTTGATGGTAGCCGACGCGCGTTTCAAGATCACCACCCCCGTGCGCTCCGCTTTGTCGGTGGCGCTGTCGCCCGTGCAATGGGTGGTGGCCCAGCCGGTGCTGGCCTATCAGAACGCCAGCCGCTATGCCGAAGTGCAGCAGCAGGCCGTGGCCCGCGAGGATGCTGCGCGCAAGGAGCTGGTCGTCATGGCTCAGCGTGCCGAACTGGCCGACGAGCTGATCAAGGAAAACGAACATCTGCGCTCCATGCTGGAGTTGCGCGAGCGCTCTTTGACGCCGGGCCAGGTGGCCGAGGTGGTCTATGACAGTCCCGACCCCTATACGCGTCGCGTGGTGATCGACAAGGGTCAGGCCGACGGGGTCGAGCCGGGCTCTCCCGTACTGGATGAAAAAGGCGTGATCGGTCAGGTCACGCGTGTCTATCCGACGCGCGCCGAGGTCACGCTGCTCATCGATCGCGATCAGGCCATTCCCGTTTTCAACCCGCGCACCGGTGCGCGCAGCGTGGCCTATGGCGATGCGTCTTCGACACGCGCCGGCGGTCTGGAGCTGCGCTTCATGCCCAGTAATGCCGATGTGCAGGTGGGCGATCTGCTGACCACCAGCGGTATCGACGGGCTGTACCCCTTGGGCCTGCCCGTGGCCAAGGTGGTGACGGTGGATCGTCGTGCCGACTCCGCCTTCACCCGCATCTATTGCGAGCCCGTGGGCCGCGTGCAGGGCGTGCGCCATGTGATGGTGCTCAAGCCTCAGGGGCGCACCGAGCATCCCGAGGCTGCCAATATGCAGGCCAAGGCCGATGCCGAGAAGGCCGACCGCGCAGCCAAGGCGCGCGGCAAGAAGGAAGCCGCCGCTGCCGAAAAGGAGAAGGCAGCCGCTGAGAAGGCGGGTACCAAGGCCGCGAAGCCCGCAAAGGATCCCGCATGATCATGCCGCGCGGCCAGCAGCTGTTGCTGCCGGTCAACCCTCTGTTCATCGTCGTCACCCTGGTGATCGGACTGGCCATCAATATGCTGCCGCTGGGCCGCATCGTCTGGCTGCCGGACATGCTCATGTTGCTGCTGGCCTTCTGGAGTCTGAATCAGCCGCAGCGCGTGGGCCTGGGCATTGCCTTTGCTCTGGGTCTGGTCATGGATGTGGACCGGGCCTCGCTGCTGGGCCAGCATGCACTGGCCTACACCTTGCTGGTCTTCGTGACGGGCTGGATGAGTCGTCGCCTGCTATGGTTCTCGAGCCCCGTGCAGGCTCTGCACCTGCTGCCGGTGTTTGCTGCCGCGCACGGTATCCAGGTGCTGCTGCGCATTGCGACGGGCGGCATTTTTCCCGGCCTGGAGTTTCTGATCGCTCCGGTGATCGAGACCTTGCTGTGGCCGGTGGTCAGCGTGCTGCTGCTGGCGCCGCAGCGCCGCGCGCCCGACAGCGATGAAAACCGCCCTCTGTGAGATGCATTCCCTCCTGAGCCGCTTTGCGCCTTCTTCCCTATCGCTTCGCGGGGGAGGACGACAGCCTCGCTGCGGGACGCCCCTTGCTCGCTGTCCTTGGGGTGAGGCACGCCGGTGGCGCAGCTCATGCGGGGCGGCTTTGTTTGCGGGTGTCGTCGCATGATGGAGATTCGTAACACCGAAGTCGAGCTGCAGCGCTTTCGCATGCGCGCAGTCGTCATGGGCTGCGTGGTGTTCCTGGCGTTCTGTCTGCTGGTCTGGCGCCTGCTGGTGCTGCAGGTGGAGCGCCATGAGGAGTTTGCCGAGCGCGCCGAGAGCAACCGCACGGCGGTGGTGCCCATCGTGCCCAATCGCGGCCAGATCCTGGACCGCAACGGCGTGGTGCTGGCCACCAATTACTCGGCCTATACGCTGGAGATCACGCGCTCCAAGGTCGAGGATCTGGACGAGACCATCGACGGGCTGTCCGAGGTCATGGAGATCACGCCGCGCGACCGGCGCAAGTTCAAGCGGCTCATGGATGACTCCAAGAGCTTCGAGTCCATTCCGATCCGCTCGCGCCTGACGGACGAGGAAGTCGCCAGGTTCGCGGCCCAGCGCTATCGCTTTCCGGGTGTGGACATCAAGGCGCGGCTGTTTCGCACCTACCCGCTCAAGGAAACCGGCAGCCATTTGATCGGATACATCGGTCGTATCAATCAAAGGGAAAAGGAAGAGATCGACGACTCCGACGATGCCGCCAACTACCGGGGCACCGAGGTCATGGGCAAGCTGGGCGCCGAAAAGAGCTATGAGCTGCAGCTGCACGGCCAGACCGGCTGGGAGGAAATGGAAACCTCGGCTGGCGGTCATGCAGTGCGTCGTCTGGGCAGTCGCCCCGCCACGCCGGGCCACAGCCTGCAACTGTCTGTGGACATCAAGCTGCAGAAGATGGTGGAAGACCTCTACGGCAACCGCCGCGGCGTGGCTATCGCCATGGACCCGCGCAATGGCGAGGTGCTGGCCATGGTCAGCAAGCCGACCTACGACCCGAACTTGTTTGTCGACGGTATCGATCAGGAGAGCTGGAAGGCGCTCAACGAATCGCTGGATCGTCCCTTGCTCAACCGCTCCATGCGCGGCACCTATCCCGTGGGCTCGACCTACAAGCCCTTCATGGGCCTGGCGGGCATAGAGACCGGCAAGCGCACGCCGGGCACGGTGATTCAGGACGGCGGCTCCTGGACTTTTGGCGGTCACACCTTCCGCTCCGGCCACGCGCTGGGGCCGGTGGATCTGGCACGCGCCATCCAGCATTCCAGCAATGTCTATTTCTACACGCTGGCCAACGAGATGGGCGTTGATGCGATTCACGACTTCATGAAGCCGCTGGGCTTTGGCCAGATCACCGGCATCGACCTGCCCGGCGAGGTGCGCGGCGTGCTGCCCAGCAAGGAGTGGAAGCGCAAGACCTACAAGCGCGCCGCGCAGCAGCAATGGTTTGCGGGCGAGACGATTTCCCTGGGCATCGGCCAGGGCTACAACAACTTCACCATCCTCCAGCTCTCGCATGCGCTGGCCACCCTGGTCAACAACGGCATGAGCTTCACGCCCCATGTGGGCAAGGAGCTGATCGACTCGGTCACCGGCACGCGCACGGCCATTGTCCAGCCGGCGCCCGTCAATCTGGGCTTCAAGCAGAGCAATGTCGATGCCGTCAAGCGCGGCATGGTGGGGGTGGTGACCGGCGGCACGGGACGCGGCGTCTTCGGCAGTGCCAGCTATTTGTCGGGCGGCAAGACCGGTACGGCCCAGGCCGTGAGCGTGGGCCAGAAGGAAAAGTACAACGCCGCGCGTCTGGCCGAGTACCAGCGCGACCACTCGCTCTATATCGCCTACGGTCCTGCGGAAGCACCCAGGATTGCCGTGGCCGTGATCGTGGAGAACGCCGGCTTTGGTGCGGCGGCTGCCGCGCCCATCGCGCGCCGTATATTGGACTACTGGCTGGTGGGCAACTACCCCAGCGAGGCCGATATCGCTGCCGTGCGCCAAGGCAAGGCTGGCGCACCGATTGGCACGCCGCGCCGCGTGGAAGATATCTCGGTGCTGTCTGACGACGAAACCGCACCCTGATAAATTGATAGCTGTTAACGCTTGCTGTGTAATGGTTTAACGCAGAAAAGCGTCATAACCAGTTTTCAGAATCAGCAGGCTGACCACACCGATGAAAATCGTGCGCACAAAGCCCGTGCCGTGGCGCAAGGCCATCCAGGTGCCCAGCATGCTGCCCAGCACATTGGCCACGGCCAGCGGGATGGCAAAGTGCCACCAGACATGGCCCTTGAGCGTGAACAGCAGCAGTGCCGCAGCGTTGGAGGCCAGATTCAGCAGCTTGGCGTTGGCCGAAGCGTTGAGGAAGTCATAGCCCAGCAGGCGCACGAACAGGAACACGAAAAAGCTGCCCGTGCCCGGGCCGAAGAAGCCGTCGTAGAAACCGATCAGCAGGCCGATGGCGCAGGCGGTCAGCATTTCGGTACGGCCCGCCAGACGCGGCTCGTGGTCACGGCCCAGCTCTTTTTTGGCCAGGGTGTAGCCCAGCACGCCCAGCAGGATGAAGGGCAGCAGCTTGCGCAGAAAATCGGGAGAGATCAGCGTGACGGCCCAGGCGCCGAGAAAGGCGCCGACCAGCGTCGTGCCGATGGCGGGCAGCAGCGTGGCCCAGGTGATATGCACGCGCTTGCTGAACTGCCAGGCGGAAATAGCCGTGCCCCAGACGGCGGCACTCTTGTTGGTGCCAAACAGCGTGGCGGGCGTGGTGGTGGGGAAGGCCGCAAACATGGCTGGCACCAGAATCAGTCCGCCGCCTCCCACGATGGCGTCAACAAACCCGGCCAGGGCCGAGGCGAGGGAAACAAGAATCCATTCCATGGAGCAAATGCCTGCAATTGGTGCATGCCGTGAGCAGCGCGCGTTGCCGCTGGGGCGGCGCTGCAGAAGGCGGGATGAAGAAGCCAGGGGAGAGCGGGCGTGAATGCCCGAAGATGGCGCCGGCATTGTCGCACCGCCGCCTCAAGCTTGTGCGCAGGCATAAAAAAAGCGCCCACTGAGGGGCGCTTTTGAACGCATCTTTGATGCTTTTATGTGTATTGGTCTGGTTGTGTCGAGTTGTCTCCTCGGCCCTCCATGCTGCTTCGTGGAGCAGCGAGAGTGACGAGAATGTAAGGGCTGCACCTGTGTGGTGCATTGGGGAATTCCCTTGGGTTATATCAAAAACGTCTGACAAATGAATCAGAAAGTTTTGTGACATCCTTATGAGTTTTGAGATTTTTCAAAAACAATAGCGTCATATGCTTATAAGCAAAAGATCTCAGCAGGCTTAGGTGCTTGGGGCAGGAAGTCGGACGGAAATCTCCCGCGCGGACGGACTTTGGGCCGCCGCGACTGCTTTCAGGCCCGGACAGGCTTTTCGGAGTAAATTGCTAGGTTTCTGAGCGGCCGCTTATCAGGCGGCAGCGCGAATCCACTCCGCAGCCTTCTCGGCCATCATCAGCGTCGGGCTGTTGGTGTTGCCGCTGGTGATGGTGGGCATGGCACCAGCATCGACCACGCGCAGGCCCTGCACGCCGCGCACCCTGAAGCGGCTGTCCAGTACCGCCATCGGGTCGTCGGCATGTCCCATCTTGGTCGTGCCCACGGGATGGAAGATGGTGGTGGCGATATCGCCGGCCAGGCGTGTCAGGTCCTCGTCACTCTGGTATTGCGGCCCGGGCTTGAACTCCTCGGGCTGAAAGGGTGCAAGCGCGGGCTGGCTGACGATGCGGCGCGTGACGCGCAGACTGTCGGCCGCCACCCGCCGATCTTCTGCCGTGGAGAGGTAGTTCGGCGCGATGGCCGGAGCCTGGCGGAAGTCTGCGCCCTGCAACTGCACCGTGCCGCGGCTGCTCGGGTTGAGATTGCAGACGCTGGCGGTGAAGGCGGCGAAGTCATGCAGCGGCTCGCCGAAGGCGTCCAGCGACAGCGGCTGCACGTGATATTCGAGATTGGGGTGGGCCTGTGCCGGGTCGCTGCGGGTGAAGGCACCGAGCTGTGAGGGAGCCATGCTCATGGGGCCGCTGCGCCGCAGTGCGTATTCCAGGGCGATGGCCGCCTTGCCCCAGAGACTGCCGGCCATGGTGTTGAGCGTCTTGGCGTTGTGCACCTTGTAGACCGAGCGAATTTGCAGGTGGTCCTGCAGATTGGCGCCCACGCCGGGCAGGTTGCGACGCACGGCCACGCCATGGTGCTGCAGCAGCTCGCCGGGGCCTATGCCCGACAGCTGCAGGATATGCGGGGAGTTCACCGCGCCCGCGCAAAGCAGCACCTCGCGCCCGGCCTGCACGGTTACCATCTCATCGCCGGTCCAGACTTCGGCGCCGGTGCAGCGCTGGCTGCCGTCCGGCAGATCTTCCAGAATCAGACGTCGCACCTGGGCACGGGTCCACATCTCGAAGTTGGGGCGGCCGTAGCAGGTAGGGCGCAGAAAGGCCTTGGCCGTATTCCAGCGCAGGCCTGATTTCTGGTTGACCTCGAAGTAGCCCACGCCTTCGTTGCAGCCGCGGTTGAAATCGTCGGTGGCCGGGATGCCCGCCTGCTGCGCAGCCTGGGCGAAGGCGTCGAGTATGTCCCAGCGCAAGCGCTGCTTCTCCACCCGCCATTCGCCGCTGCCGCCGGTGCTCCTGCTGCCATGCAGGCGTTTGAACTCCTCGCTGGCGCTGCCTCCGGCGTCGAGACGCCAATGGTCCTCGTGCTGTCGGAAGGCCGGCAGCACCTGTTCCCAGCGCCAGGTGTCGTCGCCGGTCAGCTGCGCCCATTGCTCGTAGTCGCGGGCCTGGCCGCGCATATAGATCATGCCGTTGATGCTGGAGCAGCCGCCCAGGGTCTTGCCGCGCGGGTAGCGCAGGCTGCGGCCATTGAGGCCGGGGTCGGGTTCGGTCTGATAGAGCCAGTCAGTGCGCGGGTTGCCTATGCAATAGAGATAACCGACAGGGATGTGGATCCAGTGGTAATCATCCTTGCCGCCGGCTTCGATCAGCAGAACCCGGTGATTCTTGTTGCGGGTGAGACGGTTGCACAGCAGCGAACCTGCTGTGCCGCCGCCGATGACGATGTAGTCGAACTGGGTGTCACTCATGGGCAGATCAAAAGGCCGGATACGGCTTGGCGGGCAGGCCAAACCTTGAGGCAGTCATGGGCAAAAAGGCCAGTTCATTAGGTGCGATGACCTTGCCGGTGTCGATAGGGAAATCGCTCGCATACTCCTGTTTTGGAAGCTGCCGACGCAATGCTGGTTTTGGCTTTGGCGAGTTTTTGATAAAAATTGCAACGCTATGATTGCGTGGCATGCGGCAGTGACCTACGTGCTGCGTTTGGCATGCTCCTCGCTTGGCGCGTTATGCTGGCCCCTGCGGCTAGCCCGTCTCCCTCATGTCCTAGGAAGCTTTTCTTTGCCCAGCTCAGACCAACTACCTCAATGCCCGCTGCAGTCCCGCGATGGTCAGCAATGGGCCGTGCCTGTGGGCCGCTGGAGTGCTGCCGAGCTGGGCGATCGCCATATCTGGCGTCGGCTGGCGCCACAGATCAGAGCGGTTCCCAAGGGCGTGGCCTGGGATTTGCAGCAAATGGTCTGGTTGGACCATATCGGCGCGCAGCTGCTGTGGGAGCAATGGGGCAGGGCCTGGCCGGCCCGGCTGCTGACGACCAAGAATCAGCGTTCCATGCTGGAGCGAGTGGCCAGATTCAGCGAAGTGCCCGAGCCCAAGCCCGAGCCCTCGGGGTGGATGTGCGAGATCAATCGGTTGGGCCAGATGGTGATCGATGCCTGCGGGCACTTTGCCAATCTGATCCGGCTGGTGGGGCAGCTGCTGCTGGATTGCCTGCGATTGCTGCGCAATCCCTTGCGTGGCCCCTGGCGCGATATTTCGGGCCATCTCTATGCGACCGGCGCGACGGCTTTGCCGATCACGGCCCTGGTGGGCTTTCTGATCGGCGTGGTGCTGGCCTATCTGATGGCGTTGCAGCTGCGCCAGTTCGGGGCCGAATCCTTTATCGTCAATATTCTGGGCATTTCGCTGATCCGCGAGCTGGGACCGCTGCTGGCGGCCATTCTGGTGGCGGGGCGCAGCGGCTCGGCCATCACGGCACAGATCGGCGTGATGCGCGTGACCGAAGAGCTCGATGCCATGCAGGTCATGGGCATCTCCCAGGGCTACCGGCTGGTGCTGCCGCGTGCGCTGGCGCTGGCCGTGTCCATGCCGCTGGTGGCACTGTGGACCATTCTGGCGGCACTGGCCGGCGGCATGGTCGCGGCCGACCTGACCATGGACATCACGCCGTCCTATTTCGTCCAAAGCCTGCCGGCGGCCGTGAAGATCGGCAATCTGGTGCTGGCCATGGGCAAGTCCGTGGTGTTTGGCGTGCTGATTGCCTTGATCGGCTGCCACTGGGGTCTGCAGGTGGCGCCCAATACACAGAGCCTGGGTCGCGGCACCACGGCGGCGGTGGTGTCCTCCATCACCATGGTCATCATCGTGGATGCCATCTTTGCCATCCTCTTCAGAAACGTGGGCTTTTAGGATGAACTACCCCCTGTGCGGCTTCGCCGCTTTCCCCAAAGGGGACGACACCTTCGCTGCGGGGCGGCTTTTGCTCGGCGTTCCTGGCTTGGGTCGCGTCAGCCTCGTGGAGTGGGGGGCACGCAAATGACAGAGGTGATGCAGAACCGTCGTATCGAAGGGGCCGTGGGCGACTACGCGCCGCCGCAGGATGTGAAGCCCCTGGTGCAGGCGGTTGACCTGTGGACCGAGTTTGGCGAGGGCGAGTCGCGCTTTGCCGTGCACCAGGACTTGAATTTCGATATCTACCCGGGCGAGATTCTGGCTTTGGTTGGCGGCTCCGGCACGGGCAAGACCGTGCTGCTGCGCCAGATCCTGGGCCTGCTTTCGCCTTCGCGCGGCACGGTGACCGTGGATGGCCGGCCCTCGCGCGAGGTCATCAGCGGCGAGCTGGCGGCGAGTCAGGTGGGCATGCTGTTCCAGCAGGGGGCGCTGTATTCGGCCTTCAATGTGCTGGACAACATCGCGTTTGCATTGCGCGAGCAGGGCACCTTGCCCGATGCCGTGGTGCGCGATGCGGCCATGGTCAAGCTCCAGATGGTGGGTCTCAAGCCGGAACATGCCTCGCGTATGCCCGCAGACCTGTCGGGCGGCATGATCAAGCGTGTGGCGCTGGCGCGTGCGCTGATGATGGATCCGCCGCTGCTGTTGCTGGACGAACCCACCGCCGGGCTGGACCCCAAGGGCTCTGACGAGTTCTGCGAGCTGCTGCGCGATATCCATGCCGAGCTGGGCCTGACCGTGATCATGGTCACCCACGACCTGGATACGCTGTTTGCGCTGTCCACGCGTGTGGCCGTGCTGGCCGAGAAAAAAGTGCTGTTCACCGGAGCCCCGCGCGATGTGGCCCAGATCAAGCACCCGTTTATCGAACATTTCTTCCAGGGAGAGCGTGGCCGCCGTGCCATGGCCCCGGTGCAAGGCGGCGTGGCCGCAGAGGAAAGCTGATGGAAAACAAGTCCCATGCCATGGCTGCCGGCATCTTCGTGCTGGTGGTTGCGGCCCTGCTGGCAGGGCTGGCCGTCTGGCTGACGCGCGACAACCGCGAATACCAGCTCTACGAAATGTCCACCAAGGATGGTGTCAGCGGTCTGCAGCCCCAGGCCACGGTGCGCTACAAGGGCGTGCCCGTGGGCAAGGTGGTGCGCATCGGTTTTGACCCGCAGATTCCCGGCAATGTGCTGATTCGCATTGCCGTGGGTGAGGACACGCCGGTCACGCCGGCCACTTATGCACAGCTCGGCTATCAGGGGGTGACGGGGTTGGCCCATATCCAGCTCGACGATGACAGCCGGGCTTCGCAGCCGCTCAAGCCAGGGCCCAGCGGCTTGCCGCGCCTGCCCATGAAGTCCTCGCCCTTGAACATGCTGGCCGACCAGGGCCCGGTGCTGCTGGAGCGGGTTGACGAAATTTCACGCCGTCTCAATGCCATGCTGGGCGAGGACAACCAGAAACGCGTGAGCGTGGCGCTGGACAATATCGCGGCCGCATCCGGAGGGATCAAGGATCTGGCCGAGACCATGAACAAGACGGCCAAGGACTTTCCTCAGCTCACGGCAGATGCGCACCAGACCCTGCAGTCCCTGACCAAGGCCGGCAATGCCGCCACGGGCGTGGCGACCGATCTGCAGCAGACCGTGCGCAAGGTCAATGCGCCCGACGGCCCGCTACAGCAGATTGCCGAGGGCACGCAGGCCCTGTCGCAGGCTGCCGAATCGCTGGGGCGCAGCACCTTGCCGCGCATGAACGGTGCGGCCGACGATGTCTCGCGCGCTGCGCGCACCATGGGCGCGGCGGCAGGCCGCTTCAATGACAACCCGCAGTCCGTCATCTACGGCCAGGGCCTGGGCCAGCCGGGCCCCGGCGAGCCCGGTTTCGTGGCTCCGGCCAAGTGAAGCGGCAACAAGGACACGACTTGCGCAAATTCGGACCAGGCAGGCGGTTTCTCGATGGAAATGCCTGCTGCCCATCCTGGCTGGCCTAAGTCCCAAAGGAATCAATATGGCAGACACAAAGATTTCATTCACCGGCCGCGGAGCATGGCGATTGCTGGGCGCTTCTTCACTGGTGCTGGCGCTAGCCGCCTGCTCGGGCCTGCCCACGGCACCCACGCAGCCGGTGCGCTATGACCTGGGCGTGGCCGACCTGGCCGCGCCCGCCGCGAATGCAGCCGCCTCTTCGGTGGCGCCGGTGCCGCTGGTGCTGGCCGAAGTCCAGGCTCCGGGTCTGCCCGAGGGCCTGACGGCCATGTTCTACCGCCTGAACTACAGCGACAGCCAGCAGCTGCGTGCCTACCAGAATGCGCGCTGGAGCCTGCCTCCGGCCCAGATGGTGGAGCAGCGCCTGCGCATGCGTCTGGGACTGGAGCGACCCGTGCTCTCGGGCAAGGACAATGTCCGCCCCCTGCTGGCCGACAAGCGCTCGATTGCGCAGCTGCGCGTGACGGTGGACGAGTTCAACCAGGTCTTCGACAACGCCAGCAACAGCCGTGCGCTGCTGCGTCTGAGCGCCAGCCTGATCGGTGCCGGCGAGAGTGCAGGCAACCAGTTGCTGGGCCAGAAGGTGTTCACGGTCGAAGTGCCATCCAGCTCAGCCGATGCGGCCGGTGGCGCACAGGCCATGGCGCGCGCCGTGGACGAGGCTGCGGCCCAGCTCAGCCGCTGGCTGCAGGGCTACGGGCGCTAGGCACTGTCCTGCCCCAAGTAGCGCCGCTCGGAAAGCCCTGCCATGCAGGGCTTTGTTGATTCTGGACAAGCCTCGGGCGCCTGCGGGCCGCCGCTTTGCTGATATGGGTCAATGGCCGCGCCAGGTCTTTTTCTTAAGCTGCCAGTTCCTCAATTTCGCGCAAGGAACTGCCATGGCCAGCCTCGAATGGAATGCCGCTCTCATCCTGGATTTTCCCGTCATGGACGCGGTGCATGAGGAGTTCGTCACCCTGCTGGCCCAGGTGGAGGCAGCCGCCGACGACCAACTGTGTGCGCTCTGGGACGAGCTGATTGCCCACACCCAGCAGCACTTCGATCAGGAGGACCGCTGGATGCAGACCACGGGATTTGCCACGGGCAACTGCCACAGCCAGCAGCACAAGGTGGTGCTGGCCGTCCTGCGCGAGGGGGCGGTCAAGGGGGAGCAAGGTGATCTGGCCACCATCCGCCATATGGCGGCCGAGCTCGGTCCCTGGTTCAGCCACCATGCGCAGAACATGGATGCCGCCCTGGCCCTGCACATGCGCCGCGCGGGCTTTGACCCGGTGACCGGCGCGGTGCTGGTGCCCGAGGCCTTGCCTGCAGAGCCGATCACCGGCTGTGGTGGTGCCTGTGGTGAGGCGGAAAAAATGGAAGTGGTAACTGCCTGAAGCTGGCACGCGCCAAGGCGAGAGACAGCGAGCAAGCGCCGCCACGCAGCGAAGCTGCCGTCCCCCTTGGGGGAAGCGGCATAGCCGGGGGTTAAGGGTATATCGCCGGAGAAGCCAGGATGGGGAAGATCTTGATCAGCCCTCCCGCCATCACCTCGATGGCCAGCGCGGCCAGAATCAGGCCCATGAGCCGGGTCATCACATTGATGCCGGTCTTGCCCAGCACGCGGGCAATCGGGTGGGCCAGCGAAAAGCACACCATGATGGCGGCGGCCACCACCACGCCATAGCCGACCAGCGCCACATGCTGCCAGATGGTGCGCGCCTGATCGGCATAGATCACCACGGTGGACATAGCGGCAGGCCCGGTTAGCAGCGGAATGGTCAGCGGCACGACGGCGATGCTGTTGCCCTCGGCGGCTTTTTCGACGCCGGCTGCCAGCGTGGCATTGTTGGGCCGGTCTTCGGCGGGGCGCGCGTTGAGCATGTTCATTGCGCTGATCAGCAGCAGCAGACCGCCGCCGACCTGAAAGCTCTGCAGCGAGATGTTGAAGAACTGCAGAATCTGTAACCCCAGCAGCGCACAGACTGCGATCACGCAGAAGGCAGCAAAGGCGGCGGTGCGAATGGTTTGCCAGCGCTGCTCTGCATCGAAGCCGGCCGTGTAGTGGATGAAGAACGGAACAATGGCCAGCGGGTTGATGATGGCAACCAGGGTGATCAGCGGCTTGATATCCATTACAGCTCGCCTCCGGGCATGGGTGGCTTCTTGCGACTGTCTGCCTTTTGTGGGGCCGGGATAGCTGGCATGAACACTCCTGTGAAAAAATGAGCGAATCGTCGACGCGGCACCAGCCATTACAGCATTGCTGGCGACCGCATCGCGGATTTCCCTTTTGAACCATGTTAAGGAGCTTCGCAATGGGCAGCTTTGTTGAACTGACAGCCGTGGATGGCGTAAAAACCCCCGCTTATGTGGCCATGCCCGAGGGCCAGGCACGCGGTGCCATCGTGGTGCTGCAGGAAATCTTCGGCGTGAACTCGCATATCCGCTCCGTGGCAGACCGCTATGCTGCCCAGGGCTATGTGGCCGTGGCCCCCGCCATGTTTGCCCGCGTCAAGCCCGATGTGGAGTTGGGCTACACCGAAGACGATATGAAGGCCGGCTTTGCTCTCAAGACTGCGGTGGAAGCCCTGCCCGAGCCTGGCGCGCTGCGCGATGTGGAGGCGGCTGTGGCCCATGCCGCGACGCTGGTGCCCGGCGGCAAGATCGGTGTGGTGGGCTTTTGCTGGGGCGGCCTGCTGACCTGGCGCTCGGCCTGCAATCTGGCCAGTGTTTCTGCCGCAGTCTGCTATTACGGCGGCGGCATGACGGGCGAGCTGGAAGCCAGCCGTCAGGCGCTGTGCCCGGTGCAGGCCCACTTCGGCAGCAAGGATCACTACATCTCGCTGGAGTCCGTCGAAGCCTTCAAGAAGGCACAGCCCCAGGCGCAAGTGCATGTCTACGACGCCGACCACGGCTTCAACTGCGACCAGCGCGGCTCCTACAACGAAGCGGCAGCCAAGCTGGCCGGCGAGCGCACGCTGGCTTTCTTTCAACAGCATCTGGGCTGATTGACGTTTGAAACAACAGCTTCCAGCGCTTATTAGATAAGCGCTGGAAGCTGTTTTTGCTTGAGTTTCTCGGTTGTCGTACGGCCGAAGACTGGGGCTGCTGGGCCGCAAATTTGCGGGCCTCAGCGAGGCGGTGCGTGCGGCACCAGCAGGGTCGCTTACTCGGCCTCTTCGCTTTCCAGGTAGCGGCGGCGCCAGAAATAGGCCACCAGCACCACGGTGATGATCACCATGGCCACCAGGGCCCAGATGAAGCCGTCCTTTTTGTGCACAAAGGGGATGAACTCGAAGTTCATGCCGAAGATGCCGGCAATCAGGTTTAGCGGCAGAAAGATGGCCGTCACCGTGGTCAGCGTGCGCATGATGTCGTTGGCGCGGTTGCTCTGTGCCGAAAAGTGCATCTGCACGGCGGTCTCGGCGCTTTGCTCCATGCGGTGAATATGGTGGGTCACGCGCTCTATATGTTCGAGCACGTCGCGCGAGCGCACGCGCAGCAACTCACGCTCATGCTGGCGTGCGGGGGTGTGCTCGGGCGGCCAGCCCTCCAGTGCCTCGGTCCAGTCCTGCACGGCGGCGCGCTGGTCTTCGCAGATTTCATCGAGCTGGTGCAGCGCCAGGCGCACATCGAGCACGCTGGCCCAGTTGCTGAAGCGCTTGTTGGGCTTGAGCAACGCCATCTGCCAGTGGTCGATCTGGCGCGTCAGCGTGCGGCGCAGGTCCAGGTAGCCGTCCACCATGCCGTTGACCATGCGCAGCATCAGGTCCGCAGGCTCCACGGGCATCTTGCTGCTGACCTGGCGGCCGTCAGTCTTGGCAGGGCCGGATATCAGGCGCTGCCAGAAGTTTTCCAGCACAAAGCAGCCGTCGGGATGCACGGACAGCAGGATCTGGTCATACAGCGCAAAGCCCACGGGCTGCGTTTCCACGCGTTGCAGCACCGGCGCTTCGCGCTGGCCGCTGTGGGCCAGGCTGTGGGATGGCGGCGGGGCGCTGGATGCCGCACTGCCGGTGCCGGCCGCCAGGGCAGGCGGTGCTGCCACGGCAGGCGCGGGCGAGGCGTGGCTGCCGTTGAGCGGCGGCAAATGGGCGTTGGCCAGACGGCGGAACACCAGCACGTCGTACACCGAGGTGTAGTCGTAATTGGAAGGGATGGCCGGATTCAGCAGGTCGGAGACATGCAGGTCCACGAGCGCGGAGCCGCCCAGCCTGGCCAGCATGGTCTGGACGGACGGCAGCTGAGCCTCCAGCTCCGAGCGTGTGCAGGAGACCCAGTAAAACCCCGTTGTCGCCGCCTGCGTGGGCAGTCCGTCAACAGGCTGGGCATAGAGGGGAGAGATATGCAGCACGCGCATGGGAATTGGCAGCCTCGATGTCAGTGCAAAAGCAGATGCAAAAACGGCCCGGGCCAGCAGCCCGAGCCGTCAGATCATGCCTGAAACGCCCTCAAACGCAAGCATGACCTGCGCTGATAGCTATCAATTTTGTTACAGGCCGCGCAGCTTCTTGGCGGCGTCGATGGCAAAGTAGGTCAGGATGCCGTCGGCGCCGGCGCGCTTGAAGGCCAGCAGGGCTTCCATCATCACGGCGTCGTGATCGAGCCAGCCATTGGCTGCCGCGGCCTTGAGCATGGCGTATTCGCCGGACACCTGATAGGCGAAGGTCGGTACCTTGAACTCGTCCTTGACGCGGCGCACCACGTCCAGATACGGCATGCCGGGCTTGACCATGACCATGTCCGCGCCTTCGGCGATGTCCTGCGCCACTTCGCGCAGGGCTTCGTCGGTGTTGGCCGGGTCCATCTGGTAGACATTCTTGTCGGCCTTGCCCAGGGCGCCGCGCGTGCCCACGGCATCGCGGAAGGGACCGTAGAAGGCGCTGGCGTACTTGGCGCTGTAGGCCATGATGCGGGTGTGAATATGGCCTTGCAGCTCCAGCGCCTCGCGGATGGCGCCGATGCGGCCGTCCATCATGTCGCTGGGAGCGACCATGTCCACGCCGGCTTCGGCATGGGCCAGGGCCTGGCCGACCAGCACTTCCACGGTGTCATCGTTGATGATGTAGCCGCTCTCGTCCAGGATGCCGTCCTGGCCGTGGCTGGTATAGGGGTCCAGGGCCACATCGGTCATCACGCCCAGCTGGGGAAATTCCTTTTTCAGCGCGCGCACCACGCGGGGGATCAGACCGTCGGGGTTCAGGGCTTCCTTGCCATCGGGCGTCTTGAGGCTGGGTTCAATGGCGGGGAACAGTGCCAGATAGGGAATTTCAAGCTTCACGCACTCCTCGGCCACGGGCAGCAGCAGGTCGAGGCTCAGGCGGTCCACGCCAGGCATGGAGGGAACGGCCTCGCGCTTGTTCTGGCCTTCGTGCACGAACACGGGGTAGATGAAGTCGTGCGGCGTCAGCACGCTCTCGCGCACCAGATTGCGGGTGAAAGCATCGCGGCGCAGACGGCGCGGACGATTCTGGGGAAAAGGAGTAGGGCTGGACAAATGCATGGGGAAAATTGTGCCCCATCCGCCATGGCTTGGCTTGCAGCTGCGTGACTATTCCATGACGGCTGTCTCAATGCGGGGTAAAGACGCGGCGCGCAGCGGCTGTGGCGCAGCGCAGGCCTTTACACTGGCCCCATGCTATGGGTTAAAGCCTTTCACATCATTTTTGTCGCCAGCTGGTTTGCTGGTCTGTTCTATCTGCCGCGTATCTTTGTCAATATCGCCATGGTCACGCCGGGCTCGGTGGCAGAGCGCGAGCGCCTGCTGCTGATGGCGCGCAAGCTGCTGCGCTTCACCACCATGCTGGCCGTGCCAGCGCTGGGCCTGGGCCTGTGGCTGTGGCTGGGCTGGGGCTTTGCGGGCGGCTGGCTGCATGCCAAGCTGGCCGTGGTGCTGCTGGTCATCGGCTATCACCACAGCTGTGCCGTGCTGCTGCGCAAGCTGGCGGACAACACCTGTCACAAAAGCCATCGCTGGTTCCGGTTCTATAACGAAGTGCCGGTGCTGCTGCTGATCGCCGCCGTGATTCTGGTGGTGGTCAAGCCCTTCTGAGTCTTGTGCCGAGAGTAGGAGGCGACTGTGTCCGATTCCGCGGTGCCGGTGATTTCCATGCGCCATACCTCGGCCTGGCCGCTGGCGCTGGTCTATGGCCTGCTCATCGTGTTTGCCAGCCTGTTCCCATTCGACGGCTGGCGCGCCCAGGGGATTGATCCCAGCGTATTTCTGTTTGCCAGGATTCCACCGCCGTACTGGACCTGGTTCGACGTCAACACCAATATCGTTGGCTATGCGCCGCTGGGATTTTTCCTGGCGCTGGCCCTGATGCGCTCGGGCCAGCCCAGGCTGGCCGTGCCGCTGGCTTTTCTTGCCGGCACGCTGCTGTCGCTGTGCATGGAGTTTCTGCAGATCTATCTGCCGCGCCGCGTGCCGTCCAATCTGGATCTGGTGCTCAATGCCGGCGGTACCCTGATCGGTGCCCTGCTGGCCGCGCTGCTGGAGAGGCTGGGGGCGCTGTCGCGCTGGAGCGCTTTTCGTAACCAGTGGCTGGGCGAGGGCGGTGCGGGCGTGCTGGTGCTGCTGGCACTGTGGCCGTTTGCGCTGCTGTTTCCGGCGGCCGTGCCCTTCGGCCTGGGTCAGGTGCTGGAACGCATTGACGACACCTTGCAGGACTGGTTGCTGAACACGCCGTTCGAAGACTGGCTGCCGCTGGGCGATTTCGCCCTGACGCCGCTGTCGCTGGTGACGGAGATGCTCTGTGTAATGCTGGGGCTGTGGATACCCTGTCTGCTGGCCTACTGTGCCGTGGGACACATGGGCCGCCGCGCGCTGGCGGGGCTGCTGCTGGTTGCGGCAGGTGTGGGCGTGACGGCGCTGTCGGCCGCCCTGAGCTGGGGGCCGGCTCATGCCTGGGAGTGGGTGGATCTGCCGGTGCGTCTGGGCGTCTGGGGAGGGCTGGGTCTGGCCGTGATTGCGCTGCCGGCCTCGCGCCGGGTGTGCACCGTGCTGTTGCTTCTGGTGCTGGTGCTGCATCTGAGCATCCTCAACCAGGCTCCCACCAATGTCTACTTCGCCCAGACCCTGCAGGCCTGGGAGCAGGGGCGCTTCATCCGCTTCTACGGCCTGGGCCAGTGGCTGGGCTGGCTCTGGCCTTACGTCACACTGGCGTATGTAGTGATTCGACTCTCGCGTCGCCAGCAGCCTGCCTAGAATGAGCCACTATGAGCGACACCCAGAATCAAGACCAAGCCGGTGGCTACTACCAGCGTCATATCTTCTTTTGCCTGAACGAGCGCCCCAATGGCGAGGACTGCTGCGCTCTGCACGGTGCCAAGGCGGGCTTTGACCACTGCAAGCGCAAAGTCAAGGAAGAGGGGCTGGCTGGCAAGGGTCAGGTGCGAGTGAACAAGGCCGGCTGCCTGGATCGCTGCGCGGGCGGCCCCGTGGCCGTGGTCTACCCCGAGGCCGTCTGGTACACCTTTATCGACGACAGTGATATCGATGAAATCGTCGAATCCCATCTGAAGAACGGCAAGGTCGTCGAGCGCCTGGTGCTGCCTGACAGCGTAGGCCGATAAACGGGGCTTCCCCCGGGTGCCTTGCCTGGGCGGCGCCGCAGGGACGACGCCTTCGGTGCGCAGTGCAGCGTGCTCGTTCAGGAACTTTAAGCGTTTTTAAGCGTCAGCCTAATAACAGCAAGCGCTGATAGCTATAACTAGGATAGCGTAGTGAATTCTCAGACTGAACGACTGATGTTGACCGGCGCTGCCGGTGCGATCGAAACCCTGCGCGATGCGCCGCAACTGGCCGAAGGGCAGAGCCCCAAGGGTGTGGCCATCATCGCCCATCCGCATCCGCTGTTTGGCGGCACCATGGACAACAAGGTGGTCCAGACGCTGGCGCGTGCCTTTGTGCAGTGCGGCTATACGGCCGTGCGTTTCAATTTTCGCGGCGTGGGTGCCAGTGCCGGTGAATATGACGCCGGCAAGGCAGAGCTGCAGGATTTGCTGGCCGTGGTGCAGCAGGTGGCTCCCGAAGGCCCGATCGCCCTGGCCGGCTTTTCCTTTGGCGCCTTTGTCACCAGCCATGCGCTGGCGCAGCTCTGGGAGCAGGGGCGGGTGCAGAAGGCCGTGCTGGTCGGTACGGCCGCCAGCCGCTTCGAGGTGGCTCCCGTGCCTGCCGGTGCCCATGACCAGACGCTGGTGGTTCACGGCGAGGCGGACGACACGGTGGCGCTGTCTGCCGTGATGGACTGGGCACGCCCGCAGATACTGCCTGTTACCGTGATTCCGCAGGTCGGTCATTTCTTTCACGGACAATTGCCTCTGCTCAAGAACCTGGTGGTGCGCCACCTGAAGTCCGAATAAGAGCCAGTCCTCACACCCTGACGCACGTGAATTGCTGCCCCGTCTCGGTAACCCCTCTTTTCATAGCGCCAAGCCAAGGTTTATCCTTGGTTTTGGCCGTTTTCGACGGTAAATAACCGCGCTTACCTTTGCTTTAGCGAGAACCCTCTTCATGAAGCCCATCTACTCCACACTGCGTGTTCTGGCCGTTGCGGCCGCAGTGGCGCCCGTGTTTGCCATGGCACAGGTGGCGGCCCCTGTCCCTCCCGAAATCGCTGCCCGCAACTATCTGCTGGTGGACGTCACTGCCGGCCAGGTGCTGGGGGCCAAGGATATCGACGCTCCCGTCGAGCAGGCATCGCTGACCAAGCTGATGTCGGCCTATGTGGTGTTCGACGCCCTGCGTGCCAAGAAAATCACGCTGGAGCAACGCATGCCCGTGAGCGAGCGTGCCTGGAAGATGCCCGGCTCGCGCATGTTCATCGACCCCAAGATGCAGGTTCCCGTCAATGACCTGCTCAGCGGCATGATCATCCAGTCCGGCAACGATGCCACCATGGCGCTGGCCGAGGCCGTGGGCGGTACGGCCGAGAACTTCGTCAAGATGATGAATGACCAGGCCAAGGCCCTGGGCATGAAGAACACCAGCTACAAGAACCCCGAAGGTCTGACCGAGCCCGGCCACCTGACGACGGCGCGTGATCTGTCCATACTGGCCCAGCGCCTGATGCATGACTTCCCCGAGTACATGCACTACTACTCCACCAAGCAGTACAGCTATCCCGGCACGCCGGCGTCCAACGGCAGCAACCGCAATGCCTTGCTGTTCCGCGATCCCACCGTGGACGGCCTGAAGACCGGCCATACCAATGCCGCCGGCTACTGCCTGGTGGCCACGGCCAAGCGCGATCTGCCCAATGTGGGGCAGCGCCGACTGCTGTCCATCGTGCTGGGTACGGCCAGCGAAAAAGCGCGTGCCAACGAAAGCCAGAAGCTGCTGAACTGGGGTTACACCGCTTTCGATGCCGTCAAGCTGTTCGATGCCGATCAGCCCGTCGCCACTCCGGCAGTCTGGAAGGGTGCGGCCAATGCCGTCAAGATCGGCAAGGCCGACGGCGCCGTGGTGGTGACCGTGCCCTCGGGCACGGGCGGCAAGCTGACCACCGAAGTGGTGCGCCAGGATCCGCTGATTGCTCCTATCGCCAAGGGCCAGTCCATGGGCGTGCTCAAGGTCAAGTCGGGCGCGGATGTGGTGGCCGAGGTGCCGCTGGTGGCGCTTGAGGCCGTTGAGCAGGCCGGCTTCTTCGGCCGTCTGTGGGACACCATCCGCCTCTGGATCAAGTAAGTTCCCGGGCCGGCAGGAGGCGCTCCTGCCGGTGACAGCCCTTATCGGTCATGCAAAGCATCTTGCTGCCTGGGGGCTATTGCCCGCAGGTGCTTGTGCTGATTTGCGCAAGCTGGTACATTTGAGGGCTTTTCGGAATTTCCGAAGGGATTCACGTTTCCGCATCAGCATCTGTTGCTGCGGATAAACCTTTTGCTTTCACGAAGCAAATTCACGTTTAGGGACGTTTAATTAATGCCAACCATTAACCAACTCGTGCGTCAGGGCCGCACGGTAGAAGTTGTTAAATCCAAGAGCCCTGCTATGGAAAACTGCCCCCAACGCCGTGGCGTGTGCACCCGTGTGTACACCACCACTCCCAAGAAGCCTAACTCGGCTCTGCGTAAGGTGGCTAAGGTTCGTCTGACCAACGGTTTCGAAGTGATTTCGTACATCGGCGGTGAAGGCCACAACCTGCAAGAGCACAGCGTTGTGCTGGTGCGTGGCGGCCGTGTGAAGGACTTGCCCGGTGTGCGTTACCACATCGTGCGCGGTTCCCTGGACCTGCAAGGCGTCAAGGACCGTAAGCAAGCTCGCTCCAAGTACGGTGCCAAGAAGCCTAAGGCTAAGTAATCAGCCCTGGTTGTTTGAAAACAAACGGTGTTTGATTCGCCTGACTGGCGCGGTCAAACGTAGTGGCCCTGAGCACGAATGTTTTGTGCGGGTCGAGTAAGTGAGAGTTTTGAATAGCTCTCGCGGTATCTGAAAAGATGCCAACTGAAGCAAAGATAGAGGTAAAAAATGCCACGTCGTCGCGAAGTCCCCAAACGTGAAATCCTGCCGGATCCCAAGTTCGGCAATGTAGAGCTGTCCAAATTCATGAACGTGATCATGGAAGGCGGCAAGAAGGCGGTTGCTGAGCGCATCATTTATGGCGCTCTGGACCTGATCGAGAAGAAGCATCCTGGCAAGGACCCTCTGGAAGCTTTCGTTGTTGCCATCAACAACGTCAAGCCCATGGTCGAAGTGAAGTCCCGCCGTGTTGGCGGTGCCAACTACCAGGTGCCCGTGGAAGTGCGTCCCGTCCGTCGTCTGGCTCTGGCCATGCGCTGGATCAAGGAAGCCTCCCGCAAGCGTGGCGAGAAGTCCATGGCTCAACGCCTGGCCAACGAGCTGCTGGAAGCTACGGAAGGCCGTGGCGGCGCTATGAAGCGTCGTGACGAAGTGCACCGTATGGCCGAAGCCAACAAGGCCTTCAGCCACTTCCGCTTCTAATCGGAATCTCGCTCGAGATACAGGGCCGCATGCAAAAACTTGCTGCGGCCTTGTGTCGATTCTGAGCGCCCCCATATAGAGCTGCTGCCTCCTGCGCACAATGCGGGGCCGGCAGTACTCCCATACGATCAAGCAAGGATCCATCATGGCTCGCAAGACCCCCATTGAGCGCTATCGCAACATCGGTATTTCCGCTCACATTGACGCAGGTAAGACAACTACTACAGAACGTATCCTGTTCTATACCGGTGTGACCCACAAGCTGGGCGAAGTGCACGACGGCGCTGCCACCACCGACTGGATGGAGCAAGAGCAAGAGCGTGGTATCACCATCACTTCCGCTGCAGTGACCTGCTTCTGGAAGGGTATGGACCTGTCCTATCCCGAGCACCGCTTCAACATCATCGACACCCCCGGTCACGTGGACTTCACGATTGAAGTGGAGCGTTCCATGCGCGTGCTGGACGGTGCTTGCATGGTGTATTGCGCTGTGGGTGGCGTGCAGCCCCAGTCCGAAACCGTGTGGCGTCAGGCTAACAAGTACAAGGTGCCTCGTCTGGCCTTTGTGAACAAGATGGACCGTACCGGTGCCAACTTCTTCAAGGTCTACGACCAGATGAAGCTGCGCCTGAAGGCCAACCCCGTGCCCGTGGTGATCCCAATCGGTGCCGAAGACAACTTCAAGGGTGTGGTCGATCTGGTCAAGATGAAGGCCATCATCTGGGACGAAGCTTCCCAGGGCATGAAGTTCGAATACCAGGATATCCCCGCCGAGCTGGTGGAGACTGCCAACAAGTGGCGTGAAAACCTGGTGGAGGCCGCTGCCGAAGCTTCGGAAGAGCTGATGAACAAGTACCTGGAAGAAGGTACTCTGACTGAAGAAGAAGTGAAGCTCGGCGTGCGTACTCGTACCCTGGCCACCGAAATTCAGCCCATGCTGTGCGGCACCGCGTTCAAGAACAAGGGTGTGCAGCGCATGCTGGACGCCGTGATCGACTATCTGCCCGCTCCTGTGGACATCCCTGACGTTACCGGTACCGACCCCGATGACGAAGAGAAGAAGCTGAGCCGCAAGGCCGACGACGCCGAGAAGTTCTCGGCTCTGGCCTTCAAGCTGATGACCGACCCCTTCGTGGGCCAGCTGACCTTCGTGCGCGTGTACTCCGGCGTTCTGACCAAGGGCGAGACCGTTCTGAATGCCGTCAAGGGCAAGAAGGAACGTATCGGCCGTATCGTGCAGATGATGGCCAACGACCGTGTGGAAGTCGAAGAAATCCGTGCTGGAGACATCGCTGCCTGCGTGGGTCTGAAGGATGTGACCACCGGTGAAACCCTGTGCGACATCGCTGCACCTATCGTGCTGGAGCGCATGGTGTTCCCCGAGCCCGTGATTGCACAGGCTGTGGAACCAAAGTCCAAGACCGACCAGGAAAAGATGGGTATCGCTCTGTCGCGTCTGGCTGCAGAAGATCCTTCCTTCCGCGTACGTACCGACGAAGAATCCGGTCAGACCATCATCGCCGGTATGGGCGAGTTGCACCTGGAAATCATCGTTGACCGTATGAAGCGCGAATTCAACGTGGAAGCCAACGTGGGCAAGCCCCAGGTTGCCTACCGCGAAACCATTCGCAGCACTGTCAAGGACGTGGACGGCAAGTTCGTTCGTCAATCCGGCGGTAAGGGTCAGTATGGCCACGTGGTTCTGACTCTGGAACCCCAGGAAGCCGGCAAGGGCTTCGAGTTCGTCGACGAAATCAAGGGCGGTGTGGTTCCTCGCGAATACATCCCTGCGGTGGAAAAGGGCGTGATCGAAGCGCTGACTTCCGGTGTTCTGGCTGGCTACCCTGTGGTGGACGTCAAGGTGCGCCTGACTTTCGGTTCGTACCACGATGTGGACTCGAACGAAATGGCGTTCAAGATGGCCGCTATCTTCGGTTTCAAGGAAGCTGCTCGCAAGGCCAACCCCGTCATCCTGGAACCCATGATGGCTGTGGAAGTGGAAACACCTGAAGACTACGCCGGTACCGTGATGGGTGACCTGTCTTCCCGCCGCGGCATGGTGCAGGGCATGGATGACATGGTTGGTGGCGGCAAGGCCATCAAGGCTGAAGTGCCTCTGTCCGAAATGTTCGGCTACGCCACTTCGCTGCGTTCCATGACTCAAGGTCGCGCCAGCTACACTATGGAATTCAAGCACTACGCTGAAGCTCCTCGTAACGTGGCCGAAGCCATCGTTGCTGCCCGCGCCAAGTAATTGACGCAGGTTTGACGAATCCGTCATAATCTAAGGCTTCCAATCGCGGCAGTCCCTTGAGGATTGCCGCGATTTTTGCCGGTCTGCGATCCCATGCCGTCCTGTTTCCTGTGCGGGGCGAATCAGCAATGAGGTGCAGACCTTAAACATCACACAGGTTTTTGCTCTTTCGGAGAAATCATGGCAAAAGAAAAGTTCGAACGTACCAAGCCCCACGTGAACGTGGGCACCATCGGTCACGTTGACCACGGCAAGACCACCCTGACTGCTGCTATCGCTACCGTGCTGTCCAAGCACTTCGGCGGTGAAGCCAAGGACTACTCGCAGATCGACAACGCTCCCGAAGAAAAGGCTCGTGGCATCACGATCAACACTTCGCACGTTGAATACGAAACTGCCAACCGCCACTACGCTCACGTGGACTGCCCCGGCCACGCTGACTATGTGAAGAACATGATCACTGGTGCCGCTCAGATGGACGGCGCTATCCTGGTTTGCTCCGCTGCTGACGGCCCCATGCCCCAGACTCGCGAGCACATCCTGCTGTCGCGTCAGGTGGGCGTTCCCTACATCATCGTGTTCCTGAACAAGGCCGACATGGTGGACGACGAAGAACTGCTGGAACTGGTCGAAATGGAAGTGCGCGAGCTGCTGTCCAAGTACGACTTCCCCGGCGACGACACCCCCATCATCCGTGGCTCTGCCAAGCTGGCTCTGGAAGGCGACCAATCCGACAAGGGTGAACCCGCTATCCTGCGTCTGGCTGAAGCTCTGGACACCTACATCCC
>NZ_JBKFBC010000016.1:0-64869 GCF_053345995.1 Comamonas sp. C24C | reverse complement strand
GCGATCGACTATGCGGCCAACGGCATTCGCATCAACTCCGTGAACATGGCGCAGACGGCCACGCCCATGGTGGCGCGCGCGCTGGAGTTGGTCACGCGCAAAATGAAGGATGCCGGTGGCGGCCCCAGCATGAGCATGCTGAAGACCAATAGCCTGCTTCAAGCGGCAGACTCGCACAAACGTGATGCCACGCCGGCCGAGCAGGTGGCCATCATGCTGTTTCTATTGTCCGACGAGGCATCCAACATAACCGGTGCGGCCTACGCAACCGACGGTGGCTGGACAACATATTAACGATGAGTGCTCTTTCGTTGATTTCCATCTCTAAGAGCCGCTAGCGCCACCTCCCTTTGAGATCAGCCAAAAACATTTATGCTTCTAGCCCTCATGGCAAGACAACCCGTTAGCAAAGAACTGTGGCGACAGCTGCAGCCCCTGATCCCAGCCTTCACTCCTTCCGTCAAAGGTGGCGCACGTAAGCTCACCGTGAACGATGAAGCAGCGCTCAATGGCATTCTGTTCGTGTTGTAAACAGGCATCCCATGGTAAGACTTGCCTCAGTCCTTGGGTTGCGGCAGTGGTATGACCTGCTGGCAGCTTAGATGACTCCTCGGTGCCAAGCCCCCGAGGGGCCAGGAAACGAACCCCAACCCCACGAACAGAGGCAAGCTTGGCTCCAAGCGCCACCTCGTTGTAGATGCCAGGGGCATCCCACTGTTGATCCTCGTCGGTGGTTCCTGGCCAACCTGTCGATGATGGCCTGTGCGTCATCACGGACCTGCCAAGCAGGAGCATGCTTGTGAAAGAAGCCACCTAGCGAGCGCATCGCCTTCACGCACAGCGGATCGTAGGTGAAACTCACTGCCCAGGTCCCACGCGCCAGATCGCCCTTCGCCAGCGGAAAGATCTGGACATCCAGCAGCTGTGCGAAGTAGTCTGAATCGGGAGCCGAGATAGCCGCACGCAACTGCACGTCCAGCTGCTCAGTGTCCACGAACTGACCAGCGTAGGCTTGCTGTATGGCGCTTTGGACATAGGCTGCATCAGCGGTTTGAAGCAACCACATGCGACGAGATCCACTCCACCAGGCATCGTAGTGGGCCAATGGACGGCTCATGCCAGGAACGGTCAGCAGCTGCAACCCTAGCCAGCGCCCATCGGACACAGCTTTGACGAGTAGATCGGGGGGACGGATCGTGACTGGGGCGACTCTGATGGCCTTACTTGAGTCAATCATCGTGACCGTCAGTCCACAGATTGGCGCGTGGAACGCAGCTCCGGGGGCTCGTAACCCCATCCACTTGCCCAGGTCAGTGCCCAATGCCTGCAGGCTTCGGAGGCATTGAGATCCGAGACTAAGGACTCAAAATCGCTAGAGCATTTCAGAATAAAGGCGTCGTAGGACTTACTGATCAAGGACAGGTTTCTATCGAACACGTCCCGGCAGGTAATGTCCCAAGCCGCAGCATCGAAATTCGGGTTATCTGGTCCAGAGTGGAATATCCCTCTAAGACTCTTTTCTTTACGCATAAATATCTCCTGTGGACTCAATTGGCGACTGAGCATGTGCGCCACAGGAAAGGCAAAACTATTCTGTCTAAAGTAATGACGGACAAGCCATAGCTGCACCACAGCATCAACACGACTATCAAAGTCACCAATGAGCGTTGAGTCTGTTTGAGACTGACGGTTAGGCGGGTATGCCAAGTGCCATCGAACTGGAGCCTGCAATATCCCACGCATACATCCTTGCCCGTGGAGTCACGCACAAGCAAAAAAGCTGTCGCCTTCTCTTCGTCCGCGGAAGGTGATGCTGCCAGCACCATGGTGAATCGGCAATCGACAAGCAGTGTGATGTCATCCGAGGTCTGTTGAGCGGGATGTAATGGCAAGATGTGCTCCTAAAATGAAATATGCTATCTAGGCGGGCTGCATAGCAGCTGGGTATTCCGCAGACTCTTCGCCAGTGGGAATGTTCGATGGCCCAGTCGTGGTTCGGCGCGGAGCTTCGAACTCGATGCTCTTCACACGTGAGAGCTGCAATGCAACGTCATCGGCGGTAATCTTGAACACCTGCACCTGACCACCTGTCGCCTCGTCACGCGCCATGAACTCTCGCTCCTCACCGATCACCAGCACGCGAGCGCCTTTGCGGAGCAGCCGCGCGGCATCGCGAGCCTTGGCCCCGTAGATTTCCACCTCGCGCCAATATCCTCCGATCTGCTCCACCTCGCCTTGGTCATTGCGACCATATCGACCGAAGTACACACGCATGCTGGCCACCTCAAATGGACCGTTCTGGCCGGTCAGCATCTGCAGAGTGGGAGAGTTAGCCAGGTTGCCCTTGCCAATAAAAAGTTGCGTCATCACTCTATTCCTCATAGTGCGGATTGAACGCCTGAGCTGCTGCACAAGGTCAGCCGAGGTACGGATTCAAATAGGTGAAATCGGGGAACGTGGATAAAGAAAGACAGGGGCCTTGTCCAAGCCCACGCGAATACGCTTGATATCGCTACGCGTCTGCTGATGCTCCTCATTCAAGGCTACAGCGCGCTTGGAGGCTGCCATGCACCATTGACGGAGTTCAATAGGTAGGCCTGCCGCAAGCTTCTCGACCTCCTCAAAGCTCAAATGGCGATTCGAGCCCATGCGCTGGCGCCAGCGCAGAAAGACATAGCCCGTTGTGTTTTTCTGGTGGACAACCAGATAGAAGCTCAGGCCTGGAACAGATTTCGACTTCTCGGACAAGTCATGCATTTGTTTCAGGAGTGCATCGATGCCGTCAAGTTTCTGGCGCAATCTGGAGAGGGTGCCCCTACCCGTAAGGGCCTTTACGTCATCTCGATCTTGACAGTCTTGATCCGCCAGTGTTTGGCGGCCCCACAGCACATTGTTGACGACTCGGCCACGACCGGTGTGCTGCAAAGCCCCTTTGAATTCCAGATCCCTTATCACACCAATCCCTTTCAATATCAGTTCCAAACGACTACGCTGTTTCTCAAACAGCAGTAGCTGTTGCCTCAGGGCCGTTCGATGCAAATTCGTCGGAGCCATGCTCTTGCGCCTGCTGCAATTGGTCGCCGACTTGCTGCAGCAACGCCCGTTCTGCTTCGCTGATGTTGATGAGTCGGCGCGAATGAGATGGCTTCACCTCGGCCTTGTAGATCTGGGCTGGCACTGCGCCAAACGTGCTAACCACAAACTGAATGCGCTTCGCCGCCTCCGGGTCCGCGCTAAACCAATCGGAGCGACTCAGTTCACGAATCTCTGGGCGGGCAAGCCATTTGTCGAATCGGGCGGTGCCATAAAACACGCCAAGGATGGCGCGGCTAATTGCGCTCAGCACAGCACGAGCCTGCTCATCGCTCAGCAAGTTCTTTCGCTGCAGGGTCTTCTGGATACGAACGAAGTAGTCGTAGTCCACGATCAGCATGGAAATCGCGTAGCCATATGGGCTACGGAAGCCGAGGTTCAGGGTCATCGGGCGAGCGGACTGAACGATGCTCAGGCTCAGGCCGCGCTTGCGCTGGCTCACCAGCAGCTCCTCGGCTTTGGCGATCTGAGCACGCAACGAGTCTTGAACTTGCGAGATTCCATACTCATGGCGCACCAGAGCCCAGTCTGCATATGGATTGTCACGAGCCGTCAGCACCCAAAGATTCCGCAGCGATGAGGCCACGCGCTTTCCACCGATGATGGCGTTCAAGCGCTTTTCAGGCTCACCAGATCGGCCCTGAAAAAGTCGGTAGGCCTCGATGGTGTGAATGGTCATCTGGTCCACGCCTTCGTTCGTCAGTGGCCCCAGATCATCAATGCCTTGCGCTTCGGAGTTCGTCACCACCGCGTCCGCACCACGACGATCGCGTCGCTCCGCTTGCATCTTCTGGAATTGCTCTTTGCGATCTTCCAGCTCTACATAGCGATCAAACAAAGGATCATCTTCAGACGCGCCAGCCTGGATGAATGCCGCCAAAGCAACTTCTTCACAAGCAATTGAATAGCCGTCACGAAATGGCGAATTCGTCTCAGTCGTAAATTGAATGCCAGGTGTACCAGCACACAAGACACCAGCCAGTATTACTGGCTGAAAGCTGGATTCAGTTTTTTTGCGATCAGTAGCCACGGTCTTCTCCTTAAATTCAATATTTCGTCTATCCAACGTCCGGGATTTCTCCCGATCTGCCGCCCTCGTCGGCACTGGCGTTCCCTATTGCCACTTGCGCAGCTTCTTTAGCGATGTCTTCATTCCAAGCATCGATAAATGGAAAGTGCTTCTTGCTGACTGATGGCAGCCGCTCGGCAATGGGCTGTCTTAGTAAATCGAGTACAGCATCGCAATTCACTGTCACCAGCGTTTTCGTGTTCTTCTGCACGCGGACATTAATAAATCCGGTCTCTTGCAACCGCTGGAGAGTTCGTTTTACGGTGGGTAATGGAATGGTTCTGCACAGTTCGACTTCAGTGATTGACCCAGACGTAATGGCGATCTCTCCAATATCTCCCCGCTCTTTGAGTAAGACCCAAAGAACCGCGGCATCCGTGTAGCTTCTGAATTGCTGAACGAACTGAATAAATAGATCATTCCCTGATTTCTGATAGCTCATATTGCTTCTCTAGAAAATTGCTGTGGCTCATTTCGAGCTACGTGGCAATGATTGCCGCGTGGTTCATTTCGAGCCACTCGGCACTGAGTGCCAGATGGCCCATCTCGGGTTATTCGTAAGGCATCGCCTAGGCGAGTTACAAGACGGCTGCCCATATACCGTGGAAGAAACTGACGGCATCTCATTTCTTCGCCATTCCGACCTTTGCCGCCCGCTCATTGCGAAGTGCAAGCAACTTCGCGCGCGCCGCTTCTTTGTCGAAAGGCTCACCAGCTTTGACGGCCACTGGCGTAGGATTCGCGACGGCGTTGGCCGATCCCTCGTGAAAGGCTTTCAGCGATGCTTCTTTCTGGGCCTGTTGAGCATCGGCCTGTTTGGCCAACTCAATACGCTCTGCAACGATGACGGGGGCATACGCCCAGATGCATTCGCCGGCTTTATATTTCTTCACCACACTGTTTAGCCAGGCCACCGGCGATTTCACTTTATGAAATCGCCGGTTCGCACCTTCCATCTCGTCCAACGCTTGCTGTTGTTGCTCAAGGGGAAACTTGGCCAGCACCTTGGAGAGGGACGCGTGCAGTGACTTCTCAATCCAGGTTGGGAAGATGAGGCCAGAGGCAAGTTCGGCATTCAGCTTGTCCGAACTCGAAGACTTACCATCCTCACTTGCCTGAACGTCAGCCGTGCTGCTGGTGTTCGCCGGCGAAGTAGTAGTGGATTGAATAAAAGTCCTTTGTATATTGATTGCGGGAAACGGCAGATCAAGCCTGCAGGTTTCGGCCAAAGAGTCAGGCTCTTGTTTGCAGGAAACGGCAAACGATTCCTTCGCTCCACCCTCGCTACCCTTATCGCTAAAGCTCTTCGCTAACTCCTTGCTGACATTGGAGATTTGCGCCGACTTGGCGGCCTGCTCACTGATCGAAGGAGTAGCTCCAGCTTGTCGGATTTCGACAGGTTTGTGAGGCACCAATTCGTCGTTCAAGAAAGACAGCAAGAGATCGCGCGGGCGGGTAGTAGGAGGGGTCGCGGCCAGTCCTAGCGTCGCTTGCGAGAACGCGAACGAAAGCCCGGACAGATCCAGCGTCTGCTTCGTGGCTGGACCGCCATTCGACGGTGCAGCCTTCGTTGACGCCGCAGGAGTGGCCTTATCCGCTTCAGCCTTGCGAGGCAAAGGCTTGATGCTTTGCCCACGCAGGCACAGCAGAATGGCGTCGAAGTTAATGCGGACCAAAGCTCCGCCGATGCCGACCTCGTTAATGAATCCCGCCTTTTTCAGCCGCTCCCGAGCATTGCGCTGGACCTTCGGACCGAGCACAAGCGCTGTTGAGATTTCATCCTGGCTGACCGGGATAGCGCCATCGGTGAGCTGGCCTAGCTTCAGACACTCCCGGTGCCGCTGCAGCAGATAGGCCAAGTACAGCCCGCTTGCGATGCTTCCAGCCACATCAGCCAGGGGCTTGTAGTAGACCTTGCAGCCCTTGAACCAGCTACTTGCCAAGTCCCATGTAAGTTTCTGCCCCTTGCTGCGCATGGCCATTGCCTTGGCGAGTGCAGGTACGTTCAGGCGGTAATTCAGCACTGCAGGACGCCCAACGAGCATCTCTTCGAGCACGCCCTCGCCCATCAGCAGCTCGCGCACACTGGCTTGCTCGGTGCGGGTCAGCCCAATGGCCGACTTCCACTGCTGCAAGGACATAAAGAACCAGCCACCGCGCTCGGGATGGTTGCGGAGACTGTGGCGCGTCCAGTAGAGCGCCATGCCCGCGAAGATGGCGGCTTTGTGGCCGAATTTTTCAGCCAGCACCGGATGAAATGGAACGAAACCTCGATCGTCCAGGTGCAGAAAAATCTGCTCGGCACCATGGTGGATCGGCGCATCCTCCTGCAGTTCATAACGAACTGTTGGAATAGCTGCGAGTGAAAGAGAGCCGCGCACTGACAAGCTCCATCAGTACGCAGCTGCGGCTACAGAGGTTGAGGCTGCGCTGCGCATTGCGATGGCCAAGGGCATGGCTTGCAGCTGCAAAAGTTCAAGCAAGCGTCGCTTCGAGATCCGATAGGTAATGATGCGGCCCTGACCAGCGTGCTCATGCAGGATGCCCAAGTCCACGAGTGTCTTGCGGCAGGTTTGCTGCTGTGCCCTCGTTATTCCGGTGTCCTTCGTGCAGCATGACGACGACATAAGGATTTCGAAAAAGTCCTCCGACTCGCTGCGACGCTCCCGCTCCATCGCATAGGTAAGCCAGAGTGCGCTCAAGACGTTACCAGTGAGATCCACGAAAGCGCGGTTGATGGTGATGGGCTCTTGGCCAATGAGTTCCAGGAACAGTGCGGACTTCAGAAATTCACTATCACTATTCGACAGCTGGGCGGATAAATTCTGGGTGTTCTTCATGTTCAAGCTTTATCGATAATGGTTGTAAATAGAACGTCCTACGGCTGATTTATTTGCCGACCGGGAAAGCGTTTCTCCTGGGAAGAGCCAGGCTACCCTCGTCTTCAAACTCTTTGAGCGTTGAATAAAGCGTGTCGATGGTATACTCCGAAAAACGAGAATGCAGCTCGAAAATCCAATCACGCAGAGATTGCCCAGGCACGGATTGGCTTGTAATTTCGGCCCAGGCTTGATGAATATGATCCCGAACATCAAACTGCTTTGGTAATTTGGCCCTCCCGCCAGTGACGCTTCCACCAACCAATTCACGCAACCTTCGAATATCGTCTGCGGAGCGCTTAAAAAGCCGGGTAATCAGTGCACGCGATGCGCCATTTCGCACAAAATATTCGCAAAGAGCATCGTCTTGCCGTTGTCGATCCAGGCCTTCTAGATGCTGCCGGAGTTCGCCAGGAGAAAATACGAGCTTAACCCTCGTTAACTTAGTAGAAATATCCAGAATATCGCGAGTCTTGCGATGCCGAAGTTGGTCGATCAATTCGGCATCGCAACCCATCTGCAATAACTGATCTATTCCATCCTCGGTTTCGATAGCACGAATCACCTCCGTCAGCAGCAGAAAATTCAACTGCGGATTCGTGTGAATATCGACGGGAACAATATGATCTGTCATTGCTTAACTAACGTGTTTATTCCGTAAATAACGGTTTATAGGCTTCGCGGCTATCCTCTTGCACGGCGATATAAAATTCAGCGAGTGTTTGCATCAGAGCAGACAAGCATCTAGCAACCGCCGCATTGCCGAAGAGATACCCATAATGGTCAGAAGTGACATAAAGCTGCCCATTCTTCCCGCACAGAATTGCTCTATCCGTGCATTCCTGGCGGAACGTATCAACGCCAGCCTGAATAGCCTTTACCCAGCGGCTTTCTGGGTCGCATTTCGAGAGTAGGCTTGCGTTGCACTGCCCGGTTTGCGTTGCAAGAAATGGCCAGAGATACACACGCAGAGTTTCGAGATCTTCGGAGAGCTTTTGATCGCCCACGTAAGACATGCGCTCCGGAATATCGACCATGAACCCGTATGGCAAACCCGGCACAGGCTTCACGAAGTCAGAAAGCGGCACGACGGCGTTGAGTTCCACAAGGTTCTGCGATAGACGTGCGGAAAACGCCGCCAACTTGTCTGCCGGCCCTCCTTCAGCCCCTTGCTTATCAGCCTTGCTGGCGGTGCTTTTGTTAGCAGGTGATGTACTTGATGTCGCACTGGCAAGCATCCCCGCCAGCGGCGCCTGCTTGGCTTGCTGTTGCTCCTTCTTGTTCGCGCTCTCTATCGAGCGCATGTCATCCACTGAAAGCTTAGGGTCCTGGAGGTAGGATTGAACGACTGACTCGATATGGTCGGCGGCAATACCAAAATGCTTCGATGACACCGACTGGATCTGGGTGAGCAGCGATTGAACATCCAGCTTCACTTCAGTCCGGCTTGAAGGATCGGCCTCGGAGTTTGCTTGCTCCATGGCCTCAAGATCGGTTGCGTGCATCAAGAAGATTTCTTCGACTGCTTCCTTGACTTCATCACGTTTATCGAACTTCGCCGCAATATCATGCAGGGCTGCAACTGTTGGTCGAATAGTCGAATTCACGTCATATGCTTGCAGCCAAGGGCCAATCAGTCCGAGATTTTCGACAGCGAAGATGAAATTTTGAACCATCCGAACGCCATAGCTCAATCCAACCTCTTTAAGTGCTTTATTCAGCTCGGTGGCCGAGAATGATTTAGCAGTCTGCTTCTCAATTTCGCGCTTGTAATTCATCACGCCCTGAGCTCGCTCCCAGAACGAAATATCACTTCGATTGTCGTTTTCGCTCAAGTGCGCGGCAATGACAGCAGCCTCGCCAGGCCACTTCCTAGTAACGACATGGATGCGCCGCAGTTTCTCGACGCCTTCATTCACCAGCTCTTTTGCGATCTCCACACGAGTATTTCCGCCACCATATGGAAAATACTTCTCCGTAGGGTTTCGACGCGTCACTGAGAACATATTTGTGATGCCGTCGACCTTCATACTCGCTTTTATTTCCGCCCGCTGAGAATTGACTTTCTTGCGAGGATTCATCGAATATTCATCAATATCAAACACATCCAAGATGATGATGGAGCCATCAATCTCATCCATCGGATCAAAAATGGTAGTTGATCTTTCAGAGTCTCGGTGAAGAGCTGCTTTAGCCGCCTCAAGACGTGCTTGATTTGGCGTCAGCTTTGGTTTATCAGGTGCGGTCATAGCTGACGTCCCTTGTTTATTTCCAGGGGACGTAGTTAGGTTTAACGAGGCTGCCCGTTCACGAGCAGTCATGGTTTCAGGTGTACGCATGCTTTCCTCCTAAATTAATTGGAGGGTGCATTCAGATCAATATATTGGGGGTGGTTAGATGCGTACATCTCCGACACGCTGGGCACAATTTCCCAAAGAAGGGAATGCAGCGTGTTGGACGCTTTCACCGGATCAACCCAATGCACTGGAACTCCGGCACTGGCCGCTTTTTTCCAAGCAGTTGCATCGGGAACATCGGTATCCAGCATCGTGATTTTTCCGCTCAGCTCAATGAAGCTTTCGCGAATCATTGCTGACATTTCCTTGCTATCGCTGGTCTTCTGGCTTTTATTGAGAAATGCCTTCATCTGAGGCATCTTCAAGCCCATGCTAGACACGCTATCGTGGCGTTCAATGAATGCCTTCACGTTTGCGATGAACTCGCGAGCAGAGATCATGTCTGGCGTTGCAGGCACAAGCAGCAGATCAGCAGCAACCACAGCAGCATCTTGCAGATGACCCACAGCACCTTGGGTATCAATAATGACCACGTCATATGCGCTAGCGATTGCAGGGTGCTTCAAGGGGTTCTTGAAACTGAACTGCATGCTCACTGGATTGCGATTGGCCATCCAGACCTGCAAAGACGAGTCCTTGGCGTCAGAGCGAACGATATGCAGGCAACCTCCCTCGCTCTTAGGTGCCTTCTCAAGCTTGCCTTGATAGGAAGTCGGTGGCAGTTGGCAATGCGAGATGCAGTCCGGGGTCAGTGCACCAGACTGCACCAACTGTGTGAGCCCAAAAGGTGCAGCATAGGAAAGCTGGTAATAGCGTGAGAGCGACGGCTGAATATCGCCGTCGATCAGCAGCGTCCTAAAGCCGATGTCGTGCAGCAGCCCGCCGAGATTCGCAGCTGTAGTTGTCTTGCCGACTCCGCCCTTAGAAGCCAGAACAGTGATGATGAACATTGAAAGTCCTCGTTGAATGGTTGTTGATCCATTCAACGGGAGCTGAAGTTCGCTCGCGCATTGGTAGGCCGTTGCGACCAAAACTGAGGCCGCAGTAGCCCTCAGAAGCCACCCATGTTCGATGGTTATTTCGTAACCTTCTGTTCAAACTCAAGCAAAAAACTTGACTTTTCACCTAAAAAAGTGTCAGAAAATATACATCGTATATAGATTATCATCGAGAGCTACGAAAGCCAAAGTTTCTTTAGACATACGGGTTGCGTCTTTATAAGCATCGGCAGGATGCTTGCGCCCTTAGCATCTAAGTGAGATAGGCTCCTCGTGACTATCTTTCGTCGTACCAACAGGAGAAAACTGATGATTGTTGAAATTGCAGACTTCAAGGTGGAGCCAGCCAAGCACAAGGATTTTGGAAGCGCCATTCGTCGGGCCGCAGATGCCGTGCTGAGCAAAGCCACTGGCTATCTCGGCCATACAGTCCTTGCCTGCATCGAGACCGAGGGCCGCTATGTGTTGACCGTACATTGGGAAACTCTGGACGACCACACGATTGGATTCCGCCAGTCCGCCGCTTTTGCCGAGTGGCGCGCCATCATCGGTCCTTATTTTGTGGAACCACCGCATGTAGAGCACTTCACCGTCGAAGACAGCCGGGCTGTCAAGTAACGGAGACGGCCCAGATTGGAGCCTTAACAGCCGCGGATCTCCATGCACAGAGCAACTGGCGCTCAAGCACCAGTTGCCATCATCTGCCCTTCTTTATTCGAAGATTGCTGAGTTTCTTGCTTTCTCGATGATGAGTTCCGCATCACGCTGGAGCAAAAGCCGCTTTTCAACCAGGCCTCGTGCGGCTGCTGAGACCGCTTGCACATATCCGTCCTGGTTGACATACAGCTCTTCGAGAGAGACACGTGTATCACCTGCCGCAATTCTCTGAGCTCGAGTTTTGTGGAACGGTATGTAACTACCCGTCAGATTAGACAAATCAACGATTTTGTCGCTCGCCACATAATTGAACTCAATACTTGTACCGAGCGGCGCAAGTGCTTCTACCGAGTGGATGCCGGCAATCGTGAGGCCGGTTCGAGGGTCAACCTGGGGCACCAGTATTGGATACTGCCGACCCGTTTGTCGGGGCGGCAAGATGCTTGCAATGCCTGACTCATCTTCAGGCCGGTATTGCGGTCCGAACTCCAGCAATTCGTAATTGTTATAGCGGGCGAGGTAGTTGAAAGCCGGTATGGCGGATAGACCCGTGCCGGATTTCCACTGGACTCCCTGCATTGCGGGGAACTGAACTGATCCGGGCTTGACCAATGTGCCGTCGGCCAGCAAAGGGGTCTGGCTTGCCGGAGGCTCTGTGCCTTTGGTAACCCAGTCTTCCAAGGTAAGGAAAAGAGCTCGGAATGTGTCATTGAAATGCACCACCGTTCCGGCAGGATAGACATTACGACTTGGTACGTAGCTGATGCTGGATTCGCCACCCGCCCCACCGTGTTGTGTGCTGGAGTAGTAGTAGATGCGGGCGTTGTCCGGTTGTGCAATGTCCCTGCTTCCTTGCGTATTGGTGAGTACGGGCGAACCTTGCAACTGCCAGAACTCCGTGCCTGACAGTCCCAGAAAGAACTTGGGGCAGGTATTGGACTCGCTGCAGCGACGCATGACCCCGCCTTCGCGGCCACTGATGTCATCGACATAGCTCTTGTCAAGGCCGCGTGGTGCGGTCTGGCCAAACGCGGTATGGTCGGTGCGCAGCCCCCCTCCCCCTCCCGGAACTGCAAAACGCGTGTTGACATTGGTTTGACGTGCCGCGACATGCGCATACATCCCGTCAAATACGCGTGAGCCGTCAGTTGCCTGGTTGAAGCCTAGATGCAGGAAGGTCTTCATGGCATTTCCCGACTGGGACGTACCTTGGCCAAGCGTGTATTTGATGCGCCCAGCCAACGGGTTGGGGCTGCCGTTGCTGTCCTTCTCTGTCGAGCGGAAGAAATGAACAGCATCACGCAATGCAGCAAGCCCGACTCCCATGACTTTGGGGTCCTTGGCAACATAGACCAGTTCATACAGATACAAAGGATCGAAGCCATCCTTCATGCAGACTTTGCCTGCATCTGCGATGCCTGGAAACGGTGCGCTTGAAGTGCAGTCCGCAAACTTCCAATCAGATGCGGGAATCAGTTCTCGCTTGTCCGTTTCATTGATGCGCCGAGTTAACGAATAGCCAGGGGCGGTATTGTCTAGGCTGGCTGGCGCGTATGGAAGCATAGTTCCGTTGAAGACACCACCAGGCAGGCCCATCGTTGACGTGGCAGTACCTGGAACCAGCTCGGTGCGATATGTGCCGGTGATGCTGCTGCCATCCGTATTGATTGCCACTGGCACTTTTGCCGTCAAACGCTCGGCAGAGGATTTGGGCACATCGCCTTGCCAAGCCGCATACAACATCACGTAGCCCCGTTCCATGTAGACAGCGTCACTTGGTGTGCTGCTGGGATTGGGCATGGTCAGGATGTTGCCTCGATTCGGAGCGTCGTAGCGGAGCACGCCGCTGGCTTTGGACATGTTCTTGGGCTTGAGAAGCACGAAGTCCGTTGAATACTCCACCATTCCCCTGGCGTTGACCGGAGCAAGCTCCAGATCTTGAATGATGCGGTTTCTGGCATCTTTCGGGTCGAGCTCCCCAGAGATTGTTCCGCTGACTTTCTCATAGGCTCCAACGCTGCCATAGGTTCCAGGAAAATCCTGAGTGGACGTAATCTGGATAGCCAGCCTGGGCTTGGCAGATTCATTGACGGACTTGCCGCCGTCGCCTCCCCCGCATCCCGCGGCGATTGCCGCTGCCATGGCGGCTATTGTCAGCTTGAACGCATGCATGTTTGTCTCCTTGTTTTTATCGATGAGCCAGGTTTCAGAACGGCGCTGCTATCCCTTGGCATCTGGCGGCCAATTTGAAGATGGACTGGATTGAGTGTGAGCGGCCCGGGTGCTGGGCCGCTGCGCGGTCGCCCGCCTTATTCAGGCGTGATGCCTGCCGCCTTGATGACCTGTCCCCACTTGGTGGTTTCTGCGGCCTGGAACTGTGCCAGCTCCGAGGCAGAGGTGGTCCAGGCTTCGGAGCCGGACATATTGAAGAAGGACTTGGCCGCAGCGCTGTTCACCGCCTTGGTCAGCAGTTGATTGAGTCTGGCCGCGACAGGTGCTGGTGTATTGGCAGGCGTGTAGGCTGCAAACCAGTAGCCCATGTCATAGCCTTTGACACCGGCTTCCGCGATGGTCGGAACATCAGGCAACTGTGCGCTGCGCTTTTGAGTGGAGTAGCCCAGCGGGCGCAGCTTACCGGCCTTGATTTGAGGAACGCCCGTCGAGACGTCGGTAATCATCAGGTTTATTTGTCCGCCGAGAAGATCTGTGAGGGCGAGCGGATTGCTCTTGTAGGGAACGTGAAGGATGTCGACGCCAGCGAGTTGCTTCAGCATTTCGCCAGCGACACGGCTTGAAGAGCTGCCGCTGCCAAAACTCAGCTTTCCGGGATTGGCTTTGGCGTAGCCCAGCAGATCGCCTACGGACTGATAAGGCGAAGTCGCAGGAACGACCAAGACCTGTCCGCCTTTTCCGAGACCCGTGATGGGTGTGAAGTCCTTGACAGGATCGTACGACAGCTTTTTGTATAGATGCTCGTTGGCAGCATGCGTCGTATTGGTCGTGATGAGCACGGTGTAGCCATCAGGCGCGGCCTTGGCCACTGCTTGCGCCGCAATCATGCCGCTGGCACCGCCTTTGTTTTCCACCACGACCGGCTGCTTGGTTTGCTCGGAAACGGCTTGTCCCAAGGCGCGTGCAAGCTGGTCTGTGGCACTGCCGGCGGCAAACGGCACAACAAAGGTAATAGGTTTGTTCGGAAATTCGCCTTGCGCAAAGGCCAAGGGGCTGAGCGCCAGGCTTGCACCGCATGCAAGAACAGTGCGTCGTGTCAGAAATTTCATGGTTTGTCTCCTAGTGGTTGTTGTAGAAAATTCAGGCGCTCGGACCGACAAGCAGTGACTCGAGATGGCATGGAACCACGACAGGCATTTCAAGTACCCTGAAGCACAGCGTTTTTCCATGGCTGTCAAGATTCAGCGAGTCGTTGACCCCCCCATCCAGCACGTTGTCGAGCACCAGATTCATGGCGTGGAGCTTGGGTAGCAGGTATCGCCGAACATGGCTTGGCTTGCGGTCTGCAAACAGGTGCATCACGACGTGTTCGGTGACTTGTTCGCACACCACTTCCCACAAATCCGGATGCCATGCAATGACACTGATATTGGAGCGGTTGCCTTTGTCACCCGTGCGTCCATGCGCAACTCGGTAAAGGGGAACGGTAAGGGTTGAGTTCATGGCTTACTCCTGATGCGGCTTGGTCCAGTGGAAGCCAGTCGTAATCTGTTGCTGAGGTACCAAGCACGACACCATTCCCAGGCGCTGGCGCATATGGGTTCGAACGCCCCCTCCCCCCGCCGGGCCGCAGCAGTACAAAGCGTTTATCTCGCGCAGCAGACGCGCGGCCACCGCATGGTCGGCATGCTGCCAGGCCATGCGAAGCCGGACATCCCGGGATTCGCCGGCAATGCCTTCGTCAGTCAGCCAGTCACTGCTGTCGTTTCCCCAGACGCTGGTCACGCCGATCAGGTCGGTTCTGAGGGGAGCAATATTCGCCAGGCGCCTGGATATGGTCTGGGCCGCCAGACGCGCGCGCTCTTGCGCTCTTGGGCCCGCGTAGGAGATCTCTCCCTCGGCAAACCATCCTGACTCAAAGCAGACATTGACTTTGAGCATCTCCGGCCTCGGATGACCAATGACACCCTCCAGGCGCACCCGGTCAGGCCCAACCGAAATCACTTCTGCCTGAGTGATGTCGGCAACAACGTCTGGCGTGAGGTAGCAGGCAGGGTCATGGATTTCGTAGAGCAGTTGCTCCTTGACCGTGGCTGCAGTGATGCAGCCCCCGGTAAGAGATGGCTTGAAGATGGTGCTGTTGCCCGCGCTGTCGATTTCGGCAATGGGATAGCCCAGGCGTTCCATGCCGGGTACATCTTTGTATCCCGGGTCTGCGAAATAGCCGCCAGAGACCTGGGTTCCACATTCCAGCAAATGCCCGGTCATCGTGGCTCGTGCCAGGCGATTCCAGTCATCCCAGGCCCATCCGAAGTGGGCCATGGCAGGTCCCACCACAAGCGAGGGGTCGGAGACGCGGCCACACACCACAATGTCTGCACCTGCCAGCAGTGCCTCGGTGATGGGCCGTGCACCTATATAGGCATTGGCGCTCACCAGTTGCTGGTCTGGCATGTCCGAGCCCAGAGCTTTTTCGAGCAGCTGGTAGTGCGCGGGTCCGCTGAGGTCATCCCCATGAACAACCGCTATTTGAGGTAGGCGCGTTCCGAGCTCCCTGGCCAATGCAGCAATAGCCCGGGCTGCACCTTGTGGGTTGGCCGCACCAAAGTTGCTGACGATTCGAATGCCATGTGCCAGGCAGTCGGCGAGCACGGGCCGGAGAAACTCCACCATGAGTGGCTCATAGCCTGCATCGGGATTCTGACGACGAGCAAGCTGTGCCAGCGCCAGAGTGCGCTCGGCAAGCGTTTCAAAGATCAGAAAGGCAGGTTTGCTTTGTCGAACCAGTTCCTGCACGACGGGTTGCGCCGCATCAATTCGATCGCCGGAAAAGCCTGCCGCACATCCGATGAGCAACGACGTCGTTTCGTTTTGCACTCTTGTCATGAAACCTCCTGTTGCCCACTATAGGAAAACCGCTATAAGCTGTGAAATCGATAATTGAGATTAATTAATCCGCATTTCAAATGAATCTATCGTCACGTGATGTGCAGGCATTCCTGGTACTTGCCAAGCAGAAGAACTTCACCCAGGCCGCCAGCATGTGCCACCTGTCACAACCGGCTTTCAGCGCACTCATCCGCTCCGTGGAGCAAACGGTAGGTCTCAAGCTGTTCGACCGCAGCACAAGACACGTGGTGCTTACCCGTGAAGGTGAAAGATTCCTGCAGTCTGCGGAGCGCCTCGCCGCAGAATTCGCTGCCTGCGAAAGAGCGATGCGTGATACAGCACAACTGGCTCAGGGGCACGTATCAGTTGCATTGCTGCCATCCCTTGCAGCAGGCTGGCTTCCTGAAGTGCTGAAGGTGTACACGGCGCGGCATCCGGGGGTTCAGCTGGGTGTTTTGGACGTGCTGTCCGAGCCATGCATCGCTGCCGTTGCCAACGGAGATGCGGATTTTGCGCTGGCCGCCATACGCGTGGATACACCCGACCTGAAGGCTGAGCCGTTTTGCAGCGACGGCTTCTACATGGTGTGCCCTGGCGACCATCCACTGGCGGACAAGGTCGAGCTGTCCCTGGAGGATCTGACACCCTGGCCATTTATCCACTTGGCACGCCACAGCAGTGTTCGCCAGTATCTGGATGCCGCTTTTTTTCCTCGAAAGATGCAGACTTTCGTTGAAGTCGAGCAACTGGCCACCGTGATGGGGCTGGTGCAAGCCGGACTAGGCATCACCGTAGCTCCCGCGCTGAGCCTGTTTCACTTCAACAAGCCCGGATTGGTGGCGCGGCACCTGCTGCTGCCGGGTATGGACCGGCAGATCTACATGGTTCGAAAGCGAGAGCGCAGCCTTTCACTGGTAGCTGAAGCGCTCTATCAATTGATGCAGCAGATGCGTCCTGCAAACGCTTGACCTGGCTGATTGCAATATGCACTTTGCCGATGCTGCCCCATCAGCCACAAGACAGAGCCGGCACAAGCTTAGCTGTGCAAAACACGTATCTCGCCTGGGACAGCCGGTGGCAGGCCGCGAGACTCTAATAGCGCCAATCGGCATACAGGGTGAGCAGGAGCTGTGCCCTCTCCTGGCTCCAAGCTTTTTTGCGTCGAGTTCTGCCGTATGGCAATTTCGCGTCGTGAAGACATGCATCATTCGCCATCAGCTCGCCCTCAGCCATCTGCCGTTACAGAGTTATCGAGTCGGTAATACAAGGCATCCAGCCTTGGTCACCATCCCTAGAGCCCAGGAGACATACATGAAATACAGAACCAACCGCAAGCGCAGTGCCGTCTTGTCAAAATTACCCCACGGCCTTGCCGGTGGGGCGTTGCGCAAGCTCCTGGTTGTCTCGTTTGCGCTGGCATCGCTGGCCAATGGCGCGTTTGCGCAGGAGTCGAAGCGCGACGCCTTCTTCTGGCTGGGACAAATCAATAAGGCGTCGGCAGTCATCAATACCGATGAGGGCTTGCTCGACAAGTCCATGACTCCCAAAATTGCGCGAGGTCTCCAGAGCGTCTTGAACGCAGGCGATGCTCCCAATGGCAAACGACCAGGTTTGGTCATCACTTTCGAGCCCCTGCTCATTGATGCAGCTGGTGTGGAAGCCACTCTTCTTCATGCCGGGCGCTCAAGCCAGGATATGTTGGCTACGGTGCGCTCTGCCATACAGCGGGACGATATGCTGCGCCTGAACAAACAGCTGGCACAGACCCGTGCTCATCTGCTGCGGCTGGCCCAGACTTATGCCGACACGGTCGTTCCGAATTACACCAACGGGGTGGCCGCTCAACCTAATAGCTATGGGCACTACCTTCTGGGACACCTTGCCGGTTTTGACCGGGACGCCCAGCGCCTTCACGAGGCATTCGCGCGCATCGACCAGTCGGCAATGGGCACGACGGTTCTCAACGGCACCAGCTGGCCGCTGAATCGCGAACGTATGGCCAAGTACCTTGGCTACCCGGCCACCGTGGACAATGCCTACGATGCCGCACAAATCCTGGCTGCCGAGATGCCGGTGGAAGTGGGAGCAGTCGCTTCGAGCATTGCCCTGCATGTCGGAGCTTTTGTCGAGGACGTGATGGTGCAGTACGCGCAGCCCAGGCCCTGGATTCTGCTCCGGGAAGGTGGAGGCAACACCTATGTCTCCAGTGCCATGCCTCAGAAGCGCAATCCTGGCTTGCTCAACGACACCCGCGCCAACGCTTCACGCGTGCTGGCTCTGGGGGTGGGACGCGTCATCAGCCAGCACAATATTCCGCCGGGAATGAGCGATAACAAGTCGTCCCATGACTCCTCAGCACTGATTGCAGCCACGATTTCCACTCTTCAGGGATTTGACAAGGTCCTCAGCGGCCTGGTGATCAATCCCGAACGCGCACTTGAAGAGCTGAATCTTGACTGGACGGCCTCCCAGGAGGTGGCGGATGTTCTGATGCGCAAGTACAAATTGCCTTTCCGCGTGGGTCACCACTTTGCTTCGGAGGTCGTCAGCTTTGCCAAGGAACGCAATATCACCCCTCGCGACTTCCCCTACGCCGATGCCCAGCGCATCTATGCCGCGACACTGAAACACGAGATGTCCATAGAGAACGGCAGCCTGCCGATGTCGGAGGACGAATTCCGGGCAGCGCTGGACCCTGTGGTCATCGTGAAGAATCGTGTGACTGCTGGCGGCCCCCAGCCTGCGGAGATGACCCGCATGATTGCGCGCTCCAGGCAAATGCTTGCGCAGGAGGAGCAATGGACGGCAGAGCGGAGCAAACGCATCGAGACGGCCATCAAGGATCTTGATCGCGACTTTTCACGCCTGACGGCTCAGTGAAGAGGAAAAGCAGAAAAGAGGCCGAAGCCTCTTTTCAAATGCATTGGCGGCCGGACAGGCCTTTTGCGAGCGACGGTGCCACAAGCCTTTATGCACCGCACCACAGCCTGAATGGCCAAGAGGATCACTCATGGCCATTCAGGCAAGCCCCTCGCCGTCAGCGCTTGTTGCCTTGCTCGGTGTATTGCGCGTACAGCTCGTCAGCCATTTTGCGCAGCGCACGACCTATGGCCGCGTATTCATACTCGTTGAGATTGGCCAAGGAGGCGCGTCCCGATGGACGGTCCGATCCAAAGCCGCGGCCCGGCAGGAGCACGATTCCGGTTTCATCGGCAATCCGGAACAGCATGTCGCCGGTCGAGGACTGCTTGACCGCCCATTGCGAGAATGCTTCGCCATAAAGCTTGGAGGTCACGTCCTGCAGGTCGATCAAGGTGTAGTAATCGACCGCATTTTCGTCTCTTTGCGGAGGCGTGCCCAACTCGCGATACAGCGTTGCTTCACGACGTCGTATCAGTTGCTTGAGCGTGTGCTTGTACTGGTCGCTCTCGTCCATGAGTGCAAACAGCGAGAACAAGGTCATCTGGACCTGTTGGGGCGTGGACAGACCGGCCGTGTGGTTCAAGGCAACCGCGCGGCTGTCGGCAACCAGGCGATCGATGAACTTCAATGAGCGCACATCGGGCAGCAGTGAACGATAGCGATGATCGAGCTCTGTTTTCTCGGACTCAGGCAGCTTGCCCAATGCCAGGTCAAAGATGTTTTCCTTATGTGCAGCCACCACACCCAGACGCCAGCCAGTGGCACCAAAGTATTTGGAGAACGAATAGACCAGCAAGGTGTTGGCCGGGCAAATCGCAAAGAGCGACTGAAAGCCATCGGCAAACGTGCCATAAACGTCATCGGTGAGGATCATCAGATCCGGTCGATGTTCGGCCACGATCTTGCGCACACGCTCCAGACTGCGCTCGTCCATCTTTACTGATGGCGGATTGCTGGGGTTCACGCAGAAGAAGATCTTGATGGCCGGATCCTTGAGCTTGTCCAGCTCGGAATCCGGATATTGCCAGTTCAGGGCCGGGTCGGCATTGATGGCCACCTCCTCCAGCGCATACTGGGCCAGCTCTGGAATTTCTATATATGGTGTGAAAACCGGCATGCCGATGGCCACCTTGTCACCGGCTTTGAGCAGGCCGTTGACCTTCATGCTCTCGAAGATATAGGCCATGGCGGCCGTGCCGCCCTCGACGGCAAACAATTCCACGGATTCGCCCGGCATGGAATCGCCTGCCATTTCGCGGATGATGTACTGGCGCACGATTTTTTCGCTGATTTTCAGCATGCGCGGTGGCACCGGGTAATTGCAGCCCAGAATGCCGTCGACCATTTCATGAAGAAACTCGGCGGGGTCCAAACCCAGCTGATCGCGCACATAACTCAAGGATTTACCGAGAAAACGAACGCCTTCCTGATCACGGTTTTCGGCAATATAGCGCTCGAAGCGCCCTTCTATACCCTCGATCTTTGCCAACCCTCCAACACCCACCGTGGTCATATAAGAATACGAAAGCTCGGACTCGGAAGCCGCAAACAAACCCAGACGGAAAAATGCTCTTCTCGGTGTGGTTGCCAGAAAATTGGGATTGCCCCGCCCCGCATTGAGCATGAGGCGGTTTCCGTCGCCCGAGGCGATCTTGATCAACTCATCCTTGAGCTCGAACGGGCTCAAGTTCGCCAGACTCTGATAATCCTTGCTCATATCGCAACTCCTTCCATTCGTCCTAGTGAATCAGTTCAGGGTTTCACGCAAAGGCGATGACCAACGGACCCAACAAAGTCAGGAACACATTGGCCAAGGCATAAGTGATTGCAAACGGGGTGGTGGGGATTGAATTGCCGGCCTTGTCCAGAACCTCGCCAAATGCGGGGTTGGCACTGCGTGCGCCAGACAGCGAGCCTGCGAACACGGCCACGTTGTCGTAACGCAGCACGTACTTGCCGAACAAAATGGCAATCAGCAGCGGAATGATGGTGACCAGAACGCCCAGCATGAACAGCGTCAAGCCCTGTTCCATGACCGTGCTGACCGCCTGCTGGCCGGACTGCAGGCCCACCATGGCCACAAAACCGGCCAGCCCCAGGTCGCGCAGCAATGTCGAGGCGCTTGTCGGCATATTGCCCATGGTGTGCTTGCGGCTGCGCCACCAGCCAAACAGCAGGCCGGAAAGCAAGGCACCGCCACCGCTGCCCAAGGTAATGGGAATAGCGCCTATGCGCAGCACGAGCAGGCCGATCAGCAGGCCGACAACAATGCCAAAGCCGTGGAACACCCAGTCGGTCTTGTCGCTGGGAACAATGATGGGGCCGGCGGCCTGGGCAGCCTTCTGAACGTCTTGAGGTGTGCCGAACAAGGTGACCACATCGCCAGGCATCACCATGGTCTGCGCAGTGATGGGAACCGGCGATCCCGCGCGAATCAAGCCCTCGGCATAGACGCCGTGCTTGAGATCCTGAGACAGGCTGTCCAGAATGTCCTTGACGCTGCGGTTCAGATACTGGGCATTGGAAATGGCCACATCGCGGCGCACCATCACCACGTCCATGCCCTGGGCTCCGGGCAGCTCATCGCCTACCGTCTGGCCCAGAGACACCACGGCGGGGCGGCGTCCGACCAGCAAAACAATGTCGCCGGCCTCCAGTACCAGGCTGGGGTCCACGCCGACCAGGGCATTCTTTCGCTGAATGCGCTCCACCGTCACCCTGCCCTGGGTCCCTCCGGCTTCGAGATCTGCCACGGTTTTGCCCGATTGGGCGACGCGGAAAATACGCCCCACCAGATCGGGTGCCGCTGGCGATTCACCCACGCCATAGACCCGCACGCCTTTGAGCTGCTCCTGCTCGGCCTGAACCGCGTCGTCCCGGATATTGCGTCCGGTAATCCATGGCAGGACATTGACGCACATGATGATGGCCCCGAAGGAGCCGAATATATAGGTCACCGCATAGCCGATGGCAACGTTGGCCTGCATGCGCTGCACCTCCTCGCCCGAGAGCCCGAGTTTCTCAATCGCAGAACCGGCCGTTCCAATGATTGCCGACTGTGTCAGCCCGCCGGCCGCAAGACCTGCAGCCAGTCCTTTGTCCAGACTGAATACCCGGGCAATCACCACTACCGTGATCAAACCGGACAATGCGACCACGACGGCCATCATGATTTCCTTGACCGAATGGCGCCCCAGAGAATTGAAGAATTGCGGACCGCTTTCAAAGCCTACGGCATATATGAACAAGGCGAAAAGCACGGCCTTGATGCCTGAATCTATCTGAATGCCGATCTGGCTGATCAAGACCGCCGCCAATAAGGAACCTGCCACGCCCCCCAGCTGGAACGAGCCAAAGCGAAACTTGCCGACCCAGTATCCTAGGGCCAGAGACGCAAAAAGTGCAGCCTCCGGTGATTGGTGAAAAATGCTTTTGAGTAAATCCATGGCCACCTCTATTTCCGGATAAAAGGATCAAGCAACAGAAAGTCCGTCCAGGCTTCAATACCAGACCCTGGAAATGCTTGAACTCAGGAGAAAGCGGTTTGCTACTAGGAAGCGTGCATCGAGATCGCCCATCTCAAAACTGATGCCGCATCCATTGGCGGGTTGGTTCTTGTCTTCTTCTATTTCCCACCACTATTAAAGACAAAAGCGTACCGAAATGTAGGACGTTACCGATTAATTATTTCGGGATAGTCATGGTTTGGCCGCTGTGGCTCGGCGTTCGCAGAGGATATTGACAAGCCGCAGCAATAAGAGACAGCCCGTGCGGCGGCATAGAAAACAAGCCGGACTGGGCCGTGGCGGGACTGCCGGATATTGCCTAGCGAAGGGTTCGCCGGTTGATGGAGCGGCGGGTCGCAGCGAGATTGTTTCGACGCGCCAGGGGTTGAGCCGCATTCGAATCCGAGGCCGCGGCTGCAGCCGCAATTCTTTGCTGGGCCTCCAGCAGATTCTTGAGATCGGCTGCACGCTCCTGCGCCAGGGCTGCGGTGTTCTGGGCTGTCTGCAACTGGGCATGCAGATTCAAGATTTCCTGCTCCGATTGGTCCAGGCGGCCTTGCATCTCCTGATAGCGTGACTCGGACTTGCGCTCCTGGTCCTGCAGGCTTTTTCTCGCTGTCGCGAGCTCCTGGCGTGCACGATCGACCTCGTTGAGCATATGGCGTTCGTTGCCCGCGTATTGCTCGGCCATGCGCTGGCGTTCCGCTGCGGCGGACTGAATTTCTTCGCTGTGCTTTTGCTGCTGCAACTCACGCTGGCGCACGGCATTGCCCAACTCGTCACGCAGCTCTTCCAGGCGCTGATCGCGCTCCTGCAGCGTCTGCTGCATCTCGTCAAGACGACGTGCAAGATCCTGGGCGTGGTTCTGGGCCGTCTGCAGGGCTTGGTTCAGCGCATCTTTTTGCGCTTCCATGGTTGCCTCTCGCTGAGCGAGTTGCTCCTGCTGTGCCACAAAGGCCTGCTCCTCGGCTTTCAAAGCCTGCTCACGAAGGTCCAAGGCCTTGCTGGCTGAGGCTTTCGCCTCTTCCTGTGCGGTATTCCAGAGCTCTTCGGCAAGGCGCTGCACAGGGTCCGGCACCGACTGCAGCACGGATGGATCCTGTTCTCCCGCAACCCCCAGGCGACGCCCTAGCGTGGCAAACCAGGTTTCCAGCATGGGACTGACTGTATTCGGAGAGCCTCGCCCTATCTGCTGGCGCACGCGCTCTATGGTCGGGCGCAGACCCTGGGCAATCAAGACATCGGCTGCAGCCCAGACATCGGACTCCTGCACGCCTCTGGACGTGGTTTTGCTTGTATTCATATCTATTCTTCAAATAACTAACGATAAGTGATTGTTATCGTGATCTATTAACTACATACGTAATACACAATACATCTGATGTAATAAATATTACGTAAGAAATTTTCATACAGATGACAACGTACATTAACCCGTTTTTATCCCTTTGATTAAGGGTGGAGTCCGTTCTGCGTTCGAGCGAGAGCAATTTCGTTGCCCTGGACACACCGGCTGTTCTGCCAGGGCCCGTGAACAGGCCGGCCTGGCGCCGCCAAGCAGTGTCCTGATCGCTGTCATTGATAGGTAAGCGATAGCTGCCATCAGCCGCTGGCTTGCGCACTGAGTTGAAGCCACCAGACTTGGCGTGAGTAAAGACAGCCAGAGCAACACGGTCTGCGGTGCTGCACCGCCTTTGCCGACAGCCCCTAAGCTGCCCAACGATTTCAGCCGGCATGCAAGTCAGGGCGAAAATAGCGTCATGGATTCACGCAAGCCCTCGCCCTTCCCTGCTCCAGCGGCCTTTGATGCCAACCGCCTACAGGTGCTGGATATGCCGGCTGGCGCCCTGGCACCCAAAGCGCATGAAGCCATCAAGGAGCTGATGCATGAAGGCGAATCCAGCAATACGCGCAGCAGCTATCAAAGCGCCATGCGTTACTGGGCGGCTTGGCACCTGCTGCGTATGGGCCAGCCCATGCAACTGCCGCTGCAAGTGGCTACGGTGCTGCAGTTCATCATCGATCATGCCCAGAGGCAGAGCGGTGCAGGCCTGCTCAATGAAATGCCGCCCGATATCGACGACGCCCTGGTAGCTGCCGGCTACAAGGGGAAAAAAGGGGCACCCTCGCACAGCACGCTGGTGCATCGCATGGCCGTGATGTCCAAGGCACATCAGGTGCATGCCATGCCCAACCCCTGTCAGGATGGGGCCGTCAGGGAGTTGATGTCACGCACCCGCAAGGCCTATGCAAGACGTGGTGATCTACCCCAGAAAAAAGAGGCGCTGACGCGCGATGTGCTGGAGGCACTGCTGGCCAGCTGTGACGACAGCTTGCGCGGCCTGCGCGACCGGGCGCTGCTGCTGTTTGCCTGGGCCAGCGGCGGGCGGCGCCGATCCGAAGTGGCCGGCGCCGATATGCGTTTTCTGCGCGCCGTGGCTGATGGGGAATTCATCTACACCCTGAGCCATAGCAAGACCAACCAGAGCGGCACCGACGCCCCCGAGAATCACAAGCCCGTCACCGGCCGTGCCGCCATCGCCCTGAGGGCATGGCTGGACGCGGCCGCCATCACCGATGGTCCTATCTTCAGGCGCATTCGCAAAGGAGGCCATGTGGCAGAGCCGCTGACTCCCGCCGCCGTGCGCAATATTGTCAAGGAGCGCTGTGCGCTGGCGGGCGTGGAAGGGGATTTTTCCGCACACTCGCTGCGCTCGGGCTTTGTGACCGAGGCCGGCAGACGCAATCTGCCGCTGGCCGACACCATGGCCTTGACGGGGCACCATAGCGTAAACACCGTGCTCGGCTACTTCCGGGCCGACTCGGCACTCAACAATCAGGCGGCGCGCATGCTGGACGAGGATTGATCAAGCCCCATCAGCTGCAGCGCAGCTCGATGAATGGTGGATTGCGGATCGGCCAGTTGCAGTGGCAAATCAAAGTGGTTGGTCGCTGGCGCTTCCACCCATTGCCCCGGCAGACAGCGTGCCTGCCAGGCAGCCAGATAGTCGCGCGACTGGCGCTTGAATTCATGGCTTTCAAACTCCCCACAGCTCACATGCAACTGGCATTGAGCATGGGTACTCGCATCGGGCAGCAGAAAGCGGGGACTGTTGCGTATGGCGGCAGCGTCGTCGAGTTGCATCCAGCCGTTGATATGGGTCGTCAACAGCGGCTGCAGGTCGAACAGACCGCTCAAGGTCAATACAGACCGAGGCACGGCCTGCGCTGGCAGGTCGTAGTCTTGTTGCCAACCCTTGGCCAGCAGCATGCCCGCCAGATGTCCCCCGGCCGAGCTTCCGCAGACACAGATATTGCGGGCATCACCGCCGTAGATGGCGATATTGCGCACCACCCAGGCATAGGCTTGACGCATCTGATCGACGATATGGTCCAGCGTGACGGACGGGGCCAGATCGTAGTCGGGCACAACGACGATGGCGCCCTCCTGCGTCAGCGCCGGTGCCATGAAAGCCGAATCATCCTTGCCCAAGGCCTTCCAGTAGCCGCCATGGATGAAGATGAAAACAGGCGCAGCTTGTGCGGTACCTGCCTGGGCTGAGGGCAGATAGATATCCAGAACATCCGTAGCCCTGGGGCTGTAGCGCTGGTTGCGAACTGCGCCGGACAAGGCAAATGCGGCCTGGCTTTCCTGCGTGTAGCGCGCCAGATATGCCAGCGGATCCTGCACGCTGGCGCGGGCGTTGTATTGGCGGTCGTAGTAAGCGGTCGTGGAGTCGGTCGAGATGGAAGGCATTTTCTGCGCGGCTTTGGGCTTCGGGCGGTGATCAATCGCAACGCACAGCATAAGCCAGGCGGCAGGCTCTTCACTGCAGCGGCAGCATCAACTACTCAAGCCAGCATCCTCCAATTAGACCTGTTCACCTGTCATGTAGATACATTAAATTACATTCATGCAAATGAAATCAGAGCGTTGGAGCAGGCGTTGAGAAAAGCAAAAGCGGGGGCTGGCTGTGCAGCCATGATGTGGGGGCTCTGCGCCCAGGCCGGCGGCCTTGATAGAACTGGCCAGGACCTTGGGCCTTTGTTTGAAAACGGTCGCTATCTTTCCGTAGAGACCTATACGGTCCGGCCCCGGATCCAGGGCACGGATGCCCTGGGAAAGTCCACCGGGCAAGTCGCCGACGATTACACCCAATGGGGCTTTGCCTACAAGCAGGATGTAAATCCACGCACCTCGGTGCTGCTGATGTTGAGCAAGCCTTTTGGCCTTGACATCGCTTACAGCCCACAGCAATCGCCTCTTTTTGGCGGCACGCAGGCCCGCGTGAGCAGCCATGAGCTCATGGGGGCGCTGCGCTACCGCTGGGATGAGCACTGGGCCGTGCATGGCGGTCTGCGTCTGCAGCGCACCGAAGGACATGTCGCCCTGGGGGGCATGGTATTTGGAGCGCTCAATGGATACCGGGTGGATTTCAGGCCCAGTACCGAGCCAGGCTACTTGCTGGGCATGAGCTATGAGCGCCCGGATATGACTTTGCGCGTCGCTGCGACCTATTACTCGGCCATCAAGCACAAGATCTCAACCCGTGAAAACTTATGGCCGGGCGAAACCAGGACCGCATCTACTGCTCCGCAGAGCTTCAACCTCGATGTTCAGACAGGCATCACGCCAAGCACCCTGCTCTTTGGACAGATCCGCTGGACCAACTGGTCGCAATTCCGGCTACACCCGCAAACCTTGGCAGCGATACCCCCAGGCCGCAGCCTGGCGGACATGGAGGACACAACCACCTACACGCTGGGTCTTGGGCAGAGGCTGGCGGCGAACTGGTCCGGCTTTGTCGCCGTGGCTTATGACAAGCGCAGCGACAAGGCCGCGATGTCGCCATTGCGCCCCACCGATGGCCGCCTTGGCTACACGGTGGGGGTGAGCTATCAGCAAGGACAGTTCAAGCTCACGCCCTGGCTGAGCTACCAGCGTCTGGGCTCGGTTGATATCTCCAGCGGCGGCACGACCCTGGCGGCTTTCGATGCCGAGTCCGCCACGGCGTTCGGGATTAAGCTCGGCTATCAGTTCTGAGAGCAGTCGCCGCTTTCACGCTGCAGCAATCTGCCAGCCGAAGCCTGAAGCGCTCAACCCAGCGCCGCAATCACGTCTGCCGGAGCCTGCACCAGCTCGATCAGCACGCCCTCGCCGGCAATCGGAAACTCGTCATTGCTCTTGGGGTGCAGGAAAGTGATGTCATAGCCTGCCGCTCCCTTGCGGATACCGCCAGGAGCAAATCGCACGCCATTGGCCGTCAGCCATTCCACGGCCTTGGGCAGATCGTCGATCCACAGGCCGATATGGTTCAGCGGCGTGGCGTGCACGGCGGGCTTTTTCTCGATGTCCATGGGCTGCATGATGTCCACTTCCACCTTCATCGCGCCCCGCCCCATGGACAGAATGTCCTCGTCCACGTTTTCGCGCTCGCTCTGAAAGGTGCCGGTCTGCTCCAGACCCAGCATGTCCACCCACAGCTTTTTCATGCGCTGTTTATCGGTGCCACCGATGGCGACTTGCTGAATGCCTAGAACCTTGAAAGGACGATTGCTCATGAATGACTCCTTTAGTGATAGCTTAAAGCGCAATACTGGCAAGCGCTAGAGCTGGTTTTTATTGAAATATCAGACCTCGCCCAGCAACCAGCTGCTGGCCATGGCAAAGTATTCGCGCAGCCAGGCATTGAAACGCGTGGCCAGAGGGGTCGGAGCCGCCACGGGATACACCTGAGGCAGATCCTGCCGCTTTGCAATGTCCATGGCGCGCATCAGATGAAAGTCGCTGCTGACCATGGCCATGGGTGCATCCGCAGCCACGCCGCGCTCGGCCAGTAAGGGCCGGCTGAGCTTGAGGTTCAGCTCGGTGCTCGTGCTGAGCTTTTCCAGCACCAGCCGCTGCGCAGCAATACCGTGACGCTGCTGCAGATAGCGGGCCATGACCTCGGCCTCAGACTCTTTTTCACCCCAATCGACACCGCCACAAACGGCGACCAAGGCCTGGGGCTGCAGCTTGGCCAGTTGCGCCGCCTGATCCAGCCGCGCGGCCAGCACCGGCCTTGGGTGGCCGTCGAGCGTACCGCTGCCCAGCACGACGATGGATTGCACGGGCGGCACTTGCTGTGGCTCCAGCCCCAGGCCGGACAGGCGGCTCCAGAACCAGAAAAGGCTGATCAGCCACAGCACCAGGCCGGCCCAGGCCAGCGACCAGAGCCTTGCATGCAGAGGCCTGGCTGCACGCCAGTGCTGCACCGCCCGCCATTTCCAGCTCAGCCCCAAAGCCACAGCGCCCAACCCGGCGGGCAACACCACCCCTACATTGAAGTGCCCCAGGCACATCAGCACCAATGCGTCGACCAACAGCAGCAAGCCCACCACAGCCAGCAAGGCACGAACGAACTTGGTGCGACCGGGAATCGTTGCAGATGCTTTCAATATCATAGCTACTTACGATTACTGGATAAGGGATATCGCTATTTTCTAATGAAAACTGGAAAGCCCGCAAAGCCAAAGCCTTGCGGGCTTCCGATTTCAGGGCCTGAGGGCTGCGACGGCATTCCATACCGGCCGGCCCCGAAAAGCCGGCATCACTCGAATTCCAGAATGATGTCGTCCACCGCCAGCGAATCTCCCTTGGCGGCGCTGATCTTGCTGACCACGCCGTCCTGGGCCGCGAACAGAATGTTCTCCATCTTCATGGCTTCGATGACGGCCAGCTTCTCGCCGGCCTGCACCTTCTGCCCCGGCTGCACCGCCACGTCGACCAGCAGGCCGGGCATGGGCGAGAGCAGGAACTTGGACAGATCGGGCGGGGCCTTGTAAGGCATGAGCTTGTGCATCTCTGCGCCCTTGGGCGAGAGCACCAGCACATCGGCTTGCGTGCCGTTGTGGATGACGCGCAGTGCCAGCGGGTTCTTGCCATTGCCGCGTTCGATCTGGCAGGTGAAAGCCTTGCCGTTGCAGACGCCGCGCACGACCAGGTCGCGAATGTCGGCATTGCTGCGGAACTCGTAGGCCTTGTCGCCGATGACGACCTTGCAGACGCGTGCCTGGGCATCGAAGTCGGTCACCTCGCCAGTCACATACTGGTTCTTGCCTTCAGCACCTAGAACCACGGCAGTGTACTTCTCGCCCACCTGCACCTGGTGGCCTTGCATCTGGCCGGTGATGGTCGATGCTCGCGCACGGTAGCGGCGATTGCGGAACAGCGCCAAAGCCACCAGGAAGTCGGGATCATCGTGGGGCACGTCCTCGGCATGGAAGCCTTCGGCATAGTGCTGGGCGATGAAGCCGGTGTTGAACTTGCCCGAGACAAAGTCCGGGTGTGCCAGCAGAGCTGCCTGGAACGGAATGTTGGAGCTGATGCCGCGGATGGCAAAGCCGTTGAGCGCTTCACGGGCCTTGGCGATGGCGTCGTTGCGATCCTTGCCGTGCACGATGAGCTTGGCGATCATCGAGTCGTAGTACATGGGGATCTCGCCGCCGTCGTAGACGCCGGTATCCACACGCACACCGTTCAAATGCTCGGCATCGGACTGCCACATGGTCTGCTCAGGCGGTGCAAAGCGAACCAGACGGCCGGTCGAAGGCAGGAAGTTGCGGAACGGGTCTTCGGCGTTGATACGGCACTCGATGGCCCAACCGTCGCGCTTCACATCGGCCTGGGCAAAAGACAGTTTTTCGCCGGCGGCCACACGAATCATCTGCTCGACCAGGTCAAGGCCGGTGATGCATTCGGTCACCGGGTGCTCGACCTGCAGACGGGTATTCATCTCCAGGAAGTAGAAGTCCTGATCCTTGCCGACCACGAACTCCACGGTGCCGGCGCTCTGGTACTTGACGGCCTTGGCCAGGGCCACGGCCTGCTCGCCCATGGCCTTGCGGGTGGCGTCGCTGATGAAGGGCGACGGCGCTTCTTCGATCACCTTCTGGTGACGGCGCTGTATCGAGCACTCACGCTCGTTCAGGTAAACCACGTTGCCGTGGCTGTCGCCCAGAATCTGGATTTCGATGTGGCGGGGCTCCTGCACAAACTTCTCGATGAAGATGCGGTCGTCGCCAAAGCTGTTGCGCGCTTCGTTCTGGCAGGAGGCAAAACCTTCAAAGGCTTCCTTGTCGTTGAAGGCCACACGCAAACCCTTGCCGCCGCCACCGGCCGAGGCCTTGATCATCACGGGGTAGCCAATGCCCTTGGCGATTTCCACGGCCTGCTCGGGCCCGGCGATGGCGTCGTTGTAGCCAGGGATGGTGTTGACCTGGGCTTCGCCGGCCAGCTTCTTGGACGCGATCTTGTCACCCATGGCAGCAATGGAATGCGACTTGGGGCCGATGAAGGCAATGCCCTCTTCTTCGCAGCGCCTGGCAAAGCCCTCGTTCTCCGAGAGAAAACCGTAGCCGGGGTGCACCGCCTGTGCGCCGGTCTGCTTGCAGGCTTCAATGATTTTCTCGCCCAGCAGATAGGACTCACGGCTGGGGGCGGGGCCCAGGCGCACGGCCTCGTCGGCCAGCTTGACATGGCGCGCGTCCTTGTCGGCGTCGGAATAGACCGCCACGGTCTGGATGCCCATCTTGCGGGCGGTGGCGATGACTCGGCAGGCGATCTCGCCGCGGTTGGCAATCAGAATCTTGGTAAACATGGATATATCTCCTGGTTCTTCTTGTTCTTACAGGGGGATGTTCCCGTGCTTGCGCCAGGGGTTGTCCAGCTGCTTGTTCTTGAGCATTTCCAGCGAGCGGCAGATGCGCTTGCGTGTTTCGTGCGGCTGGATCACATCGTCGATAAAGCCACGTGCTCCGGCCACAAAGGGGTTGGCAAAGCGCTCCTTGTATTCCGCTTCGCGTGCAGCCAGCTTCACCGGATCGTTCTTGTCCTCACGGAAGATGATCTCCACCGCGCCCTTGGCACCCATCACGGCAATTTCGGCATGGGGCCAGGCCAGGTTCACGTCGCCGCGCAAATGCTTGGAAGCCATCACGTCGTACGCGCCGCCATAGGCCTTGCGGGTGATGACGGTGATCTTCGGCACTGTGGCTTCGGCATACGCATACAGCAGCTTGGCGCCGTGCTTGATGATGCCGCCGTATTCCTGAGAGGTACCGGGCATGAAACCGGGAACGTCCACGAAGGTGACCACGGGGATGTTGAAGGCATCGCAAAAGCGCACGAAGCGCGCGGCCTTGATGGAAGACTTGATATCCAGGCAACCGGCCAGCACCAGGGGCTGATTGGCCACCACGCCCACGGTCTGACCGGCCATGCGGGCAAAGCCGATGATGATGTTCTTGGCGTACTCGGGCTGCAACTCGAAGAAATCGCCATCGTCCACAGTCTTGAGAATCAGCTCCTTCATGTCGTAGGGCTTGTTGGCGTTTTCGGGCACCAGCGTATCCAGCGACAGATCGGCGCGACCCACGGGATCGGTGGTCTCGCGCACAGGAGCCTTTTCCTTGTTGTTCAAAGGCAGGTAGTTATAGAGGCGACGCAGCATCATCAGTGCCTCCACGTCGTTGTCGAATGCCATGTCGGCCACGCCGCTCTTGGTGGTGTGGGTGATGGCCCCGCCCAGCTCTTCGGCCGTGACTTCCTCGTGCGTCACGGTCTTCACGACTTCGGGACCGGTCACGAACATATAGGAGCTGTCCTTGACCATGAAGATGAAGTCGGTCATGGCCGGCGAGTACACGGCGCCGCCGGCGCTGGGGCCCATGATCATGGAGATCTGGGGCACCACGCCCGAGGCCAGCACATTCTTCTGGAACACATCGGCATAGCCGCCGAGAGAGGCAACGCCTTCCTGGATACGCGCACCACCCGAGTCGTTGAGGCCGATGACGGGGGCGCCGACCTTCATGGCCTGGTCCATCACCTTGCAGATCTTCTCGGCATGGGTTTCGGAAAGTGCACCGCCGAACACCGTGAAGTCCTGGCTGAACACAAAGACCAGACGGCCGTTGATCATGCCGTAGCCGGTGACCACGCCGTCTCCGGGGATCTTGGTGTTTTCCATGCCGAAGTCCGTGCAGCGATGCTCCACGAACATGTCCCATTCTTCAAAAGTGCCGTCGTCCAGCAGCAGCTCTATACGCTCGCGCGCCGTCAGCTTGCCTTTCTTGTGCTGCGCATCGATGCGCTTTTGTCCCCCACCCAACCGAGCGAGTTCTCGCTTGGCTTCCAGCTGCTTCAGGATATCGTCTTGCATGCTTGTCCTCTAACGTGATTTGGGTTGCTTGTCTCGCAATGGTGATGCTGCGATGCTATGGTAATAAGAGCTACTAGCGCCTACTGCATTTGGGCTAGAAGCAGATTTCTTGCTGCGGTACTGGCAGCGATACGACCCGCTGCCACATCGTCCTGAAGGACGGGGAGCATGGCCTTGACCTGCGGATGCTGGCGAAACGCCTGCTTGAGGCCGAAGTCGATGCGCTCCCACATCCAGGCCAGAGCCTGCTTCTCGCGGCGCAGGGCCAGACGGCCGTTGGCGGTTTGCAGTTCCCTGAAGCTGCTGACTGCAGCCCAGAACCCCTCCACGCCCTGGCCCAGCAAGGCACTGATCTGCAGCACCCGCGGCTGCCATAGCGCGCCGGTGTTGGCGTGGTCGGGATTGCCGTGCATGCCCAGCAGGCGCAGGCTCGATGTGATCTGGGCCTGGGCACGCGTGGCGGCATGGGGGTCAATGTCGGCCTTGTTGATGACCACCAGGTCGGCCAGCTCCATCACGCCCTTCTTGATGGCCTGCAGGTCGTCACCCGCATTGGGCAGCTGCAGCACGCAGAACATGTCCGTCATGCCGTGCACGGCGATCTCGCTCTGGCCCACGCCCACAGTTTCGACGATGACCACGTCATAACCGGCGGCTTCGCAGACCAGCATAGCCTCGCGCGTCTTTTCGGCCACGCCGCCCAGCGTGCCGCTGCTGGGACTGGGGCGGATATAGGCCTCCAGCCGCATGGACAATTGCTCCATGCGGGTCTTGTCGCCGAGGATGGAGCCGCCCGAAACGGTACTGGACGGATCAATCGCCAGCACGGCCACACGCAGACCCTTCTCTATCAGGAACAGGCCCAAGGCTTCGATGAAGGTAGATTTGCCGACGCCCGGCACGCCGCTGATGCCAAGGCGAAATGCCTTGCCCGTGTGCGGCAACAGAGCGGTGAGCAGACCGTCAGCCTGTTCACGGTGGTCGGCCCGGGAGGATTCAAGCAAGGTAATGGCCTTGGCCATGGCCCGGCGCTGCACGGCAGGGTTGCCGCGCAGGATGCCGTCTTGCATTTGCTCAGGGGTCACGTTGCGATCGCCTTTGCTATCGATGCTTGCCGGCCGATCAAAGACCGTTGGCCTTCTTGATCTGCTCCAGCACATCCTTGGCGCTGGCCGGAATGGGAGTGCCGGGGCCGTATACGCCCTTGACGCCGGCGTTGTAGAGGAAATCATAGTCCTGGGCGGGAATCACGCCGCCCACGAAGACGATGATGTCGTCCGCCCCCTGCTTCTTGAGCTCGGCAATGATGGCCGGCACCAAAGTCTTGTGCCCGGCGGCCAGAGTGGAGACGCCCACGGCGTGCACATCGTTCTCGATGGCCTGGCGCGCGCATTCTTCGGGTGTCTGGAACAGCGGCCCCATGTCCACGTCAAAGCCCAAGTCGGCAAAGGCGGTTGCGACGACCTTGGCGCCGCGGTCGTGACCGTCCTGACCCAGCTTGGCGATCATCACGCGGGGGCGTCGGCCCATGGCCTGCGAAGCGGTGTTGATCTCTTCCTTGAGCTTGTCCCAGCCTTCGGCCGAGTCATAAGCGGCAGCATACACACCGGTCACCTTCTGGGTATCGGCGCGATGGCGACCAAACGCCTTTTCCATCGCGTCGGAGACTTCACCTACCGTGGCACGCAGGCGCACGGCCTTGATGGACAGATCCAGCAGATTGCCCTCTCCGGATTCTGCCGCTGCCGTGATGGCAGCAAGTGCAGCTTCCACCTGGGCTGCATCGCGCTTCGCCTTGATATTCTTGAGCCGCGCGATCTGGCTGTCACGCACCTTGACGTTGTCCACTTCCAGGATATCGACCGGGTCTTCCTTGGCCAGCTTGTACTTGTTGACACCGACGATGACTTCCTTGCCGGAATCGATACGCGCCTGCTTCTCGGCGGCGGCGGCTTCGATCTTGAGCTTGGCCCAGCCGCTGTCCACAGCGGCGGTCATACCGCCCATTGCGTCGACTTCCTCGATGATGGCCCAAGCCTTGTCGGCCATTTCCTGGGTCAGTTTCTCCATCATGTAGGAGCCAGCCCAGGGGTCGATCACATTGGTGATATGAGTCTCTTCCTGAATGATCAGCTGCGTGTTGCGGGCAATGCGGGCCGAGAACTCCGTAGGCAGGGCAATGGCCTCGTCAAGCGCATTGGTGTGCAGGGATTGGGTGCCGCCAAACACGGCTGCCATGGCTTCGATCGTGGTACGGACCACGTTGTTGTATGGGTCCTGCTCGGTCAGCGACCAACCCGAAGTCTGGCTGTGCGTGCGCAGCATCAGGCTCTTGGGGTTCTTGGCATCGAAGCCCTTCATGATGCGGCACCACAGCAGGCGCGCGGCACGCATCTTGGCCACTTCCAGGTAGAAGTTCATGCCCACGGCCCAGAAGAAGGACAGACGGCCCGCGAAAGCATCCACGTCCATGCCCTTGGCAATGGCGGTCTTCACATATTCCTTGCCGTCGGCCAGTGTGAAAGCCATTTCCAGAGCCTGGTTGGCGCCGGCTTCCTGCATGTGATAGCCCGAAATCGAGATCGAGTTGAACTTTGGCATGTTCTGGCTCGTGTACTCGATGATGTCGCCAATGATCTTCATCGACGGCTTGGGCGGGTAGATATAGGTGTTGCGCACCATGAACTCTTTCAGAATGTCGTTCTGAATCGTTCCGGCGAGCTGGTCCTGCGGGACGCCCTGCTCTTCGGCTGCCACCACATAGCCGGCCAGCACAGGCAGCACGGCGCCGTTCATGGTCATGGAGACGGAGACCTTGTCCAGGGGGATCTCGTTGAAGAGGATCTTCATGTCCTCGACGGAGTCAATCGCCACGCCGGCCTTGCCCACATCACCCGTCACACGTGGATGATCGGAGTCATAGCCGCGGTGGGTGGCCAGATCGAATGCGACGGAAACACCTTGGCCGCCGGCGGCCAGCGCCTTGCGATAGAAGGCGTTGGATTCCTCGGCGGTGGAAAAGCCCGCGTACTGGCGGATCGTCCAAGGCCGCCCTGCATACATGGTGGCCTGGGGACCGCGGATGTAGGGGGCGAATCCCGGCAGCGTGTTGGTGAATGGGAGATCTTCTGTGTCTTCCGCCGTGTACAGCGGCTTGACGGTGATGCCATCCGGCGTGACCCAGTTCAGGTTGTTGATATCACCGCCAGGAGCCGCCTTGTTGGCGGCCTTGTTCCAGGCTTGCAGATCAGCGGGTGCGAATTCTTGTGGGTCCTGTACCGGATTCTCTTGGCTCATGTTGTCTCTCGTATGCGGTGCGCGCAGTGAAGTTTGGAATTGCGGTGAACTACCTAGATGCGCCTAGTGTACATGATTCATAATTATGAATTCAAAATACTTGCAGCATATAATCACGCGTAATGACAAGCAAAACACTTACTCCTCTTGCGCTATATGAGCAGGTCGCAGAGCAATTGCGCCAGCGCATCTTCCGGCGGGAGCTTGAACCTGGTGCCTGGATCGACGAGCTGAAGATTGCCGAGGAATACGGCATCAGCCGCACGCCCCTGCGCGAGGCACTGAAGGTGCTGGCGGCCGAAGGCCTGGTGACCATGAAGCTGCGCCGGGGCGCCTATGTGACTGAGGTCTCACGCAAGGACATCTCCGACGTCTATCGATTGCTGAGCCTGCTGGAGGCAGATGCAGCGGCCGAGGTCGCAGGCAAGGCCACGGATGAGCAATTGCAGCGTCTGCAGCAGACTCATGAAGAGCTGAAACAGAACACAGCCGACGCCGAGCGGTTTTTCGCGCTCAACGAAAGCTTCCATATGCAGATTCTCGACATTGCCGATAACCGCTGGCGTAACCAGCTGGTAGCCGATCTGCGCAAGGTCATGAAGCTCAACCGCCACAAGTCGCTGTTCAAGCAAGGCCGTATCGAAGACTCTCTGGCAGAGCACGAAGCCATCATGCAGGCATTGCTGCGGCGCGATCCAAAAATCGCCATGAGCGCAGTGCAGCAGCATTTCGCGAATGGACTCGATGCGGCGATCTAGACGAGCCCTCTTTGTCAGCCTATGGGAAATTCGCTTTGGTATTTATCCTACAAATTTGAAATATTGGATTACCCGATTCATGCGATGCTCGCAAAGTAACTGAATGTGCTTTCAGTGTTACAGGATCATGATTCATGCTGGCGCAATTTTTCTGGGGCTCCTCTGCTGACGCTCACTTGATCAAGGGCGAATATGACCCTTTGCTTGTAACCCTGTCGCTGGCAGTTTGCTGGATTGCTTCCGGACAGGCATTGCGCCATGCGTCTTTTGCCCGATCAGCCACTTCACGACAATTGCGCTACTGGTCTATTGTGAGCGGATCGCTGGCATTAGGCATAGGCATATGGGCCATGCATTTTATCGGCATGCTCGCTTATTCCCTGCATGCGGCGGTTCAGTATGATTTGACGGTCACGGTCCTTTCCATTATCCCGGGCATTGCGGCGTCTGCAGTGGCTCTCGCCCTGCTGACTCACAATGAGCTCAATATCAGGCAATTGATCCTGGGAGGATTGGCGGTGGGCATTGGCATTGCAGCCATGCATTATTGCGGCATGGCTGCAATGCGCACGCCGGCGACCCACCAGTATTCAGCCGCCTGGTTTTTCATCTCCCTGGTTGTCGGCGTGGCACTGGCTACGCTTGCGCTCTGGGTCCGTTTCGGGCTGGCGCGCTTTAAACTCAAACAGGATCATTGGCGCAAGACACTGGCAGCTGTCACCATGGGCGCAGCAATATCCGGCATGCATTACACAGCCATGCTGGCGCTGCGAGTCACGTCCGACCATGAGATTCATGATGCAACAACATCGAACGACCGCCTGATTCTGGCGCTGACGATTGCCCTGATTACGCTTCTATTCGGAGGATTGATTGCACAGGCCAATGCCTTGATCCATTACCGTAGTCGCTGGCAGAAAGTGGATATGAATGAAGCCAGACTGCAAGCCTTGGTCAATATGGCAGCGGATGGAATTATCTGCATCGACAATCAGGGCCGTGTGACGGATTACAACCCTGCAGCGGAAGTCATATTCGGCTGGAGCCCGGAGGAAGTATTGGGCAAGAACGTGAAAATGCTCATGCCGGCCGCATTAGTCACCCAGCATGATTACTATCTGGAACAGCATGAAGCCGGCCAGCGCAATAACGCGCCCCCTCTGCAGAACAAGATTTCAGAGGTGCTGGGTCAGCACAAGGACGGTACGCTGGTTCCAATGCGTCTGGCATTGAGCCAGGCCGAGGCACGGGGTCAGCGGATGTATGTGGGTCTTCTGACCAACCTCTCGGACCGCAAGCGAACCGAGCGCCAATTGCATATCGCAGCCACGGTATTCGATCATTCCCACGAAGGCATGGTGGTACTGGATGCGAACCGAAAAATCGTGGACATCAATCCGGCTTTTGCGCGTATCAGCGGCTTGAAGCGCCAGGCCGCCAAGAACAAGGAGTTCGCCAGCCTTTTCATCCGTGGCGATGACGATTCGGATGTCCAGTGGTCGCAGATCTGGACGGAAATCGGTAGAAAAGGACACTGGCAAGGCCCGTGCGTCATGCAACATGACATGAACCGGCACCAAATTTCTCTGACGGCAGTGCGCGACGAGCAACAGCGCCTGCACCATTACATTGCCGTCTGCTACCAAAGCATCGATATCCCGCTCGGAGCGGCATTCTGAGTCCCGAATTTTCATAACGCTATCATTCACGTAGCGGGAAACTGCCTGCTTCTTGAAGGTAAGCGCATGAACCAACAAAGTGAAATCGACGTACTGGGCCTCCAGACAGAGAATCGACATCTGACTATCGAGCAGGTGCAGACCTTGCCGGAGCTCCTGGCCATGCGGGTCAGCGCCACGCCAGCGGCCGAGGCCTACCGGGAGTTCGACGAAGCCACGAATGCCTGGAAAAGCCTGAGCTGGGCCGAGACCGCCGAGCGCGTCGCATTGTGGAGCCGCGCCTTGTGCGCATCGAATCTTCCTGCCGGTGCAAGGGTGGCAATCCTGCTACCCAATGGCTTTGATGCGATGACCATCGACCAGGCCTGTCTGCGCTGCGGCTATGTGCCCGTTCCTCTGCATGCCATCGACAATGCCGGCAGCATTGCCTATATCCTTGCCGATTCGGCTGCGTCGTTGCTGGTTGTGGCCGATGCCAAGGCCTGGCAAAAAATTTGCGCTACCGGTCAGGAGCTGCCCGAACTTCAGGCCGTGATCCACGCACAGCAAGGCCGTACCAACGAGTCACCGAGCGCCTCTCCCATACCTGCCGAACAAGCAGAGCAGGAGTCCGTGAAGACCCTGCAGCGAAAGCCGCTCATCGTCTTGTCCGCATGGCTTCAGGCAGGTCAACGGTATACCTCTGCCCTCCCCGAGCCACCAGACAAAACACAGCTGGCAGGCATTGTCTATACCTCGGGTACGACCGGAAAGCCCAAGGGGGTCATGCTCACCCATGACAATGTGGTCAGCGACTTGCACGCTGTGATGCAACGTGTGAAGGCTTTTCCCGAGGACGTCTTCCTCTCGTTTCTGCCGCTCTCACATACTTTCGAGCGCACTGCTGGCTACTACCTGGCCATTGCCACCGGCTCTTGCGTGGCCTATGCGCGTTCTGTCGCACAACTTGCGCAGGATATGAAGCAGGTCAAGCCGACCGTGCTGATATCCGTGCCTCGCATCTATGAACGTGTTTATGCCAAGGTTCAGGAATCGCTTGCCTCCAGCAGCTTCAAGCGCAAACTGTTCGAGGCGGCAGTCAACAAGGGCTGGGAGAGTTTTTGCGCTCGTCAAGGCATCCCCTTGAGCGAGCAGCTCGATGCCCAAGCAAGCTGGGCTTCTGCCTTGCCAGCCTGGCTGCTACGCAGGCTTGTCGCACAACCCCTGCTCGCACAGTTTGGAGGCCGGCTACGCGTGGCCGTGAGCGGCGGAGCCCCTTTGTCTCCGACCATTGCGCGCTGTTTTCTGGGTCTGGGCCTGCCCATGCTGCAAGGTTACGGAATGACCGAAACCGCCCCTGTGGTCAGTGCCAACGGCCTCGACGACAACTGGCCCGATACCGTTGGCCGGGTGCTGCCGGGTATTGAAGTCCGCATTGGCGATGATCAGGAACTGCAGGTCTCTGGCCCTGTGGTGATGCGCGGTTACTGGAACCGTCCAGAAGACACTGCCAAAGCCTTTACTGCCGACGGCTGGCTCAGAACCGGGGACCAGGCCGCCATCGAAAACGGTCGCATCCGAATCAAAGGTCGAATCAAGGAAATCATTGTGACGTCGACGGGTGAGAAAGTGCCTCCCAATGATGTGGAACAAGCCATCCTCGTCGATCCCCTGTTTGAGCAAGTGTTTGTGGTGGGCGAGGATCGTCCTTTCATCGCCTGTATCGCCGTTGTCAGCCAAGTGGAATGGGAAGTGCTTGCCAGGAGTGTCGGACTGAACCCGGATGACGCTTCCAGCCTGCACCATGCCGCAGCTGAGAGAGAAGCACTTGCCAGAATAGAAAAGCAGACACGCAGCTTTGCCCGTTATGCAGTGCCCAGAGCGGTCCATCTGGTCAGGGATAGCTGGAGCATTGACAATGGCTTGATGACCCCTACCCTTAAGCTCAAGCACAAGAACTTGATGGCTTACTACCAAGATGCCATCGAGCAGATGTATGGAAAGCCCATCGAAAGCTGGAAAACCAAAGCCTAGGAATGGGCCAATCCAGGGCTTGGGAGCCTTGGATTAATTCATGTAAGTTACATTAAATAGATCATAATATCTCTTGAAAGCTTGGGAGGCATACATGCACGGGCTAAAGAACTGTTGTTGTCCAAAGCCATGGCCCTGCAACCCTATGCTCAGGCAGTAAAAGTGCCCGCTCGACTATGCAGCCTCCTGGACCCAGGAAGTGCTCAACATCCTCACCCGGTTGCTTGCAGTGTTGATCTTCGCCTCCGCCTCATTACGGCAGTAACACTCGCTTCAGCCGCTTCCTCGCACGGACGGCCTCCTGCTGACCGTAATTGCAGCATCGCAAATGCATAGAGCTATCACCCATGCATTCATGCAATGACTGATGGCGCTATATGAGCTGGCTAAGTTTCATTAATACCTGGGACAGTTGCTGATTTCACTGCTCATCCGCAGATATCTGCACGCCATTGCATGCTTGGCTTGCTTGATTGCATCCACTGCGCATAGCCTGCCCTGCACTCTCCGGAACATGAAAAGCACTAGGGGGACTACTGCCCGCGACCGCTCTCAGCGCATCGACTTTCCACTGCCCTACCCTCGCAGGCAAGAACCTGGCCGGTCGCCGCTGCCAAAGCTTCCACCAGCGCGAAGTCGGTCTCCATTCCACGCACCACGGCGCCGTGATCTGCTGCGGCATATGGGCAAGGCGCGTGCCACCTTCTTTGCCACGCACCGTGACTATCCAGCCTTGCAAGGCAAGTTGATGCATCACCTTCATCAAACGCGCCTCGGAAACTTCATAAGCCTGCTCAAGCTCGGGAATCGTGCACAGCCGCAGGGATCGTCGTGAGACACATCGAAGGATTCCGTTCAAGCGGATTGTCTGGACGTGATCGCTGACTGAGCTGCTGACAGTCCAGCAGGGGGGCCAATCAGCAATGGCACAGAGCGCCACAGGTACAAGGCAAAGGCCAGCCACCTTTATCGGCTGCGCCCAGGCCAAATACCTGCAGCAGCAGACCGTAACTTGCTTCCAGGTTTCGTCAGCATGCAGATTCTGGTGCCGTGTCGATCATTGATGCGAGTCCTTGAGCAGCCGCCAGGGAGTCAAGGCACAGTCGTCACGCCGTCATCAATACGGAACCGACCTTTCTGCAGATAAGGGCCGCCAAGCAGTTGGACCGCACGGTGTTCAGTACGGTGATGCAGCGTGGGCAGCTCAACCGCTATTTGCTGAACCAGAACCACAACAGCAAGGGCCGCCCCACTCTACCCCACGCCCGGTCGATAGAGCCAAACCAGATGCATGTCAGCTACAACAACCTGCAGCAGCGCATTCCACGAAGGAGGCGTCAAGAGTACTGTTTTGATAGCTTCCATCGCTTTATGGGTAAGCGATAGAGGCGCTTTTGATTACTTTTCAAAGTTTTGATTGTTATCAAGAAATCGTCTGGATACTGACTTTGTGTGTTGCTTTGGCCGGCCCGGAGTGTGAGTATGAATACGGCATTCGATCGAATTCATTGGTCAACAACAGGCGCGCTGACGCGCCAGGAGGCGGGATATGTTCAAGCACATTTTGATTCCTACGGACGGCTCGAAACTCTCCGAGGCCGCGCTACGCGCGGGCATGCAGCTGGCCAAGGAGCAAGGTGCACAGGTAACGGCGCTGTATGTAATGCCGGATTACACCGCCATGATCTATGGTGCCGAGGCGATGATGGCCTACAACTCTGCAGAAATGGCCAAGAGCGCCGAGAAGGAAGCCGACCAGGTGCTCAAGATTGCGACGGACATCGCCGCGGCCGAGGGCGTGGACTGCAAGACCGCGCGGGTGACGAATCTCTCTATCAACCAGGCCATCATCCACCAGGCGCAAGACAGCCGTTGCGATCTGATCTGCATGGCATCGCACGGCCGCAAGGGTATCGCCGGCATTCTGCTGGGCAGCGAAACCCAGCGCGTGCTGGTCAACAGCAGCATTCCGGTATTGGTGCATCGCCCCGTGTGATTCACCAACACTGCGAGTGAAAGCCTCAGGCGCTCCTCTCGCCCGAGGCTTTCACCCTTGAAGGATTGAACCAGATCGCAAACATCACCCCCTACGAGCGAATCACCTATCAATGTGTACCGGCGAAACAGCTGCCACTGGCTGATGACTGTGCCAGCCCGATTACCGCGACCCAGGCCATTGGTTCAACCTGCCTGCGTTCTATCAGCAGTCAAAAAGGCAGCAGCACCACGAGCGTGATGGCATTGAACAGCTAGGGGTTCTGAATCAGGGAACAACCCTGCATTGAAAGTCTGACTTCCGTTCTGTTGCTGGGCAGAAAACAGCAGCTCCCCATGTGAATGTCAGCCATGTATTCGCAACCTTCGTTGGCATGAAAGTCAGCGCCGAGATCGAGCTCATCGCCATAAATGGCAGAACCTTGTTGCTCAAGGTCGCGAGCCATGACAAAGCAGCTTGATGGGTGAAGGCATACGCCGGCGTGCAATCCTTTACGCCGCTCGCTTTATGCAGGGTCTTGGCAAGACGCAGAGCATTCTGCATTTGCTGCGCAAATCGAAACCTAGATCAAGGCAATTGCTTTCGCACAAAGATAGAGACTCCCTCCAAAAACAAGATGCGTAGCCAGTCCCACCGCGCGGTTGCGCCACGGACGGGGTGTTTTTCCGCTAGCCACTCCAGCTCCTAGCGCTGGCTGCAGAACGAACCAGGGCAGCGCCACGGTTGCTGCGCCAAATACCAGCGCGGGCACCAGGGCAGGAGCCTCTGTCCACGAAGGATCCGCAATACACAAGAACGTCATGGCAAACAGGATGCCGATCAGGTAGTGCACCGTCCAGCCAATGATTTTTTCGCCATGCGCAGCGGAAGCTTCTCCAATGGACTGGTGGAACCAGGTGCCGCTTCGCCAGTGGAGGCACCAGCGTCCAAGCAGTGCGTAATTCAGGGTGGCAACGCCCATGCGGCGCAGCATTTCAGACCACAGGTCCATCAGCAATGTCGCGCCGATACCGACAGCCAGAGCCGGTGCAAAAATACTCGTCAGACTAATCATTTCCTAGCATCGCTTCTGAGGATTACAGTGATGTAAACCACTGTAGGTGCTCAAGTGCACTTGAGCGCAATAGCTGAATATGGAAATCTCAGAAGTAGTAAAAAGAACCGGGCTACCCCCATCGACACTTCGCTTCTACGAAGAGAAGGGATTGATACATTCCATCGGCCGACAGGGACAGCGACGCCTGTTCGATGCTCAGGTACTAGAGCGACTGTCAGTCATCGCTCTTGGGCGCGCTGCCGGGTTCTCACTGGACGAAATCCGCTCAATGCTGCCCCCTGACGGCAAAGTGCAGGTCAGTCGCGAAATGCTGCTTGCCAAGGCAGATCAGGTGCAGCAGTCCATCAAGCGGCTGAAGGCCGTGCGTGACGGCTTGCGGCACGCGGCCAATTGCCCCGAGAAAAATCATCTGGATTGCGCTACGTTTCAAGGACTGATGCATGCAGCCCTGGCAGGGAAAATCACGCCATTAACAGTCGCAGCCAGCAAAGCCAAAGGGGTTTGAGCTCTTGCCCTGATGGTTCACCGAGCAAACCACAGCCAAGCTCTGCAGGTCCCCCAAGCCTGCAAGAATGTCCGCCGAGACAAACGTTCTGGATCGCCGCATCCCGGCCGTGCCTGCTAGTGGCACCCCGCCGGTCATGTCCTGGAAGAGTCAGTCGCAAAGCTTGGCGAGCTGAGTGCGACCTTTTGAGCTTCAGGCAGCCCAGGCTGAACTTCGTGCGCGCGCCGCTGGCCGCCGCACTTGCCAAAACGTCCTGTACGGCGTCAGCCTTTCCTGCTTACTGCGGCTGGAGTTGAATGTTTTTGGCCATGGCGCGAAATTTGACGGTGTCTTCTTTGAGTTTCCGCTCCGCCTCAGCCAGCGTCTGGGGCTGCGGCGCTTCCGATCCGGTGGCCGCAATCTGACGCCGTACCTCGGGATCACGCAGCACTTCGGCCAGTGCCCTGTTCAGACGTACCACCATGTCCTCGGGAGTTTTACGGCTCACCATGAGGCCGGCCCAGGTGGAATGGCTGAAGTTCTTCAGAATCTTGCCTTCTCCAAGAGCGGGCACGGAAGGATCCAGCTCGCTGCGTGTGGGAGCCAGCCACCCGATGAGCCTCAGGCGCCCCTGCTCGGACATTCCCTTGAAGCTCGTTGCATAGGGCAGGATGGCAAAGTCGATGCTGTTTCCTCCGACATCCTGCACCATGGGGGCCATGCCCTTGTAAGGCACATGTGTGACGTGGATCTGGGTCTGCTGCGCCATGCTTTCAGCCAACAGGTGATACATGGAGCCCATGCCGACGCTGCCATAGGACAGACCTTTGTCCTGGGACTTGGCATAGGCGATGAATTCATCGACGTTGCGCACGGGCAGTGTGGCACGTGTCAGCAAAACCAGCGGATTCACTGCCACTTGGCCCAGCATGCGAAAGTCTTCGGCTCTCAGCTTCACGGCGGCGTTGACCATGGGCGAGAGAATCACCTCGTTGGGCGAGCCGAGAAAGATCATGTGCCCGTCAGCGGGCGCGTTCAGCACCTTCTGCGCGGCCAGTGAACCGCTTACGCCGCCCAGGTTGTCCACGATGACTTGCTGATTCAGGGCCCGACCCAATGCCGCGCTTATCGCTCGGGCGATGGAATCCGACAGGCCTCCGGCCGGGTACGGAACGAGCAGAGTCACCACACGCTGATCGGCTGCCCGCGCAGCGCCCATTGCGAATGTGGCCACACACAAGGAACCAAGCGACAGGACGAGAGCATGTCGACGGAAGATGGAGTCTGGTTTTTTCATGATCAGCTTCGGGCGCGGGTTGAAAGAAAGGAATGGGCCAGAGCCGTCCAGAATGTGGCGCCGGTTTCGAGGTTGCGATCGTTGAAGTCGAAACTGGGGTTGTGCACATTGCAGGGTCCCGAGGCGCAGCCATGTGTGTGACCGTTGTCACCATTGCCTATGAAGAGGTAGCAACCAGGGCGCTCTTCCAGCATGTATGCGAAATCTTCACTCGCGCACAGCGGATCGGCATTGGCTACGACCCGTGCGTCGCCGAACAGCGACCGGGCTATATCCATCGCAAACTGGGTTTCAACGGGAGAGTTGACCAGCACCGGATAGCCGCGTTCATAGGTGATGTGACACTGTGCGCCAAAGCTGTCGGCCTGACCTTGCGCCACCGCCCGAATCCGCTCCTCCAGCAGATCGCGTACCTCGGGCTTCAGGGCCCGGATGCTCAGCTCCAGTTCGGCGGTCTCTGGGATCACGTTGTAGGTTTGTCCGGCCTGAAGGCGTCCCACGGTGACTACTGCCGATGCCAGCGGATCTACATTGCGTGCGACGATGCTTTGCAAGGCCATTACCGTGGACGCGGCAACCACCGTCGGATCGGTCGCCAGGTGCGGCATGGCGCCGTGGCCGCCGCAGCCCTCGAACACCAGAGTTGCCCTATCGGAGGAGGCCATGCATGCCCCTTCACGAAACAGTATCTGGCCCTGCTCCATGCCTGGCATGTTGTGCATGGCAAAAACCGCGTCGCAGGGAAAGCGCGCAAACAGTCCCTCCTTCATCATGCGCTGGGCGCCGCCCGCACCGCCCAGTTCCTCCGCAGGCTGGAAGATCAGATGCAGCATGCCATCCATGGCATGCTTGCCTTCGCGATGTAGCTTGGCTAACGCCTGTGCCGCGCCAAGCAGCATGGTTGTATGACCATCGTGCCCGCAGCCGTGCATTTTTCCGGGCACCTCGCTGGCCCATGGCAGGCCAGTGTCCTCCTGAATGGGCAGTGCGTCCATCTCCGCACGCAGTCCCAGGCGTCTGGAACCAGGGCCAAACTTCAGGGAGCCAACCAATCCTGTTCCCGCAAGGCCGGTGGTGACCTCATAGCCCCACTCGCGCAGGCAACGCTCGACCAGTGCACTGGTCTGGAACTCTTCAAAACCCAGTTCGGGCTGACGATGGATGGCGTGGCGCCATGCGTGCATGGCATCGGTATCTATGTAGGAGCTGAATTTCGAGTGCATGCAAAAACTGTAGCGTCTCGGTCATCGCACCAAAAGCCGGTATATTTTCCGAGGAGACAACCAAAATGATTCACCCGATGAAAACCCTGCCCTCATGAAAAATCATCAGATTCGGGCTTTCACCCAGGTCGCCGAAAGCGGCTCCATACGCGCTGCTGCCCGTGCACTCTTTCTGAGCCAGAGCGCCCTGACCAAGTCGCTTCGCGAACTGGAGGAGGATGTAGGTGCAGAGCTGCTGGTACGCAGCTACAGGGGCATTGAATTCACCCCGGCTGGCAAAGTGCTGCTATCTCATGCACGCCTGGCGCTATCGATGCTGGACAAGGCGCGCGAAGAGGTACGGCTGATCCGTGGCGGCTCGGGCGCCCGGGTGGCCGTTGCGATGTCACCCCTGGTTTCGATCAAGGCACTGCCCGAAGTCTGGAAAACGTTCGAACAACTGGCACCGGGTGTGCAACTGGCGCTCAGTGAAGGCTTTCTTAGCAGCTTGATTCCGGCTCTGCTCGAGGGACGACTGGACTTCGCGCTGGCCATTGCCGACCCCACCGATCTGCCTTATGAACTTGTCTTCAAACCACTGATGGACATAATTGCCATGCCCGCCGGAAGGCAGGGCCATCCGCTGGCCAAGGCGAAAACCTGGGATGAGCTTCGTGACGCGACCTGGGTTTTGAACTACTCAGCGGGCAGCCAGAGCGAGACGCTGGTGAGCTGGCTTCGAGGCCAGGGCTTGGCTGAGCCGCGCAAGATGGTCAACTGCACCTCGTCCACGCTGATGAGCGAACTGATGAGGCGCACAGACGTACTTGGCTTCTGCCCCGAAATTCTCCTGAACGACAAGATTTATGGAGCAGGACTACAGCGTCTGCAGGTGGAGCCACTGCCACCACCCATGGCGCTTGGCTTGGTCCAGTTGCGCGGTGTGCCGTTGAGCAGCGCAGCGAAGCCACTGGCTGCGCTGTTCATGAAGTATTTCCGCAAAACTTAGGAAGTGATTCGACATGTTTATATCGGCCCAGCGCTCTGAAAATCATTGCGCAGACTGATATCCGACCCCGGGGCTGCTTCAGGCTACGGACAGCCGCAGATTCTCCTGCGATCCAGATGTAGCCAGTCCATGAACAGCGACGTGCTCATGGACTGCATCCGCCGCGCCGCTAGTGCCTGACTCAATGCCACAACCTCAGCCCAGGCCGTCACTGGCGCGGCAACTTCAGCGTTGCCTCCAGGCCACCGCCCGGTAGATTGCGCAACAGCAACTGGCCTCCATGTGCATGCGCCACGGTCTGCGCAATGGACAGGCCGAGCCCCACTCCACCCGAGGAGGCATTGCGCGAATGCTCCACGCGGTAGAAGGGCTCCAGCACACGAGAGATCTGATCCGGCGGGATCCCGGGACCACGATCGCGCACGCTGATGCTCAGAAAATCTTGGGCGTCGCTGACATGCAGTTGCACCTCATGGGCATAGCGCAGCGCATTCTCGATCAGATTTTGCAGACAGCGGCGCAGGCTTTGCGCATAGCCGACATAAGGACCGCCTGCCTGCCCATGGATGGGAATCTCCTGTCCACTGGACTCATGTATGTCCTGTGCCATCCCCTGTATCAAGGCATTGATATCCACTGGCTGACGCGGCCCCTGAGCATCAGCGCCGGTAAGCATGTCCAGCGTGGAAGACACCATATGCTCCATTTCCTGCAGATCATTGCGAAACTTGGCCCGCAAGGCCTCGGTTTCCAGCATTTCGGCACGCAGGCGCAACCGTGTGATGGGAGAACGCAGGTCATGCGACACCGCCGCCAGAAAGCGCGTTCTCTCGGCCACTCCCTCTGAGATCTGCTTTTGCATGGCATTGAAAGCCTGCGCCGCCTGTTGTACCTCGCGCGGTCCATCGGTCTCGAGTGGAGGGCTTTGCAAATCTCGACCCAGAGCTTCTGCGGCCCTGGCCATGCGCTGGAGCGGTCGCATGGCCAGGCGTACTGCCACCAATGCAAACGCCACGATCACGAGACTGCGCAGCAGATAGACACGCAGCACATAGTCGGCCAAGGCATGCAGCGGCCGTACCGGATAGCCAATTTCGCTTTCCTGTGCACTCACCACCAGCCACTGCTTGTCGGCAAGTTGCATGGCCATGCGTACATGAGCCTCTGGTCTACCCGATGTCAATACATTGGCTGAGTGAGAACCGTCCACTTGCTCCTCCCCACGCAGGCCCAGCTGTAGTACCCTCACAGGCACAGTGCGGCCCAAACGCTCCTGCAGAACCTGAGCGATCAAGACCTGCGCCTCTGCGATGAAAGACTTGGTCTCGTCGGCTGTCGGGGGTATCTCATCGAGCAACTGCAGTGAGTAATGGTTGGTATTCCATTGCTCCAACAACGTATTTCGCTGTTCGCGCGGCATGGCAGACAACAGCACCGAGGTATCGGCTGCACGAGCTGCCACCAGCCTCAGCGGCACTTCCAGCAGCTGACTTTGCCGCACCTCCCACCAGATGGTTCCGGTCAGCGCCTGCGCAGCCAGCATGCCAATGATGAGGATTGCTGCGATGCGGCCAGACAGCGTTTGCGGCCACAACCTTGTCAGCAGGCTGCGGAGCCATGCCGATGCAGCGGACGCACTCACTCCAGTGTCTCGACATCGCAAGCCAGCAAATAGCCTGCATTGCGGACCGTTCGTAGTACCTGCGCCTTGCGCGGGTTGGCCTCCAGATGATGACGCAGGCGGCTGATGCAAACGTCAATGGCACGATCCAGCGCCATGCGCTCGCGGCCGAAGGCATACTCGGCCAGATAGTCTCGGCTCAGTGTCCGATGCGGGTTCTGGACCAGGGCACAAAGCACGCGGTAGTCCGACTGGGCCAAGGTTACCAGCACGCCATCGGGAGAGTGCAACTCGCGCGTGTGCATGTTCAGCGTCCAACTGGCAAAGCGCAGCGTGGCCAGCCGCTCGGGTTCGTGCAGAGAGGCTGGCACCTGCCGCGTGCGACGCAGCACCACCCCAATGCGCGCCAGTAGTTCGCGGGGATCAAAGGGCTTGGGCAGATAGTCATCAGCCCCCATCTCCAGACCAAGGATGCGGTCCATGAGCGCACCGCGCGCCGTGAGCATCACCACAGGAATGTGGGTCCGCTCACGCAGACTACGGCATAGCGTCAGCCCGTCCACGCCCGGAAGCATCAGGTCCAGCACGATGAGATCTGCGCTGTGGCGCGCCAGCCAGTCCCACATAGCCTCGCCATTCGCAACCGCAGACGGCTGCATGCCGTTGGCCTGCAGATAGTCACACAGCAACTCGCGGATCTCTGGGTCGTCATCCACGACCAGAATGCGAGCCCTGGCGGCGGCATGCGACGACGCTACGGAGCTTTTCGGGGGAAATGTAATGGATTGTGTTGAAGCAGCTAGGGAAAACATTGCATTGCAAAGCTGCCCTCGCCTGTCTGTCGGAGGGGCGCTTGCCTCACTAGAGTGACGGCTCATCTATCAATAAGAACGATTTTCATTCTAGTTTATTGCAGTCATGAGCATCTCCGTCCCCTCCATGCCAGCGCGCGATTCGCGTGAATTTTCATCGGCTTCACGTTTGGAGCCTTCATTGTCTCCTGCCTTGGCCAGCCTGATGCTGGTGCTGGGCCCCACGCTGCTGGCGACGAGCAGCCAAGCCCTGGCCGCCGACGATGCGGCCACGATGCCTCTCGTGGAGGTGCGCGCCAATCGCGACAAGCCCGACTATCAGGCTCAATCCGTGCAGTCGCCAAAATTCACCCAGCCGCTGCGCGACACACCTCAGAGCATCACGGTGGTGCCGGCTGAAGTACTGCGCCAACAGAATGCGCAAACCCTGCAGGATGTGCTGCAGAACGTGGCTGGCATCACCTTCAGCTCCGGCGAAGGCAATCTGGGTTGGGGGGACTTCTTCACCATTCGCGGTTTCTCCGCTGAGCAGAGCATCACCATCGACGGCGTGCGCGACGCGGGCATGGCCAGCCGCACGGATACGTTCAATCTGGAGCAAGCCGAAGTCTTCAAGGGCACGGGGTCGGTCGAATCGGGAGTGTCGGCCGTCGGCGGCAGCGTGAACCTGGTGAGCAAGGAAGCCGAGCGTGATACGTTCTACAACGCCAGCTTCGGCCTGGGCAGCGATGGCTATGCTCGCGCCACCGCCGACCTGAATCGCCCCATCGGTGAGACCGGTGCACTGCGCCTGAATCTGATGAAGCACAAGAATGAGGTCGCCGGCCGCAATGTGGTCGACTTCGACCGCTATGGCGCGGCGGCATCCTTCGCCCACGGCCTGGGCACGGACACGCGCGTTGTCGTCAACGTGCTGCATCAGTCCGATGACAACACTCCTGACGGCGGCCTGCCCATACAACGCGGCACACGCGGCAACCTGATGCCCGGCATCGCACGCAATGCCTGGTTTGGCTCTTCCAATCTGTACACACAGCAGGCAAGAACAGACAGCATCACGGCCCGAATTGAGCGAGACCTTGCTGCGGACACCACCATCCGCAACCAGTTCCGTTACGAACGCGTCGACAGCTGGAGCGTGCTTTCCCCCGCGCGATTCAATGCGGCCGGTACGCGCAACAGCCTGGGTTATATCGGCAAGGGGCCGCTGGTGACAGCCCCTGGCAATATCGCTTCCTATGGCGACTACGACTTGGTGGACACCACAGGCCAGCCGATCTCGCTACGTCTGGCCGCCATGTCGAGCTCCAAGCGCTACACCATCGCCAACAATCAAACGGATGTGCGCACCCAGTTTGAGACAGCCGGATTGCAGCACCGGCTCACAGCCGGTCTGGAGCTCTACCGAGAAACCTACGGCGATCACGAACGCAGCCTGGACCTGCCAAATGGCACGCTGAGCTTCGACCCCGCCAACCCCGACACGATCTTCGCCGGCACACCCACCATCGTGGGTGCAGGCAGCGCGAGTGCATCGGTACAGAACATGGGTGTGTATGTAAATGACACCATCACCTTCAACGAACGCTGGCAGGCACAGACAGCCCTGCGCTACGACCGCTGGAACGCGAAGAACGTCGACAGAAGCCGCACCGACGGTGCGCTCAGCGGTCGCCTGGGCATCGTCTACAAGCCTGCCAGGCAAGGCTCGATCTACGCGGCCTACAGCCGTGCCGCTCAGCCATCGGCGCTGGGCGTGACCACCAACAATGCCATCAATGGCACGGCGGCACAGTTCGACTACCAGCCTGCGCTCTCTCGTACCTGGGAAGCTGGTAGCAAATGGGATGCGCTGGACGGACGCCTCTCCGTCACCGGTGCCGTCTTTCGCACCGAGCTCACCGACTCCTGGGAGTACAACCCGGACAACAGCTCTCCCGTACGCTCTCTGCCAGCCAAGCGCGTACAGGGCTTCGAGCTGAGTGCGCAAGGCGAAATCACGCCGCGCTGGTCTGTGATGGCCAGCCTTTCGCACCTCAAGAGTCGTATCACCAAAGGTGTGAATGAGGGCGCCGAAGCCAAGAACGTGCCCGACTGGGCCGGTAGCGTCTGGACTTCCTACCTGCTCACGCCTGCCCTCACGGTGAGCTATGGCGCGCAGTATGTAGGCCAGCGTCGCTATGCCGACAACGTGATGGTCGGTGGTCTGAACAACAACTCAAGCACCGTCTCGGGGCCGAACGGCGCCCACCCGATCTATGTGGTGGACCGCGAAAAAGCCCCAGGCTATGTGGTGCAGAACCTGGCCCTGCGCTGGCGCATCAACCGTCAGATGACTGCCAACTTCAATATCAACAACATCGCCAACCGCTTCTACTGGAGCCGCATAGGTTCGTCCCTGGACGGCTTCCAGCTGTACGGCATCCCCGGTGCAGGCCGTACCTACACGGCCAGCCTCGATATGTCGTTCTGATCTCGGCCAAGTTGCTTCGGACGCTCTCATAACGCAGCGCTTGCACGGCAGTTGCAGGTCGCGCTGCGAACGAACGCATGCCAGCACCTGGCAAGCAAGCATTGACTTTTGAATGCCCTCTCTCATGACCTTTCACTTTTCATTCTCCAGACTGCAGCAGCTATTGCAGGCCACAAGTCTGGCCATGCTGACCGCCTGCGTGATCGGCACACCCGTCCATGCACAAGGCACTGCTCCAGCCGCATCACAGCCCGTCGAAGTCTCGGTTGTGGACATCGTGGGCCGCACGGTGCGCATTCCTGTCAAGGTTGATCACATCCTGCTGGGTGAAGGTCGATTTCTCTACGCGCTCGCGCTGATGGAGGGTACCGACCCGCTCAAGCGCATTGTGGGCTGGCAAGGCGAGCTGGCATTTGCCGATCCGAATGGCTGGGCTGTCTACAAACAGCGCTTCCCGCAAATTGAACGCATCCCGCTGATCGGGCGCACCTCGGAAGACAGTGTGAGCTTCGAAAAGTCGGTATCGACCAAGCCTGACATTGCCATCTTTGGCCTTGGTGGCCACGGGCCAGGGCGCCAGAGCGGTCTGGTCAAGGAGCTTGAGAAGTCCGGTGTGCCCGTTGTGTTCATCGACTTCCGCACCCAACCAGTGCGCAACACCGCCAATAGCATCCGCATTCTGGGCAAGGCTGTGCACCGTGAAGCGCAGGCCAACGCCTATGCCGGCTTCTATGAAGAGCATCTGCAGCGTGTGCAGTCGCGTGTGAAGGACATCCCCGGGAACAAACGCCCGCGCGTGTTTGCGGAGCTGCTGGCGGGCGTTTGGGATGGCTGCTGCCACACGGCAGGCAAGGGCAACATCGGCGAGTTTATCGACGCAGCAGGCGGCATAAACATCGCCCAGGGCAAGATTCCCGGAGCTATCGGCGACCTGCACCAGGAGGCATTGATTGCACAGGACCCCGATGTATACATCGCCACCGGCAGCCGCCCGCAAAGCGGCCGCCCCATGCTCAAGGCGGGCGAAGGAGTGAGTGCCGAACTGCTGGGCACCAGTCTGAAAGAGCTGGCCCTGCGCCCCGGTTTCGAAGTGCTCAGCTCCGTGCGCTCGGGCCGTGCCCATGGTCTCTGGCACAACTTCTACGATGCGCCCACCAACATTCTCGCCATAGAAGCCATGGCCAAGTGGTTCTACCCGGACCTCTTCAAGGACGTCGATCCTCAGGCCACCATGACGGAAATCAATCAGCGTTTCCTCAACGCCCTGCCCATGCAAGGTGCTTACTGGGGTGATATTGCCAGTCGCGGAGCCAGCAAATGACAGCTTCTGCCGCTACGCTCAAGCAAGACCTGACAGCCAGTGTGCAGGCCCGTCAACCGCTGCAACCGGATCCCATGCAACTTGCACGGGCCTACAAGCGCCTTTCAGGTTGGCGACTGCTGGTGCTGGTCTTGCTGGGCACCGCCATTCTTGGCGCGCTGCTGACAGACTTCACCACCGGGCCTTCTGGCCTGGAACTACCGACCTTGCTGCACACGCTGCTCGCGCCCGACGCGACTGAGCCCGCGCTACGCGTCATTGTCTGGAACATCCGCCTGCCCTACGCACTCATGGCCGTGATCGTCGGTCTGGCCCTGGGCCTTGCCGGCGCGGAAATGCAGACTGTGCTGGCCAATCCGCTGGCAAGCCCGTTCACCCTGGGCCTGTCGTCAGCTGCCGCGTTCGGGGCCGCGCTTGCCATCGTGCTGGACTGGAGCCTACCAGGAATTCCCGCTGCCTGGGCCGTGCCCGCCAACGCCTTTGTCTTTGCCATGGCATCCGCTTTGCTATTGGATCTGGTCGCGCGCTGGGGCGGCATGAGCACGACGGGTGTGGTGCTGTTTGGCATCGCTCTGGTGTTCAGCTTCAACGCCTTGGTGGCGCTGCTGCAGTTCATTGCCACGGCAGAAGCACTGCAGGGCCTGGTGTTCTGGACCATGGGCAGCCTCTCGCGCGCCACCTGGCCCAAGGTGATGGCCCTGGCCATGGCACTGGCTCTGGTGTTGCCGTTTTCCATGCGCAATGCCTGGCGACTCACCGCACTGCGTCTGGGCGAGGATCGGGCCGCAAGCTTTGGCGTGGATGTGCGTCGTCTGCGTCTGGGCGCACTGCTTCGCATCAGCTTGCTGGCCGCTCTTTCGGTGGCCTTTGTGGGCAGTATCGGCTTTATCGGACTGGTTGCGCCGCATATTGCACGTCGTCTGGTGGGGGACGATCATCGTTTCTATCTACCTGCCTCGGCTCTCACAGGGGCCCTGGTTCTCTCGCTCGCCTCTGTGGCCTCCAAATCGCTGGTACCTGATGTGATCGTGCCTGTGGGTATCGTCACCTCGTTGGTAGGTATTCCGTTCTTCCTGGCCATCGTGCTGAAGACCAGGGGACGCGCATGAACACCCAGGAACTGAACATCACGCAACTGAACGTCGCGTATGGACGACGCACCATCATCCCGTCGCTTAACGTTCTCGATCTGCAACCTGGCTCCGTAACCGTAGTCCTGGGTCCCAATGGCAGCGGCAAGTCCACCATGCTGCGCGCGCTGGCCGGTCTGGCCAGTGCGCATGGATGCATTGCATTCGAGGGCATGGAACTGGACAAAGCCAGCTTGGCCGAGCGTGCCAAGCGCGTTGTGTATCTTCCGCAGGCTCTGCCTGCACCCGTCCATCTGCGCGTCATCGAATCGCTGCTGGCCGCGCGCAAGGCATCGCCCCACTCTCCTTGGACAGCCGACAACGAACTGCCCTCCGATGCCGTAGAGCAAGGCGCCGTGCTGCTGCAGCGCCTGGGCATAGGCCATCTTGCCATGCGCCATCTGGACGAGCTCTCGGGTGGGCAGGCTCAGCTGGCTGGCCTTGCACAAGCACTGATTCGCCAGCCACGCGTGCTGCTGCTGGACGAGCCTCTGTCTGCGTTGGACCTGAACCACCAGTTCCATGTGATGTCGCTGGTCCGGGAAGAAACCCAGCGCCATCGCATGATCACGCTGGTGGTGCTGCACGACCTCAGCATTGCCCTGCGCCATGCCGACCGAGTGCTGGTGCTCAAGGACGGAGAACTGCTGGCCGACGGCCCGCCACATGAGGCCGTCACCCCCGAACTGCTGGCGCGCGTTTATGGCGTGCTCGCGCGCGTGGAGAAGTGCTCACGCGGCACGCCACAGGTGATCGTGGACGGACTGGCGGCCTGACCCCTTCTCTCGACCAGACATTGAATTCCACTCAGCAACAGAGACCGACCATGAAGCGCTTCACTTCAAGCATCTGCCATCTCACCGCATTGGCCGCACTCTACCTCCCCGGCGGCCCCGTCCTGGCGCAGCAGACCGACCCTGTTTGCCAGGCCTATATCCAGGGCCAGCCCGGCAAGAAATTCGACATGACCGAGCTGCGGGTCAGCAAGCGCTGTGAGCAGTTCACCGTGCATCTGGTGCATACCGGCAAGAAGCCCTGGCAGGCAGCAGGCCACAACTGGGTACTCACCCGAAGCAAAGACACGGAAGCCGTGATTCGCGAGGGCCTGCAATCCGGCCCTGAGCATGCCTGGCTCAGCCGCAGCGATGCCCGCATTCTTGCCGCGACACAGATGCTCTCTGGCGGCGAGCATGCCTCGGTGACCTTCCCCGTCCAGCGTCTGGTCCATGGCGAGGACTATATTTACTTCTGCTCTTTCCCCACCCACGCCCAGCCAATGCGCGGCAAGTTGGTGGTAATCGACTGAAGACCGGGCCCAGATACCCTCGGCCAGCCCTTCTTCAGGCTCCCAGGGTTATCGGGTCGCACAGATTGAAGGCGCGGATTCGCGCCCATCCATGATGTCTAAGTCGCTGCCTGACTAGGTATTGCTGAGTCGAGGCTTGTTCATCGCATAGGGAAACGCTCGGCCCAGTGACGAGCCAAATCAATACGGCGGCACACCCACACGTTGTCGTGCTTCTGGATGTGATCGAGGAAGCGCTGCAGCGCTGTAATTCGGCCGGGACGGCCCAGCAGTCGGCAGTGCATGCCGATGCTCATCATCTTGGGGGCGTTGTCGCCGCTGGCATTGCCCTCGGCGTACAGGACATCGAATGTGTCCTTCATGTACTGGAAGAACGGATCGGCATGCGAGTAACCCTGGGGCAGCGCAAAGCGCATATCGTTCACGTCCAGCGTGTAGGGAACGATGAGCTGGTTGTGCGTCGTGCCGTCGCTCTTGGCGACCTTCATCCAGAAGGGCAGGTCGTCGCCGTAGTAATCGCTGTCGTAGGTAAAGCGACCGGCATCGGCCACCAGGCGGTGGCTGTTGGGGCTGTCGCGGCCGGTGTACCAGCCCAGGCCGTGGTCACCGTCGTGGCCGTACAGCTCTTCAAAGATGTTCACGCATTGCTGCATGTGGGCGCGCTCGATCTCCTCGGGCACGTTCTGGTAGTGAATCCACTTCAGGCCGTGGCAGGCCACTTCGTGACCGAGTTCGTCAAAGGCCTGGGCCAGCTCGCGATGCTTTTGCAGCGCCGTGGCCACGCCGAACACGGTCAGCGGCAGACCGCGCTTCTCGAACTCTTTCAGAATGCGCCACACGCCGGCGCGCGAGCCGTATTCATAGATGCCGTCCATGCTCATGTGACGGTCCGGGTAGCTGGCGGGATTGAACATCTCCGACAGAAACTGTTCGCTGCCGGGGTCGCCATGCAGGATATGGTTCTCACCGCCTTCTTCGTAGTTCAGCACGAACTGAACGGCCACGCGGGCTTTGCCGGGCCATTCGGGATGGGGCGTGTTGCGGCCGTAGCCAATCAGGTCGCGTGGATAGGAGGCGGTGGAATCGTAAGTCATAGGGATACGGATGAAAGTGCCATCGACAGATCGCGCGTTGGCAAAATACGGTTGAAGGACATGCCCTCTTCCATGTGATCGAGGTGCTGCAACATCAGCTGCACCGCATGTTCGGCATCGCCCGCAGCCAGCGCGGTCACGATGTCGGCATGTTCTTCGTGCGAATGCTCGGCCGCCGATGCAGACTGGTACATCAGGGTGATCAATGCGCAGCGGGAAATCAGCTCGCCCAGCAGCTGTGCCAGCACCTCATTGCCCATGAGCTCGGCCATGCGCACGTGGAAGTCGCCCAGCAGCTCTGTGCATTGGCCCACGTCATTGGCTTCCATGGCCTTCCTCTCGGCCGCCACATGCGCCTTGAGTTCCAACAAGCAGGAAGGTGTCTGCTGCGCAGCAAAATTGCGCACCATTTCGGCCTCCAGCATGCGGCGCACGGCAAACACCTGGCGCGCTTCCTCGACCGAAGGCGTGGCCACAAAGGCACCGCGCGTAGGCTCCAGCTTGATCAGGCGGTTCTGCGACGCCTGAAACAATGCCTGGCGAACCAGAGTGCGGGAAACGCCAAAGTGGTCGGCCAGCTTCTGCTCCGACAGCTTGGTACCCGGCATCAGTCGATGTTCAACAATTGCTTTGGTCAGACTTTCAGCGATAGACCAAGTGAGTGAGGTTTCCATTGCTTCATCATAGATCTTGAACTCAACACTTGTATACAACATCAATAAAGGAAAGCCTAGGTGTTCTCCCTTGATTCATCTTCGCAGTTCACCAAGCAACCGTCAGCGGACGATAAAGAGATAGCCCGCCCGGCCTGTTTGGCCTACTCTCCTCCCTCGGAGACCGAGCATTACATGGCCTTCTGCATGCAACCTTTGCCAGCTGCTATAACGAACACGGGCGAACTCTTCCACGCTGCAGAGCAACCACTTAGGCATGGTACGGTCGCATAAAATCAATTGAATGAGTACTCCAGTCATCACTAAAACCAAGATCGCCGAGCGTCTCATAGAGTCGATCCTGACAGCCAAGCTACGTCCAGGAGAGAAGCTTGGTGAACAAGACATTGCGGACTTATTTCAGGTCAGTCGAACCTTGGTCCGCGAGGCATTGATGCATCTGCAAACCCGAGGTTTTGTAGAGGTCCGATCCAGGGTTGGCTGGTATGTTGCAGAGCCTTCGTTTGAAGAGGCTCAGGAAACCTATGCGGCGCGGCGCGTTGTTGAGCCAGGCATGCTACGTGACGCTGGTCAGCCCTTGCAGACAACACTGAAACGCCTGCGCAAACACATCGCGGAGGAACGCAAAGCCATTGCCTGTGGAGATGCGGAAGCTCGCAGCTGGCTGCTGGCCGACTTTCATATCTGCCTGGCCGAGTGTCTTGGCAATCGTTTTTTGACTTCCATGATGGTCGACCTCTCTGCAAGAACGACTCTGATTTCGGATCTATACCAATCGAAAACCGAGGCCAAGGTTTTCAATGACGACCATGCCGCCATCGTTGATGCGCTGGCGGAAGGCGACAATTTAAAGGCTGAACAACTAATGATTGCTCATATCGATGCCTTGGCATCGCGCCTTGATGAAAGTCTGATCGGTCGTCGCGGAGCCCGCAACCGACTACGCTCGATCCTGGCTCCTGAAGATTCGTCTTCAGCTAAATAAGTGTTTCGACGCCAACAGGCGTCCACGGCTGCAGCCGAATCGAGCCGCTTGGCTAATCTTGGCCCTAGTTCCCAACACTTCCCGGCGAGCCAGCATTGAAGCTCGAAGCGCTAGCCCTACTAGGGGCAATACCTGCAGCGATTGAGTTCACCATCTGTGCCGGTGATGACTTACGCGTTCGCTGATAGCGCCGTGGAATGGGTTGCCTGCAAGAATTGCCAATGCCACTGAACGCAACGCTGCGCCAGTTTCCACAGTCCCTGCCGAACAGGTTGCCCAGCTATCTCCGCTGCTGCAACGTCTGGTGAATGCTGCGGCCAAAGTCTTGGCCTTCATTCCAACTGATCTCACCGCCATAGAAAAATCAGCGCCGATTACTCCTTGGCAAGTAATAGTGCCGCGATGCAAGCAGCCCGAATGCTGGCTTTGCAGCCGCTGGGAAATGACTGCGCTGCTCAGCTTCGAGGCTCTCTTCTAAGACACAGCAATTTGCACGGCGACCCAGCAGTGCCTGGCGGTGGTTGTCGGCGATTCATAGATAGAGATCCGCGCAAAACAGCCGTGATCAAAGTGTAGGTTCCCGTCTTCGCCTGTGACCGAAATGCCCGCCAGAGCTTGCTAAGCCTGATAGCGACCATTTTTCACCGCCCCCAAGGATTGCGCCAAACCTGGATTCACTACCCATAGAACAAGGGTTCTTACTAGCGCCTTGAATTCATGCCTTGTATACATTGAATGCATGTCAGTGATGTGTTCAACGCGTCGCTGAACAAACTTGCTGAAACAGGTGTTCATGAGGCAAATTTGATTGACTTCATGAGCTTCGGCAGCAAACACATGGCTGCAGGCTTGCATCGTCTGTGGCCGTTAATAACGGTAGACAAACATGGTCTTGCTCAGCCGAAATGAGGCCATGGCAAAGGGGCTCCACGGTGCACCCTGATGGAAGGCGGCATATGAACAACCTAGTACTGGACACCCATGGTGAGTCATTGACCTCGGGAGCCAACACCACAAGCCATAAGCGCGATAAAGGTCTGCCGGCCGGGGTCTCTCCCGCGCTGTACAACCATGATCTGGCTCCCACCTCGAAACAGGGACGCACCTGGGGCAGCTACAGCCTGTTCACCCTCTGGGCCAACGATGTACACAGCCTCGGCAACTACGCCTTTGCCATCGGTCTTTTCACGCTTGGGCTCGGCGGACATCAGATTCTGATGGCACTGCTGCTGGGTGCAGCATTTCTGTTCGTACTGCTGTCCCTCTCCGGATTTATGGGGACCCGTACAGGAATCCCTTTTCCGGTGATGAGCCGCATCAGCTTCGGTACACGCGGCGCTCAGATTCCTGCACTGATCCGCGGCGGAGTCGCCATTGCTTGGTTTGGCATTCAAACCTATCTGGCATCCATGGTGCTCGACGTGATGCTGATCACACTGTTTCCCGGCTTGCAGTCGCTGAAAGAACAAGTCGTGCTGGGCCTGCCACTGCTGGGCTGGATCAGCTTTTCCATCCTGTGGGTTGTGCAGGTGCTCATTGCCTGCTGGGGCATGGAGAGCATACGAAAGTACGAGGCCTTTGCGGGACCAGTGATTCTGCTGACCTTCATTGCCCTGGCAGGATGGATCTTCTACAGCGCCAAGTGGACCCTGCACTGGTCTGCCCCGTTTGCAAGCAGCGGCGGAGCCATGTGGCTGCAGATCCTGGGCGCTGCTTCGCTATGGGTGGCGATCTACGGAACCTTCGTGCTGAACTTCTGCGATTTCACACGCGCAGCCACCTCAAGCAGCGCCGTGGTGAAAGGCAATTTCTGGGGCATTCCGATCAATATGCTGATCTTCGGCTTGATCGTGGTCATCCTGACAGGCGGCCAGCTTGCCATCGACGGCACGCTGATTCAAAGCCCGACCGACATCGTCCAGAACATTCCCAATAAGCCGCTGTTGATGTTGGCCAGTCTTTCGCTGCTGATCTTGACCATTGCCGTGAACCTGATGGCCAATTTCGTGGCTCCTGCCCTGGCGCTGGCCAACCTCATGCCCAGACATCTGAACTTTCGCCGGGCAGCTCTTGTCAGCGCAGTCCTCGGCTTCGTGATCCTGCCCTGGAACCTCTACAACTCTCCGCTGGTCATCGTCTACTTCCTGGGCGGACTGGGTTCGTTTCTGGGTCCGCTGTTCGGCATCGTGATGGCCGACTACTGGCTGATCCGCAAACAGCGTGTGAATGTGCCGGCGCTCTATACACACGACCCTGCAGGCCCCTATCACTACCGCAATGGCATCAATCCGAAGGCAATTCAGGCCCTGATTCCCTCGTCCCTTATCTCGCTGCTCTTTGCGTTCCTGCCGACCTTGCAATCGCTGTCCCAGTTCTCCTGGTTCATCGCAGCCGGACTAGGCGCCCTGTTCTATTGGATGGTTGCACCAAAAGGACTCACCTACGAAGACCAGGATGGCGAAGCCATTTCCGTAGCCTCCGACAAGCACTGAGAAAGAAAGTTAAAAATCATGCGCATTTTGATCGTGAACGTGAATACCACTGAGTCGATGACCCATGCCATCGGCATGCAGGCTCAGAAAGTCGCTGCGCCAGGCACGGAGATAGTCGCTCTGACCCCGCGCTTTGGGGCCGAGTCGGTTGAGGGGAATTTCGAGAGCTATCTTGCCGCGGTCGGAGTTATGGATGCGGTGATGAGCTATGGCCAACCCTTTGACGCCGTCATTCAAGCTGGCTACGGTGAGCATGGCCGCGAAGGCCTGCAGGAGTTGCTGGACGTTCCCGTAGTGGATATCACCGAGGCAGCTGCCACTGCTGCCATGTTCCTGGGCCACAAATACTCTGTGGTCACGACGCTGGATCGCGCTGTGCCATTGATCGAGGATCGACTCAAGCTCGCTGGCCTGAACGACCGCTGCGCATCGGTTCGAGCCAGTGGCATGGCTGTGCTGGAGCTGGAGACCCAACCCGAGCGTGCGGTCGAGGCAATTGTTCGCCAGGCCGGCCTTGCCGTCAGCGAAGACCACGCGGAAGTCATTTGCCTTGGCTGTGGAGGTATGGCCGAGCTGGATGCCAAGATCCGCGAACTCACCGGTGTGCCGGTAGTCGATGGTGTGGCTGCTGCCGTGACCATTGCTGAGTCACTCGTGCGTCTGGGTCTGAGCACATCCAAGGTACGAACCTACGCCCCGCCCCGCGCCAAGCGTGTGACGGGCTTCCCCTTCACGGGTCACGCCCCAGGATTTACTGCCCGGAGTTTTTCGAATGGCTCCAGGTCTCTTGCACCAGTCAAGCAAGTGTCTTGATGCACAGTCCTCAACGCCTCGAAGAATTCCGGGGTGATGAGCCGGAACGGCCCTGAAAACAAGACCATGGCATGGTCGATATCTCCGACCATTCTGCATGGCCCGGCCTTGCCGTAGCAACATACAAAAAGCGCTTCATTGAAGCGCCTTTTTGTTCTGGGGAGCTCAGGAGCTTTCACAAAGCCGTTGAGAGGGCCGCTTCACGCGGTCAGCCCGGGCCCAGCCTCGTGCACTCAGGTAAAAGATGTCCCGAAGTCTGAAATCAAAGGCAGTGCGCCACGGCGACACCAGACAGATTGCCATAGCCGTCAAGTCACCATTCAAGGTTAGTCCGACAGTTGCAGGGTTGCTTGCATTGCCGGCTATCAGCTACCCAGTCTGTCCGGTCAAGGAAGACTCAAATCCATACCGAGCATCCTGGCGAGGCCAAAGGTAAAGAACAGCACACCCAGCAGTGCGAGCAGGAAGATGGCAGCCAGCTTGGCACTCGTGCGTAGTAGCGCGCGCCGGTCCACGCCCTTCTTCCCTTGGTCGTAATGCCACTTGATGGCGAAGAACATGCATGTGCCGAAGATGAGCACCTTGAACGTTACGAAGACTACAGGGACCCAATCGATCATTTTGAGAATTTCCAGCCTAAGACTGACACTGTCTGTTGCGAGGTACACACCTCCCGGGCGCGAGAGGCAAAACGTCAGCGATTGCCATACAAGAGTGATGTCGCTGCTGCGTCGAGACATATTACTTAAAAGCAATTTCCATACATTGAGACAAAATGTATGTATATGAAAGCCATACAAGATGACCGTTTGCCCGCGTGGTTGCCGCGATTGTCCGCGCATGGCGGGCCGCGTTTTCTGCAGATTGCAGATGCCTTGCAGGCAGCCATGGCAGACGGATCCTTGAGTCCGGGCGACCGTCTACCTCCACAGCGCCAACTGGCAGCACAACTGGACATCGACCTGACAACGGTCACGCGCGCGTATGACGAAGCCAGACGCCGCCACCTGCTGGAAGGCCGCGGCGCCCGAGGCACCTACGTCGCAGCGCCGAAAGTCGAACTGACCACTATCCTCGACCTGAGCATGAACACCCCACCGCCGCCGGACGGGGTGGACTTTGACGATATGTTGAAGCAAGGCCTGTCCCAGGTGCTGATGAGGGCAGATGCCAACCTGCTGATGACTTACCACCTGGGCGGAGGGAGCGACTCCGACCGCAAGGCGGGAGCCAGATGGCTTGAGCCCATGCTTGGGAAGCTGGATCCAGAGCAGGTTGTTGTCTGCCCAGGCGCACAAGCGGCAATCGCTGCATTGATTCTTGCGCAGACCAAGCCTGGCGATGTGATCCTGGCGGAACCGATGGCCTATCCGGGCCTACGTACCGCAGCGACACAGTTTGGCCGACACATCGTTGCAGTGGACGCTGACCTGCACGGGATGGTGCCCGAAGCGCTTGAGCAGGCATGCCACGAGCACATGCCTGGGCTGATCTATCTCAATCCGACATTACAGAACCCGACATGCATCACCATTCCTGAGCACCGCCGCAGGGAACTCGCCAACGTCGCGAAGCGCTGCAATGTACGCATTGTCGAAGATGACCCCTACTGGCTGCTTGCAGATGCCCCGCCGCCGCCTATTGCCTTCTTCGCTCCAGAGCAGGTGTGCTACATCTCGACCCTGTCGAAATGCCTGACTCCGGGCTTACGCGTGGCCTTCGTCCTCGTCCCTGATATGCATGAACGCGAACGCTTTCTCGCCGCGCTCAGATCATTTGCGCTGATGGTCGCGCCTCTGACGGCCGCACTAGCCACGCAGTGGATCTTCGATGGTTCGGCAACTGAATTGATGGAAGGAGTGCGCAAGGAGGCCCGTCTGCGCCACTGGATGGCCAGAGACATTCTGGCGGGACGTTACATCGGCGTCGGAGATGGCCTGCATGTATGGCTCGAATTGCCAAGCTACTGGAGCTCCTCGCAGCTTGCTCGTGCCGCAGGCAGCGAAGGCATAGCAGTCACGCCGGCGGAGGCATTCGCCACTGGCAAACGTTCCGTGAACGCCATTCGCATCTCTTTGGGCAGCATCAAGGACCGTGCACGCTTGCAAGCCGGTCTTCACCGGCTGTCTCATCTGCTGGCGCGACAGCCCGATTCGTTGATTGCCGCCGTGGTCTAGCGTCCAGCAAGCGGCTGTTCGAGTAGTAGACATGCGTCCTAACTGGTGATTCCGAGGCCTCCGGCCTGCGGATATCCAAAGTAATCGCGCTTCTGGCTCCATGATTCCCACAGCCATGTCTTCGCCAAAGCCTTGCTCGTGAAAGTCTGCGCCTCTGTGTGCACAATACCTCCCTTATCTTTTGGGCGAATCTGGGCCGGCCGTATATACGCTTGGGTCATCTGCCCTTTCCTGGCTGAAATGGTCCCCATAGTGAAAGCACTCAGGGACAAAATATTGGGGTTTCTGGGTGTTTTTCAGGGCGCTGTATGGTGCTGCAAGCCCACAGATTTCATCAATGAACAAAGAAAATATCCAAACAAATCAACCAGTTCACAGCATGTGGCGCATGTCGGTGGCCCCTATGATGGACTGGCTACACTGAAATTCAAGGTGTTGATTTAAAAGGAGTTTTCAGAATACCCAAGAGAGCTCGTAGCACTGTCGCAGCACCGA
>NZ_JBKFBC010000015.1:154715-155334 GCF_053345995.1 Comamonas sp. C24C | reverse complement strand
TCACCGCCGCAGGCCTTGGCAGCCGTCACGGTGTTCAGGGTCGCGGTCTTGATCGAAGCGTTGTCGTGTTCTGCAATAACGAGAGAAGTCATATTCAACCTCTAAATTTCTTTACGTTCTGGCGAAGTCCTAGAGAGGACATCAGCCCTTGGCAGCAGCGCAGCCTGGCGAGGGACGGCCAGCAAGGGCCGCCCCGCAGCCAAGGCCGTCGTCCCCCTTTGGGGGAAGGCGCCGCAGGCGACTCAGGGGGAGTCAGATGACCTTCGCTTCGTTTTTCAGCTTGTCGACCAGAGCGGCCACATCGGCCACCTTGACGCCAGCGCCGCGCTTGGCAGGCTCGGAGACCTTCACGGTCTTCAGGCGAGGCGTCACGTCCACGCCCAGATCTTCGGGCTTGAAGGTGTCCAGCTGCTTCTTCTTGGCCTTCATGATGTTGGGCAAGGTGACGTAGCGGGGCTCGTTCAGGCGCAGGTCGGTGGTGATGACGGCAGGCGTGGAGAGGGCCACGGTTTCCAGGCCGCCGTCGACTTCGCGGGTCACGTTGACCTTGTCGCCAGCGACCTCAACCTTGGAGGCGAAGGTGGCCTGGGGCAGGTCAGCCAGGGCCGCCAGCATCTGA
>NZ_JBKFBC010000015.1:95580-154705 GCF_053345995.1 Comamonas sp. C24C | reverse complement strand
GTCTGGTTGGCATCGTCGTCGATGGCCTGCTTGCCGCAGATGACCAGACCGGGTTGCTCCTTGTCCACCAGGGCCTTGAGCAGCTTGGCCACTGCCAGGGGCTGCAGCTCGACATCGGTCTCGACCAGAATGCCGCGATCGGCACCGATGGCCATGGCCGTGCGCAGGGTTTCCTGGCACTGGGCCACGCCGCAGGAGACGGCGATGACTTCGGTGACCACGCCTTTTTCCTTCAGGCGCACGGCTTCTTCGACGGCGATTTCGTCAAAGGGGTTCATGCTCATCTTGACGTTGGCGATGTCCACACCCGTGCCGTCCGACTTCACGCGGACCTTGACGTTGTAGTCCACGACACGTTTGACGGGTACAAGGATTTTCATGAGAAAGCTCTTTCCTGGTTTTGAAGAGTGAAAGGCTTAGCGGGCCAGTCCCGCGAGCCGCTCGTTGATCAGTGCATGGGCCTGGTCCATGATGCCGGTGATCAGCTGCGCCACCGTCGGCACATCGTGGATCAGGCCTGCAACCATGCCGCAGGACCAGACGCCTGCGTCCATGTCGCCGTCGTGCATGATGCGCGGATAGACGCCGGCCACTTCGGGCGCGATGTCGGCAAAGGTGATGGCCGCGCCCAGCTCGCGCTCCTTTTGCAGCAGGCGTTCGGTGGCGGAGTTGGTCAGCACGCGCTCGGTGTTGCGCAGCGGACGCATGACCAAACGGGTGTCGAGCTCGCTGGCCGCCACGATGGCCTGCTTGACCTTGGCGTGCACGGGCGCCTCCTGCGTGGCAATGAAGCGCGTGCCCATATTGATGCCTTCGGCGCCCAGCGCCAGCGCGGCCACCAGCGACCGGCCGTCGGCCATGCCGCCCGAGGCGACAAAGGGAATCTTCAGTTCTTCTGCAGCGCGCGGCAGCAGGATGAAGTTGGGGATGTCGTCCTCGCCCGGATGGCCGCCGCATTCGAAGCCGTCCACGCTGATGGCATCGCAACCGATGGCCTCGGCCTTGAGTGCGTGACGCACCGAGGTGCACTTGTGAATCACCTTGATGCCAGCTTCCTTGAGCGCGGGCAGCCATTTCTGCGGGTTGTTGCCGGCCGTCTCGACCACCTTGACACCGCCTTCGATGATGGCCTTGACATAGCCCGGATAGTCGGGCGGGTTGACCGAGGGGAGAAAGGTCAGGTTGACGCCAAAGGGCTTGTCCGTCATCTCGCGGCAGCGCGCGATCTCGCGTGCCAGCAGCTCGGGCGTGCGCTGGGTCAGGCCCGTGATGATGCCCAGTCCCCCGGCGTTGGAGACGGCGGCGGCCAGCTCGGCCAGGCCCACATGGTGCATGCCACCCTGGATGATGGGGTGCTCTATGCCAAAGAGTTCGGTGATGCGTGTTTTCATGTCCGTGTTACTCCACTGCAATGCCCTTGTCGCGGATCAGCTGTCCCCAGCGCGTGTAGTCCTGCTGAATGCGCTGGCCCAGCTGGACGGGATTCTGGAAGGTGGCGATGGCGCCCGCGTGGAGCAGCTTGCTCTGGACATCCTTGTCAGCCAGTATCTGCTGGACCTCAGAGGCGATGCGCTCGACCACAGCCTTGGGCGTACCCTTGGGTGCGAGCAGACCGCCCCAGGAAACGGCGTCATAGCCCTTGATGCCCTGCTCGGCAATGGTCTTGATGTCGGGCAGCATGCTCACGCGCTGGGGCGAGCCCACGGCGATGGCACGCAGCTTGCCGGCCTGGATATGAGGCAGCGCGGCCACAAGGTCGGCATACATGATGGGCACCTGGCCGCCGATGGTGTCGGTGATGGCGGGCACGCCGCCCTTGTAGGGCACATGCTGCATGTCGAAGCCGGCCATCTGCTTGAGCAGCTCCATGCTCAGATGACCGAAGCTGCCGGCCCCCGAGCTGGTGTAGTTGAGTGCTGACTTCTGGGCCTTGGCGTGCGCGATCAGGCTCTTGAGGTCGGTGACATCGGGCAGCAGCGCAGGGTTGACCACGATGACGATGGGCAGGTCATAGACCGTGGCCACGGGCGCGAAATCCTTGACGGTGTCGTAGCCGGCCTTCTTGTACAGATGGGGCGCCAGCAGCGTGGGCGTGGCCAGCATCATCAGCGTGTAGCCGTCGGCCGGGCTCTTGGCGACCTGAACGGCCGCGATGGAGCCCGAGGCACCGGGACGGTTTTCCACGACCACGGTCTGCTTGAGGCGCTCGCCCAGCTTCTGGCCCACGATGCGCGATGCCGTATCGGTGGGACCGCCTGCGGGGAACGGCACGACCAGGCGCAGCATCTTGGTGGGCCAGTCGGTCTCGGCCAGTGCACCTCCGGCCAGGCCGGCCAGCAACGGCGCGGCGGCCAGGGCCAGAACGCTGCGCCGGCTGGTGCAGGCCTGGAGTGCGGGATTGCGCTTGTGCATGAAGTCTCCTGTCAAAGCTGTCTCAGCAGTCGTCGGTGGTGGCCCGCTGCCGCAGGCCGTAAAAATCAGTCACTCAGTGATCCATAGCGTTGCGCGCCACCCGCAACCTATGAAACTGTCGCGGCGCAAGCGCGGGACACCGAGCAAGAGCCGCCTCGCAGCGAGGGTGTCGTCCCCCTTCAAGGGGGAAGGAGCGAAGCGACTCAGGGGGGTCAATCAAGCTTGGCGCCAGCTTGCTCCACCAGCGCCTTCCAGATCGGCATATCGCGCTGGTAGTTGTCGCGGAAGGCCTGGGGGCTGTTCATCATGGGGATGAAGCCGGCACCCGTGATGCGCTCCAGCACCTTGGGGTCCTTGATGATCTCGCGCAGGTGGCCATAGAGCTGATCCACGACCTCCTTGGGCGTTCCCGCAGGCGCACCCATGGCCACCCAGCCGTAGATCGAATAGGCGTCGTCGGTCACTCCCTGCTCGAAGATGGTCGGCAGCTTGGGCAGGATTTCCATGCGCTCCTTGCCGGTCACGCCGATGGCCTTGAGACGGCCGGAATCGATGAAAGGCTTGGTGTTGAGCGCGCTGGAAAAGCACAGCTGCAGCTGGCCGCCGATCAGCTCCTGGATCATGGGTGCCTCGCCCTTGTAAGCGGCGTGGTTCATGTCGGCATCCATGGTCTTGCTCATATAGGCACCGGCCAGATGGGCGTACGAGCCCACGCCCCAGGAGCCATAGGACAGCTTGCCCTTGTGTGCTTTCACATAGGCCAGCAGCTCCTTCATATTGTTGGCAGGCACCGAAGGATGGACCACCAGCGTGACGGGCGCCGCTGCGACCTGGGTGATCAGCGCGATGTCCTTTTGCGGGTTGTAGGGCAGCTTGGTATAGAGGAACTGGTTGATCAGCATGGAGGTGCTGAGCGACAGCAGCAACGTATGGCCATCGGGCGCTGCCTTGGCCACGGCATCGGTGCCGAGGATGCCGGCCGCACCGGCCTTGTTGTCCACCACCACGGGCTGACCCAGGCGCTTGGCCAGCACCTCGCCGATGGTGCGCGCCATGATGTCGGTGGCGCCCCCTGCGTTGAAGGGCACGACCACGCGGATGGGCTTGCTGGGCCATGCCGGCTTGCCGGCCTGTGCGAAGGCGCTACTGGCGCCCGTGACCAGCAGACTGCCGCCGCCGATGGCGGCCAGCCCTTGCAGAAGATCGCGGCGTGTGACTGGGATGCTCATGGTTTGTCTCCTATGAAGTCGCTGTCTTTGTTTGCCGTCTTGTGCGGCTTGATGTGGTCCGGTGCCCGGCCTAAAAAATCAACTCGATGCAGGTTCCTGGGGCAGCGTGAGAACGCCCTTGGCCTGCAGGTCCTGCAATTGCGCATCATCGAGCGTCAGCAGGCGCTGCAGCACTTCGCGCGTGCCCTCACCCAGCGTGGGCGGCGCATGGCGGATGGGCAGACGCTGACCGTCCAGACGGTAGGGCGGCGCGAACACGGGCGTGGTGCCGGCCACAGGATGGGGCATGTCGCGCAGCAGGCCGCTGCGGCGCGTGCGCTCGCTGGTCAGGGCTTCGTGCAGGCCGGCCACGCGGCCGCAGGGAATGCCGGCGGCCGTCAGGCGCTCCAGCAGCAGATCGCGCGGGAAGCTGCCAATCAGCTCCTTGAGCATCGGCAGCAGCTCCAGACGGTTTCTGGCACGGTTGACGTTGGTGGAAAAGCGCTGATCCTCGACGATGTCGGGACGCAGCACGACCTGGCGGCAGAATTTGTCGAACTGGCTGTTATTGCCCACGGCGATGATCAACGGCCCGTCGGCGGCCTCGTACATGCCGTAGGGCACGATGGAGGGGTGAGCATTGCCGTAGCGCTCGGGATCGTGGCCCAGCTGCAGGGCATCCAGGCCGTAGTAGCCGGTGACCGTGATGCCGCTGTCGTACAGCGCCATCTCGATGAGCCGGCCCTTGCCCGTGCGGTCGCGGCGGAACAAGGCTGCCAGCACGGCCTGGGCTGCATACATGCCGGTGACGAGATCCACCACGGCCACGCCGAACTTGAGCGGCGGCATGTTGGCATCGCCGTTGAGCGCCATCAGGCCCGCCTCCCCCTGGATCACCAGGTCGTAGCCGGGACGCTTGGCCTCGGGGCCGCTACTGTCGTAGCCAGCCACGGCGCAATAGATCAGGTCGGGCTTGATCGCCTTGAGCTGTTCATAGCCCAGGCCCAGCTTCTCGGCGCCGCCGGTCTTGAAGTTGTGGATCACCACGTCGAACTGGGGCAGCAGCTCGTGGACGATCTTCACGCCCTCGGGTGTCTGCAGATCCAGCGTGATGGACCGCTTGTTGCGGTTCATGCTGTTGTAGTAGGTGGTCTCGGTCTTGCCGATGCGCATGCCCCAGTCGCGCGTATCGTCGCCACGGCCCGGGTGCTCGACCTTGACCACCTCGGCGCCGAAGTCGGCCAGCACCATGCCGCACAGCGGCCCGGCGAAGACGCGCGACAGATCGAGTACCTTCACTCCTTCCAGCGGGAAGTCGATGTCCTGGTTCTGTTCGGTATTGCTGTCGGCCATGAGCCTTGTCTCCTTGAAAATCTTGGTTTTGTCGAGCGCTCAAGCACGCAATTTGTTGAAATCGGCGCTGCGCTTTTCGAGAAAGGCGGCAATGCCTTCACGGGATTCCTCGCTGCCCTGGGAGCGCACCATGTGCTGCGCCTCCAGCTCCAGCTGCTGCTCCAGCGTGTTGCGCGGTGCCTGGCGGCACAGATCCTTGATCAGGGCCATGGCCTGGTCCGGTCCGGTCGCGATCTGCGCGGCCAGCGCGACGGCATCGGCCAGGGCCTGGCCGGGCTCGGCCAGCCGGTTGACGGGCCCCAGGGCGTGCAGGCGTTCGCCGCTGATGCGCTCTCCGGTCAGACACAGCTCGGTCAGCACCTGGCGCGAGACGAACTCGGCCAGAAAGGCCGTGGCACCGCCGTCGGGCGTCAACCCCACCTTCACATAGGCCACGGAGAACAGGCTGTTGCGGGCGGCCACCAGCATATCGCAGGCCAGGGCCAGCGACAGGCCAGCGCCCGCCGCCGCGCCTTCGACGGCAGCGATGACAGGCTTGGGACAGTCGCGCACGGCGCGAATCAGGTCATGCAGGCCTTCGAGCTTTTCACGGCGCTGCTCCAGCGGCAGCTCCCGGCGTCCGGCCAATTGGCGCAGATCGCCACCGGCGCAGAAATGCCCGCCCTCGCCCGTGAGCACGACCGCGCCCACACTGGCGTCAGCCGCAGCCTCCGCCAGCGCGGTCGTGACGGCCGCGTAGAACGCGGGCGACAACGCATTGCGCGCAGCCGGGTTGTTATTGCTCAGCACCAGCACGGCACCTTCGCGGCGAATCAGCAAAGCGTCACTCATTGATGTTCTCCATGTCTAGCGAAACCGCAGCAACTTAGCCCCGAAGCTCAGGCCTGCGTCAAGGCCATGAAACGCGCCAGGTGATGGTCCTCGTCGCCAAACTGGTGGTCGATCATGATCAGTCGCTTGGCGTAATGCGCCAGCGGCAGCTCCCAGGTCATGCCGATGCCGCCATGCATCTGTATGCTTTCCTCGGCCACCAGGGTCCCCACGGAGCCCACGGTGTACTTGGCAGCAGACAGCATCTTCTCGCGCTGCGTGCCCTGGGCGTTGTCGATGGCATCGGCCGCATTGATGACGGTGGAACGCACCTGCTCCACCTCCAGCAGCAGATCGGCCATGCGGTGCTGCAGCGCCTGGAAGCTGCCGATGGCCACGCCGAACTGCTTGCGCGTCTGCAGATACTCCAGTGTGTTCTGCTTGGCCACATCCATGGCGCCCAGCGCCTCGGCAGCCAGCGCCAGCAAGGCAAATCCCTGAACATGCTCGAGCACGCCATGGCCCTGCCCCTCGGCACCCAGCAGCGCATCCTCGGCCAGCTGCACATTCTCGAAAGTCAGCTCGGCGGCGCGGCCGCCTTCCATGCGGCTATAGCCGCGCTTGGCGATACCGGCGGCCTTGCCGTCGACCAGGAACAGGCTGATGCCGGCAGTATCGAACATGCCGCCTGCGGTGCGCGCGGACACCAGCAGCAGATCGGCTTTTTCGCCAAAGGCGACCACGCTCTTGGCGCCGTTGAGAACCCAGCCCGTGGCGGTCCTGACCGCGGTGGCCGTGACCTTGTTGAGCTCGTAGTGGCTGCCTGGTTCGTCGTGCGCCAGAGCGGTGATCGCGCTGCCGGCGATGATGTCATCCAGCAGGCGCTTCTGCGCTTCGGTGCCGGCCGCAATCAGCGCCTGGCCCACGACCAGCGCGCCCAGCAGCGGCTCGGCCACCAGGCCGCGGCCCAGTGCCTCGAACACCACGCTGATGTCAAAGCCCGAGCCGCCAAAGCCGCCCACCGCTTCGGGAAACAGCGCGCCGATCGCACCCAGCTCGGCAAATTGCGCATACAGCGCGGGGCTGTGACCTTCTGCGCCATAGGCCAAATGGTTGCGCTGCTCGATGCCGTACTGCTCAGAAACAAAGCGGTTCAGGCTGTCCGCCAGCATGCGGCGGTCTTCGGTGTGTGTGAAGTTCATGACAAATTCTCTCTACCCAATCGAACGAATCGGTGTCGCATGCCACCGCCCGGTTCGCCAGGGACGCCCAGCAAGGGCCGCCCCGCAGCGAGGGCGTCGTCCCCCCCGGGGGGAAGGCACGCAGCGACTCAGGGGGGATTTCACAAGCCCAGAATCATCTTGGAGATGATGTTCTTCTGGATTTCGTTGGAGCCACCGAAGATCGACAGCTTGCGGTAGTTGAAGTAGTTGGCCGAGGCCGTGGCGGCTTCGTCGATACCGCCCAGGGGCGCCTGGTCATAGCCTTCGTACTGGGCCTCGTCGATATAGGGCACGGCATACACGCCCATGGCACGGCGGATCAGCGACAGGATCTCCTGGCGGATCTCGGTGCCACGGATTTTCAGCATGGAGCTTTCCGCACCGGGCACGCCACCACCGGCAACGGCAGCGATCACGCGCAGATTGGTGGTCTTCATGTTCTCCAGGTCGATCTCGACGCGCGCCATGCGGGCGGCGAACAGCGGGTCCCGGTTCAGCGGCTGGCCGTTCTTGTGCACCTTGGCGGCGATGACCTTGAGCTTGGCCAGGGCCGAGATGCAAAAGCCCACGCCCGCAATGCCGGTGCGCTCGTAGGTCAGCAGATACTTGGCATAGGTCCAGCCCCGGTTTTCCTCGCCCACCAGATTCTCGACCGGCACCTTCACATCGGTGAAGAAGACTTCGTTGACTTCCTTGTCACCGTCCAGCGTGCGGATGGGACGCAGCTCCACGCCGGGGCTGTTCATGTCCACCAGCAAAAAGCTGATGCCGGCCTGGGCCTTGGCCTCGCGGTTGGTGCGCACCAGGCAGAAGATCATGTTGGCGTGCTGGCCCTGGGTGGTCCAGGTCTTCTGGCCGTTGACGATGTAGAAGTCTCCATCGCGCACGGCCGTGGTCTTCACCGAAGCCAGATCGGAGCCCGCGCCGGGCTCGGAATAGCCCTGGCACCACCAGTCCTGCCCGCTCAGAATGCGCGGCAGCCAGTGCTTCTTTTGCTGCTCGTTGCCGTACTTGATCAGCACCGGCCCGAGCATGTTCACGCCGAAGGGCACGATGCGCGGACCGCCGGCCAGCGCGCATTCGGTGTCGAAGATGAACTTCTCGACCGCTCCCCAGCCCGGGCCGCCATGCTCCTGGGGCCAGTGATTCGCATACCAGCCGCGCTCGTTGAGGATGGCATGCCACTCGTCCTGATCGGCCTTGCTCAGACGCTGGCCGGCCTTGATCTTGAGCGAAATATGCTTGGGCAGCTTTTCCTTGAGAAAAGCCTGCACTTCGGCGCGAAACGCCTCTTCCTGGGGGGTGAATTGCAAATCCATTGCTATTTCCTGGTAATCCATGGCGCAGCGCGCCTTTGCAGCCTCTGACACCGACACGCTCTGAACCAGAGGCGCCGAGCAAGAGCCGTCTCGCAGCAAAGGCGTCGTCCCCCTCCCGAAGAGAGAGGGGGAAGCGGCGCCAGCCGCTCAGGGGTGTTTAGAAAATCTCGAACAGGCCAGCAGCACCCATGCCGCCGGCGATGCACATGGTCACCACGCCGTACTTGACCTGGGGATTGCGGGCCTTGCGGCGCTGGCCTTCGAGCAGGATGTGGCCGGTCAGGCGTGCACCCGTCATGCCGAAGGGGTGGCCGATGGAAATCGCGCCGCCGTTGACATTCAGGCGCTCGTTGGGAATGCCCAGCTGACGCTGGCAATACAGGGCCTGCGAGGCAAAGGCTTCGTTCAGTTCCCAGAGGTCGATGTCATCCACCGTGAGGCCGTGGCGCTTGAGCAGCTTGGGTACGGCAAACACGGGGCCAATGCCCATCTCGTCAGGCTCGCAGCCGGCCACGGCAAAGCCGCGGAAAGCGCCCAGGGGCTTGAGGCCCAGACGCTCTGCCAGCGTGGCTTCCATCACCACGCAGGCGCTGGAGCCGTCGGACAGCTGCGAGGCATTGCCGGCCGTGATGAAGTTGCCAGGGCCCTTCACAGGCTCCAGCTTGGCCAGCCCCTCCAGCGTGGTGCTGGCGCGGTTGCAGTTGTCCTGCGTGGCGACCACGTCGCGGTAGGTGACTTCGCCGGTTTCCTTGTTCTTCTCCATCATGCGTGTGGAGCAGGCAATGATCTCGTCCTTGAACAGATCGGCGGCCTGGGCCGCAGCCGTGCGCTGCTGGCTTTGCAGCGAAAACGCATCCTGGTCTTCACGCGTGATGCCGTAGCGCTTGGCGACCACATCGGCGGTGTCGATCATGGCCATGTACAGCTCGGGCTTGTGCTCCACCAGCCAGGGGTCCATGTCGGTGGGCAGGTTGTTGCCGGCCCGGATGCCGGAGATGGTTTCGATACCGCCGGCCAGCATCACGTCCACACCCTCGGCCACGACGCGACCCGCCGCGATGGCGATGGATTGCAGACCCGAGGCGCAAAAACGCGTGATGGTGGTGCCGGCGATCGACAGCGGCAGCCCGGCGCGCAACACGGTCTGGCGACCCAGATTGCGGCCCTGGAAACCGTCGGGGTTGCCGCAGCCCAGAATCAGATCCTCGATCATTTCGGGATCGACACCCGAGCGCTCCACCGCCGCCTTGACGGAGAAAGCAGCCAGCTGGGCGGCGGGAGTGACGTTGAACTCGCCGCGATGCGACTTGGTCAGCGGTGTGCGGGCGGTGGAAACGATAACGGCTTCACGCATGGTGCTTGTCTCTGTGAATGTTGAAAACTATTTTTGATAGCTGTCTTCGCTTTTCATTCATAGCTTTCAGATACTTTTCATACTGAAATCAATACAAATAAAGCGATAGCAGCTACTTTTTTTTAATTAACTGGGCGATAAAAACTGGCGCACTCCAAGCGCGAGACGCCGAGCAAGAGCCGCCTCGCGGCGGGGCCGCCCAGGCGATGGCGTCGTCCCCTCCCGAAGAGAGAGGGGAAGCCGCGCAGCGGCTCAGGGGTGTTACTTGTTCAAGCTTTCGAAGTCCTTGCCCTCGGCCACCAGCTTCTGCAGCAGCGGCGCGGGCTTCCAGAACAGCGCGTCTTCCTTGGCAAAGGCCTCGATATCGGCCAGCACCTTGGGAAGGCCCTGCATATCGGCCCATTTCATGGGGCCGCCGCGGTGGCGCGGAAAGCCGTAGCCGGAGATAAAGGTCACGTCCACATCCAGCGGGCGCAGCGCAATGCCCTCGCCCACCACCTTGGCACCTTCGTTGACCATGGCGGCCATGTAGCGGCGCATGATGTCCTCGGCCGTGAACGAGCGCGGCGTCACGCCCTTCTTGGCGCGCTCGGCATCCACAATCGCCAGCACTTCGGGATCAGGCTGACCGATGCGCGCGCCTTGCGGATAGAGGTAAAAGCCGCGTCCCGTCTTCTGGCCGAACCAGCCGTTTTCACAGATGCGGTCGGCAATCTCCACATAACGGGCCTTGGGGTCGCGCGTGGCAGCACGGCGCTTGCGCGTGGCCCAGCCGATATCGCCGCCGGCCAGGTCGGTGACCTGGAAGGGCCCCATGGCAAAGCCGAAGCCGCGCACGGCCTCGTCGATCTCGTAGGGGCTGGCACCGTCTTCCATCAGGTAGTCGGCGGCCTGCTTGTAAGTGGCCAGAATGCGGTTGCCGATAAAGCCGTCGCAGACGCCGGCGCGCACCGGCACCTTCTTCATCTTCTTGGCCAACTCGAAGGCCGTGGTCACCACATCGGGCGCCACCTTGGCGGGCACGACGATCTCCAGCAGCTTCATGATGTTGGCCGGGCTGAAGAAGTGCAGACCGATCACATCCTGCGGGCGGCTGGTGACGGCGGCAATCGCATCGATGTCCAGATACGAGGTGTTGGTGGCCAGCACGGCGCCGCTCTTGCAGACGCGGTCCAGTTCCTTGAACACGGCCTTCTTGACTTCCAGGTCTTCGAAGACCGCCTCGATCACCAGATCCACGTCGGCAATGTCGTCATAGCGGGTCGAGGGCGTATAGCGCGCCATGATGGCGGCCTTGGCCTCCTCGCTCATGCGGCCCTTGGCGATCAGGCCGTTGTAGACCTTCTCCACATTGGCCTGGCCGCGTGCGATGGATTCGGCGTCGCGCTCGATCATGGTCACGACCAGACCGGCATCCAGCGCAGAGACGGTGATGCCCGCGCCCATGGTGCCGCCGCCGATGATGGCAATCTTGCTGAAGGCGCGCGGCTGGGCGGCACGGGCTTCGGGAATCTTGGCCGTCTCGCGCTCGGCAAAGAAGGCATGGATCAGGCCAGCGCGCTGCGGGCTGTCGATACAGGCCAGAAACTGGGCACGCTCGAACTTCAGGCCTTCGGCAAAAGGCAGATCCAGAGCGGCTTGCACGCAATCAATGATCTTCAGCGGCGAGAACAGGCCGCGCGACTTCTTGGCGGTGTCGGCACGCAGCGCATCGAGTTCCGCCTGGGCTGCGGCCTTGTCGGCCAGACGACCCGGCGTGGCGCTGACGGGACGCAGCGGCGCGCCCTGGGCCAGCAACTCACGCGCATAGGCCAGGCCCGCGGCGACGGGATCCGCGCCATCGTCCAGCTTGTCCACCAGGCCGGCTGCCAGTCCGGCCTTGGCGCCGATCTGCTGGCCGCTGAGCATCAGCTCGGTCGCGGCCTTCACGCCCATCAGGCGCGGTGCACGCTGGGTGCCGCCGGCGCCGGGAACCAGACCCAGAGAGACTTCGGGCAGACCCAGCTTCGCGCCAGGCAGCGCCAGGCGGTAATGCGCCGACATGGCGATCTCCAGACCGCCACCCAGTGCCGCGCCATGAATCACGGCCACCACGGGCTTGCTGCAGGCCTCGATACGGTTGCAGACGTCGGGCAGGAAAGGCTGGACCGGTGGCTTGCCGAATTCGCGGATATCGGCACCGGCGATGAACGCCTTGCCCTGACCCACGATCACCACGGCCTTGACCGCGGCACTGGCATCGGCCTGCTCCATGGCCGCCATCAGACCCTGGCGCACGGCAGCGCCCAGCGCATTGACGGGCGGATTGTTGACGCTGACGAGCAGGACGTCACCGTCTTGCTTGAGTTCAACGACAGAAGTGCTGGCTTCGGCGGTCATGCGAGTCTCCTGAATCTCTTTATGGAATGGGCTTTATTTTTACGACGACAATGTTTTCTAACAATCCCATGAATCATTGACAGACTGTCAAAGAAAATTAGACAAACACGCCATGGACTCGCAATCGCTGACCCTGCTGGTCGAAATCATTGATAGCGGCAATCTCAGCCAGGCCGCGCGCAAGCTCAAGATGACGCGTGCCAATGTGAGCTATCACCTGACCCAGCTGGAAAAGGCAGCGGGCGTGCAACTGGTCAAGCGCACCACGCGCCGCGTGGAGCCCACGGAGATCGGCATGCGCCTGTACGAGCACGGGCGCAACATCCACAACGAAATGCTGGCCGCACGCGAGGCCATCACGGCGCTGGGCCAGAGCCTGCAGGGTCGCGTGGGCATCAGCGTGCCCAGCGGCTACGGCCAGATCGTGATGAGCGAATGGCTGATCGAGTTCAAGCGCCTGTACCCGGGCATCGTGCTCGACGTGCTGTTCGAGAACCGGGCCGACAATCTGCGCGACGATGTGGACATCATCGTGCGCGTGATCCAGGAGCCGCCCCTGTCCCTGGTGGCGCGCAGCATGGGCACGGTGCGCTACCTGGCCTGTGCCTCGCGCGAATACGCCCAGACCCACGGCCTGCCCAGAACCCTGCATGCGCTGCGCGCCAGCCCGCTGATCACCGCCGGTGTCACGGGGCGGCAGTTGCGCCTGGCCGCCTACCTGGGTGCCGAGCGCCACGAGGTGATGCTGGAGCCCACCATGATCTCCGAGCATTTCCCTTTTCTGCGCGACGGCATCCTGGCCGGTCTGGGTGTGGGCCTGGTGCCCGACTATGTGGTGCAGGACAAGCTGGCCACGGGCGAGGTACTGAGCACGCTGGACGAGTACCGGCTCAGCATCTTCGGCACCCATATGTATCTGCTCTACCTGCCCAACCGGCACCAGACCAAGGCCGTGCGCACCTGTATCGATTTTCTGCTGGCCAAGGCCCAGCCCGAAGCCAGCCGGCTGGCCGTGACGCCCCAGCCCTGAGCCGCAACGCAAAACGCCAGCGCGCAGGCTGGCGTCTTCATCCGGAAAGAAGTCTTGGAACCGGCTTGCGTTCTCAGGACAGCCTGCGGCTCAGATTCTGCTGACGCCAGCTGCTGGGGCTTTGCTGAAAATGCTTGCTGAACCAGCGCGTGAACGAGCTGTTCTCGGCAAAGCCGGCCTGGGCTGCCGCTTCGCTCACCGACAGCTGCGGATTCTGCAGCGCACGCAGCGCGGCCTGGCTGCGCACGGCGTCCAGGGTTTCCTGAAAGCTGGTGTTCTGGGTTTCGAGATGGCGCTGCAGCGAGCGGGCCGTGTAGCCAAGCGCACCGGCCACATGGGCGATGCTGTGGCGCCCGTGGGGCAGCAGCGACTGCAAGGTGCTGCGCACCTGCTGCTCCAGCGACCGGGCCATGGGCCGGGGTGCATGGTTCTCCATCAGGCTGCGGGCGTGGCTCTCCATGAGGCTGTCGTGATCGGCATCGACGGCCTCCAGATCCTCGTTGCTCACCACGATGCCATCGAAGTCCGAGCCGAACACGATCTCGCTGCCCAGCACGCGGCGATGGTTCAGGGTGCTGCCCGGTGCGCTGTGCGAGAAGTGGATGCTGGCCGGACTCCAGTGCTTGCCCAGCTGATAGCGGCACAGGCTCATCAGCGCCGTGATGCCCAGCTCCACCGGGTGGCGCCCCGGGTTCTCGCGCTCGGTATCCAGGTTCAGCTGAATGATGGAATAGCGCCCCTGGGTCACCACCTCGGTGCCCACGGTGGTGCTGATCATGTGGTCATAGTCCTTGAAGGTCTTGAGCATGCTGGAGAGGCTGGCCTGGTGCTGCAGCAGCAGGCTGATCGGCCCGAAGTCGGACAGACGCCAATGCGAGCCCATGAGCAGGCCCAGCGACGCCTGCCCGGCCTGGGCGGACGACGCCTCGAGCAACTGCGCAAATGCAGCTTCGGGAACCATGAGATCGGGAGAGCTCAGACAGCTGTGATCCAGCCCCACCTGGCGGAACATGCGCAGCGGGTCGATGCCGAGCTCGTTCGCCACCTTGGCGTATTTGCACAGGCTGACACTTCGGATACGGGGCTTCATCGTGACCTGGAAAACGGTTGACCCGGGTCCTGCGCGACAGGCCCGGATTTCATGGAGGGAAACAGGACCTGGGGCAACCTGCAATTTCGGACATTGATGTTTATCAATATCGGGATGACTGGTCAATCGATGGATACCAGTAGATCGCGACCACTGGAAGCGCCCGGCATGCCGATGCCCCCTACTCATGACGCTCTCTGTCACTGCCTAGGGTTTTCCTTTGGCCCACCCAAGAGGGCAACAAGCTGACGCGATCGGTCAAGCCCCGGTGCTGTGGCTGCGCCGAGAATTTTTCCATCAGACGGCGGTGCCCTGCATCAAGGCCTTGCCGGGAACTTAGGAGAAGACCATGAAAGTCGAACAACTGACCTGCAGCATCGGTGCTGAGGTTTCCGACATCCACCTCGGCGACGCGTCCCGCGACAAGGGCCTGGCCGAGGAGATTCGCGCCCTGCTGCTGCAGCACAAGGTGCTGTTCTTCCGCGATCAGGACATCACGCGGGCCGAGCATGTGGGCTTTGCCCGCCACTTCGGCGATCTGGAAGACCACCCCGTGGCCGGCAGCGACCCCGAGCACCCCGGCCTGGTGCAGATCTACCGCAGCGAAAAGCGCGAAAACTACGAGAACACCTATCACAGCGACGGCCAGTGGCGCGAGAACCCGACCATGGGCTGCGTGCTGCGCTGCATCGAAGGCCCGGCCGTCGGCGGCGACACCATCTGGGTCAATATGGCCGAGGCCTACCGCAACCTGCCCGAGGACATCAAGCAGAAGATCGACGGCCTCAAGGCCAAGTCCAGCATCGAGCATGGCTTCGGTGCCGTCATGCCCGAAGACAAGCGCCTGGAGCTGGGCCGCCAGCATCCTCCGGTCGAGCATCCCGTGGTGCGTACCCACCCCGAAACCGGCGAGAAGGTTCTCTACGTCTGCAGCTTCACCACCCACTTTGCCAACTACCACACGCCCGAGAACGTGCGCTATGGCCAGGACAAGACGCCGGGCGCCAGCATGCTGCTGAACTATCTGATCAGCCAGGCGGCCATCCCCGAGTACCAGGTGCGCTTTCGCTGGAAGCCCGGCAGCGTCGCCATGTGGGACAACCGCTGCACCCAGCATTACGCCGTGCAGGACTACTGGCCCGCGGCGCGCAAGATGGAGCGTGCAGCCATCATCGGCGACAAGCCTTTCTGAGCGCGCTATCCGAGCCGCTTCTCTGACCAGCCATTCCAGCCACCGGCGCCGTCGCACAGCGGTGCTGCACAAAAACAATAGCTGGCATCGCTTTCCTACTCTTTAAAGCAAAGCCATAGCTGCCTGAAACGCTTTGGAAACAAGCGCAGGCAGCTATTATTTTTCCTTCATCTCCGACAGTATGAATGCGCGGCGCTGTCTTGCGTCGGCCGCACCGTGGCGCCTGGCGCGCATACCGTGCCCCCTTTCCGTTTGACGGGGCCTGACCCGGCCCAGGCGCTTTCGGGCTGCGGCATCAGGCCCTGCCCCGACCTTGCCGCAGCCATTCTTGCGGGCCTGCCCACCATCATCCGGACATGAAAAAGGCCTCCCGATGGAGGCCTCTTGCGCATGTCGGTTCAGATTCGGCAAAGCCGGCTCCGGAGGATCAGGAGGTCTTCCTGAGGAACCCCTGGTTGGCGCCGGGCCGGTTGGGCGCAAAGCCGTTGGCGGCCAGGCTTTCCTCCACGCTGTCGTAGAACACGCCGATCTGGCTGATCTCGCGCGCCTCCTTGGCAGTGGCGACAGGGCGACCGAATTCGCGCGAGATGCGCACCAGCTGCTCGATCTGCGAGACCGTGCTGGCCTTCTCGGTGCGCGCCTGGTTCCACAGGCAGTCCTCGGTGCCGCAGCGCACATGCAGACCGGCGGCAATGCCCCACATGTTCACGGGCAGCACATTGCGCACATTGCTTTCCACGGTCAGCACGGCGCCATCGGGCACGGCGCGCACAAAGTTGGCCAGGCTGTACAGGCTGGGCGTGTCCATGCCGCCGGCAATCGCCACCCAGTTCATGACCAGCGGGCCCATGTAGAAGCCGCGGCGCATCAGGCGCTCCACCGACTCGAAGCTGTTCAGGTTGTAGCACTGGAAGGCGCTCTGGATGCCGGCCTTGGTCAGGCGGCGCACATGCTCCTCCACCCAGCCCGGCTGGGCAGGCACGGTCATTTCCTTGTAGGCATTGAACAGCGTGGGATTGGCGCGCGAGGTGCCCGCAAAGTCCGCGTCTTCGGCCTGATCGGTCACGTTCATCTGCGAGGTGTTCACCGTCACGGTCACCTGATCGGGCACCGGGTCCAGATCGGCCAGCATGTGGCGGGTGTCGTCGGAGAGCCATTTGGCCGCCTGACCTTCGTCCTCGGGTGCAAAGCTGATGGAGCCGCCGACCTGGATGATCATCTCGGGCACGGCCTTGCGCACGCCGGAGATCAGCTCATTGAACTTGGACAGGCGCTTGCTGCCCTTGCCGTCCAGCTCGCGCACATGCAGGTGCAGCACCGTGGCGCCCGCGTTATAGCAGTCCACGGCTTTCTGGATCTGCGCCTCCATGCTGACGGGAATGTCTTCAGGGAAGTCCGAAGGCAGCCAGCCCGGTGCATAGGGCGCCGCCGTGATGATCAGGGGCTGCTGGTTTTCAGGGAATAGATGGCCGTCGAGAAAGTTCATGACATGTCTCCAAGTGAATGCAGGCTTCGACGCACAACCACGGGCGCGGCTTACCCGCCCTGTGCAATGCCGCCAGGCATTCAGAAGACATGGGCAACACCGGCCGGCAGGTACCGGATCGTCGAAATTGAAAGCAATTTCACTGTAGGAGAGCTGTTCGCAAAGCGTTTGCCCTAAGACGTTCGAGTCTTGGCAAAGTGCGCCAGCGCATGCGGGCGCCCCGATGCACCCTCGGGCCGGCCGCGACGATGAATGCAGCCCGGCCTTGCGATCGCTGCCGGCCGCCTAGCCGCGCCAGGCAGCCTCGATGGCGGCGATATCGATCTTTCTCATCTCCATCATGGCTTCAAAAGCCCGTCTGGCGGCCGCGCGGTCCGGGTCGGCAATGGCCGTGGTCAGCACGCGCGGCGTGATCTGCCAGGACAACCCCCAGCGGTCCTTGCACCACCCGCACTGGCTTTCCTGGCCGCCGTTGCCGACGATGGCATTCCACAGCCGGTCCGTTTCCTCCTGATCGTCCGTCGCGACCTGAAACGAAAACGCCTCGTTGTGCTTGAAGACAGGGCCGCCATTCAGCCCCAGGCAGGGGATGCCCATGACCGTGAATTCGACCGTCAACACATCGCCCTGCTTGCCGGACGGATAGTCGCCCGGCGCATGGTGGACCGCGCCCACGGCGCTGTCGGGAAAGGTCTGGGCGTAGAACCTGGCGGCTTCCAGGGCCTCGCCTTCGTACCAGAGACAAATCGTGTTTTTGCTGACCATCTTGGCTCTCCTGAACAGGGACTGATGAATGTCTGCAAACCCGCAGACTGCGGACCCCTCGCTATCGAGGCACCGGTGCACCGTGCGCCTATGCACCGGCGGCTTTCGGCGTCTGTGCATTGAAGCCGCATTTCCCCAGCGCTTCAATCCCCATATCAGGAGCGCAGGGTCATCCCCTGCCGAACAGCCTGGCAGTCCGGCCCTCGCCACGGCTGCGGCCCGGACCGTTTGCGGTGCGCGCGGGGCCGCACGCCGGAACGCTGAAGCCGCCGCTCGGCACCGATCTGCTTACCCCCTCGCTAGCGCACACCAGAGCAATCGAATCTGCTTTATATCAAGCGAGGCACCTTTATTTTTGTCTAGTCATATAATTGACTACACATATATAAGACTGACACTTGAAACCTACGTCATGAAATTCACTCTGAACGGCCAGGAAGTGGACGCGCAAAGCGCCGCTGCCGACACACCTCTTTTGTATGTGCTGCGCAATGACATGCAGCTCAACGGCCCCAAGTTCGGCTGCGGCCTGGGCGAGTGCGGTGCCTGCGCCGTACTGATCGACGGCAAGGTGGCGCGCTCCTGCTCCGTGCCTCTGAAGGCGGTCGACGGCAAGAAAGTCACCACGCTGGAAGGCCTGTCGCCTGACGCCAGCAAGGCCGCCAACGCGCAGGCCCTGCAGGACCGCGCCGTGCTGGATGTCAGCGCCGCCGAGACAAAGGCGCCAGCCACCCCGCGTACCTACACCCTGCACGTGGTGCAGCAAGCCTTTGTCGATGCACAGGCTGCGCAGTGCGGCTACTGCACCAACGGAATGATCATGGCGCTGGTCGCCCTGTTCAACCAGCAGCCCAAGGCCAGCGACGAAGAAATCAGGCACGCCCTGTCCGGCCATCTGTGCCGCTGCGGCACCCATGTGGAAATCATGCAGGCCGCCGCCCGCGCCCGCGAGCTGATTGCCAAGGGCCACAGCCCGGCCCTTCCCGCCGCCGGCGCATCCACCACCGCAAAGGCTGCCTGATCATGAAATTCTTCACCAAAGACAATCACGCTCAACTGACTCGTCGCCAGCTGCTCAAGGCCGGCGGCATGCTGATGGTCGGCTCCGTGGCAGGCGGCCATCTGCTGATGGCCCAGACCGCCCCCGAAGCGGCTGCCAAGGGCGCGTTCCCCATTCCCTCGGCCAAGCTGGTGGACAGCTTCATCGCGATTGGCGCCGACGGCTCCGTCACGGCCTACAACGGCCACGTGGACCTGGGCACGGGCGTGCGCACGGCTCTGGGCCAACTGGTGGCCGACGAGCTGTATGTGGACTTTGCCGCCGTGACCATGGTGCTGGGCCACACCGCCCGCACCCCGGATCTGGGCCCCACCATTGCCAGCAACACCATTCAGGTTTCGTCCCTGCCCATGCGCCATGCCGCAGCGCAGGTGCGTCAGCTGCTGATCAAGCTGGCCAGCGAAAAGTCCGGTGTTCCCGCTGACCGCATCACCACCCAGAAAGGCTTTGTCATCGCCGGCGGCAAGCGCTACGGCTATGGCGAGCTGGTTCAGGGTCAGGATCTGCAGATCGAGGTCGACGACAAGATCGAGCTGCGCAAGTCGGGCTTCGAGTACATCGGCAAATCGGTGCAGCGCGTGGACATCCCCAACAAGGTGCTGGGCGCGCTGACCTATATCCACGACCTGCGCGTGCCCGGCATGCTGCACGGTCGCGTGATCCGTCCTCCCTACACCGGTGCCGATGCCACGGCGCCCCTGGGCTCCAGCCTGGTGTCGGTGGACGAAAAGTCCATCGCCCATCTGCCCGGCATCGTCAAGGTCGTGGTCAAGGGCGACTTCGTGGGCGTGGTGGCCGAGCGTGAAGAGCAGGCCATCGCTGCCATGCGCCAGCTCAAGGTCACCTGGAAGGAATGGAACGGCCTGCCCGATATGTCGCTGAGCGGCCTGCACCAGACCCTGGTGGACCACGCCAAGACCGACCGCGTGCTGCAGGAAGACGAAGGCGCGCTGCAGGCCGTCGAGCAGGTCAAGACTGCGCTGACCCGCGACTATGTCTGGCCCTATCACGCTCACGGCTCCATCGGCCCGTCCTGTGCGATTGCCCAAGTGGGCAACGGCCAGATCCAGGTCTGGACCGGCTCGCAAAACCCTCACGACGTGTGCAAGGACATTGCCAAGCTCATGGACGTGAATGCCGACAACATCAACGTCACCCGCCTCGAAGCCTCCGGCTGCTACGGCCGCAATTGCGCGGACGACGTCTGCTCGGATGCGGTGCTGATGTCGGCCGCCGTGGGCAAGCCCGTGCGCGTGCAGCTGATGCGCGAGCAGGAAGCCGGCTGGGAGCCCAAGGGCACGGGCCAGCTGATTCGCGTGCGCGGCGGCCTGGACGAGCAGAACAATGTGGCCGCCTACGAGCTGCGCACCTGCTACCCCTCGAACAACGCCTCGGCGCTGGCCCTGATCCTGACAGGCAAGGTGTCCGCCAAGATCGAGGCCCAGCAAATGGGCGACCGCACGGCCATCCCGCAGTACGAGTACCCCAAGATGCGCGTGATCTCCCAGGACGCCGTGCCCATCGTGCGCGCCTCGTGGATGCGTGGCGTCTCCGCCTTGCCCAATGTGTTCGCCCATGAGTCCTGGATCGACGAATGCGCCTACCTGGCCAAGGCCGACCCCATCGAATACCGTCTGCGCTATCTCAAGGACCCGCGTGCCGTGGCGCTGATTGCCGAAGCCAAGAAGCAGTGCAACTGGCAGGAAGGCCCGGCCCGGCGCAATGCGGCACCGGACGACCAGCGCCTGGTCAAGGGTCGCGGCTTTGCCTATGCCCGCTACTTCCACAGCAAGTTCCCCGGCTACGGTGCGGCCTGGGCGACCTGGGTGGTCGACGTGACCGTGGACCGCGAAACCGGCGAAGTCAAGGTCGACAAGGTCTTTGTCGCCCAGGACACCGGTGCCATGGTCAACCCCGCAGGCGTGCGTCATCAGGTGCACGGCAACGTGGTGCAGTCCACCAGCCGCGTGCTCAAGGAGTTCGTCACCTTCGACAAGAGCGGCGTCACCTCCGTGGAATGGGGCGGCTACCCCATCCTGCGCTTTGACGAACTGCCCGAGATCGACTCGCTGCTGGTCGAGCGCCCCAACGAGGCGCCCATGGGCGCCGGCGAATCGGCCTCCGTGCCCAGCGCCGCCGCCGTGGCCAACGCCATCTTTGACGCCACCGGCGTGCGCCTGCTGGAAGTGCCGTTCACGCCCAGCCGCGTGCTGGCCGCGCTCAAGGCAGCCAAGAGCGGCGCCGCCTCGTCCAAGTGACTCCACCGATAAAGAACATAGATATGCGAACGTTCCAAAAGATTCTGGCGGGCGGTGCGGCTGTAGTGGTCGTGCTGGCTGCCGCCGGCCTGGCTCTCACCCATCAGGGCGAGATTGCGCCCCAGTCAGCCATTCCCGCTGCCGACTTCACGCCCCAGCAGATTGCCAAGGGCAAGCTGCTGGCCGCCATGGGCGACTGCGCCGTCTGCCACACGGCAGCCAACGGCAAGACCAACGCAGGCGGTCTGGCCATGCCCAGCCCCTTCGGCACCATCTACACCAGCAACATCACGCCCGATCTGCAGACCGGTATCGGCAGCTGGAGCTATGAAGCCTTCGAGCGCGCCATGCGCCACGGCGTGGACCGCGAAGGCCAGTACCTCTACCCCGCCTTCCCCTACACGGCCTTCAGCCGCGTGACGGATGAGGACATGAAGGCCTTGTACGCCTTTCTGATGAGCGAGCCCGCCGTAGAGAACCAGCCGCCCAAGACGGCGCTGAACTTCCCCTACAACGTGCGCCGCGGCATTGCGGCCTGGAACTGGCTCTACCTCAAGCCCGGCGTCGTCAAGGACGATGAAAAGCAGGCTCCCGAGTGGAATCGCGGTGCCTACCTGGTCGAAGGCCTGGGTCACTGCAGCGCCTGCCACACACCGCGCAACGGCCTGGCCGCCGAGAAAACGGGTGAGTTCCACCTGACCGGCGGCAGCGCCGAAGGCTGGGATGCCCCCGCTCTGACGGACAAGACGGCCTCGCCCCTGCCCTGGACCAAGCAGGATCTGGTCGACTACATGAAGACCGGCTTCTCGGCCCGTCACAGTGTGGCAGCCGGCCCCATGGCTCCCGTGGCCCACGGCCTGTCGCAGCAAAGCGATGCCGACCTCGACGCCATTGCCACCTATCTGATGAGCTACCGCAAGGCCGACGCCGCCCCTGGCGATGCCAAGGCACTCATCGAAGAGAAGACCGCCAAGCCCAAGCTGGCACTCGATGCCGAAGGCTATCGCCTGTATCAGGGCGCCTGCATGGCTTGCCACAAGGCAGACCCCTCGGGCAGCAGCTTCGGCGTGCGTCCCCAGCTGGCGCTGAGCACCAGCCTGCACTCTGCATCGCCCGACAACGCCATCATGGCCGTGCTTGAAGGCGTGCAGCATCCGGCCCATGCCGACCTGGGCACCATGCCGGCCTTCCGCCATGCGCTCAGCGATGCACAGATCGCCACCCTGCTCAACACCATGCGTGCCCAGTACGGCGTGGACGAGTGGAAGGACCTGCCTGCCAAGGTAGGCCAGCTGCGCAAGCAGACCCAGGCGCATTGACAGCAGGCGCTGCCAAAGCGCTGCACAAGCCGGCCTTCCCTGTCCTTCAGGCCTCGGAAGGCCTTTTTGCGGGTGATCATTTACGGGTAGCGCCGCTACCCGGTGCCCGCCTGATGCATCAAAATTGCGGCGAGCGAGAGAAACAGAGAAAGCAAGCAATGGACAATATCGACGTCTTGGTACTCAAGGCACTGCGTGACTGGCGCTCGGCCGGCCAGCATGCCTTGCTGGCCACCGTGGTGCGCACCTGGGGCTCGTCCCCGCGCCCCGTGGGCTCCATGATGGCCTTGCGCGAGGACGGACGTGCCATTGGCTCGGTATCCGGCGGCTGCATCGAGGACGACCTGATCGCCCGCCACACCAAGGCCCTGAACCAGAACCTGGGCATTCCGGACGGCCCGCCGCAGCTGGTGCGTTACGGCGTGAGCGCCGACGAGGCTCACCGCTTCGGCCTGCCCTGCGGCGGCACGCTGGAGCTGCTGCTGGAATTCAACCCCGATGCGGCCAGCCTGCAGCAACTGGTGGCCGAGCTGGAGGCCGGCTCACTGGTGAAACGCAGCGTCGACTGCAGCAGCGGCGAAGTCCGCCTGCAGACGGCCGAGCACCCCGACGCGCTGGAGTTTGACGGCCAGCAACTCGTCAACCACCTGGGCCCCGGCTACCGCATGCTGCTGATCGGTGCGGGGGCCCTGGCCGAATACCTGGCCACCATGGCCTTGTTCAACGGCTTCACGGTCACCGTCTGCGACCCGCGCGAGGAATACATGGGCAGCTGGTCGGTGCCCCAGGTCAACACCGTCACCGACATGCCGGACGATGCGGTCACGGCCTTCAAGCCCGATGCGCGCAGCTGCATCGTCGCCCTCACCCACGACCCCAAGCTCGACGACCTGGCCCTGCTCGAAGCCCTGCACAGCCCGGCCTTCTATGTGGGCGCCATCGGCTCGCGCCGCAACAACCACTCCAGGCGCGAGCGCATGATGGAGCACTTCGGCGAGACCGAAGCCTCGCTGGCCAGGCTGCGCGGCCCCATCGGCCTCTATATCGGCAGCAAGACTCCGGCAGAGATCGCGGTGAGCGTGATGGCCGAGATTCTGGCCGTGAAGAACGCCGTGCCGCTGCCGCAAGCCATGTCGGTGGAAGTGGCCAAGCACGAGCATGACATCGCCATGAACGAAGCCAGCACACATTGCGCCATTCCGGAAATTCTCCAGCCGGGCTCGGCGCACTGATATCCGTCAGCTCAGGCCTGCAGCGCAAAATCCACGGCCGCTGCAGCATGCAAGACCGTGGTGTCCAGCACCGGCAGCACGCTGTCTGCGGGCTTGATGAGCAAGCCTATTTCCGTGCATCCCAGCACCACGGCCTGGGCTCCGCGGGCCGCCAATGACTCGATGGCTCGCTGATAGAGCTTTCGCGACACATCGCTGATCTGCCCCGCGCAAAGCTCCTCATAGATGATGCGATGCACCTGCGTGCGCTCGGCTTCGTCTGGCACCAGCACCTTCAGGCCGAACTGCTGCTCCAGCCTCTCGCGCATGAACGGCTGCTCCATGGTGAAGCGCGTACCCAGCAGCCCCAGCACCTGCACACCGGCTGCACGCGCAGCCGCCCCGACCGGGTCGGCTATGTGCACAAACGGAATCGACACGGCTGCCGCCACCTGATCCGCCACCTTGTGCATGGTGTTGGTGCAAAGCAGCACACAGTCGGCGCCTCCGGCTTGCAGGCGCCGGGCAGCATCGGCCAGCAGCGCCGCCGCATCGGCCCAGCGGCCTTCATGCTGGGCCTGCTCGACAGGGCCGAAGTCCACGCTATACATCAGCAGTCTGGCCGAGCGCAACGCACCCAGACGCTCCCGGACACCCTGGTTGATCAGGCGGTAGTACTCGGCGCTGGACTCCCAGCTCATGCCGCCGATCAGGCCTATGACGCGTTGCGGCCCGGTGCTTGTTTGCAAGTCTTGATTCATGAGCGCCAGTGTGAGGCCGGCCGGCCGCCATCGTCTATCATGAAATTTCAGCCCGCCATGAAGACCCATCTGATTCAGCCTTCGGCAACCGATACGCCATCCGTGCAGATCCATTTGCTCGGCCGCGCCGCCTACAGCAGCCGCGACCCGGTGCGCATGCATGCGCTGGGCATTGCGCTGCAAAGACAGCAAGGCGTGCACGCCATTGCCTCCGACAGGCGCGAGGACTTCGACACCTGGCCAGGCACCCTGAGCTATACGCCGCCAGGCGTCGAGGTGTTTTCCGAGTCGGCTACCGGCGGCGAATATCTGGTGCTGCGCTATGCCGCCCATGAGGCTGACGCGCCCAGGCCAGCGCAGCGCATCTCGCAACATGGCCAGCGCTCCGCATTGCAGATGGCACTGCATCTGCGCCTGCTGCTGCTCAGCCCCCGACCGGACGCTCTGGCCATCGAGCAGGCTGCGCTGCAGTTCATGGCCTGCCAGGAGGGCAGCTCCAGCAAGGCCGACGCCCGCCCCGGCACCGGCTATGGACGCGTGCTGGACCGCATTGCCGCCGAATTCGAGCGGCCGCTGAGCATTGCCGATCTGTCCACCATGGTGGACACCAGCCCCTTGCGCTTTCTGCGCGAATTCACACGGCTTACGGGCATGACGCCGCATGCCTGGATCACGGAGACCCGGCTGCAGGCTGCGCGCGCCATGATGCGAAGTGCCGAACTGCCCCTCACGCAAATCGCGCTGGACTGCGGCTTCAACCAACAGTCGCATATGGGCCAGCTGTTTCGCAAGCACCTGGGACTGACGCCGGGACAATATCGGCAGCATCATGGCCTGAAGCACGCAGGCTGCCCCTGAATCGCAGGCCTCTTGGCCGACAGTTCACATACGGTTTCATTGCCGGACACACAAAGTGCGGCCGACGGCCCGCATCACGCCTCAAGCAGCATTCAGGCGGCGTACCATTGCCGCCTGAATGACGACCGCCAAGAAAAAGAAAACGCCTGCGCGCAAGCGCGGCACCGCTTCCAGGACTGCCGGCTACAGCTTCTCACGCATCAGGCGCTTTGCCCTGTCTGCGGGCGCTGCGGCACTGGCCAGCTTCCAGATTGCCAGTTGCAGCTTCAACCCCAGCGTTTCCGCCGAGAAACTGCTGGGCCAGGCGCTGGCAGCCCTGCATATCCCCGCACTCGATGCGCTCGGCCAGACCCTGCAGGCCTTTCGCAAGAACGGCTGGCCGGATCTGGATGGTCTGCGTTCCGGCTCTGGTTCCAGTTCCGGCGCCCACACGCCCAGCGTGGGCGGCAAGGTGGACAAGGCCGATGTCACGGCCACGGCCCTGCCCACACACTTTGCCCGCTGCCCGCAGTTCTTTCCCGGCGGCAAGGCTCCGGCCCTGCAGCTTCACCCCCGCGAGCGCGAGCTGTGTTTTTCGGGTTTTGCCGTGCTGCACAACGGCAGCACCAAGACCCCGGTATTCGTCGCCGAGCGCCTGAATCGCCAGGTGCTGCAGCAGGCCCAGGGCTTGCAACGCAGCGACAAGTTCTATGCCGACGCCCGCCTGCCGCGCGCCGAGCGCTCCGAACTCGACGACTACAAGCGCTCCGGCTTCTCGCGCGGCCACATGGCCCCGGCGGCCGACATGAGCACGCCCGAGGCCATGGCCCAGAGCTTCAGCCTCGCGAACATGGTGCCGCAGAACCAGGTGCACAACGCGGGTGCCTGGAGTCAGGTGGAACAGGCCACGCGTAAATATGCGCTGCGCGCCCGGGGTGATGTCTTTGTCTTCACTGGCCCTGTCTTCAACAAGAACGCCGCCACCATCGGTGAGAGCAAGGTGGCGGTGCCCGACCACCTCTTCAAGCTGGTCTATGACGCCAGCACCGGCAAGAGCTGGGTGTACTGGCAGGCCAACAGCGCCGACACCCGCATGGGCCCGCCCATCAGCTACGAGGAGTTCACGCGCCGCACCGGCATGCCGCTGCTGTCGGCCGTGCATCTGCCTCAAGCATAAAAAAAAGAGCTGACTACGCAAGTCATTCAAAGATTTCAACGGCATTTGATATTGAAATCCTTGAATGACGTGCGCAATAAGCTCACTTTTCAATAGCTACAAAGCTCCACAGAGATTGCGGGGAACTCAGGCCGGCTCGCCCGCCAGCCGGCGCACCACCTCGGACAGCACCTGAGCCTTCTGGCGGGTGCGCTCATTGGCCATGCCCGTGAAGCCACGCTTGGTGGCCGTGTGGTGCAGCGTGTGGCCGACCTGCCGGCGATACAGCGCACGCGCCCGATCGCGCATGGCGCGGGCGCGCTGCAACTGCAGACGGCGCTGGGCCGGGCTCAGCCTGACCAGGGCCGTATCGGACCGGGAAAGATCGTAGAGCTCACGCTCATTGGTGGCGAGAAGTTCATGCGCGGAATGGATGGCACGTCCCATGGCTTGCTCCTGTCATCAAATGCAATGAAAAAGCACCTTGAATGCATGCACATCCAAGATGCTTCGGTGAGTACAGAACAGCACTCTAGGACAGATTCCGGCTCCAGCCCCCAATACCGCACCCATGCAAGCGGTATTGGGTGGTGCAGCGAAGCGATGGGCCTTCCGCCAGCCTCTGCAGGCGGCGCACGCCTCTGGCTTACCTGACAGCGGACTCTGCTGCGGCCGCTGCCGGTGCGGTGACCGCTGGCGCGCTGGCCGCCGCCGGGACATGCTGCCAGCTGGCGGGCAGCACGGCGTCCAGCCAGTGCATGCGCCAGGACAGCAGCACGGCAAGGGCCAGCAGCGCCAGCAGGCACAGGCTGTTGCGCAGGCCGTGGCTGTCGGCATAGGGGTCGGCAAAGTTGCGCTTGGCATTGACCGGCACCCTGGCCGTCTGCGACAGGCTTCGACCCAGACCCAGATTGATGTTCATGCGGCCATTGATGGCCCAGCCGCTGGCATCCAGAATCGGTCCCAGGCTGCGCTGGCGCAGCTTGAGCCAGGCAATCAGCATGCTGGGGCCGGAGATGGCCAGGATCAGGCCCAGAATGGCCACCGGAATCCAGGGCCCCAGTTCGATGAACTTGCCGAAGATGCCGACGATCACGGCGCTCAGCGAACCCAGCGCCACGCCGATGGCGGCCACCGTGCCCACATCGGTCTTGCGCGTGGCGGCGGCGGCCGGCGCTGCGGTCAGTTCCTTGGGCGCCGTCACCAGCTTGGTCGCGTTGTCGCCGAGGCTGGTGTTCACCACATCGTTCTTGGCCGCTGCATGCTTGGCGACCTGCTCCTCGATCATGCGCAGGAACTTCTTGTAGGGCGAGAAGAAGGCCTGGCCGATGCTGGTCGGGTTGTCGATGAGCTTGACGATGGTCGCATCCCAGTCCTGGCCCGCACGGTCGTAGAACACGCCGTTGCGCCCCACGAACAGAAAATCCACATCGCCTGCCGTGAAGGCCGCAACGATGATTTTCTTCTGCCCCTCGCGCTTGCACTCGCAATAGGCCAGATAGGTTTTCGCCATGGCGGCCAGTACCGAGTGGGCGGCAGCATCTGCCACCTCCACGGTCAGATCGCAGCTGCGGCCGTCCAGGAACAAGGTTCCGGCCTGGAAGGCAGCGCCTTCGCGGCGATAGAAGCTGGAGAAGGAGACAAAGTTGTTGAGCAGAGGCAGCAGATCGCGCTGCAGCCGGATCAGCTTTTCCAGGGCCATGGCCTGCACGGCATGCTCCTTCTCGGCATCGTCCTGGTCCAGCAGCTGCATCAGCGCGTCCTTCAGGCCGCTGGCCAGCAACTGCTGCACCTCGGCCTCGGCGATCGAGCCCAGCGGCGTGGCAGGGCACTCGGCCAGCCATTGTTGGCAATGGGCCAGCATGGTCTTGAGCTGCTCCCACTGGTCTTCGGTCAGCGCGCTCAGGGCCTCGCCAAACACGGGCTGCACGGCCTGCTCGCGCAGGGTCTGCAGGGCCGCTGCCCAGGCGGGGTTGACGCCATGCACCAGCGGCAGGCTGCGCTCGCCGGTGACGGCGGCCAGCGGCAGCGCCGCCAGAGACTCCGAGGCATTGCTGAGCACCTGCGCTCCCAGAGCCGCATAGCCTTCTTCCGTGGGGTTGAGCGGCGCCCGTGCATTGGCATCGAATTCCACCAGTCGTGTGCGCGCAAAAAAGTCATCGACCTTGGCCTGCACGGCGTTCACGGCCTCGGCCGCCGCCAGTGCCAGCGCACGCGGCTGCAAATGGCAGCCCAGCTCGGCCGCCTGGGCAAACCAGGTCTGCAGGGCTTGCACGTCCTCCCAGAAGGCCTCTGCCTTGCTGCGATCGATGCCGGGCACGCCATCGCTGCCGTCCACGGCACCGTACAGCTCCTGAATGCGCGCAATCAGAGCGGCCAGAGCCTCGTCGCCTTCGGCCGTGGCCGCACTGACGATGCCGTCGCCATTGAAGCGCAGGGCCTGCAGCGAGGCCATGCGCTCCTGCACCTGGGCCAGCGTGATGGCTGCGGCATCGGGCAGGCCTGCGAGTTCCAGCACGCGCCTGGCTTCGGCCAGCAGCAGCGCGCCTTCTGGCGTCGCATCGTTGATGCTGCCCAGCTGCAGCACATCGCCGCCATCGGCCAGCACCTGCGGGTCACGCACTCTGGCCACGGCCCATTCACAGGCGGCCACCAGCTCGGGGGGACGGATGCGGCCGTCCTTGCTCTCGTCGATCAGATCCAGCGTCGCGCTGTCGAACTCGATGCCACGTGTGGGACAGGCCAGGGCCACCCACAGCTTCTGATCCAGCTCACCAATATGGGCAATGTCCTGGCCCGTGCGAATGACCACCTGGTCCACTTCGCCGGCGCGGAAAAACTGCCACTCGTACTGCTTGTGCATGAAACTACCAACTCCCTGGCGGGGGATCTCCCCCTATCAAAGCGCATTGCAACCAATGGCTGCTTGCACTGTCCGCTATCAAAAGCTTGGAGTTTAAAAGTCATTTGCACCAGCAGAATGGTGACATTTGTGAACTCTTGCGCTGCGCACGGCCAGGTGCGCTGCAGGTCTCTTTCTCATTGCTCCATTCCGGGCGCCTGCGTGCCCCTCTTAATAAAGTATTTATTTAGATACTTTATTTGCTACACTGGCCCCGTCCAATCCGTGCTCATGACTGCTGTGTCCACCGCTTCCCAATCCCGCGACAAGCTGCACCTGCAGCTGGCACGCCTGTTCCGCAACAAGATCGCGACCGGCGAATGGGCGATCGGAGACAGCATTCCCACGGTCGAAGAGCTGGAGGCGCTGCACAGCGTCTCGCGCACCACGGTGCGCATGGCCGTGCATGCGCTGGTCGACGAAGGCCTGCTGGAGACCCGCAAGCGCGGCGGTACCAGGGTGGTGAGCCAGCCCTGCAAGCCGCCGTCCTTTCTGCTGCCCACCAGCTGGCGGGAGCTCGTGGCTTTTGGCGAGCAGATTCAGCAGACCACGCTGCAGCAGGCCAATGACTGCGTGCCGCCGATTCCGGCCGGCTTTCCCAGCCCTGGCGAACTGGCCCCGGCCTATACCTATTTTCTGCGCGTGCACAGGCATGGCGAGGCCCGCTTTTGCCTGTCCGAGCTGTACCTGGAGCAGAACCTCTATCCCAAGCTGCAGGAGCAACTGGAGCGCGCCACGCTGGCGCAGGCGCTGGGCAACGACCCCGCGCAGATCGCTGCAGCGCGCCAGTACCTGAGCGTGGCCCCGGCCGACGAGCTGATTGCCGAGCACCTGAGTGTGCCGCTGGGCACGCCGCTGATGCAGGCGCTGCGCTGGGCCCGCAACCCCCAGGGCCTGGTCGTCTACTGGGCCAAGGTGCGCTTCATCAGCGAATACGTGCACATGGAAATGGACTTGCTCAAATGACCGCCGTCCTGCCCCTGAACCCGCCCCTGTCCAAACCCCATGCCGGTCGTGTGGCCTGGATCACCGGCTCCACCAGCGGCATAGGCTGGGCCGTTGCCAGGCAGCTGGCCGGCGAAGGCGCCGCCATTGCCCTGCATGGTAGCGCCCAGGCGTCTGCCAGCACCGATGCCCAGCTGGCCGAGCTGCACGCACTGGGCGTAGCCGCCCGCTATTACCCGCTGGATCTGAGCGACGGCCAGGCCATTGCGCCCCTGGCCCGGCGTATCGCCGCCGAGCTGGGAGCGGTGGACATTCTGGTCAACAACGCCGGCATCCAGCATGTGGAATCCGTGCTCAGCTTTCCGCCAGACCGATGGAACACCATGCTGGCCGTCAACCTGAGCGCACCGTTTCACACCATACAGGCCTGCACGCCGGCGATGCTGGAGCGCGGCTGGGGGCGCATCATCAATATGGCCTCCGTCAGCGGCCTGGTCGGCGTGGCCCACAAGCCCGCCTACGTGGCCAGCAAGCACGGCCTGCTGGGCCTGACCAAATCCGTGGCACTGGAGCTGGCCACCACGCCCGTGACCTGCAACGCCATCTGCCCCGGCTGGGTGCTGACGCCGCTGGTCCAGACCCAGATCGATGCCCTGGCGCAGCGCGAGCAGCTGGACGAGGCGGCAGCCCGTGCCAGGCTGCTGGGCGCCAAGCAGCCTTCACAGGCTTTTGTGACGGTGGAGCAGGTGGCGGCCCTGGTCGGCTTTCTGGCCAGCGACAACGCCGCCCAGGTACGCGGCGCGCAGTGGAATATGGACGGGGGCTTCACCGCCGCTTGAGTGCGGCATCGGCAAGACTCCATCTATCGGTCACCCATTCACGGCTGATGGCGCTCGGCAGATAAGCGCTACAGCCTGTTTTATTCAAATCGTTCCAAGGAGATGAACATGGCATTGAACGAAACCCACGACGCCGGCCTGCAAAGCTGGGTCGCCAGCGCCAACAACGGCAGCAGCGACTTTCCCATCCAGAACCTGCCGTTTGCCGTCTTTCGCCGCAAGAGCAGCAGCGAAGCCTTCCGCGGCGGCGTGGCGATTGGCGATCAGGTGCTGGATATGGCGGCTGTTCGCGATGCCAAGGCACTGAGCGCCGATGTGCAAGCCCAGGTCGAAGCAGCGGCGCAGGGCCAGCTCAACAGCTTGATGGCCATGGGCCCTGAGGCTTGGTCGGCCCTGCGCCTGGCCCTGTCGCGCGCACTGCGTGCCGGCGCTGCCGAAGAGGCAGCACTCAAGGCCTGCCTCGTGCCCCAGGCCGATGTGGAGTACAGCGTACCCGCCCAGGTCGGCGACTACACGGATTTCTACACCTCCGTGCATCACGCCACCAATGTGGGCAAGCTGTTTCGCCCCACCAACCCGCTGATGGAAAACTACAAGTGGGTGCCCATCGGCTACCACGGTCGCGCGTCCAGCATCCGCATCTCGGGCGTGGACTTCAAGCGCCCCAACGGCCAGCTCAAGGCCCCCGATGCCGACCCTGTGCTCAAGCCCTGCAACCGTCTCGACTATGAGCTGGAGATGGGCATTTACGCAGGCTCGGCCAATGCCTGGGGCGAGGCGGTCGACATCGAGGATGCCGACCGGCATATCTTCGGCCTGTGCCTGCTCAACGACTGGTCGGCCCGCGACGTGCAGGCCTGGGAATACCAGCCGCTGGGCCCGTTTCTCTCCAAGAACTTCGCCACCAGCATCTCGCCCTGGATCGTGACGCTGGAAGCACTGGAGCCCTATCGCACGGCATTCGTGCGCCCGTCCGAGGACCCGCAGCCACTGCCCTACCTCAGCTCCGAAGCCAACTCGCAGCGCGGAGCACTCGATGTGCAGCTCACGGTCGCCATCCAGACCGAGAAGATGCGCGCCGAAGGCAAGGCCGCCGAGCAGATCACCCGGACCAGCTACCGCCACGCCTACTGGACCATGGCCCAGCTGATTGCCCACCACACCGTCAACGGCTGCGATCTGCAACCCGGCGACCTGCTGGGCACGGGCACGCTGTCCGGCCCCACCATGGCCGAAGCCGGCGCCCTGCTGGAAATCACCGAAGGCGGTAAAAAGCCCCTGAGCCTGAGCAACGGCGAAACCCGCACCTTCCTGCTCGACGGCGACGCCGTGGTCTTTACCGGCTGGTGCGAAAAACCCGGTGCCGCGCGCATCGGCTTTGGCGAATGCCGCGCCACCGTGCTGCCCGCGCACCAGGCCTGAGCGCCTTGACCATCCTGCAAAGAACCGGCCTGGCGCCGGTTTTTTGTTGGGAATCTGCCCTCGGCCTGTTCGTAACGCCATGACACAATTGCAGCCATGCCTTCCGCTTCGGACACCCCCACCCCTGCGCTCGCCCCCACTGGCCGGAACACGCGCCAGGAACCTGTGCTGGACCAGCCTCTGCGCTCGGACGCCAGCCCCCTGCCTGCCTCCATCGCCGGAGCCTTTGCAGCAGCGGCCTATTCCATGCAGCACAGCCTGCAGCACGAGGCCGGGCAGACCGCTGCGCCCGAAGAGGAGGACAGCGGTCTGCTGCCCCAGCTCTATGCCAGCCGCCTGAACCCGCGCTCGCGCGACTTCTACCTGGCCCAGTTCAAGCGCTTTGACGCACTGGACCGCAGCCTGCCCAGCTGGAATATGGCGGCCGCCTTGCTGACCCTGGCATGGTGCAGCCTGCACGGCCTGTGGCGCGAGGCTGCCAAATACCTCGCAGCCGTCACGGCCGCCGCGCTGATCTGGTGGTTCGGCCTGCGTCCTGCCCTGCCCGAGGCCATGGCTCTGGGCCTGGGCATTGCCCTGTGGCTGGTCGCCGTGGCCGTGCCCGGCCTGCTGGGCAATGGCTGGTACTGGCGCAAGATCAAGGCCCAGACGCTGCAGGCGATCACGGACGCGCCCAATATGGCCGCAGCCCATGCCAACCTGCAGGAGCAGGCTGCAGCGCCGCGCAACAGGACTGCCGCCATGCTGGTTCTGGCCCTGCCTGCGGCCGCAGCCGCAGGCGCAGGCATGGCACTGCTGCCCGCCGAAAATCCAGCACCGCTGCCAAACGCGGAACCTGCAGCCATCACCAGGCCCGCAGCCGACAGCGCCACCAGCGCCGCCGCCCCTCGCACCATGGCAAGCCCGGTCCCGGCAGCTCCTGCCGCCGCTGCCACCCAACCCGAGACCCGCCCACCAGAGCCGGCACCCACCGCAGCAGCCGAGACTGGCGCCAGCGCCGGCAAAGCGGCGCCCCAAGCCCCTGCCCTGGTGCCAGACAAGACAGCGGCCCAAGTCGAGCCCAGCAAAAAGCCGCCGGCACCACCGGCTGACAAGCCCGCCGCCAAGACTGCGGCAGAGCCCAAAGAGCAGCCTGTAAAAGCCGCGTCAAAAGAAGTGCCGCAAGTCGGCACGGATCTGGTTGCAGGCAAGTTCTATCTGAATCTGGGCGTCTACTCGGAGGCCCGCAATGCCGAGAAGATCGTGGCCCAGCTGAACCAGTCCAAGCTGCCCGCACTGACGCAGAAGATGGCCAGCAACAAAGGCGAAGTCATCCGGGTACGCAGCGGCCCCTTCGAAAGCCGCAAGCGCGCCGAAAAGGCCGCGCGCAAGCTGCAGGCAGCGAATATCGAGGCCGGCATCTTTCAGAGTGCGGACGGAACCCACAAGCCATAGGCCAGACACAAGCACGCCATAAATTGATGTAAAACACCCTCAATCCCTTGATGGCATTGCGCTTAAAGCTATCAATTTTGACGACCACCTTGTTGCACCCGCTTGCATATCGGGGTCTGGTCTGGCAGGCGCGGGTACCTGGGGGCGCTATGGTGTGGGGCATGAAGCATAGAACCACTACTTTGCCAATTTCCACCCGCGCCTTGCTGGGCCTGACCGGTGCCACTGCGGCCTTGCTGATGGCCGGCTGCGCCAGCAACGGTACAGCCACCGACGGCACGCGCGCGCCGCCTGCGCGCCAGCTGCAGGTATGCCATGCCGAGCCGGTACAGATCTATCTGGGCCACAACACCGTGGCGTCGACGCTGGAAACCATCCGCCAGAAGTCCGGCTCTTACCTGCTGCGCGTGCTGCGCGAAGGTCAGCCCGCCACCATGGACTACAACCAGGAGCGCCTGAACGTCATCACCAATGACGCGGGCAAGATCACGGCGCTGCGCTGCGGCTGATTCTCCTTGCCGGGCCTACAGGAACATTTCCTGCAGGTCGCTGAGGAAGTCGAAGCCACGCTCGGTCGGCACCACACGGCCCAGGTCGCGCGAGATCAGGCCCTTGGCCTGCGCCTGATCCAGTCCCTTGGCGATGGCTGACATGGGCAGGCCCGTGCGCTCCATGAACTCCTGCAGCGCGAAACCGCCGCGCAGGCGCAGCGCGTTGAGCATGTATTCGAACGGCAGCTCTGTGCGCTTGACCTCGTTGTCCTGTGCCAGCGGCGTGCCGGCCAGCGCCATGTCCATATAGCGAGCCGGATCGCGGAAACGCACCTGGCGCACGATGCGATGGGCAAAGCTCAGCTTGCTGTGCGCACCCGCGCCAATGCCCAGATAGTCGCCGAACTGCCAATAGTTGCTATTGTGAAAGCACTGGTGGCCTTCCTTGGCATAGGCCGAGACTTCGTAGCGCTGCATGCCGGCTCCCTGGGTGCTGGCCGTGATCAGGTCCAGCATCTCATAGGCCGTATCGTCCTCGGGCACCAGGGGCGGGTATTTGGCGAAATAGGTGTTGGGCTCGATGGTCAGGTGATAGATCGACAGATGCGGCGGTGCAAACGATAGTGCCGTGTCCACATCGCGCTGCAGATCGAGCAGGCTCTGGCCGGGCAGCGCATACATCAGGTCGATATTGAAGGTCTCGAAATTGTCCGCTGCCTCGCGCACCGCCGCCTGGGCCTGCGCCGCATCGTGCACGCGCCCCACGGCCTGCAGATAGCGGTCGTCAAAGCTCTGCACCCCGATTGACAGGCGGTTCACGCCGGCCGCACGGAAGGCCTTGAAGCGGTCCTTCTCGAAGGTGCCGGGGTTGGCTTCCATGGTGATCTCGCAATCGGGCTCCATGCGCAGACGCGCACGCAGACCGGCAATCAGCTTGTCTATGGACTCGGGCGAGAACAGGCTGGGCGTGCCCCCGCCCATGAAGACGCTGTGCACCGTGCGCCCCCAGATCAGCGGCAGTGCGCTCTCCAGATCGGCCATCAGAGCATCGATATAGCGGTCCTCGGGGAGTGCATCCCCCTTGGCCCAGGCATGCGAGTTGAAATCGCAATACGGGCATTTCTTGAGACACCAGGGCAGATGCACATACAGCGACAGCGGCGGCAGGCTGCCCAGCTGCAGCGTGCCGGGACGCATGTAATGCTGAATATCGCGCTGCACCGCCGCTTCGGCGGTCTCTGCTTGAGGCTGAATGGGGATCATGGGAAATATGCTTTTCTAGCGCAAACAAAACCGACGCCGCTAAAACTAGCACACCCCAGCCAGGGGACAGCAAGCAAGGGCCTGGGCGGCCCCGCCGCCCCGCAGCGAGGCCGTCGTCCCCATCCCGCGAAGCGAGAGAGGGGAAGGCGCAAAGCGCCTCAGGAGGAAGCGCTGGTTATAACCAGCGCTCCTTCACCATCTCGATCATGGTGCGCGAAGAACGACCGCGATGGCTGTGGGCATGCTTGAGCTCGGGCGTCATCTCGGCAAAGGTCAGGCCCAGCTCGGGGATCAGCAGTACCGGGTCAAAGCCGAAGCCATTGCTGCCACGGCGCTCGGTCGTGAGCAGGGCCTGCACACGGCCCACGGCAATCAGCGGCTCGGGGTCCTTGGGCGAGCGCACGCCCACCAGGGTGCTGACCATGGCGGCACGGCGATTGGCCACGCCCTGCATCTGCTCGAGCAGCGCGCGCACATTGTTGTCGTCACTCTTCTCGTAGCCGAACTGGGTGCAATAGTAGGCCGTATCTACGCCGGGCAGACCGCCGAAATGATCCACGCACATGCCGGCATCATCGGCAATGGCAGGCAAGCCGGTCTTCTCGGCCGCGAAGCGCGCCTTGGACAACGCATTCTCGACAAACGTGCCATAGGGCTCGGGGGCTTCGCCTTCGAACAGATCGCCCTGGCGAATCAGCTCCACGCCCAGCGGGGCAAACATGGCCTGCAACTCGACGAGCTTGCCGCGGTTGTTGGATGCCAGCACAATTTTCTTCATAAAAATCCATGCAAACGCTTGTGGCGGTTGCGCAATCAGCTATTGATTCAGTAGTTTCAAGCCCAGGCCTGCTGCTGCCTGCAACCCGATTCAGGTCTTGGCTTTCTGGCGCTGTGCCGAGCGACGTATGGCCTCGTTGATTTCGGCGATCGATCGCTCGATGGCCGCGTCGTCGAGCTCATCCTCGCAGTCTTCGAGCGGCCCCACCTGTATCGTGGACTCAAAGCCCTGATCCTCGATCTCCTGGGTGGAGATGGAGGACGGTTCGAAATTATTCGGTGTTTCCCATACCAGTGCCAGCACGGTGACATTGTCGCTGCTGTCCCCGGCGCGCTTGAGTGCGGTGTCGACCAGCATCGGCACAAAGTGGGCCACGGCCTTGCCGTTCATGATCTGGAGAATTTCCGGCGTCGGCACCGCACCCCAGAGGCCGTCCGAGCACAGCATCAGCTGATCGCCCTCCTCCAGCCGCCTGGTCTCGCTCACATCGAAGATGGGCTTGGAGGGCGAGCCCAGGCAGGTGAACAGCACATTGCGGTTGGCCTGGGCGAGCACGGCCGAGACCTTGCGCATCTCGGTGTACGAGTGGTCGCGCGTGCGTTCAACGAGCTGCCCCTCGCGCACCCAGTACAGGCGCGAGTCGCCGCAATGAATCCAGGTCACCTTGCCTTCCTGCAGCACCGCCGCCACCAGCGTGGTGCGCGGCGTGTCCATCATGCCCTTGGTGCTGGCATAGCGCAGGATCTGGCGATGGGCAAGCAGCAGCGCCTCTTCCAGGAACGCGGCCGGATCTTCCACCAGTGGCTTGGCCTTCTGCTGAAACAGCGTGGAGACCACCTGCAGTGCAATCTGCGCGGCCACCTCGCCGTCCGGATGCCCGCCCATCCCGTCCGCCAGCACGAACAGCGCCGCCTCTCGCGTATAGCAGTAGCCCATACGGTCTTCGTTGAGGGCACGGCCTCCGCGGCGGCTGAGCTGGAAGACGGAAAATTTCATGGTTTGCGATTGCTGTCGGTCACCGCTCCACGTTCGGAGCCGCCGAGTTTCTGAAGATTCTTCCTGGCGTCATGCACCATATTGTCAAACTGCATGCGCATGCGTTCCTGCATGCTGAGCTTGGTATAGCGACGCTCGCCCTCGCGGCTCAGCTCTTTTTGCAGGGCAAACACCGACTGCGGGCGCGAGAGCGGGTCCATGGCCATGCACCATTCCACGACCTCGATCAGATTGTCCGAATACACGCCGCGCAGCTTGTTCAGGGCCAGGGCCAGGCGGTCCTTGTCCTGACGCTGCGGTGCTTCGTTGGGCGGTATGCCCTGCATGCAGGCATAGATGCAGGCGCCAATGGCGTAGATATCGGTCCAGGGACCCAGCTGGGAGTCGCGCCGGTACATCTCCGGGGCGGCAAAGCCCGGGGTGTACATGGGACGGATGAAGTTGCCCTCTTTCGACAGCACTTCGCGCGCCGCGCCGAAATCGATCAGCACGGCCTTGTCGTCATTGGTGATGAAGATATTGGCGGGCTTGATGTCCAGGTGCAGCATCTTGTGCTGATGCACGATGCGCAGGCCGCGCAGCACCTCGTCAAACAGGGAACGGATGGTCGACTCTCTGAAGACCTTCTCGGCCTTGAGCTCGCGCGCCGTGACGATGAACTCCTGCAGGGTCGCCCCTTCCAGGTAGTTCATCACCATGTAGACGGTTTCATTTTCGCGAAAGAAATTCAGCACGCTCACCACGGAGGCGTGCGAGATCTGCGCCAGCGAGCGCCCTTCCTCGAAAAAGCTCTTGAGCCCGAGGCGATAAAGGGACAACTTCTCTGGCGCCACGACGGGCTGCAGTTCGGCGGGCGCCCGAGTGGCAAGCGAAGCAGGCAGATACTCCTTGATCGCTACCTGCTGGCCATCGCCATCCAGAGCCAGGTAGACAATCCCGAACCCCCCCGAGGAAATCCTGCGCACCACCCGGTATCCGCCTATTGTGCTGCCCGGCGGTAGGGGCGCTGGCTTGTTTTTAGTAGACATTTTTTACCGGTAAACCTCAAGGATGATTCGAAACCCGGATAATCGGGAAATTGCAAGCATCCATCAAAAGTCCAATGCCAGTTTACAGCATGACCGGATACGCCAGTGCCCAGCACAGCGCATCCGCTGAGGGTGGTCAAGAGTCCCAGTCCAACAGCCGTCTGGGCCTTGAGATCCGCGCGGTCAATAGCCGCTTTCTGGATTTGTCCTTCCGCCTTCCCGACGAACTGCGCGCCCTTGAGCCGGCCCTTCGCTCCTTGCTCACCGCTCGCCTGAAGCGCGGCAAGGTCGAAGTACGTGCCGCCATCGACGTCTCCAGCAACCAATCCCTTCCCCTTCCTGCCGCCTCTCAGCTGCAACGTCTGCTGAGCCTGCAGGACGCCGTCCAGGCCTGGCTGCCCAAGGCACGCGACCTGTCCGTGGCCGACGCGCTGCGTCTGTGCAGCGGCACCGGTGCAGCCACCACGGACTGGAGCGAAATCGCTCCGGCCCTGGCCGAACAGGCCATCACCGACCTGCTCGCAGCTCGTGCCCGCGAGGGCGAACGCCTGGCCGAGATGCTGCTCGACCGCATCAAGCAGCTGCGCGCGCTGGCCAAGACCGCCGTGCCTCTGGTGCCGCAGCTGGTGGAGCAACAGCGCCAGAAGTTTCTGGAGCGCTGGAAGGAAGCCATGGCCCTGGGCGAAGGCTCGGTGGCCCCCGAGGCCGCCCAGGATCGCGCCCTGGCCGAAGCCACGGCCTTTGCCATCCGCATCGATGTGGCCGAAGAAGTCACGCGCCTGGGCTCTCACCTCGACGAAATCGAGCGTCTGCTCAAAAAGGGCGGCGACATCGGCAAGCGTCTGGACTTCCTGATTCAGGAACTGCACCGCGAAGCCAACACGCTTGGCTCCAAATCAGCCACGCTGGAGCTGACCCGCATCAGCGTCGACATGAAGGTACTGATCGAGCAAATGCGCGAACAAGTGCAGAACATCGAGTAAGCAAGCCCTGGGCGTACCCACACCGTACGCTCGATTCATGCCCAAAGTCATGCCCAAAGTCATGGACCATCCCGGAAATCTATTTGTCGTGTCGGCACCCAGCGGTGCCGGCAAATCCTCCCTGGTACGCGCCCTGCGTGAATTCGACGCACGCGTCTACCCCTCCGTCTCTCACACCACGCGCGCGCCGCGCGGCCAGGAAAAGCATGGCCGTGAGTACTACTTCGTCTCGGACGCCGAATTCGACGCCATGGTCGCCAACAACGGCTTTGTCGAATGGGCCAATGTGCACAGCCGCCGCTACGGCACGGCCAAGAGGTCTCTGGAAGAGCGCATCCAGAGCGGCACCGATGTGCTGCTCGAGATCGACTACCAGGGTGCCCTGCAGGTCAAGCAGGCCTTTCCCAATGCCGTGCTGATCTTCATCCTGCCGCCCAGCTGGGACGAGCTGCGCGCGCGCCTGGAAAATCGCGGCGAGGATGCACCCGAAGTCATCGAGATGCGCCTGAAGAACGCCGAAGAGGAAATGGCGCAGGTCGCAAAATTCGACTTCGTTATAATCAACGAACTGTTTGAGAGTGCGCTCTTTGATCTCAAGGCGATCATTCACGCGCAACGCCTCAAATATGCGGCCCAGCGGCGCCTTCGCGCCGACACCTTCGAGTCGCTCAATATCCCTGAATCCAACTGACCGTTCCCGGAGTTCCTGATGGCACGCATTACTGTTGAAGATAGCCTGGAGCAGATCCCCAACCGCTTCCAGCTCGTTTTGGCCGCGACTTACCGCGCCCGCATGCTCAATCAAGGCCACACCCCCAAGATTGAAACCAAGAACAAGGCCAGCGTTACCGCCCTGCGTGAAATCGCAGACGGCAAGGTAGGCCTGGAAATGCTGAAGAAGGTGCCGGGTTAAGCTGTTGCATCGCAGCACCAAAACAGACAATTAAGCACCGCTCGTCGGTGCTTTTTTGTACCTATCACCTTGCACTCGGTACTTGCAGGCTACATTTAAGGAATATGACAGCGGCCCAGAACTCGACGATTGCACCTTCTTCTACGGCACCGGCCAAGCCTCAGCGCATGCCCGCTGAACAGGCTGCACGTGTGTCGGCTGCTGCTTTTGACGGGTTGATGGAGCATCTGGGCTATCTGGATGCCGACAGCGCCGAGCGCGTGCGCCAGGCCTATGTCTACGCAGATCAAGCACATACCGATCAGTGGCGCAGCAGTGGAGATCCCTATATCACCCACCCCATCGCGGTCACGGGAATCTGCGCCAACTGGAAGCTCGACGCCCCTGCCCTGATGGCGGCCCTGCTGCATGACTCCATGGAGGATTGCGGCATCACCAAGCTGGATCTGAAGGAGCGCTTCGGCGAGGACGTGGCTGAGCTGGTGGACGGGCTGACCAAGCTGGACAAGCTGCAGTTCAATACCCGCGAGGAAAACCAGGCCGAATCCTTTCGCAAGATGCTGCTGGCCATGGCGCGCGATGTGCGCGTCATCCTGATCAAGCTGGCCGACCGCACCCACAACATGCGCACCATGAGCGACATGCCGCGCAGCAAGTGGGGCCGCATCTCGTCCGAGACGCTGGAGATCTATGCGCCCATCGCGCACCGCCTGGGTCTGAACCAGACCTATCGCGAGTTGCAGGACCTGTCGTTCAAGCATCTGCATCCCTGGCGCTATGCCACGCTGGAAAAAGCCATAGGCCGCTCGCGCACGCGCCGCCGCGATCTGGTGCAGCGCGTGCAGGACGAAGTCAGCACCGCCTTTGCCACGCACAGCCTGGCGGTACGGCTGCTGGGCCGCGAAAGCACGCTGTATTCGCTGTACCAGCGCATGCAGAAGAACCAGCTGAGCTTTGCCAAGGTCACCGACATCTACGGCTTTCGCATCATCGTCCCCAAGACGCTGGACTGCTACACCGCCCTCGGTGTGCTGCACCAGAAGTACAAGCCCATGCCGGGGCGCTTCAAGGACTACATCGCCATTGCCAAGAGCAATGGCTACCAGTCGCTGCACACCACGCTGGTCGGCCCCTCCAGCGTCAGCATCGAATTCCAGATTCGAACGGAAGAGATGAACATCGTGGCCGAGGCCGGCGTCGCGGCCCACTGGCTGTACAAGGCCCAGCAGGGCCATGACTCCGAGCATCTGTCCACCCAGTGGCTGCAGTCCCTGCTCGATATCCAGAACGAGACCCGCGACGCGGCGGAGTTCTGGGATCATGTCAAGGTCGATCTCTTTCCCGATGCCGTGTACGTGTTCACGCCCAAGAGCGAGATCATGGCCATGCCGCGCGGCGCCACGGTGGTGGACTTTGCCTACGCCATCCACAGCAAGATCGGGCACCGCACCACGGCCGCCAAGATCAATGACGAGGAAGTGCCGCTGCGCACCGAGCTCAAGAGCGGCGATGTGGTGCAGATCATCACCTCCGAAACCTCCACGCCCAACCCGGCCTGGCTGAGCTTTGTCAAAACCGGGCGCGCGCGCTCCAAGATTCGCTCCTACCTCAAGAATGCGGCGCAGACCGAAGCCGGCCAGCTCGGAGAAACGCTGCTGGCCCAGGCTTTGCGCGCCGAAGGCATTGACAGCGTGCCGTCGCAGGACGATGCCAACAAGGGCGTCTGGGACGAGATTTTGCGCATCACGGGCAACCGCACACCGGCAGACCTCATGGTCGATATCGGCATGGGTCGCCGCATCGCCTCCCTGGTGGCCGCGCGCATGACCAGCTTCATGACCAAGCAAGGCGTGCGCCCCGATGCGCTGCTCATCACACAGGAGCGCTTCAACACGCACAACCGCCCCTTCCAGGGCGCAGTCACGCTCAACGGCGACGAGAGCAGCTCGGTCTACTACTCGCACTGCTGCCGTCCCGTGCCGGGCGATCCGATTCTGGGCTACCTTGGCGGCCAGGGCCTGGTCGTGCACCACGCCCATTGCAACAATGCCATCAAGCTGCGCGAAAAGGATGCCGACCGCTTCATCACCGTGGACTGGTCCGACGACATCACGCGCCTGTTCGAAGCCGGCATCGTGGTCACCGTGCAGAACAACAAGGGCGTGCTGGCCCGCGTGGCGGCCGAGCTATCGAATGCCGAAGCCGATATCGTGCGCGTCGAGATGACCGACGAAGCAGCGATCGGCACCACGGATCTGCGCTTTGTCATCTCCGTGCAGAACAGCGTGCAGCTGGAGAATGCGCTGCGCAATCTGCGTCGCCTGCATTCGGTGATTCGCGCCAGCCGCGTCATGGCCTGATCCGCTGCCCGCCCACTCGCTCAAGGCCGCCGCTGGCGGCCTTTTGCTTTGTGCCGGACGAAAGATTTTGTTGCATTCTGCAAGCACTATCGCGCCCCGCAAGCACTCCCCGGCCGCGGCTGCAAGCGACAATCACAGCCATGCCCCAAACCGCCAACTCGCTCCTGAATGCCCGTCAGCACCTGCTGGCCACCGCCATCGCGGCAGCGCTGCTCGCAGGCTGCGCCACCCGGCCCGAACCTCCAGCGGCGGCCGCGCCCGAGCCGGCGAGCGCCGCCAAGGCAGAGCAATCAACGGGCGAGTCGGCAGCAGCGGAAAACCCCATACAGGCCCGCAACTTCGCGCACTGGAAGCAGGAATTCGCCCCGCGAGCACGCGCCGCGGGCATTTCGGAACGCACGCTTGGCAGTGCCCTGGCCGGCGCCAAGCTGCAGCCCAGCATCGTCAGGCTCGACCGCTCCCAGCCCGAGTTCACGCGCACGCCCTGGCAATACCTGGATAGCGCGGTATCCGCACAGCGCATCAAGACCGGCAAGCTCAAGATGCAGGAGCACGGCGCCAGCCTACAGGCGGCCAGCCAGCGCTATGGCGTACCGGCGCCGATGATTGCAGCCATCTGGGGCATGGAAAGCAATTACGGCAGCAACTTCGGCAGCTTCTCGGCCGTGGATGCGCTGGCCACTCTGGCCTTCGACGGTCGCCGTGCCGAATGGGCACAAAAAGAGCTGATTGCCGCGCTGCGCATCATCGACAACGGCGATATCGACGCCGCTCACATGATCAGCTCCTGGGCAGGCGCCATGGGCAACACCCAGTTCCTGCCCTCGGTATTCCTGCAATATGCCGTGGATGCCGACGGAGACGGCCGCCGCGACATCTGGGGCTCCATGGCCGACGTGGCCGCATCCACGGCCAACTATCTGGCCAGCGCGGGCTGGAACGCCAGCGAGCCCTGGGGGATCGAAGTGCGCCTGCCGGCCAATTTCGACTACGCGCGCGCCGAACTCGCCACGCGCCAGAACAGCCCGGCCTGGGCCGCAGAAGGCGTGCAGGCCGTGAACGGCCAGGCCTTGCCCGCCATGGCCGGTGCCAGCATCATCGCGCCGGCCGGCGCTCGCGGCCCTGCCTTCATGGTGGGCAGCAACTTCCGCGCCATCCTGCGCTACAACAACTCCACCAACTATGCGCTGGCCGTGAGCCTGCTCGCCTCACAGCTGGCAGGCAATGGCGGCGTCAGCGCCGAGTGGCCGCGCGAGCTCGGCGCCCTGACGCGCGAGCAGACCAAGGCAATGCAGACCGCGCTCAGCCAGCGCGGCTTTGCCACCGGCGCCGCCGACGGCGTGATGGGTCCGGCCACCCGGGCCGGGCTGCGCCAATACCAGCAAAGCGAGGGCCTGGTGGCTGACGGCTACCCCACGCTGGAACTGCTGCAACGCCTGCAGGCCGGAAACCCATCTCAAAAACAATAGCTTTTAGCGCTTGATGATCAACGAATTCAATACCAAAACTATCTGAAATCATTGAATATCAAGCGAGTGCAGCTCACAAAATAAAAGCGCGGTTTCCGATGTGGAAGCCGCGCTTTTTTGCAGCTCGTGCACTCAGGAACGTGCTGCAGGCTGCGGATAGCTGACGTCCAGAATCTCCAGCATGCGCACACCGGCCGGCGTGGGCAAGGCCACCTCGTCACCCACGCGCGCCTTGAGCAGCGCGCGCGAAACCGGGGCAATCCAGCTGACCTGGTTCTGCGCGCTGTCCGCCTCGTCAATGCCCATGATGGTGATGGTGCGCTCCACGCCCTCGTCATCGACATAGCTGACCGTGGCGCCGAAAAAGACCTGGTCGCTGCCCGCATGCACGGCAGGGTCGACCACCTCGGCGATTTCCAGTCTCTTGGTGAGAAAGCGGATGCGGCGGTCGATCTCGCGCAGACGCTTTTTGCCGTAGAGATAATCGCCGTTCTCGGAACGGTCGCCGTTGCTGGCTGCCCAGTGCACGATCTCCACGATCTTGGGGCGCTCGTTGTCGATCAGATCCAGCAGCTCGTCCTTGATGCGCTGGTAGCCCTGGGGCGTGATGTAGTTCTTGCCGCCAGCGGGCAATGGCGGCAGAGCGCCGACGTCGTCATCGTCGTCGCCGTCCGATTCTTTGGTGAAAGCCTTGCTCATGAGGCCGATCTTCACACAGATCCGTGCCTGCCTTGGCCAGCCTCTGTCAAAGTCCGGAAACGAAAAAGCCTCAGAACTTTGCAGTTCTGAGGCTTGTCGTTTGGTGCGGCTGGCAGGAATCGAACCCACGACCCCTTGGTTCGTAGCCAAGTACTCTATCCAGCTGAGCTACAGCCGCTAAGCCTCGAATTATATACAGATTTTGGAGCCACTCGGTGAAAACCCGGATTTTTCTTCAAAGACATCCAGCACCGGCAATCCTGCCGCCACAGGCAAGGCAGAAACGAAAAAGCCTCAGAACCTTTCAGTTCTGAGGCTTGTCGTTTGGTGCGGCTGGCAGGAATCGAACCCACGACCCCTTGGTTCGTAGCCAAGTACTCTATCCAGCTGAGCTACAGCCGCTAATCCTCGAATTATATACTTATTTTCAGGCCTGCAGAAAAGTCTTCCAGAAATTTCAGATCCCGCGCGCTGCCTCGGGGCTGCAACCACATGAAAAGCCTGATACCAAGCACATGCATATGCGCTAATCTTGAGAGTTGAAGCCGGGTGCCAGCAAGCTGCTGGCGGCCCCTGCGATGCCGCGTTCATGGGCCCGAAGAACCAGACCCCGCGCATCGGGGCAACCGGTCGCCGCGCGCTGCGGCAGTGCATTCAGAGCCATCAATGACGACAGACAGACAACCGGCCTCGCCTTCCATTCCTCCATCCGTGGCCATGTGGGAGCAGCTGTTTCGCCGCAGTGCCAGGCCCTCTCTGAGCCTTCAGGGTCAGATTCGCGAAATGCTGGTCGATGCCATCCTGAGCGGCATCCTCGCGCCTGGCGACGCCGTTCCATCGAGTCGCGAGCTGGCCAAGCTGCTGGGCGTGGGTCGCATCACCGTGGTCATGGCCTACCAGCAACTGACCGAGGAGGCCTTCCTGCTGAGCCGCGAGAGAAAAGGCCATTTCATCCATCCCGACGTGCTGCAGGGCCGCACGGCCGAACGCACGCCGGGCAGCGGCAGGAGCGCGGACGTCGAGGCGCATACCGACTGGTCGCGCCGCCTGTGGCTGCGTCCCAGCCTGCAGCGCAGCATCGTCAAGGAAGACGACTGGCAGCGGTTTCCCTATCCGTTTCTCTACGGCCAGTTCGACAAGGACTTGTTTCCCACGGCCGCCTGGCGCGAGTGCTGCCTCAAGTCCCTGGGCGTGCTGGACATCCGCATGTGGGCGCCCGATCACATCACGCGCGACGACGACAGCCTCATCCAGCAGGTGCAGACCAAGATCCTGCCGCGCCGCGGCGTCTGGGCCTCGCCCGACGAGATCATCATCACCGTCGGCGCCCAGCATGCGCTGTACATGGTGGCCGATCTGCTGATGCGCGAAGGCACCTGCGTCGGCATCGAGGACCCCTGCTACCCCGATGCGCGCAATATCTTCAGCAGCCGCACCTCGCAGGTCATTCCGATCGGCGTGGATGGCGATGGACTGCCCATCGTCCCGGCCATGCGCAAGCTCGAATACCTCTACGTCACGCCCAGCCACCAGTGCCCCACCGGCGTCACCATGCCGCTGGAGCGGCGCGAAGCCTTGCTGGAAGCCGCACAAAAGCACGATCTCATCATCATCGAGGACGACTACGAAAGCGAAAGCAGCTTCGATGAACAGCCCATTCCAGCGCTCAAGAGCCTGGACCGCAACAACCGCGTGATCTATATCGGCAGCCTCTCCAAATGCCTGGCACCGGGCCTGCGTGTGGGCTATATCGTGGCTCCGCCCGAGCTGATCAAGGAACTGCGCGCGCTGCGCCGTCTCATGATCCGCCACCCCTCCACCTTCATTCAGCGCACATTGGCCATGTTCATCTCGCTGGGTCATTACGAGGCCCAGCTGCGCCGCCTCGGCCAGGCCCAGAAGGAGCGTCATGCCGAGCTGACGGCGGCCATGGCCCGCCACCTGCCGCAGTGCCGCATCACCCCCGTGCGCGGCGGTGGCTCATGCTGGGTGCAGCTGCCGGACCACATACCCGCCCAGGCACTGGCGCGCCAGGCCGCCGAGCAAGGGGTGCTGATCGAGCCCGGCGATGTGTTCTTCACTTCCCCCCGCAACACGGGCAACTTCATACGCCTGGGCTACCAGTCCATTCCTGCGGCACAGATCGCCCAGGGCATCCAGGCCCTGGCGCAAGCCATGCAGCGCATGTAGGAATGCAAAAAGCCCCGGCCTTGCGGTCCGGGGCTTTGCTTGACGAAAGTCTCAGTTCTTGCGCAATTTGGGCGGCGCCAGCTCGTCGAGCAGATTCTCGGGATTCATCCCGCGCCGCAGCACCTGGCGCACGCCATAGGCAATCAGCAGGATGCACAGGCTGGCCACTCCCAGTGCCAGCGGCGTGCGCTGCTCGGGGATAAAGCCCATGGCCACCACGATGGACAGCATGCCCGCAATCGCCAGCCAGGTCAGGTAAGGAAAGCACCACATGCGCACCTTGAGCAGATGAGGCGCTTCGCGCTCCAGACGCGAGCGCAGGCGCAGCTGGGAGATCGCAATCAGGATGTAGACAAAGATGGCCACCGTGCCGTAGGAGTTCACGAGAAAGGCGAACACCTTGTCGGGAGACAGATAGGACATGACGATGGCGCCGTAACCGAACAAGGTGGCCACCAGGATGGCGTACACGGGCACGCCGTTGCGGCTGACCTGGGCCAGCACCTTGGGCGCATCGCCGCGTCGCGTCAGCGCAAACAGCATGCGCGAAGAGGCATAAAGCCCGGAGTTGAGTGCCGACAGCACGGCCGTCAGCACCACGGCATTCATGATCTGGGCCGCCGCCGGCACGCCCATGGCATCGAGAGCGCTGACATAAGGCGTGGACATGCCGATGGAGTTCCATGGCACCAGGCAAGCCACCAGCAGCACCGATCCCACATAGAACACCAGCACGCGCAGGATGACCGAATTCGTGGCCTTGGCCACGGCCTTCTGGGGCTCGGCGGTCTCGGCGGCCGCAATCGTCACGATCTCCGCACCGAAATAGAAGCCGGTCGCGGCCACGGCACCCGTGAGCACCGGAACAATGCCGTTGGGCATGAAGCCGCCGTTCTGGCTCAGATTGGCGACATGCATTCCGCCGCCTCCCGGTGTCAGGCCCAACACATAGACGCCGGCGATGAACAGAAACACCACGATGGCAGCCACCTTCACGGAGGCCAGCCAGAACTCGCACTCGCCAAAGGATTTGACCGAAACCAGATTGGTCAGCGTCATCATGACCAGCAGGACCAGACTGATGCTCCAGGCCGGCACGTCGGGCAGCCAGTAGCGCACCAGCTCGGCGCCCGCCACCGCTTCGATGGCCACGACGATGACCCAGAAATACCAGTACATCCAGCCCGTCAGAAACCCCGCCAGCTGCCCCACGGCAGGCCGGTCGCGCCAGGCTTCGCGGGCGTACTCGTAAAACGAGCCGCCTGTCATGGAGCAGGCCATTTCGCCCAGCATGCGCATCACCAGCACCACCAGCAGGCCGGTGATCAGAAAAGAGATGACGGCTGCCGGTCCGGCCGACTTGATGACCACGCCGCTGCCGACGAACAGCCCGGCACCGATGACGCCGCCCAGGGCAATCATGGTCATGTGCCGCTGTTTGAGGCTGTGCGACAGCCCGTCCGGCGACGAATGCGGATTTCCAATCATTTTTGTCTCCTGTCTTGCCGGCATGGGAATACCGGTCGCCACGGCTTTATGTATCGGGTCGTGCCTTGCTGCTCATGCGGGCCGCTGCCGTGGTCGTTCAGTTATCTGCTTGAAAATTGTCGTGTGAAGCCTTGCGTGCAGCGCTCCCTTGCCGTAAAGCAAGAATGCGCGCACGCTGGCCTCGCGCGTGTCAGGAAAGCGCTACCGGAGGACGGTCCTTGCGGTAGGCGTTCTTGACGGCGATCTTGCCGTCGCGGAAGGTGAACACATCGACCATGCGAGCTTCCACACGCAGGCCGTCGGCCTTGGTGCCTTTGAAGGTGCTTTCCGAAACGCCGCGCGCTCCCTGGACAAAATGCTCTCCATCCACCCAGGCGGCATCGGGGAAGGCCTGCCAGGCCAGCTGAAAGCCTTCGCGCACGGCTTCACGGCCCACAAAGCTGCGCCCCATCAGATCGGGGCCGGCTACGGCATGGAACTCGCATTCATCGGCCATGAAGTCCATCAGTGCATCGATGTCATGGCGATTCCACGCCTCGGAAAAACGCGCCAGGAACTGGACATCGGGTTGGGATTCTTGCTTGCTCATAGGTTCTCCAGATTGCTGTCATTTCTTGGGTTCCGGCCCTTGCAGAAGCGGCCGCCCGGGATCGAAAAATGCCTGAAATTCCGATGGCTCATCGTAGGTAGCACTGGCTCCGGTTCGTAGAACCAGTTACCGGCAATCGTTAAGTCCAAGGACTTGGCGCCTCACGGCGCTGGGTCCTCGAGAAACGACGGCAGCGCGCGCGGCAGCTGCCCCGAAAGAACCCGTTTCTCCTCTGGGCGCGGCGCTCTGCTGCTGCGCTTTCGGATGCAGGCCCAAGCCATGCGCAAGGGCTTCCGCTCCCGCTTCAGTTAGGTGAAAACGATAGGAGAACACCGGCGGGCGCTGCAGGGGTATCGCGGTCGGCGGCGCGCAAGCGGGCAGCCCGAAGATCCGCCTGCCGTCCTGCCAAGGCGCCCGGGCCTCGGGGCCGCATGAGCCGTCGGTGCGCTGGCTCCATCAAAACCTGCGCCGTGGCCCTAACCAGCCGCGCAAGGGGCTGGCTATGCTGCTCTGGACACCGCAAGCAGTGGCCTGCAACGGCATCTGCATTGACTTTGCGTCCATCCATTCCATAGCCATAGAACGCCGCTTCAAACGCAGCCACACCAGGAGACGATTGCCATGAAAGCCGAGGACATCCGCCCCAGCCACCTGAATCCGTACGACCCGCAATACGACCCTCTGGTTGCGAGAAATCCCGGACATGGCGCTGGCTACGCTCCGACCTACTGGGTGGGGACGGCAGGCCGGCCGCCCGACGACGACGGTCCGGTCTGCGGCGACATGGAAGCCGACGTGGTCATCGTCGGCTCGGGCTTCACGGGTCTGTCCACCGCCCTGTTTCTCGCCCGCGAGCACGGCATCCGCGCAGTGGTTCTCGAAGCCAACCAGAGCGCCTGGGGCTGCACCAGCCGCAACGGCGGCCAGGGCCAGAATGCCAGCGGCCGCCTCTATCGCTCGCAATGGATAGAGCGCTGGGGCAAGGACGTGGCCCTGAAGCTGGACGCGGAAATCCGTGAAGGCTTCGACACCTTCAAGAACCTGGTCGCCGAGTTTCCCGAGTGCGAGCCGCAGCCGGGGGGGCATCTGTATATTGCCCACCGAGACAGAAAAATGGATTTTCTGCGCAATGAGACCCGCGTCATGCGCGAAGTCTTCGGCTATGACGCCCGCATACTCAGCGTCGACGCCGTGCGCCGCGACTATGTCGACGACGCCGACTGCCGTGGCGCGATGCACGAGCCCGACGGCATTGGCGTGCATCCGCTCAAGCTGGCGTTCGGCTATCTGCGCAAGGCCCGCGAGCTGGGAGTGAAGGTGCACCCGGCCAGCCCCGTGCTGGGCATGGAGACACGCAACGGCGTGCACTACCTCCGGACACCGGGCGGCACGGTCAAGGCACGTGCCGTCGGCTTTGCCACCGGCGGCTATACCAGCAACGGCCTGCACCCCAGCCTGCGCTCGAAGATCATGCCGATTCTCTCGAACTCCCTGGTCACCCGGCCCCTGACGGAAGAAGAGCTGGCCGCCACCAACTTCAAGACCACGCAGGTCATCACCGACACCCGTACCCTGCGCTTTTACTACCGCAAGCTGCCCGACAACCGCGTGCAGATCGGCAGCCGCAGCTCGATCACCGGCGCCGATGCGCCCAATCCTGTCCATATGGCCAAGCTGGTCGAGGGACTGCACCACAAGTTCCCGGCCCTCAGGGGAATCCAGGTGGACTACTCATGGTGGGGCTGGGTCGATGTGAGCCACGACATGATGCCGCGCATCACCCAGCCCGATCCCGGAGAAAGCGTCTTCTATGCGGTCGGCTATGGCGGCAACGGCGTGTCGTTTTCTGCGCATGCGGGCCGGCGCATGGCGCAGCGCATCGCAGGCCAGAAGATCAAGGCTTTCGAGTTGCCAATCTACAACTCATCGCTCGAATATCCGAATGTGTTCAATATGGTGCGCTCGGAGGCCTTTGCACCATTTCGCCGCATGGGCCAGCGCTTTCTCTACCACTGGTATCACATGAACGACGAGAAGAACTGACCCTTCCAACCACCGTCCGGCCGCAGACAACGAAGAGCACCTTCCACCAGGAAGGTGCTTTTTTCATGCTGTCCACGGATGCGATGCAGTGCCCCCTCGTGCGCCCCCGCCACAGGTAAAAGCCGCCTCTCTGGCACGCATATTGCGCAAGCCTTCATGCCTCCCGGACAGCCAATCCTCCCGCGTCTGTCTGCGATCAGTGAATACACCTAAGCCCATGCAGACGCCGCAAAAACGCCTTCCACCAGGACCGAGATATCCCGTGCAAGCCGCGCCCTGCAAGGCTTTGCAATGCACGGTCGCGGTGCACGCCAACCCATGCTGCGCGCACCATCCGGGACCGTGTGCGACTGGACCTAACGATTCACATCAACTGGCCCTACTGGCTGCGCAAGGTTGCTCACTACGATCCGCTCAGAAAGCTCTTTGAGCCTCGCGATGCGGCTTTCAACCGGTTCAGCCAGAAGCGGGAATGGGAAAGCAAGTCAGCAAGAGTGAGCACAGCAAGGGTTCTCTGGTCGAAGTCTTCAACCGATATCGCTCTAACCATGGAGAAATTGGCAATGAAAATGCAAAAACGATGGGTGCTGAAAGCGGGTGTCGCAACAGCCGCACTGGCCATGACCGGCTTCGCGCTGGCGCAGCAGAAAACCGTGACCTTCGCCAACCAGGACATGCTGGTGCCTCTGCGCCTGGTGATGGAATCGGGCGAGTTGGAAAAGGAGACGGGCTACAAGATCAACTGGCGCATGTTCTCGGGCGGCGGCGACGTGATACGGGCGATGGCCTCGGGCGACGTGCAGATGGGAGAGGTGGGCTCCAGCCCGCTGACCGCTGCCGCCAGCCAGGGGCAGGACATCAAGCTGCTCTGGATCTCTGCGGACATCGCCGGTGCCGAAGCCCTGGTGGCACGCGACGGTGGCGGCATCAGCAATTTCAAGAGCATGGAGGGCAAGCGCATAGGCGTGCCGTTCGTCTCCACCGCGCACTACCAGCTGGTCGCGGCCCTGGGCAAGGAGGGCGTTGACGCGCGCAAGGTCAATATCATGAACATGCGCCCGCCAGAAATTGCCGCTGCCTGGGAACGCGGGGATATCGATGCCACCTTTGTCTGGGATCCGGTGCTGGCCAAGGTCAAGCAAAAGGGCAAGGTGATTGCGACCTCCGGCTCCATTGCGCAGATGGGCTATCCGACCTTCGAGGGCATTGCCGTGAGCAGCAAGTTCGCCCAGGAAAATCCCCAGTTCTTGGTGGCTTTCATCAAGGCCCTGAATCGGGCAAGTGCCCAGGTGCGAGACAACCTGGCCAGGTGGACTCCGGACTCGCCCGAGATCAAGGCGATTGCCAAATGGAGCAAGGCCGACCCCAAGGACGTGCCCGCAGCCATGGCGCTTTACCGCTTTCCCAGCGCCGAGGAGCAGCTTGGCGCGCAATGGCTGGAAGGCGGCGCGGCCAAGGCAATGACCAATACCGCAACGTTTCTGAAGTCACAGGGACGAATCCAGGAGGTCAAGCCCGACTACGCAGCGTACGTGACCAGCAGCTATGTCAAGCAGGCTCTCGGCCGCTGACTGCCCGCCCACGACGGCCAGCCCCGTCGTGGCTCCCAGCTTTGTTTCACATAGGAGGGCAATGTCATGCCGACTCTGGATATACGCGACCTGACCGTCAATTACGAGGTCAAAGGCGGACACTTGCAGGCCCTGGCACCCGTCAACCTGACCATGCATGAAGGCGACTTCGTGGTCGCTCTGGGGGCATCCGGCTGCGGCAAGACCACGCTGCTCAACTGCATGGCAGGTTTTCTGGCGCCTTCCTGCGGCCAGATCCTGCTAGACGGAAAACCCATACAGGGCCCCGGAGCCAATCAGGGCGTGGTGTTTCAAAAGCATGCGCTGATGCCATGGCTCAATGTGATCGACAACGTCGCACTGGGACTGCGCATGCGCGGCATGGATCTGAAGACGCGCACGCAAATCGCCGAAGAGAAACTGGGCCTCGTCGGCTTGCAGGACTACGCCAGGCGCGCCGTCTATGAACTGTCTGGCGGCATGCAGCAACGTGTCGGCATTGCCCGTGCGCTGGCCAACGATCCAGCACTGCTGCTGATGGATGAACCCATGGGCGCGCTTGATGCCTTCACGCGCGAGCAGGTCCAGGAAATCCTGCTGCGTGTCTGGCATGCCACCCACAAGATGGTGTTCTTCATCACCCACTCGGTCGAAGAGGCACTGTTTCTCGCCAGCCGGTTGATCGTCATGAGCCCCAGCCCGGGCCGCATTTCCCATGTCTACGACGACATGCCGTTCTGCCATGAGTTTCTGCGCACCGGCGATGCGCGTGCCGTCAAGTCGCGCCCCGACTTCATCAGGATGCGCGAAGAAGTTCTGAGTCTGATCCACCACCGGGAGCCTGCCAATGTCTGAAGCAGTCCAAACCAACCATCTGCCCGCCACCACCGCGCGCGTGCAGCCGAAGGCCACTGCGCCGCAGGCGTCGGGACCGGTGAAGACCAGTCGCTTCAAGACCCCCGGCGAAGGCTCCAGCCTCGGCATCAGCATCGTCACCGTGGCCGTGCTGCTGGCACTGTGGTTCGCCGCCACCAATCTCGGCTGGATCAAGCCCTTGTTCCTGCCCAGCCCGCAGGCGGTGTTCCAGCAGTTCTATGAATACCTGACCGGGCAGGCCAACGACAAACCGCTGTGGCAGCATTTCTCGGCAAGTCTGCTGCGCGTGACCGTGGCGTTCTGGCTGGCCTTCATGATTGCGGTTCCACTGGGCATAGCGATGGGAATGTCACGCATCGCACGCGGCATCTTCGACCCACCCATCGAGTTCTACCGCCCCCTGTCATCATCTGGTTCGGTATCGATGAAACCCCGAAGATTCTGCTGATCTTCCTGAGCTGCTTTGCACCCCTGGCCCTGGCGGCCCGCTCGGGCATGCGCAGCGCAGCACAGGAGCAGATCAACGCCGCCTACTCGATGGGAGCGAGCTACTTCCAGGTGATCCGCCATGTGATCTTGCCGGCGGCCCTGCCCGACATTCTGGTGGGCATGCGCATTGCCATCGGCTTTGGCTGGACGACTCTGGTTGCCGCCGAAATGGTGGCGGCGAACGTGGGTCTGGGTCAGATGGTGCTCAACGCCTCGAACTTCCTGCGCACCGACATCGTGATCATGGGCATCATCGTCATCGGCGTGATCGCCTATGTGTTCGACCTGTTCATGCGCTGGGTCGAAAAGCGCCTGGTTCCATGGAAGGGACGCATGTAAGTCCGGTCGATTCCCCTGCGGAGATGGCTCCGGCAAGCAGAAAGCGGGCAGGCCTTGCGCCTTCCCGCTTTTCTATTTTTCGTTGTTTCAGCTGCTCGGCTGAGCTTGCCCGGCCTTGCGCGATACCTGTCGCACGCGCCACCCCGGTCATCGCCGGCACAGCATCTCGGCCACCGAAAACAGCAAGGCCTCGTTGATATCGTGCTGCAGATCGACGGCAAGCCTTTGACGGTAGAAGACCCCCAGATCCAGCCCGACGCCCAGGGCGCAGACCTTCACGCCACCCAAGCGCTCCTGGGCTGCAAGAACCTGCCGCAGGTGCTGATCCAGATAATGCTCGTCATTGGCCTGATCGGTCGCCGTGTCCATGGGACAGCCATCTGAGACCACGAGCAGGATGCGACGCTGCGCAGTCTTTGCACGCAGCCTCTGGCACGCCCATTCCACGGCCTCGCCGTCGATGCCTTCACGAAAGATGTCGGGCTTGCGCAGCGCCGCAATGCCGTGCCGGGCATGACGCCAGGGCTTGGCCCCGTCCTTGAAGACAATGTGCAGGCGCTCGTTGAGACGCCCCGGAAACTGGGGCTGGCCCGCGCGCTGCCAGCGGCGGCGCGTTCTGCCGCCATTCCAGGCCTGCGTGGAAAAGCCCAGTATCTCCACGCTCGCCCCAGCCATCTCCAGCGACCGCCCCAGCACATCGAGCAATAGCGACAGGGGCCTGGCAAAGGTTTTCATGGAGCCCGAGCAGTCCATGAGAATAGTGACTGCGGTCTCGTTGACGGGACGCTGCATCTCGTCCTTGAAAATCGCACGTTGCTGCGGGTCCGTCACCAGCTGGGACAGGCGGCTGCCGTCCAGATGACCTTCCTCCAGCCCGAAGTTCCAGCCATTGCGCTGCGTGCTGGCCAGGCGCTGTTGCAGATAGCGCGCCAGCCGCCCGGCCTGCTGCAATCCCGAACGCGCCAACTCCTCATCCATCTGCTCCCGGAACTGGGCCAGCTGCAGCGCACGGATCAGCTCAGCGGCCTGCACCTCCCTATCGAACTCGCGCGTGAAGACCCGGTAGCTTTGCGCGGTGCCGGCCCAGGCCCGGCTGTCGCTGCTTTGCGCCACGGGCATGCCGTCCTGACTCTGGGATTCAAAGTGCAGAGGCAGGGCAAAACTGCTGCGCCGCCTGGGGCCGCCGGCACCGCGCGGCGCATCCTCCTGCGCCGCACGCAACGCCATGCCAACCCAGCGGCTGACGGCCAGGGCAGGCTCGACAAACTGCTGTTGCCGGTCTCTGAAGCGCCGCAGCCCATCCCAGTGCCGGCCCAGCGGAGAAGCCATGGACATCCGCGTGGACTCCACCAGATCGGCCATGCGCTCCGGTATCTCGTGTCCGGTCAACCGGCTCCAGGCCGTGATGGCCACCGCGAACAGCAAGATGCCCAGACTGCTTTCCGTGAGGCCGGAATCCACGAATGCCTGGCACCAGTTCACAAAGCGCTGGCGCATGTTCTCGCGCGCTCCGGGCCAGGCCTCGGGCACGAGACTCTCCACGCGCAACTGCTCGAGCAGCTCGAACACCATGCGCTCCACCGGGTCCTGCGGCAGATGGGCCTGAAACAGGGCCTGGTCGCTCCACTGCAGACGCAGCCCCATGCTGTCGAGCAGGCCGCGCTGATCCGTCTGCTGCACCGGCACCTGACTATGGTGGGCCGCCGCCTGGGGTATGGGCGTGGTGCCGCGGTACAGCGTCTGGCCGCTCCATTGCAGGTTGGCGTCGCCGGTGACCGCGCGCAGCATGGCGCCGCCCCAGGCCTCCATGCAAGACAGCGAGGCAGGGCCGGAGGTCTCGGCGCTCATGCCAGCAACGCCAGTGCTGGTTCCTCGGGCTGCGCCAGCTCCTGGGCGAAGCAGCGCTGGAAATACTCGCGCACGATGGCGCGCTCGGCAGGCTCGCATTTGTTGAGGAACGACAGCTCGAAGGCCAGCTTCAGGTCGTGGAAGATGACGATGTTCTCGGCCCAGCTAATCACCGTACGCGGAGACATCAGCAAGGACAGATCGCCCACCGCAAAGCCCTTGCGCGTCAGCCCGGCCAGCGCCACCATGGCGTCCACCTTGCGGCACCCGTCGGCCGTGGCCAGCTCCGGCACGCGCGCCAGCACGATGGCCGCTTCCTCGGCCGGGGGCAGATAGTTCAGGCTGGTGACCAGATTCCAGCGATCAAGCTGGGCATGGTTGAGCTGCTGGGTGCCGTGATAGAGCCCGTTGAGATTGCCCTGGCCCAGGGTGTTCATGGTGGCAAACAGCCGAAAGCAGGGATGCGGCTCAATCACCCGCTTCTGATCGAGCAGGGTAAAGCTGCCCTCACGCTCCAGAACCCGCTGGATGACGAACATCACGTCGGGGCGTCCGGCGTCGTACTCGTCAAACACCATGGCCACGGGCCGCTGCAGCGCCCAGGGCAGGATGCCTTCCTGAAACTGGGTCACCTGCTTGCCATCCTGCAGCACGATGCTGTCCTTGCCCACCAGATCCAGGCGGCTGATATGACCGTCCAGATTCACGCGCACGCAGGGCCAGTTCAGCCTCGCCGCCACCTGCTCTATATGTGTGGATTTGCCCGTGCCGTGCAGGCCCTGAATGACGACGCGCCGGTTGTGCGAGAAGCCCGCCAGAATGGCTTGCGTCACCTGCGGATTCAGGCGGTAGGCCTTGTCAATGGCGGGAACATGCTCGCTGCGCTCGGCAAAAGCCGGCACGGTCATGTCCGTGTCGATGCCAAATACATCGCGCACGCTGACGGTACGGGTGGGCTGCAGCAGGCTCAGGTCAGTCATCATCGGCTTCCGGTGGAACGTCATCGTTAATGCGGGCGATCGCCGCGACGGCCGCCTGCAGCTTGGGGAGAAAGGACAAGGCCTTCTCCTTGGAAAAACGCATGATGGGTGCCTGCACGGCAAGCCCCATATTGGAGTTGCCCTGGGGCGCTGGCACCAGCACGCCAAGGCACAGCAGCCCGGGCAGGAACTCCTCGTTGTCGAAGGCATAGCCTTGCGCCCGCACCTGATCGAGCTCCTGGTCCAGCGCCTCGAAGGTCGTCAACGTATTGCCGGTGAACGTTTCCAGCGGCACATTGGCCAGCAGCCGGCGGCGCTGGGCGGGCGACATCTGGCTCAGGAACAGCTTGCCCGTGGCCGAACAGTGCGCAGGCACGCGCGAGCCCGGGTGCAGATAAAAGCGCAGTGGCGCCGGCGTCTCCACGCGGTCCAGATACAGGACCTCGCTTCCCGAGAAAGCCGTGATGTTGCAGCTCTCGCCGAGCTCGCGCACCAGCTGGGTCAGCACCGCATGGCGCGCGCCATGCGTGGTGTTGTTGAGCAACACGTTCTCCGCCAGCCGCATCAGCCGCTGGCCCGTGCCGTAGTGGCGACCGTTGCCATCTCTTTGCAGGATTCCGGCGCCCTCCAGCTGCGCAAGCATGCGGTGCATGGTGGGCTTGGGCAACCCTGTCTCTTCCACCATGGTTTGCAAGGTGAAGGGCTGGCTCTTCTGCGCCACGGCTTCCAGCAGCGCGAACAAACGCAGATTGGGCGTGTCTCCGTCCAGGCGAGCCGAGGGGGTTTCTTCACTGTGCTTCATATCGTTGTCGATCATATTAATTTCCATTTTTCGAGTCAATTTATTCCATAAAAAGAAATTTACTTGCACGAAAACAAAAAAATGCCATAGACTGACATCGTTATTTCTTTTTTCGGAACCATAGGTTTCAAATTTTCAAGGAGACAGACATGGCTGCAACGGACAATCGTAAAGTGGTTGAAGGCGTTCACAAGATGACCCCTTCGGAAGCATTCGTGGAAACCTGCGTCGCCAATGGCGTCAGCGAGATGTTCGGCATCATGGGTTCCGCCTTCATGGATGCCATGGACATCTTCGCCCCCGCAGGCATTCGCCTGATCCCGGTGGTGCATGAGCAAGGTGCGGCCCATATGGCCGACGGCTATGCCCGCGTCTCGGGTCGCCACGGCGTGGTGATCGGCCAGAACGGCCCCGGCATCAGCAACTGCGTGACCGGGATTGCCGCAGCCTACTGGGCGCACAGCCCGGTGGTGATCGTGACCCCCGAGACCGGCACCATGGGCATGGGCCTGGGCGGCTTCCAGGAAGCCAATCAGCTGCCCATGTTCCAGGAGTTCACCAAGTACCAGGGCCATGTCTGCAACCCCAAGCGCATGGCCGAGTTCACGGGCCGCGTCTTCGACCGCGCCATGTCCGAGATGGGCCCGACCCAGCTCAATATTCCGCGTGACTACTTCTACGGCGAGATCGAGTGCGAAATCCCCAAGCCCATGCGCGTGGACCGCGGCCATGGCGGCGAGGCCAGCCTGCAGGCCGCCGTGGAGCTGCTCAAGACTGCAAAGTTCCCGGTGATCCTGGCCGGCGGCGGCGTGGTCATGGGCGATGCGGTGGAGGAAGCCAGACAGCTGGCCGAGCGCCTGGGCGCTCCCGTGGCCACGGGCTATCTGCGCAACGACGCCTTCCCCGCCAAGCACCCGCTGTGGGCCGGCCCTCTGGGTTACCAGGGCTCCAAGGCCGCCATGAAGCTGATCGCCCAGGCCGACGTGGTGATTGCGCTGGGCTCGCGCATGGGTCCCTTCGGCACCCTGCCCCAGCATGGCATGGACTACTGGCCCAAGACCGCCAAGATCATCCAGATCGAGGCCGATCACACCAACCTGGGCCTGGTCAAGAAGATCGCCGTGGGCATCAACGGCGATGCCAAGGCCGTGGCGGCCGAGCTGAG
>NZ_JBKFBC010000015.1:37355-95480 GCF_053345995.1 Comamonas sp. C24C | reverse complement strand
TGCCACCAAGGCAGCGCGCGCCGACACCATCGCCACGGAAAAGGCCGCCTGGGAGAAGGAGCTCGACGGCTGGACCCACGAGCGCGACCCCTACAGCCTGGACATGATCGAAGAGGCCAAGGGCGAACGCACGCCAACCGGCGGCAGCTATCTGCATCCCCGCCAGGTGCTGCGAGAGCTCGAAAAAGCCATGCCGGCGCGCGTCATGGTGTCCACCGACATCGGCAACATCAATTCGGTGGCCAACAGCTATCTGCGCTTTGACGAGCCGCGCAGCTTCTTCGCTCCCATGAGCTTCGGCAACTGCGGCTATGCCCTGCCCACCATCATCGGCGCCAAGTGCGCAGCACCCGATCGCCCGGCCATCGCCTATGCAGGTGACGGTGCCTGGGGCATGAGCATGATGGAAATCATGACTGCCGTGCGCCACGACATCCCCGTGACCGCCGTGGTGTTCCACAACCGTCAGTGGGGCGCGGAAAAGAAGAACCAGGTGGACTTCTACAACCGCCGTTTCGTGGCGGGCGAGCTGGAGAGCGAAAGCTTCTCCGACATCGCCAAGGCCATGGGCGCCGAAGGCATCGTGGTGGACCATATCGAGGACGTGGGCCCGGCACTGCAAAAAGCTATCGACATGCAGATGAAGGAAGGCAAGACCTGCGTGATCGAGATCATGTGCACCCGCGAGCTCGGCGATCCCTTCCGACGCGACGCCTTGTCCAAGCCCGTGCGCATGCTGGACAAGTACAAAGACTTTGTCTGACGCCGTCTGACACCCCCTGAGGCGCTGCGCGCCTTCCCCCTCTCTACCCGCTGCGCGGGGGAGGGGGACGACACCCTCGGCGCGGGGCGGCGCGGCCGGCATAGGCCCTTCCTCGGTGTCCCTTGGTCGGGCCGCGCCGGTTTCATGCGCCTGGGTAAAGCGCAAGACCCTCGAAAGCCGACTCCCAGACCCCTGCGTTGCTCGCGCCGGGCCTTGTACTTCCCCGCAGGAGCTTTCATGACTCCCCCACTCTCACTTGCCGTGGTCGCCGACGATGCTCCCGCCACGCCGCGTCCCCATCTCCAGCAATTGATCGACCAGGCCCGGGCCCGCGGCCCGATTCCCGTGGCCGTGGCCTACCCCTGCGATGCAAGCTCTTTGCAGGCGGCCATGCAGGCGGCGGAAGCCGGCCTGATCAAGCCCCTGCTGGCAGGCCCGCGCCAGCGCATCGAGGCTGCGGCCCGCTCTGCCGGTCTGGATCTGTCTGCCGCCGAGATCCACGCCACAGCGGACGACTCCCGCATCGCTGCCGCCCAGGCCGCAGCGCTGTGCCGCGATGGCCAGGCCCGGGCTCTGATGAAGGGCAGCCTGCACAGCGACGATCTGCTGGGCGCGGCCGTGGCGCGCGAAGCCGGCCTGCGCGGCAGCCGCCGGGCCAGCCATGTATTCATCATGGACATCCCCGGCTACGACCGCCCGCTGCTGATGACCGACTGCGTGGTCAACATCTTCCCCAGTTTGATGGAAAAGCGCGATATCGCCCAGAACGCTGTCGATCTGGCGCAGGCCATCGGCATAGTCCAGCCGCGCGTGGCCCTGCTGTCGGCGGTGGAAACCGTCAACCCTGCCATTCCCGGCACCATCGATGCGGCAGCCCTGTGCAAGATGGCCGACCGCGGCCAGATCACGGGCGGCATCTTTGACGGCCCTCTGGCTTACGACAACGCCATCTCCCTGCATTCGGCGCACAACAAGGGCATCGTCTCCGATGTCGCAGGCCGTCCCGATGTGCTGCTGGCGCCCAACCTCGAAGCTGGAAACATGATCTACAAGCAGCTGGTCTACATGGCCAACGCCGAATGCGCCGGCCTGGTACTGGGCATGCGCGTGCCCATCGTGCTGACCAGCCGCTCCGATTCGGTGGCCAGCCGCATCGCCTCCTGCGCCCTGGCCGTTCTGGCCAGCGCAGGGATGCAGGCATAGAGCAAGACCAGGCCAAGGCCCTGCCGGACACCGCGGTGGCCGGGCCTTACTGTCAAACGCCTGTCTCCCGCAGACGCCAGAAACGAAAAAGCCTCAGAGTATTTCTACTCTGAGGCTTAACGTTTGGTGCGGCTGGCAGGAATCGAACCCACGACCCCTTGGTTCGTAGCCAAGTACTCTATCCAGCTGAGCTACAGCCGCATTGGCGGAGAGGGTGGGATTCGAACCCACGGTACGTTTGCACGTACGCCTGATTTCGAGTCAGGTACATTCGACCACTCTGCCACCTCTCCTGTGTCGAAGCATCTATTGTAGCCTAAAAATTCAGGCCTTCAGCAAAGTTTTGCCACCCATGTACGAAACCAGTGCTTCGGGCACGGTGATCGAGCCGTCGGCGTTCTGATAGTTCTCCAGCACGGCGACCAGCGTACGGCCCACGGCCAGGCCGGAACCGTTGAGCGTGTGCACCAGTTCGTTCTTGCCCTGGGCATTCTTGAAGCGGGCCTGCATGCGGCGCGCCTGGAAGGCTTCGCAGTTGGAGACCGAGCTGATTTCGCGGTAGGTGCCCTGTGCCGGCACCCAGACTTCCAGGTCGTAGGTCTTGGCAGCGCCAAAGCCCATGTCGCCCGTGCACAGGCTCATCACGCGGTACGGCAGACCCAGCTTCTGCAGCACGGCTTCGGCGTGACCGGTCATCTCTTCCAGCGCTTCATAGCTTTTTTCGGGATGCACGATCTGCACCATCTCGACCTTGTCGAACTGGTGCTGACGGATCAGACCGCGCGTGTCGCGACCGCCGGAGCCGGCTTCGGAACGGAAGCAGGGGCTGTGTGCAGTCAGCTTGATGGGCAGGCGGTCTTCGGCCAGCACTTCGTCGCGCACCAGATTCGTCAGCGGCACTTCGGCCGTGGGGATCAGGTACAGAGCCGCAGTGTCGGGCAGGGGCTCGGCATCCTGGCCGCCCTTCTGGGCCGCAAACAGATCGCCTTCGAACTTGGGCAGCTGGCCCGTGCCCTTGAGCGAATCGCTGTTGACGATGTAAGGCACATAGCATTCGGTGTAGCCATGCTCTTCGGTCTGCAGGTCCAGCATGAACTGGGCCAGCGCACGGTGCAGGCGCGCGATCTGGCCCTGCATCACGGTAAAGCGTGCACCGGAGAGCTTGACGCCGGCTTCGAAGTCCAGGCCGATGGGCGCGCCCAGATCGACATGATCCTTGATCTCGAAGTCGAAATTCCTCGGCGTGCCGAAGCGGCGCACTTCCACATTGCCTTCTTCGTCGGCGCCCACGGGCACGGACTCATGAGGCAGATTGGGCACGGCCACCAGCATGGCCTGCAGCTCGGTCTGGATCTGGTCCAGGCGCGTGGCCGATTGTTCCAGCTCGGTCTTCATGGCGGCCACTTCGGCCTTGGCGGCTTCGGCGGCGTCCTTTTCGCCCTTGCCCATCAACATGCCGATCTGCTTGGACAGCTGGTTGCGCTTGGACTGCAGCTCCTCCGTGCGCGTCTGGATGGACTTGCGTTCGGATTCCAGCGCCTTGAAGGCTTCCACGTTCAGGAAGGCTTGGGGGTTCTTGCGGGTTTGCAGTCGGGCGACGACTGAATCCAGGTCTTTGCGGAGAAGTTGAATGTCGAGCATAGAGGGGGATTTTAGAGCGACTGGCCGCACCCGGCCGATACGCGGGGGATGGCAGCAGTCAGCTATCAAAAGCAAAGCGCCTTGCGCAGGCTATTCATAGAATTTCAGCATAAATCTATCTGAAATTACCGAATACCATGCGCAAGGCGCTATGAAGTTTCAAGCAATCAGCTTGTCAGAACTCAATGTCCGGTCTCGGGCGCCTTGCGCACTGCGATCTCCAGGCCCGTGGCCGCATCGATCTTCAGACCCTTGGGCAGCGGGAACTTGATGGTTTCCTCGATGCCGTCCATCTTGCGCACGGCGACTGCGCCCAATTGCCGGATGCGTGCGATGACCTCGTCGACCAGCACTTCGGGCGCCGAGGCACCGGCCGTCAGCCCCACGCGGGCCGCATCGGCAAACCACTCCTGCTTGAGCTCGAGCGCGTTGTCCACCATATAGGCAGGCGTGCCCAGGCGATCGGCCAGCTCGCGCAGGCGATTGCTGTTGGAGCTGGTCGGGCTGCCGACGACGATGACCAGATCCACCTGGGGCGCCAGCACCTTCACGGCGTCCTGGCGGTTCTGCGTGGCATAGCAGATGTCCTGCTGCTTGGGCTCGCGCACCTGCGGAAAGCGCGCCTTGATGGCGGCCTTGATGCCTGCGGCGTCATCGACCGACAAAGTGGTCTGCGTCACCACGGCCAGCTTTTCGGTCTGGCGCGGCGCCACCTTGGCCACATCGCCCTCGTCCTCGACCAGGTGAATGCCTTCGGAGAGCTGGCCCATGGTGCCTTCGACCTCGGGATGGCCCTTGTGGCCGATCATGAGGAACTCATAGCCTTCCTTGGCCAGCTTGGCGACTTCCACATGCACCTTGGTGACCAGCGGGCAGGTCGCATCGAAGATGGCAAAGCCGCGGCGCTCGGCCTCCTGCTGCACGGCCTTGGAGACGCCATGGGCCGAGAAGATCAGAGTGGCGCCGGGCGGCACCTCGTCGAGCTCCTCGATGAAGATGGCGCCCTTGGCCTTGAGATCGTTGACCACAAAGGTGTTGTGCACGATCTCGTGGCGCACGTAGATGGGTGCGCCGAACTTGGCCAGTGCCCGCTCCACGATCTCGATGGCGCGATCCACCCCGGCGCAAAAGCCGCGCGGCTCGGCCAGCAGGACTTCCTTGGCTCCCACCACCTCAAAGTACCCCGATCAGCTTCACTTCAAACGTCACGGGCTGGCCGGCCAGCGGGTGGTTGAAGTCGAACAGCACGGCGCCGTCCTCGCGCACCTGCACCACGGCGCCTGCATAGCTGCCGCTGCCGTCGGGCGTGGGGAACTGCACCACATCGCCTGCGGTGTATTGCTCATGCGGGTCGCCGAGCTCGTTCATGAGCTTGCGGGCCACCCACTGCATCATGTCGGGGTTGCGCTCGCCAAAAGCCTCGCCGGCGGGCAGCTCGAAAGTCGTGTGTGTGCCCTCGGCCAGGCCGATCAGCTTGTCTTCCATGGCCGGCGACAGCTCGCCGGCCCCTAGCGAAAGCGTCGCCGGCTTTTCGTTGAAGGTATTGATCACATCGCCCGCAGGGCCCGCCAGGCGGTAATGCAGCGTGAGAAAAGAGCCTGCCTGCACGACGGGCAGATCCGAAGGGGTTGCGCTTGTGGTCATGAAAGTCCCGATAAACTGGGCTGCATTGTAAGAGCGAGCCTATAACCTCTTCGTGCCTGCGTTGAGATGGCCGGCCCGCCCTGGACTTTCCCGCCTTGCGTGAGCAAGCACTGACACCCATGCCCATCAAAGACCTGCCCCTGGATGCCCAGCCGCGCGAAAAGCTCGCGCAGCGGGGTGCGGCTGCGCTCTCGGATGCCGAGCTGCTGGCCGTCATTCTGCGCACCGGCATGGCCGGCAAGACGGTGCTGCAGATGGCACAGGAGTTGCTGGAGCTGCCCGCTGATCGCCAGGGAGCAGGCGGTCTGGCCGGACTGCTGGCTGCCGACTACCAGGCTTTGGCAACCGTCAAGGGCCTGGGCCCGGCCAAGCGCGCCGAGCTGATGGCCGTGCTGGAGCTGGCCCGCCGTGCCACGGCGCAGCAGCTGCGCGAGCGGGAAGTCTTTTCCTCCCCTGAAGCCGTCAAGCACTATCTGCAGCTGCATCTGGCAGCCAGGCCGCACGAGGTGTTTGCCGTGCTGTTTCTGGACAGTCAGAACCGCTTGCTGGCTCTTGAAGAAATGTTTCGCGGTACCTTGACGCAAACCTCCGTCTACCCTCGTGAAGTCGTACTGCGCGCCCTGCACCATCAGGCCGGCGCGGTGATCCTCGCGCACAACCACCCCAGCGGCAGCGTGCAGCCCAGCAGCGCCGACTGCGCGCTGACTGCCACGCTCAAGGCCGCCCTGGCCTTGATCGATGTGCGCGTGCTCGACCACATCATCGTCGGACCGGGCGCTGCCTGTTCCATGGCCGAGGAGGGTCTGCTATGAGCCACGGACACCGCTCGCTGCAGGATCTGGCCGGCATCTCCCGCCATCTCAAGCAGCTGCGCGAACAGGCCGAAGCCCTGGCCCTCGTCCAGGCCGAAGCGCGTGCAGCGCGCGAACGCGAACGCAATCTGTTTGCGCTCAGCGTCGGCAAGGTCACGCCGCTGCGCTCGCGCAACGAAGTCAGCTTTCTGGAGCCGGCGCCCTCGCCGCTGCCGCTGCAGATGGTGCTGGACGAACAGAATGTGCTGCGCGAAGCCATGAGCGACGAGTTCGATGTCAGCACCCTGCTGGACGTGGACGATCAGCTGAGCTTTCGCCGCCCCGGTATCGGTCTCGACGTGACGCGCAAGCTGCGTGGCGGCCACTGGAGCATTCAGCGCCAGCTGGACCTGCACGGCCTGCGCTCGGACGAAGCCCGCGAGGCGCTGGGCCAGTTCATCCGCCTCTCACACCGCACGGGCGTGCGCTGCGTGCGCATCGTGCACGGCAAGGGCCTGGGCTCGCCGGGCCGCACCCCCGTGCTCAAGGGCAAGGTGCAGCGCTGGCTGGTCCAGAAAAAAGAGGTTCTGGCCTTTGTCCAGGCCCGCCCGGCCGAAGGAGGCGCGGGCGCGCTGGTGGTGCTGCTGCAGCCGGGCAAGCGCAAGCTGTTCTGAGCCCATTTGCCTCCAATTTGATAGCTACTCGCGCTTATCTACATCGGGACTGAGCCCAAAAGGCTTATCTTGCCTGCGGCACGGTGTTGAGCGGCAAGGGCAGCGGCCGCATATCGCGGCCGTAAATGCGGCGTATGCGCTCGGGCACCGTGGGGTGGGATTCCAGCCAGTCTTCGAGGCGGCTGGCATGGGGTGTCTCGGCCAGCAGCATGTGCTGCACGATGCGCTTGTCCAACCCCTGGTGGCTGCGCGTGTCCTGCTCCCAGCTGCCGTACTGCTCCTCGGCCAGCTCACGCTGCGTGAGCACCTTGCGCAGCACGCCGCCCAGGCCGTCCTGGCTGCGCGTCCACTGCACGGCACGCGCATCGGCCAGATACTCGCGCTGGCGCGATACGGCGGCCTTGAGCAACTGGCCGCCGAGCCAGCCGACAAAGCCCGCTGCCTGGATGAAGAGGCCGAACCATTGCGTAAGGATGCTGTCGCGCTCGCGCAGACTCTGGCCGAAGTTGTGAATCAGCTCCAGCCCGTAGACCATGCCGGCCAGCTGCATGTTCAGCCGCGTGTCGCCCTCGCGCAGATGGGACAGCTCATGCGCCACCAGGCCCTGCATTTCCTCACGGCTGAGCTGGTCCAGCGCCCCCTGGGTCACGGCGATGACGGCGTCCTGCGCATCCCAGCCCGCCGCAAAGGCATTGATGGCCTCGGTCCGCGCCAGCACCGCGACCTGGGGCGCAGGCCAGTGCGCCGCGATGCACATTTCATGGACGATATTGCACAACTGCTGCTCGGCCAGCGAGCTGCCGGGTCTGGCCTCGCGCGCTCCCACGCGCTGTGCCAGTTTGCGCCCGCCGTGGCGCAGCTGGTCCAGCTCTATCCAGCAGCCGCCCAGCACCAGCAGCAAGGTCACGCCGATATTCACCGCCGCAAAGCCCGTGGGATAGTCCCAGCCGCCGAATGCCAGAGTGCCCAGCCACCAGGCCAGCATCAGGCCCACATGCACCGATGCCACCACGGCCAGCACGCACAGGCCGAACACCAGCAGCAACCAGCGCGTGCTGCGCCTGGCTTCGCGCTGTCGCTCCCAGAAACGCATGCGCTCAGAACCTGACCTGAGGGACGGCGCGCTCCTGCTCGCTCTGGGTCGAAGCCAGCATGTCCAGATGCACAAAACCCACCAGCCGCGCCACGATCAGGTCCGGGAACTGCCCTGCCTGGTTGTTGAAGTCCAGCACCTCGTCGTTGTAGGACTGACGTGCAAAGCCGATGCGGTTCTCGGTGCTGGTGATCTCTTCGCTGAGCTGCTGCATGCGGGCATCGGCCTTGAGCGTGGGATAGGCCTCGGCCAGCGCCATCAGACGGCCCATCTGGCCGCCCAGCACCTGCTCCGCCGCCATGAGCGCCCCCATGACTTGCGCCTTGCCCGGCGACTGGCGCGCCTTGTCGGCAGCGCTGACGGCCTCGCCGCGCGCGCGGATCACTGCCTCCAGCGTCTGGGCCTCGTGCTGCATATAGCCGCGGGCGACTTCCACCAGATTGGGAATCAGGTCATGGCGGCGCTTGAGCTGCACATCGATCTGCGCAAACGCGTTCTCCACCTGGTTCTTGTGCGTGCGCAAGCGGTTGTAGAGGGCAATTGCCCAGATCACGATCACCACCACCACTGCCAGCGCGATATATGCCGTCATACCCTCTCCCCTATCCCTGAAAAATTTCTCGCATCATAGCCAGTCCCAGAAAAAAGCCGCCGTGGCTTTTGCAGCCACGGCGGCAGTTGTTGCGGTAACGCAGCCTACTTGGACAGATCGAGCTGATATTTGCTCATGCCCTTGCCCAGGCCGTCATCCGCGGCCAGCACGGACACTCCCGTCAGGCCCGCAGCCTGGGCCACGCTCAAGGCATTGCTGCCGGAGCTGAACACCACCGGGCCGGCCGTCGTCACCTTGGTAAAGCGCCAGCTCTTGGCAGCGCCATTGGCGGCTCGGGTGATCTGCGGATTCTGGCGCACATACCCAATCACCACGTCGCGGTTCGCGTCGGGCGATGCCCAGATGGCTGACGAGCCGTCGAGCTTGGGGATGAAGCTGGCACCGCTGGTGGCACGGTAGTTGTTGGTGGCGATCACGAACTCCTGCGCCGTATCCATGGGCTTGCCCAGATAGCTCAGGTTCTTGATGCGGCTGCCCAAAGGCTGGGTGACATCGATCTCGTACTGCACATCGGCCGTGGTGAACATGTCGAAGTTGTAGCCCGGGAAGCTGCTGATCAAGGGCTGCTCGGTCGTCTTGTTCACATCGATCTGGTTGAAGCGCTTGGCGGCAGCCTCCAGCCAGCTCTTGATGTCGGCGCCGTTGACCTTCACTGCGTACACGGTGTTGGGGTAGAGATACAGGTCAGCCGCGTTGTAGATGGCGAGCGAGCCGGCAGCCACATCGGTGAAGTCCTTGCCGCCCTGGAAGCCGGACTTGAACGGCGCACTCACCGACAGCACGGGCAGGCTGGCGTACTGGGGCAGATTGGCCTTGATGTAGCTGGCCACATAGGCCTGCTGGGCCTGGTTGACGATCTGGATCGCACCGGGATCGCCCACATCGGCAAACAGCGTGCTCATGCGGAAGTCCGTGCTGCCGATGGGCGTCTTCACATAGCTGATGGCCGCCTGATGCTGTGCCTCGATCAGCGGCGCGACGGCCGGATCGGCATCCACAAACACAGTGGCACCTGCGACATCCTTGTTCTGGATGTTGCGCAGCTCGCTCTTGCTGCCGGTCTTGGCCACGCTCCACTTCCTGCCGTCCCATTGCAGCGGCAGTTGGATCACACCCAGCGCCTTACCCCAGGAGCTGGCCATGACCGCAGGCACGCCGTTGATGGTGCCGGCCTGGTTGTCCACGCCGCTCTGGCTGTAGGCGGGCTTGGCCGACAGATCGGGGAACACGCTGTGCTGATGGCCCATGACCATGGCGTCGATGCCCGCCACCTTGGACAGATACAGGCCGGGGTTCTCCATGGTGGCCGAGTAGGCCGAGCCGTCCAGACCGCCATGCAGCAGCGCCACCACCACATCGGCGCCCTTGGCACGCAACTCCGGCACGTACTTGCTCGCCGCCTCCACCGCGCCCTCGGTGTAGACCTTGCCTTCGAGATAGCGCTTGTCCCAGTTCATGATGCCCGGCGTGGTGAAGCCGATCACGCCAATCTTGATGGGCAGCTTGACTTCCTTGCCGTCGCTGCCCTTGGCCACCATGGTGCGCTCCAGCACGGCATAGGGCTGAACCAGCGGCTTCCTGGTCTTGCTGCTGTAGACATTGGCCAGCACGGCCGGATAGCCGTTGCCCGCGCATTTCTGGCTGGCGTCCACGCCGTCCACATCCAGACCGCCACCCAGCACCTGGTTGAGAAAGGGCAGACCGTAATTGAATTCGTGATTGCCCAGCGTGCCGGCGTCAAAGTTCAGCGCGCCCATGGCCTTGTACATGGACAGCTGCTGCGTGCAGGCGATGGGCTTGATCTCGGCCTCGTAGTCGGCCAGGGCCGTACCCTGGATGGTGTCGCCGTTGTCCACCAGCAGCGTGTTGGCAAATTCCTTGCGGGCCGCACGGATCAGCGTGGCCGTGCGCTCGAAGCCATAGGTCTTGTCTTCGGCCAGCTTGAAATAGTCATAGCTGCGCACATTGAAGTGCAGGTCCGTGGTCTCCAGAACGGCCAGCGTCGCCGTGGCAGGCTGTGCGGTAACAGGCGTTGTGCTGCTGTCGTCGCTGCCGCCGCAGGCGGCCAGCAAGGCGGCACAGCCCGCGGCCGTCAGCACATGGCGGCGTTGCTGCAATGCCGAGAAGAAACCGCCCGAGCGCAGCTTTGCGCCAGGCAAATCGAAATCCTGCATGGTTGACCCTGCTTGTTGAAAAACAGGCAGTGTCGGCAGGGGTTTTTACAGCGTCATGAAGGAAATTTGACGCTTTGCCACCGGGCCCAGGGACTCAGGCGCCGCGATTGCGCATCCAGTCCGCCGTGTTCATGAAACTGGCCTTGAGACGCGTGCGCAAGGCCTCGGGCACCTCGGTCTCGCCCATGGCCTGATCCATGCAGGCCACCCACTGGTCGCGCTCCTGGATGCCGATGGAAAACGGCATATGGCGCATGCGCAGACGCGGATGACCGAAACGATCCTGGTAATAGTCGGGGCCGCCCAGCCAGCCGCAGAGAAACCAGAACAGCTTCTGGCGCGCATCGTCGAGCGTGCTGCCATGGGCGGCGCGCAGCTCCTTGTAGCCAGGCTCCAGATCCATGAGGTCATAGAAACGGGCAACCAGCTGCTGGACTTTGTCTTCGCCACCTATCCATTCGTAGGGGGTATCAAACGGGGGCTTTTCTTCAATCTGCATGTGTAGCGGCTTTGCGAGTCAGTCCCGATTGTCGGACATGCGGCATGTCCGTACCCGAGCGCAGGAATGCGAAAACCCCAACGGCCGTCAGCACCGTCACGCCGGCCAGCACATCGAGCAAGGTGGAAAAAGCCAGGCCATAGGCCTTGAGCAGCTCGGCGGCCGACGCATCCTGCATCAGCGCCTGCGCTCCCTGCATATTGCCGGTGACCAGCATCTGGGCCACGGCCGGGCCCTGCGTCATGGAGGGCGAGAGAGCCGCCAGCTCCCGCGCCAGCAGCGCGGCCAGCGCTGCCCCGACCACGGCCAGGGCAATGCCCTCGCCCGCCACACGCACGGTGCTGAAGATGCCCGTAGCCATGCCGGCACGCTCGCGCGGCACCACGGTCACGGCGAGCCCGTCCATCAGCCCCCAGGGCAGGCCTATGCCCAGACCGATCAGCAGCAGCGGCGCGGCCATCTGCGCCAGGTCCGAGCCGGGGACGCAGCGGCCCAGCCACAGCAAGCCCACGGCACAGACCAGCAGTCCCGCCCCGCACAGCAGGGCGGCCGACAGCCAGCGCGCAAGCCAGCCCGCCAGCAGCGGCACGCACAGCATGGGCAGCGACAGCACGAACATGCGCTGCCCGGCCGCGAGCGGGGCCAGGCCTTCCACGCCGATGAAGCGCAGTGGCAACAGCACCAGCAGCACCACAAAGGCATAGGCCGGTGCTGCGGCCAGCAACTGCACACCGACAAAGCGCGGATAGCGGAACAGCGACAGGTCCAGCATGGGGTGGGCGCTGCGGCGCTCGATCTGTACAAAGGCCGCTGCCACCAGCAGGGCAACCGCCAGGGGCAGCCATGTGCGGCCATGCGACCAGCCCGTTTCCGGGACTTGCAGCATGCCCCAGGTCAACAGCGCCAGCGCCAGCGTAAACGACAGCGCGCCCGGCAGGTCCAGCCGCTGCGCCTGCGGATTGCGCGATTCCGGCATATGGCGCAGGCCCAGCAGCAGCGCCGCGAATGCTGCTGCGGCGGCGCTGAGCATCACGCTGCGCCAGCCCCAGCTCTGCAGCAACCAACCCGACAGCAAGGGCCCGAAGGCCAGTCCCACGCCAAAGGAGGTGCCCACAAAACTGAAGGCACGGGTACGCCGGGCACCATCGTAGGCCTGGGCCAGCCCGGCGGTGCCTGCCGCCAGTGCAGCGGCCGCGCCCAGTCCCTGCAGCGCCCGCAACAGATCGAAGCCGATGATGGCCCCCTTGCCTTGCAGGCAGACCTGCAGCAGCACGCTGCCCACCACGACGGCCAGCCCCGCAAGAAACACGCGCCGCCGCCCGTAGACATCGGCCAGTGCTCCTGCCGCCATCAGCGTGGCGCCGAAGCTCAGCATGAAGGCATTGGTGACCCAGTTCAGCGCCAGAGGGCCGCCGCCCAGTGCCTCGCGCAGCGCTGGCAGTGCCACGGCCGGCCCGGTAAAGCTCAGCGGCATGGCCAGAGCAGCCAGGCAGACTGATAGCAGCACCCAGGCAGGCGATGCGCGGCGGGCGCAAACCGGAAGATCCGCCGGTGGGCAGGATGGAGAAGTGGAGCAGGACATGGAGGACTGGCTTCGTGAATCAATCAGACATGAACGATAAAAGCGCTCCAATCAAACGAAAATAGCGTTAAAACTCCCAACAATCCCAACCAAAGGTTGCCAATCACCATGGACAGCTTCAGCGGACTTGAGTCCTTTGTGCGTGCCGCCGATCTTCTGAGCTTTGCGGAGGCCGGCCGCGCGCTTGGCATCTCGGCCTCGGCCGTGGGTAAGAACGTGGCGCGGCTGGAGCAGCAACTGGGCCTGCGCCTGTTCCATCGCACCACACGCCAGGTGCGTCTGACGCAGGAAGGCACTCTGTTTCACGAACGCTGCCGGCGCATCCTCGACGAGCTGCACGATGCACGCGCGGCCATGCAGGCCGCCGCCGAAGCGCCGCGCGGACGGCTGCGCGTGAGCCTGCCCACCATCGGCTACCGTTTTCTGCTGCCCGTGCTGCCCGAATTCCAGGCCCTCTATCCCGAGGTGGAGCTGGATCTGGACTTCAACGACCATCTGGTCGATGTCGTCGAAGCCGGGCTCGATGTGGTCATCCGTAGCGGCGAGCTGGCCGATTCGCGGCTGGTGGCGCGCCGACTCGGGCCGTTTCGCTTCATTCTCGCGGCCTCGCCGGCCTATCTGGCCGAGCGCGGCCTGCCGCTGACGCCGGCCGACCTTGCCGGACACAGCAGCCTGCGCTATCGCTTTCTGAACAGCGGCAAGCTTGAGGAGTGGACGCTGCCCGGGCTGCCGGCCATGCCCATCTCCCTGGTCTGCAACAACATGGAAGCCATGCTGGGCGCAGCCGTCTCAGGCCTGGGCCTGGCCTATATGCCCGACTTCCTGGCCCACGACGCACTGGCGCGTGGCGAGCTCCAGCAGGTCCTGGCGCAGCAGCTCACGCATAGCGGGCAGTTCTCGGCACTCTGGCCTTCCAGCCGTCAGCTCTCGCCCAAGGTCCGGGCTTTTGTGGACTTTGCGAGCGAGCGGCTGTTCAAGGGCTAGCCTTAGAACGTTCTTATTCCGCCGCCTGGCGCAGCGTGATCATCACGGGACGGCTGACTACCTCGCGCAACGCCCACCAGCCGGCCAGCCAGGCCAGCAATGCGCCCGCCAGCGCGCCCACCAGCGGCACCCACCAGAGCACATTCCACTCGAAATCAAACACCCAGCGCGCCAGCGCCCAGCCCACGGCCAGGGCCACGCAACTGGCCAGAAAGCCGGCCATCAGGCCCACTCCGGCCAGCTCGGCGCTCTGCACCTGCTGCAGCAGGCCCGACCGGGCTCCCACGGCGCGCATGATGGCGTATTCGCGCGCTCTTTCCTCACGCGTGCCGGTGACGGAGGCAAACAGCACGACCAGACCCGCCACCAGCGTGAAGCCGAACAGGAACTCCACGGCGCGTATGACCTGGTCCATCACCTGCTGCACCTGGGCCAACGTGCTGCTCAGGTCGACATTGGTGATGTTCGGAAATTCATTGACCAGTGCATTGTCAAAGCCCTTGATGTCGGGCGCGCGATAGGCCGCCAGATAGGTCACGGCCACGTTCTCCAGATGCTGCACGGGGTAGATCACAAAGAAGTTGGCGCGCATGGAACTCCAGTCCACCTTGCGCAGGCTGGTGATGCGGGCCTCGCTCTCCTCACCGCCGATATCGAAGCGCAGCGTATCGCCCAGCTTCAGACCCAGGGTCTTGGCGATGCCTTCCTCCATGCTGATCGCGCCCTGCTCGCCCGCCTGCCAGCGGCCGCCCACGATCTGGTTGTGATCGGGCATGGCTTCGGCGGTGGAGATATTGAACTCCCGGTCCACCAGACGCTTGGCACGATCCTCCTCATAGTCCTCGGGGCTGACGGCCTTGCCGTTGACGGCAATCAGCCGGCCGCGAATCATGGGATACCAGTCATAGCTGTGCACGCCGGCCTTCTTCAGCGCGGCCTGAAAGTCCTGCGCCTGATCGGGCTGGACATTGATGACAAAGCGATCGGGCGCATTGGCCGGCGTGGCCTTGCGCCAGCTGGCAATCAGATCGGTGCGCAGCAGCACCAGCAGCACCAGGGCCAGCAGCCCTACCGCCAGCGAGCTGACCTGCACCACGGCGTACACGGGCTTGGCCGAGACCTGGCGCGTGGCCATGACCAGCCAGCGCGGCGCCGTGCTCTCGTTGACCACCTGGCGCAGCAGCTTGACGGCCAGCCAGGCCAGGCCCGCAAACAGCAGCACGGCGACGGCAAAGCCGCCCACGGCAATCAGGCCCAGCTTGATGTCGCGGCTGGCCACCATCAGCAAGGCCGCAAAACCCGTAACGCCCACACCCAGCACCAGCCACGATGCGGGCTTGAGCGCCCCCAGGTCGCGCCGCATCACGCGCAGCGGCGGCACCTGCGCCAGCTGCAGCACGGGCGGCAAGCCAAAGGCCAGCAACAGGGTCAGCCCCATGCCCATGCCGAACAATGCGGGCCACAGGCTCGCCGCAGGCAGGGCAGACTCGACCAGTCCGGCCAGCAGCCAGACAAACACATGGTGAACGGCCCAGCCCAGCAGCACGCCGGCCGCGCTGGCAGCCAGGGCAATGCTCACGAACTCCACCACATAGGCCAGGGCAATGCGGCGCTGGCTCTGGCCGAGCACGCGCAGCATGGCCGACGCATCGAGATGGCTGTTGGCAAAGGCACGCGCGGCCAGTGCCACGGCCACGGCCGACAGCAGCGCCGAAAGCAGCGCCACCAGGCTCAGGAATTTCTCGGCCCTGTCCAGGGTCTGGCGCATTTCGGGGCGGCCGCTTTCCAGCGATTCCACACGCACGCCATGCAGGCTCTTGGCCAACTCCTGCGCCCAGCCCAGATAGTCCTGCGCGGCCCGCTGCGCGCCGCGCCCGGCATCTGCCTGCGCCGCCACGGCCAGCCGATAGGTGATGCGGCTGGCGGGCTGCACCAGGCGCGTTGCGGGCAGGTCGGCGCTGTTGATCATCACGCGCGGGGCAAAGCTCATGAAGCCCGCGCCTCGATCGGGCTCGATGGCAATGATGTGCGAGATACGAAAGCTCGCATCGCCCAGCAGCAGTTGGTCGCCGAGCTTCAGGCCCAGCGCCTCCAGCAGCGGTGCATCCACCCAGGCATGGTCGCGTTCAGGAATCGCCCTGACTTCCAGGTCTGGCTGACCGGGTCCCTGATTCAGGTGTAGCACGCCGCGCAACGGGTAGCCGGGGTCCACGCTTTTGAGCGCCACCAGGCGGCTGGCTCCGCCCTGCTCCTGGGCGGCCCGCGCCATGGTCGGAAAGCTGGCCGTGGCCACGGTCTGCAGTCCCTGCTGCTGTGCCTGCTGCACGAAAACCGCGGGGGCGGGGTTGTCGCTGACCACCACCACATCTCCGCCCAGCAGCTGACGGGCGTCGCGCTGCAGGCCGGCCTGCAGGCGGTCGGCAAAAAAGCCCACCGAGCTCAGTGCCGCCACTGCCAGCAGCACGGCCACGATGATCAGGCGCAGCTCGCCAGCGCGCAGATCGCGCCAGAGATTGCGCAGTCCCAGAATCCAGACAGATGATGCTTGCATGGTCTGCACGATAGCGCAGCGGCCTGCAGCCATGCCAAAACTGCATGGCAATTCCCTGCCGACCGAAGACGATAATCGATGCCATCGGACGGAGACCAGAACGTGGAAGCAATGTTGATCGTGGCCCTGGGGGCCGCTGTGGCGGGGTTTGTGCAGGGGCTTTCGGGCTTTGCCTTCGGCATGGTGGCCATGTCCTTCTGGGCCTGGGTGCTTGAGCCGCAACTGGCGGCCGTGCTTTCGGTGTTCGGCTCCCTCACGGGCCAGATCATCGCGGCGTTCACCGTGCGGCGCGATTTCCACTGGAAGTCGCTGCTGCCGTTCATCGCGGGCGGCCTGGTCGGCATTCCCATGGGCGTGGCCGTGATGCCGCATCTCAATATGGACTGGTTCAAGCTTGGCCTGGGCTGCCTGCTGGTGCTGTGGTGCCCCACCATGCTGCTGAGCGCCCACCTGCCCCGGCTGACGCTGGGCGGCGGCCTGCTGGCCCGCCTGAGCGATGCGGTTGCGGGCCTGATCGGTGGCGCCATGGGCGGACTGGGCGGCTTCAGCGGCACCGTGCCCACGCTGTGGTGCACGCTGCGCGGCTTTGAGCGCCATGTGCAACGCACGGTGATCCAGAACTTCAACCTCTCGGTGCTGGCCGTGACCATGACCAGCTATCTGGCCACCGGCCTGGTCAAGCCCGCCATGTGGCCCTCGTTCGCCATCGTGCTGCCGGCCGTGCTGGTGCCCGTGATCTTCGGCACCCGCGTCTACAAGGGCGTGAGCGATGCGCGCTTTCGCCAGATCGTGCTGAGCCTGCTGACCTGCTCGGGCATCGCCATGCTGGCGGCATCCGTGCCGCGGCTGTTCCTGGCGCCCTAATGTAAAACTGCCTACGGCAAGGCTGATCGCAAGCCACTACCATCTGCGGCATGAATGCCGCGCCTACTGCCCCCACACCTGAACTGACCGCCTTTGCCCATGCCATCCCCAAGATGGAGTTGCACTGCCACCTGCTGGGCACGGTCAGAAAAAACACCTTCATTGAACTGGTGCAGCGCGCCAAGGCGCCGCTGACTCCCGAAGAGATCGAGGCTTTCTACACACGCGGCGAAAAGCCCGTGGGCGTGCTGCGCGTACTGCGCGCCCTCGACGAGTGGCTGCTGCAGACGCCGGCCGATCTGGAGCGCATCACCTATGAATACCTGCAGGATGCCGCCGCCCACCATGTGCGCTATGCCGAATTCTTCTGGAACCCCACGGGCACGGTGCAATGCTCGGGCATGAGCTATGCCGTCGCCCAGCAAGCCATTCTGGCCGGCGCCGCAGCCGCACAAAAGGATTGCGGCATACGTGGCCGCCTGGTGCCGTCCATCGACCGCGAAGCCCCGGCCGAGGCCGCCGTGCAGATGGTGCAATGGATGCTGGACAACCGCCATGACGATGTGCCCGGCATCGGCATCGACTACCGCGAAAACGAGCGCCCGCCCGAGTTGTTTGTCGAAGCCTATGCACTGGCGCGTCGCAACGGCCTCAAGACCACGGCCCATGCCAGCGAGTTCGGCCTGCCCTGGAACAATCTGCAGACCGCCATCGAGACTCTTAAGGTGGATCGTGTCGATCATGGCTACACCGTCATCGACAACCCGGAACTGGCCCGGCGCTGCGCCGATCTGGGCATTGTGTTCACCGTGGTGCCGACCAACTCCTACTATCTGCGCACACTGGCCCCCGAACGCTGGGCGCTGGATCATCCGATACGCCAGATGCCCGGCCTGGGCCTTCGCGTACACCCCAACACCGACGACCCCACGCTGCACCATGTGAACCCCACGGGAGCCTGGACCAAGATGGTCAGCGACTTCGGCTTTTCAGTGGCCGACCTCAGGGACTTCATGCTCAACGGCATCGATGCGGCCTGGATAGACGAGAGCGAAAAGCGCAGCCTGCGCCAGCAGTGGGGCGCCGAGTTCGATGCATTGAGCCGCACACACCACTTCTAAACAAATATTGCCAAAGCGCTTGCCCTTCAAGCGCTTTCAGCTATCAAAATCGATTCCAGCCGGTATAACGCCTGCCTCCTCTCTTAACGATCATCTGCCCTATGCCGTCAGACAAGCCCGCCAGCCTTGAAGAGATTCAGGCGTCCATTGCCAAGCTCAGAGTCACCGAACAGCAGCTCGAAGCCACCGCGCAGAAGTACGAGAGCAAGATGCAAAGCTCGAGGAAATGGAACTATCTTGCCGTGGCCATGGCTGTGGTGGTCTGCGCCGTGGCCTGGATCAACCAGGCCTCGCCCTGGCTGCGCTGGGGCGTGCTGCCCGTGGTCCTGTTCATGGTGCTGTTCTTCGAAGGCATGCGCCGCTTGCTGGGAGTGACCATGCAAAGCAGCATGCGCCAGCTCAAGACCCAGATTCGCACACTGGAAACCAAGACGGCCGAGGTACAAGCCACAGTGAAAGATCAGCCATGACTGCCGCCAAACCCGTTCGCGTTCTGATGGTCTGCACTGGCAACATCTGCCGCAGCCCCACAGCCCATGGCGTGCTGGAAAAAATGGTTGCAAATGCGGGTCTGCAGCATCGGGTGCAAGTGGACTCCGCCGGCACGCACGGCTATCACGTGGGCGAGGCCCCCGATGCCCGCAGCCAGCAGCATGCACTCCGCCGGGGCTATGACCTCAGCGGGCAGCGTGCGCGGCAGCTGACGAAGCAGGATTTCGACGCTTTCGATCTGGTGCTGGTGATGGACAGCGCCAATGAAACCGCCGCCCGCCGCCTCGCCAGTCCTGCACAGCAAGAGCGCCTGCATCGACTGACCGATTACTGCCAGCGCTTCGGCGACCAGGAAGTGCCCGACCCCTATTACGGTGGCGAACGCGGCTTCGAGCATGTGCTCGATCTGATCGAGGACGCTTGCCAGAACCTGCTGCAAACCATCGCCCAGAATCGCCAGACCTGAATGGAGATCTCCATGGATTTGCCGAAATTTCGTCTCAGCCCCAATGCCTATGCGCTGGATCTGTTTGTGGCAGAAAGCGGTATCTGCTCCTGCTGCGGCCAAGCGCGTGAGCTCAAGTACAACAGCTCGTTTTACAGCCGCGAAGAGCCTGACTATCTCTGCCCCTGGTGCATTGCCGACGGCAGCGCAGCCCAGCGCTACGAGGGTGAATTCAACGACTACCTGGGCATTGAAGGCGTGAGCGCCGATCCCGACGAACCTGACAGCATCGTCATGGATCGCGTGCTGCTGCTGGAAGTCTGCGAACGCACGCCCAGCTATCACAGCTGGCAGCAGGAGCAATGGCTGGTGCATTGCGATCAGCCCTGCGCCTTTGTGGGCTACACCGACCATACCGAAATCAAGCAGCTGGAGCAGGAGTTGCAAGCCGATATTGCCAACATGCCAGAGCGCTATCTGCAGGCCATCAGCAAGACCGGTGATCCGGTGGGCGGTTACCTGTTTCGCTGCGTGAGGTGCGGCACGCACCGGCTGCACACCGATTGCAGCTAAAGCATGAGCACAGATGGCCTGCAGGTGGAATGCAGCCACCATATCGACGCCAGTGAGCCCGATGCCGAGGGCTTTTACGAGTACTACTACGAATACGACATCTACCGCTTCACGCTGGGCAATCTGAGCCTGGTGGTGCGCAGCTACAGCGACACCAGCGCGCAGGCCAGTGTGCTTCGCCTGGAGGCAGCGGGTAAATCACGCGCCTTGCAGTTCAAGGACTTGCAGCGGCCGCTGCTGCTGCAGGCCAAGGCTCATCTGCACACCTTGGATAAACAGGATCTGCGCTGGTTCAACCCAAAATATGCGCGATACGATCCGCTTTGAGCAGGTAAGCAGGTAAGCAGGTAAGCAGGTAAGCAGCTTCAGGCACCCGTACGGCGCCCCCAGTTCATCACTGCCGTTCCCAGCACGGCCATGGCGCCACCCAGCAGCATGGAGCCGTCAACGCTTTCTCCCAGCAGCAGGGCCGAAAGCAGCACACCGATCACCGGCACCAGCGTGATATAGCCCGAGGCGGCGCCCGCGCCCAGCGATTTGACGCCCGCGAAGTACCAGGCGTAGGCCAGGGCCGTGGAGCCATAGGCCATGAAGACCATGGCGGTCCAGGCCGTGCCACTGGCCTGAAATGCCGAAGCCAGCCCCTGCGGGCCTTCCAGAACCAGGCTGGCGGCCAGCAGCAGCATGGCGCCGAAAATGGAAGTCACGGTGGTGGCAGCCAGTGCATCCACGCCTGCCAGCATGGCGCGGCCGATCAGCGTGTAGCAAACCCAGCAGGCCACGCAGCCCAGAATCAGCATCTCGCCCGCCCCAACCGTTCCGTTGAGCAATTGCATGGGGTCGCCATGCGAGATGACTACCACGGCACCGCAGGCCGCCAGCAACATGCCCAGGGCAATGGTGATGTTGATGCGTTCCTTGAACAGCCACACGGCAAAGGCCAGCGTGACCACCGGATTGAGCGTGATGAGCAACGCCGCCTTGCCCGCAGGCAGATGCTGCAGACCGGTGAGGAAAAAGCTGGCGTAGCCGAACACCCCGGTCGCGCCTGCGGCAAACATGCCCAGCCAGGTCTTGGCAGACCAGTGCCTGAGAGCACCCAGCCCGCCTGAGAAATACAGCCAGGGCAGCAACAGGGTCGCGGCCAGCAAAAAGCGCAGCGCCGATGCCGCCAGCGGCGGCATGTTGAGCGCCAGAATGCGGCCTGCCGGCCAGGAAGCACCCCACATCAGGGCCATGCCCAGAAGACGCAGATGTGCACTCATCAGAGAGCTTTTGACGGATTCGGAAGTCATGAAGATGGCCAACAAAAAAAGCCGCGGCCATTCGATCGCGGGCAGCGGCTCAGATCAGGGATCCAAGAGCGTGTTTACGATCTCTACGCAGCCGCGTTGGAGCGCAATCGGGACGAGTTCGAAGCGATGGATAGCCGCTTGCACCGCGGTGCAAGCAAGAGACAGCGCACAGAAATCGCCCGATTTCGCTCCAACCCTCCGGGACAGTGTCTTTGCGGGCGCCCCGTCAGGGGCGATCTGCGGCGTTGCCTCACCGGCCGCGCGAATCCTCGCAATAGCACGGCTATTGCTGCGGTATCGCGCGCGGGGGGCCGCCCCCTTGCATTCCATCCCGCAAAGCCCTCTGTCGCGGCGCGAGGAGATCGTAAACACGCTCTAAAGAATATACCCGCAACACATTCCGGATGGATGCATGGCGCTGCTGTCTAGCGCACTGCGCTATGGCTGCACAGGCTCCAGCAGCGCGGCATGCTTGTGCAACGCATCGCGCACCAGAGGCCGCAGCTGAGCGGCCTCGGAAGGCTCGTTCAAGGTCGCCAGAATGCGAAGCCGCATGCGCGGCTCCCAGAACTTCTGGATATGCTGGGCCACACCATCCAGCGCCTCGTCATGCTCGGGCATGGCCTCGAAGAACTCGGCTATGCGATTGGCCATGCGGATCAGGTTGTTCACGTCCATCACTGACCTCCCATCTCCATCTGCGCCGCGGCCAGATGACCGAGCTGCTGGTCGTTGAAATGCCTGTAGCCTTGCTGCCAGCTTGAGGGCTGAGCCACTGGCAATACCTGCACGGCCGTCACCTTGTACTCGGGGCAGTTGGTGGCCCAGTCCGAACTGTCGGTGGTGATCACATTCGCACCCGACTCGGGGAAATGGAAGGTGGTGTAGACCACACCGGGCTGTATGCGCTCGGTCACCGTGGCGCGCAACACCGTCTGGCCGGAGCGGCTTTCAATGCCCACCCAGTCGCCATCGCGGATGCCACGGTCCTGTGCGTCATGTGGATGAATCTCCAGCCTGTCCTCGCCATGCCACTGGCTGTTGGCCGTACGCCGAGTCTGCGCGCCCACGTTGTACTGCGAGAGAATGCGCCCCGTGGTCAGCAGCAGCGGAAAGCGCTGCGTGACCTTTTCATCGCTGGCCACATACTGCGTGATGATGAAGCGGCCCTTGCCACGTACGAACTTGTCCTTGTGCATGATGGCCGTGCCCGCCTCTTCGGTGCCCTCGTTGCAGGGCCACTGCACGCTGCCCAGACGCTCGATCCTCTCGTAGCTCACGCCCGCAAAAGTGGGTGTCAGGGCCGCGATCTCGGCCATGATTTCGCGCGGATGACCGTAGTTCATGGGATAGCCCAGCGCATTGGACAAAAGCTGCGTCACCTCCCAGTCGGCATAACCGGCCAGCGGCTGCATGAGCTGGGTCACGCGCGAGATGCGGCGCTCCGCATTGGTGAAGGTACCGTCTTTCTCCATGAAGGAAGATCCGGGCAGGAATACATGGGCGTACTTGGCCGTTTCGTTGAGGAAGATGTCCTGCACCACCACGCATTCCATGGCCGAAAGCGCTGCCGTCACATGCTGGGTGTTCGGGTCGGACTGCACGATGTCCTCGCCCTCGCAGTACAGCCCCATGAAGCTGCCTTCCAGCGCGGCCTCGAACATATTGGGAATGCGCAAGCCCGGCTCGGGACTGAGCTTCACGCCCCAGGCGCCTTCAAATGCGGCTCGCGTGATGCTGTCCGAGATATGGCGATAGCCCGGCAGCTCATGCGGAAAGCTGCCCATGTCGCAGGAGCCCTGGACATTGTTCTGGCCGCGCAAGGGGTTCACGCCCACGCCTTCGCGGCCTACATTGCCCGTGGCCATGGCCAGATTGGCAATGCCCATGACCATGGTCGAGCCCTGCGCATGCTCGGTCACGCCCAGACCGTAATAGACGGCGGAGTTGACCTGCCTTCCCTGCGGATGATCCGCACGGCCCAATGCATACAGCCGCGCCGCACCGCGCACCAGCTCGGGAGCCACGCCGGTGATGTCGGCCGTGGCCTCGGGCGAGTTCTCCGGCCTGGCAACGAACTCCTTCCATTGCGCAAAGGACTTGGCGTCGCAGCGCTCGTCGATATAGGCATCGGCCAGCCAGCCCTCGGTGACGATCACATGGGCCAGCGCCGTGATCATTGCCACATTGGTGCCGGGCCTCAGCTGCAGGTGGTAGTCGGCCTTGACATGGGGCGAGTTGACGAGCTCTATCTCGCGCGGATCGATCACGATCAAACCAGCGCCGGCACGCCGGGCGTCGCCACGCAGCCGCTTTTTCATGCGCGAGCCGAACACCGGATGCGCCGCAGTGGGATTGGCGCCAATCACCATGATCACATCGGAGTGCTCGACCGACTTGAAGGTCTGCGTGCCTGCCGACGTGCCATAGGTCTGGCCCAGGCCATAGCCCGTGGGCGAGTGACAGACACGCGCACAGGTATCGACATTGTTGTTGCCGAAGGCGGCGCGGATCAGCTTCTGCACCAGATAGGTTTCCTCGTTGGTGCAGCGCGACGAGGTGATGCCGCCAATCGAGTCCCGGCCATGCTTGGCCTGGATGCGGCGGAATTCGCTGGCCGCATGGCCTATCGCCTCCTCCCAGCTCACTTCGCGCCAGGGGTCGGTGATCTTCGCGCGGATCATGGGCTGGGTGATGCGGTCCTTGTGCGTGGCATAGCCCCAGGCAAAACGCCCCTTGACGCAGGCATGACCTTCGTTGGCCTTGCCGTCCTTCCAGGGCACCATGCGCACCACCTGCTCGCCCTTCATCTCGGCCTTGAAGCCGCAGCCCACGCCGCAGTAGGCGCAGGTGGTGATCTCGCTGTGCTCGCTCTGCCCCAGCTCGACCACGGTCTTCTCCTGCAAGGTGGCCGTGGGGCAGGCCTGCACGCAGGCGCCGCAGCTCACGCAGTCGCTGGCCATGAAGCCGTCGCCCTGGCCTGCCGTGATGCGAGACTCGAAACCGCGTCCGCTGATCGTCAGTGCAAACGTGCCCTGCGTTTCCTCGCAGGCGCGCACGCAGCGATTGCAGACAATGCACTTGCTGGGGTCGTAGTTGAAATAGGGATTGGAGGTATCGACCTCGGCCCTGGCTTCGCCCTTGAAGTGGTTGGCTCCATCCATGCCATAGCGCACCTCGCGCAGACCGACCACTCCGGCCATGTCCTGCAGCTCGCAGTCGCCGTTGGACGAGCAGGTCAGGCAGTCGAGCGGATGGTCGGAGATATAGAGCTCCATCACGCCCTTGCGCAGCTCCTGCAGCTGCGGGCTCTGGGTGCGCACGTTCATACCTGCTTCGGCAGGCGTGATGCAGGACGCAGGAAAGCCCTTGCGCCCCTCGATCTGCACCAGACACAGCCGGCAGGAACCAAAGGGCTCCAGCGAATCCGTGGCGCAGAGCTTGGGCACCTTGATGCCACCATCGACGGCAGCGCGCATCAGCGATGTGCCCTTGGGCACGGTGACCTCGCGACCGTCGATATGCAGCGTGACCCGTTCCTCGGACAGGCTGGCAGGCGTTCCGCAATCGGTGTTCTTCAGATGTTCCAGCATGGCTCTCTCCTCAGGCGGGGTTCACGGTCTGCACGGGCTCGATACCGAAGTCCTGCGGATAGTGCTGCAGCGCAGAGCGCACCGGATAGGGGGTCATGCCGCCCATGGCGCACAGGCTGCCGTGCTGCATGGTGTCGCACAGGCTCTCGAGCAGCGCCACATTGGCCGCATGCTCGGCGCCGCCTAGACGCGTGATGCGGTCTATCACCTCCACCCCTCGCGTGGAGCCGATGCGGCAAGGCGTGCATTTGCCGCAGGACTCGATGGCGCAGAACTCCATGGCATAGCGCGCCAGCTTTGCCATATCGGCGCCGTCGTCATGCACGACCAGACCGCCATGACCGACCACATTGCCCTTGGCGGCATAGGCTTCGTAGTCCAGCGGATCATCCCAGTCCTCGGGCGCCACATAGCTGCCCAGCGGGCCGCCCACCTGAATGGCCTTGATGGGCCGGCCGCTGGCCGTGCCTCCACCAAAGTCCTGCACCAGCTCGCGCAACGTCAGGCCGAAGGCTTTTTCCACCAGCCCACCTTGCGCAATATTGCCGGCCAGCTGGAACGGCAGCGTGCCGCGCGAGCGACCCATGCCATAGCCCTGATAGAAGGCCGCGCCCCTGGCAAGGATGATGGGCACGGTCGCCAGCGTGATCACGTTGTTGATGACCGTGGGCTTGCCAAACAGGCCTTCGATCGCGGGCAACGGAGGCTTGGCACGCACAATGCCGCGCCTGCCTTCGATGCTCTCCAGCATGGCGGTCTCCTCGCCGCAGACATAGCTGCCCGCACCCTTGCGCACCTGCAGCTGGAACGCCTTGCCGCTGCCGGCCACATTGTTCCCCAGCCAGCCCGCGGCACTGGCACGTGCAATCGCCTCGTTCAGCACCGCAATCGCATGCGGATATTCGCTGCGCACATAGATATAGCCCTGCGTCGCACCGACGGCCAGTGCAGCGATCGCCATGCCCTCGATCAGGCAGAACGGGTCGCCTTCCATCAGCAGACGGTCGGCGAACGTGCCCGAATCGCCTTCGTCGGCATTGCAGGCAATGTATTTCTGCGGCCCTGCTGCAGCCGCCACGGTCTTCCATTTGATCCCCGCCGGAAATGCTGCACCGCCGCGACCGCGCAGGCCGGACTCCAGCACCTGCTGGACGATGGCTTCGGGCGCCATGACCGCAGCGGCCCTGAGGCCTTGCCAGCCGCCATGGGCCTCGTAGTCCCGCAGGCTCAGCGGATCAACGATGCCCACGCGAGCAAAAGTCAGGCGCTCCTGCCTGGCCAGATAAGGAATCTGCACGGTCAGCCCATGGCATAGCGCATGGGGGCCGCCCTGCAGCATGCCGGCATCCAGCAGGCCCGGCACGTCAGCTGCCTGAACCGGGCCGTAGGCCACACGGCCCTGCGCAGTCTCGACCTCGACCAGGGTCTCCAGCCACAGCAGGCCGCGCGAGCCGTTGCGTACCAGCTCCACCGCCAGGCCTCGCGCCGCGCACTCGCGCTGCAGCGCCTCGGCCACCGCATCCGCTCCCACAGCCAGGGCCGCAGCATCGCGCGGCACATAGATACGCGCGGCAGCGATAGCTTCATTTTCGATAGCTACCCGCGTTTTATCCACCTTGGTTTCAAGCTGTTCTTGCTGTATTTCTGCCAGCAAGGCGTCGAGCCGGCCCTCGGTCATCCGTGCATGGACCTCGCTCTCGTCGACCATCACGGCCGGCGACTGGGCGCACAGCCCCAGGCAGTAGACAGGCTCCAGCGTCACGCTGCCATCGGCGCTCGTGTCATGGGCCTGGCAGCCCAGTGTCGTTTGCGCATGGGCGAACAGTGCATCGGCACCGCGCGACTTGCAGGCTTCGGCCCGACAGATCTGGATCAGCGTCCTGCCATGCGGCTGCTCGCGCAAATGCGGGTAATAGCTGACAACACCATGGACCTCGGCACGCGAAAGATTCAGGGCCTCGGCAATGGCCGGCACGGCAGCGCGCGGCATAAAGCCCAGCGCATTTTGCAGGGAGTGCAGCAACTCGATCAGAGAGCCAGGGCGCGATGCATGGTCGGCAATGGCGTGCTCGAGGGCTTGGCGTTCATGACCACCGAGTGCGGAACCGGCACTGGCGGCTCCGTCGAAGGTGATGGGAATGATCTTCCCTTGAATGGCTGGCATGGGTGACCCTACTGGCTTTCATTGGGGAAGCGGCGCGGTATGTTCCGCAGGCGCTTTGTCTCTCCTGACATTTCAAGCCCTGAGCGGCAAGCCGTCAAATTCATATTCCTGATTGCACCATTCAATGCGCAAATGAGCTGACAGCCTGCGCCGATGTACCTGCAGTCCATGATGTGCCCCTTGCTGCACGTGCCGCCTTGACGCAGTTTTGCAGCGTCTCGTCCATGCAGCTGGCTTGTCGCAAATCACGGTAATTGGCGTGATTTTTGGTAAGCTCATACGAACCATGATTCAGCAGCCGCCATCAGCCATGACGCCACAAGATGGCTATCACTTTTCGGACCAGATCGGGCACCTGCTGCGACGCGTCTATCAAAGACATGCCGCGCTTTTCCAGCAGTACATTCCCGACTCTCAGCTTACGGCGGCGCAATTCGTGGTGCTGTGTTCTGTGCGTGACAACAAAGGCAGCTCGCTCGCCGATATCGTCAAGGCCACGGTGATCGATCAGGCCACCATACGCGGCGTGGTGGACCGGCTCAAGCAGCGCGAGCTGGTGCATGTGGAGCATGACCGCACGGACCGGCGCAAGGTCGTCATCAACCTGACCGAAGCCGGTCAGGATCTGGTGCACGACATGGAGCCCTTTGCCAAGCAGATCACCGAAAGCACCTACGGCAAGCTCAATCCCGCGGAGCGTCTGGCGCTGGATTTTCTGCTCAGAAAAATGCTGGAAGGCAGCGACTCCGAATGAGTTGCTGCAGCCCCCAAAAAAGCAAAGGCCAGAAGGAGCAATCCTTCTGGCCTTTTTGCTGAACCGACCGCTCAGACCGTCATCAATCCAGCGCCCGGTTGCGCGACTCCACGTCCACCGCCCAGATCGACAGCGCACCACCGACCAGCATCGCCGACAGCACGGCCAGGGCCATGGTGAAATGGGTGGCCATGAGGGGTGCGATGATGGCCGGGGCGAACAGGCCGCCGAAACGCGCCACAGCGCCTGCCATGCCCATGCCGCTGGCGCGCAGGTCGGTCGGGTAGACCTCGGGTGTGAAGGCATACAACGCACCCCAGGTACCCAGTAGCGAGAAGCTCATCAGCAGCGTCGATCCGATCACCACGAAGGGCGAGGAGCCCAGGCTGTAAAGCATGCAGCCCACGGCACTGAGCAGCAGAAAGCCGATAAGCGTAGGTTTGCGGCCCCAGCGCTCGACGCCATAGGCCGACAGCGCAAATCCGGGCAGTTGCACCAGCGCCAGCACCACCAGGAAGACCTGACCACGCATGAAGGCGAAGCCTTCGCTGCTGAGCTTGACGGGCAGATAGACAAAGACGCCGTAGTAGGCGATGGAGATCAGCGCCCATGCCAGGAACAGCGAGAAGCTGCGGCGGCGCAGATCCTGCGAGAACAGGGCGAAGAGAGACTTGCGCTCCTGCTTTTCAGGCTGCAGAGCCGGGATGTCGACCACGTTTCCGTTGACCTTGGCCACCCGTTGCAGCACCTTGCGCGCCTCTTCGGACTTGCCGTTACGGTTCAGGTACATGGGCGATTCAGGGATGTAGAAGCGCAGCACCACGCCGATCAGCGCCGGCAGTCCGGTCACGAAAAAGATCACGCGCCAGGCATCCTCGCCCCAATAAACGGCTACCAGCGCCAGGATGGCCAGGAAGATGGTGCCCACAGCCCAGAACGACTCCAACAGCACCAGCCAGCGGCCACGGCGGTCGCTTGGCAGGAACTCGGCCATCATGGTGTAGTCCACGGGCAGCGTTCCGCCCACGCCTATGCCAGTGATGAAGCGCAGCACCAGCAGCCAGGCGAACTCGGGTGCAAAGGCCGAAGCCACTCCCGCAAAGGCGTCGATCACCACGGCCATCATCAGCACCGGACGGCGGCCTATGCGGTCTGCCAGTCTGCCGAAGACGAAGGCACCGATCAGCATGCCGATGAAGAAGAAAGTGCCGGTCTGCAGCGCCTCGGGCACGGTCTTGCCGAAAGTCTTGGCAATGGACGGCGCACTGAAACCAATGGACAGCACCTGCATGGCGTCCGCCAGCCAGACCAGGCCGAAGATCACGAACAGCCGGTACTGAAACTTGCCCACACCCGCAGTCTGGATGCCTTTTTCCACTGAAATATATGTAGATGACATGCAGGGACTCCTTTTTTAGTCATCGCAATTGTTGAATCTGTCTTCTCGCAAGCACTGCCATTCGGCCTCGGCCTATTCGTGCAGTGCTTTCCACCCATCACACATCCAGAGCGAACCACTCCCTCGGCGCCATTTCCATGGACCGATGAAAAAGATTCCAGATGTCGGTATCTGCATCCAGGCGATGGGCACATTCCGTACGGTCGGCATAGCGATAGCACGTCCGTGGCTGTCCATCCCCTGTCCCCAGCATCAGATGTCCGGACCCGGCCCCTGGAGCGATTCCAGGGCAAGAGATCCATATCCGCGGCACCGCCCATGCCGCCGCCCGCCGCAGCCCCTAGGGCGCATGCGCCTGCACCTGCGCTCGCAGCCGCTTAATCGTCTTCGTATCGTCTGGCCAAGCTTTTTCCTCCGGTGCAAATCGTTGACGCAAATATCCGATCAGGTCCGCAATCTGCCTGTCGTCCAGGCTGTCCCTGAAGCCGGGCATATAGCCCAGCGCATCGTCGGCGGGTGTCTGGATGCCGTTCAGGATGACCTGGAGCAGGTTGTCCGGGCTTGCGGCATGCAGGTTGGTGTTCAGGGCCAGCAGAGGCTTGACGCCGAACAGCGTGGGCCCGCTGCCCGCCTCATGGCAGACCGCGCAGGCGTTCTGGTAGATGCGCTCACCGTTGACCTGGCGCACCATCTCCGGGGCCGGCGTGGCCACGGGGGCGGCCACCGTTGTAATCAGAGGAGCGACGGGCGCGGCCTGAGCCGGTGCGGCCTGAGCCGGTGCGGACTGCGCATCCTGTGCCGCCTGGCCCGGCAGTTCCATCAGATAGGTGGCCATGGCGCGCACATCGGCTTCCGGCAACTGGGCCAAGCCGTGAATGACGGGCGCCATGGGCCCCGCCGCCACGCCATGGCGGGCCGAGAAGCCCGTGCGCAGGTACTGGTACAGCTCTTCGCGGCTCCAGGGCAGCTTGCCGCCGGCCAGCTGGTTGAGCGCAGGGGCGCTCCAGCCTTCGGCCTCGCCGCCGCCCAGATAGCGGATGCCGCTCTTTTCGGCCCCCAGCGCATTGCGCGGCGAGTGACAGGCCGCACAGTGGCCCGCGCCTTCGACCAGATAGGCACCCCGGTTCCATTCGGCGCTGCGCGCGGGGTCGGCCTTGAAGGGCGTGGCGTCGTGGAACAGCAGATTCCAGCCGGCCATGGCCGGGCGCAGGTTGTAGGGAAAGGCCAGTTGCGTCTCGGGTGCCTTGGCCTTCACGGCGGGCTGGGACATCAGGTAGCCATACAGGGCCTGCAGGTCTCCATCGCTGAGCTTGGCAAAGGCCGTGTACGGGAATGCCGGATACAGCTGACGTCCATCCTGGTGGATGCCGTGGCGCATGGCGCGCTCGAAGGCCGCATAGGACCAGCGGCCGATACCTGTTTCGTTGTCGGGCGTGATGTTGGTGGAGTAGATGATGCCGAACGGCGTCTCCAGCCCCAAGCCTCCCGCATTGGAGGCACCGCCCGGCGCCGTATGACAGACCACACAGTCGCCCGCGGCAACCACCAGGCGGCCGCGCTCCAGGGCCTGGGGCGAATAAAGGGAGATATCTGGCCCGTCGGTCAGCGGCAGGGCCGGCTTCAGCGGCCAGGCCATGGCAGCCATGCCGGCAAGGCCCGCGGCGCCTGCAGCCAGCCAGCCCCAGCCACGGCCGGACTTGGCAACGGATGATTTGCCCGCGCCCTCGCCGGCCAGCGCCAGGCGCAGTTGTTCGGGCCGAAAGGGCACTTCGCGCAGGCGCACGCCCGTTGCTTGGTGAATGGCGTTGGCAATGGCGGCGGCGGCGGGCAGCGTGGCCACCCCGTCCAGCGCCAGACCACCCTGGCGGATGGGTCCGACATCGCCGCGCGCATGCTGCGCCAGATCGTTACCAGGCTTGGCCATCACATCGAAACCAGTAGCGGGAGCGACGGAACCAGTCCAGTCGTCGAAGGCAGGAGCCGTGCCCAGCAACCTGCGTGCATCGGCCAGCAACTGCGGGTCCTGCTGCACGATTTCGGGCCGCGTACTGGCCGCCTGGGCCGCATGTAGACTGCGACTGTCATGGCCGGCCACCACACGGGTCACCTCAATCTCGCCGGTGAGCGGATGCACGGCCACCTCGGCCACCCAGGCGCTCCAGGCATGCAGGTCGGCGCCCTGAGCATCCAGAGTCTGCAGCTGGGCAGTGGCAAAGCCTCGACCCAGCAGGCGGCCATCGGTGTCTTGCGGAATGTCGTCCTGCGGTGATACCTGCGCACGCTCGGCCACCTGCTGCGCGAGATCGCGCACCGGGCCTTCGGGCAAGTGCTGCAGGCGCCACTGCAGTGGGTCATGCCCCAGACCCAGGGCCTGCTCATGCCAATGGCTTTCACGGGCAAAGACTTGGGCGGCATTCAGATCGTCGACACCGGCATGCCGCAGGCTGGCCACCACCTTGCGCTCGCGCACTTCGCCGGCATCGAGCACGGTGGCCAGAGCGGCGGCTCGCGTCAAACCGGGCTGGCTCAGCAGGCGCGCCATGCTGGGGCGCACGGCCCAGGGGGAGTCGGACAGCAGCAGCTGGGGCTGCGGCGATGCAATGCCTTCATGGGCCTGCACCATCGTGCCGGCTTCGAGCGCCTGCGAATCCTGCGCATCCACACGCAGCACAAGCTCGCGGCTACTGCCGGCACCCGCAGCCCCGACCTCGCAGGCCACGCTGACGGGCCGGCCCACGGCATGGGACAGCAGGGCCGCATCGGCAGCCGCATCCATGAGGTCCAGCGGATGCACGCCGCCAGAGCCCAGGGCCGGCACGCTGAACAGCCGCAGCGCTGATTCCTGGCACTGCAGCAGCGCGACCAGTTCACGGCCGATCATCTGGCGTACGTCGGCTTCGCACTGCGGCAGCCAGAGGCTGACATGACCGTCCAGGCACCACGCAGCCACGCGTGCCGTGCCGGAACCTGCGCTCGCACCGGCCATGCGCCAGACATAGCGGCCGGTATCGATCGACTCGTGCGATTCCTGCAGTCCGGGAGCGTGAGAGACAGGGCGAGCCGACAAGGCCGCCTGCCCGTCCTTCCATACAGGTACTAGGCTAGCAAGCGCCTGCCGCGCATGGACGGGCGCCACGGCCACCACGCCCAGAAAATGCTCGCGCTGCACGGCGGCCACCACGCCGGCCATGGTCTGCGCCTGGTCCAGCCGCGCATGGGTGGGCACGCTGCCTTGGTAGCGCAGCCCGTCCCAGGCCGCGACAGGTGGGCGCAGCGCCAGGCCATGCAGCAGGTCGGAAGGCAGGACGGGGGTGTTGTCGACCGTGTTCATGGCTGGTCCCCGCCCGCGCTGGAAGATGGAACGCCGCAGGGCGCCTGCAGCGCGGCCCGTTCCGCACGCAGCTGCACGGCGCGCAGGGCCGCCTGCATGATTTCCACATGCGTGCCGCAGCGGCACAGGTTGTGGTGCAGCTCGTTGCGCAGCTCCTGCTCGGTGGGGTTCGGGTTGCGACGCAGCAAGGCCTCCACCGTCATGATCATGCCGTTGAGACAGTAGCCGCACTGAGCGGCCTGGCAGTCAATGAAGGCCTGCTGCGTGGGGCCCGGACACTGGCGCGATCCCAGGCCTTCCAGCGTGGTCACTTCTCGGCCCACAGCCGCCTTCACGGGAATCACGCAGGAACGCGCGGCCACACCGTCGATCAGCACCGTGCAGGCGCCGCACTCCCCCAGGCCGCAGCCGTATTTGGGCCCGTTCAGCTCCAGGTCATTGCGCAGCACATGCAGCAGCGCCGTCCCTGGCGCGGCCGGCACTTCGCATGCGCGTGCATTGACCTGCAGGAGGACGAGGTGAGAGGGACTGCTTGAATGAACTGGGATTCCCATGGGACGAGGCTCTTGCAACTGCGGTTCAGGATGTCGGTGTTCTGCTGCCAGACGGGAGAGGGATATCCATCCCCTGTCCGGCAGGGCAGCGAGTATCAGGCAGCGGCCTTGACCCTGGGTTCAACCAGGGGCACGTTGAACACGTCGTAGCCGAAGCACCAGGACGGATCTTCGTTGGTGCGCAGCCAGGTGTTGTCGTGCGAGATGCGCTGCACCTTGCTGGCGCGCTCGGCACGGTTGGCCTCATACAGCGCGAAGGCCAGCTCATGGTTGTGCGCTCCGACTTCCTTGAGGCAGCGCGCCAGCATGGCGCCGTCCTCGATGGCCATGGCCGCGCCCTGGGCCATGTGGGGCTTCATGGGATGGCAGGCATCACCCAGCAGCACCAGGCGACCACGGCTCCACAGCGGCAGCGGATCGCGCTCCAGCAGCGACCATTTGGTCACCTCCACGGTGGCGTCGATCAGCGCCTGCACCGTAGGGTGCCAGCCCGAGAAGGCCTCGCGCATTTCTTCCTTGCTGCTGGGCAGCCAGCGATCGTCGAGGTCCCACTTCTCGACCGGAACGCCGGTCACGTAGTACAGCTCATCGGCCTTGCCGGTGACGAAGTAGGTCATCATGTGGCGGTCATCGCTCCACCACTTCACGCAGGCGTCGAAGGGCAGCATGCCGGCCTTGACTTCGGGCGTGGGGAATACGGCGCGGTGGGCCAGGTAGCCGGCGTACTTGGGCAGCTCTGGGCCCAGCAGCTCTTCGCGGATGCGGGAGTTCACGCCATCGGCACCGATGACGATGTCGGCCTCTTCGGTCGTGCCATCGGCGAAGTGCATGAGCACCACGTTGCCCCGATCCTCCACCTTGGTCAGGAACTTGCCATAGACCATCACGCTGTCGGGCAAGGCCTCGATCAGCAGCGCATGAAAGTCGCCGCGGTGCACGGTGAGGTAGCTGGCACCGTATTCCTTGACGGCGTAGTCGCCCAGCGGGATCTGGGCCAGCACGTCGCCCGTCTGCCAGTGGCGGCTGTACCAGTAGTCTGGGTGGGAGCCCTGCTCGTTGAGCGCGTCCTCAATGCCGATGCGACGCAGGATCTTCATCACATTGGGACCGACGTGGATGCCGGCTCCCAGACGAGAGAAGCTGGGCGCCTGCTCATAGACGCGGACATTGAAGCCTTCCTGGAGCAGCAGCTTGGCAGCTGCAGCCCCGCCGAGACCGGCGCCGACAACGGCGATTCGAGGGGATTGAGACACAGTTTTTCTCCTTGCAGGAATGTTGAAAGCCAGACGGGGCAACCGTTGCTTCGGCGCGTCCATAAATGCTTGAGAGCAGGAAGCGTGCCAGGCAACAAAACACTTAATTCAGGTGTATGCACTTAAATTTCCAAAACCACGCATGCACCATGGAGCGGCAGAATAAATTGGAATTCAACATTTTTGGTGCAAATTTCGCACCAAATCAGTACAAACACCGAGAAAACTCTCAATTGCAAGTCGGCATATCTTTTGCAAGAATAAAGCGTACACACTCAGTTGATTCTGATCAGAAACCCTCGAAACTCTGCAAAGGCAAGTCATGACCCAAACGTTCCGCATCGGCCAGATCGTCCCCAGCTCCAACACCACCATGGAGACCGAAGTGCCGGCCATGCTGCAGGCCCATTCCACGCTGCGCCCCCAGGACCGCTTTACCTTCCACTCCAGCCGCATGCGCATGAAGAAAGTGGTGAAAGAAGAGCTGGCCGCCATGGATGCCGAGAGCGACCGCTGCGCGCTGGAACTCAGCGATGCGCGCGTGGATGTGCTGGGTTATGCCTGCCTCGTGGCCATCATGGCCATGGGCCACGGCTACCACCGCGTCTCGCAGGCCCGACTGACCGAGCGCACGGCCAGCAACGGCGCCACGGCGCCCGTGATCACCAGCGCGGGTGCGCTGGTGGAGGCGCTGAAGGTCATGGGTGCCAAGAAGATCGCCCTGGTCGCCCCCTACATGGTCCCCCTGACCGAGCTGGTCAAGAACTACATCGCCGCCGAAGGCTTCGAGGTGGTGGACTGGCGTGCGCTGGAAATCCCCGACAACCTCGACGTGGGCCGCCACGACCCCTCCAAACTGCCCGGCATCGTGGCGGGCATGAACTACGCCGACGCCGACGTGATCGTGCTGTCGGCCTGCGTGCAAATGCCCTCGCTGCCGGCCGTGGCCCAGGTCGAAGCCGAAACCGGCAAGCCCGTGCTGACCGCCTCCATCGCCACCACCTACGCCATCCTCAAGGAGCTGGGCCTCGACCCCGTGGTGCCGGGCGCAGGTGCGCTGCTATCGGGCGCCTACCCCTACGACACAGCGGCCAAGGCCTGAGGAGAAACCGCATGACCAGCACATTTCTCTACGGCGGCAACGTCCACTCCAACGGCATACGCCAGCACTATCTGCGCTACGGCGGCGCCGATGGAGAGCGCGCGCAGCGCGACGCCGTCATCCTGATCCCCGGCATCACCAGCCCGGCCGTGACATGGGGCTTCGTGGCCGAGCACCTGGGTCGTCAGTTCGACACCTATGTGCTGGACGTGCGCGGCCGTGGTTTGTCCTCGTCCGGCCCGGGTCTGGACTATGGACTCGATGCCCAGGCCGCCGACGTGACCGCCTTCGCCCAGGCACTGGGACTGCAGCGCTGGGCGTTGGTCGGCCACTCCATGGGCGGACGCATTGCCGTGCGTGCCGCGCGCAGCCAGCCGACCGGACTCACGCGCCTTGTCATCGTCGATCCGCCGGTGTCCGGCCCGGGCCGCCGCGCCTACCCGGCCGCCCTGCCCTGGTATGTGGACTCCATTCGCCAGGCCACGCAGGGCATGGACGCAGAAGCCATGCGCGCCTTCTGCCCCACCTGGACAGAAGAGCAGCGCCAGTTGCGTGCCCAATGGCTGCACACCTGCCATGAGCCCGCCATCGTGCAGAGCTTCGAGGACTTCGGCCGCGACGATATCCATGCCGACCTGCCCCGCATCCAGCACCCGCTGCTGCTGATCACGGCCGAGCGCGGCGACGTGGTACGCGGCGAGGACGTGGCTGAGTGGCAGGGCCTGGCACCCCAGACCGAGCACGTGCGCGTGCCCGGTGCCGGCCACATGATTCCCTGGGACAACGAGGCCGGGTTCTATGAGGCCCTGGGCGATTTCCTGGGTGCACGGGTGAACTGAATGCCCGCTCGCCGCCTCTCCCCTTTCATCGCGACACCAAGGAGCCGACCATGTCCGTCAGCGATATCGATCTGATCCACGCCTGGAAGCAGGTGCTTACGCTGTCCCGTCTCGAAGCCGGCCAGACCGTCACCGTGCTCACAGGCGCCGACACACACCCGCAGACGCTGCGCTGCGCCATCGCCGCCTCCAGTGAGATGGGCGCGCGCGTCAATCGCCTGGACCTGCCGCCCGTCAACGCCGAAAAATCCCTGAGCCGCGACTCTCTGGCCTACCTGGGCACAACGCCGCTGACCGGCAACCCGGCCGCCATCGCCGCGCTCAAGGCCAGCGATCTGGTGCTGGACCTGATGACCCTGCTGTTCTCACCCGAGCAGCACGAGATCCTGCAGGCCGGCACCAAGATTCTGCTGGCCGTGGAGCCGCCCGAGGTGCTGTGCCGCCTGGTGCCCACCGAGGCCGACCGCGCGCGCGTGCAGGCCGCATCCAAGCGCATCGAGGCCGCCGGGCAGATGCACATCACCTCGGCCGCCGGCACCGATCTGCGCTGCCAGCTCGGTGACTTCCCGGCCATCTGCGAATACGGCTTCGTGGACCAGCCCGGCCGCTGGGACCACTGGCCCAGCGGCTTCGTGCTGACCTGGCCCGACGAGGGCCAAAGCAACGGCCGCGTGGTGCTGGACCGGGGCGACATCCTTCTGCCCATGAAGGACTACGTGACAGAGCCCATCGAACTCGTCATCGAAAAAGGCTATGTCACGCGCATCAGCGGCGGCCTGCAGGCAGACATCCTCAAGGAATACATGGCCTCCTACGAGGACCCCGAGGCCTATGCCGTCTCGCACATCGGCTGGGGCCTGCAGCCACGCGCCCACTGGTCCATGCTGGCCCACTACAACAAGGAAACCCACATCGGCATGGACGCACGTGCCTTCGAGGGCAACTTCCTGTGGTCCATGGGCCCCAACAACGAAGCGGGCGGCAGCCGCACCACGGCCTGCCATATCGACATTCCCATGCGCCACTGCACGGTGACCCTGGACGGCAAGCCCACGGTCATTCACGGTGTGGTGCAGGACGAGGAAGGACTGGCGCGCGCAGCACGCCGAAAGGACATCGCATGAAAGACACCAGCCAGCAAAGCATCCCCACCGAGGGCGTGCAGGGCGACATCTCCGCCTACGCGCGCCAGGGTTTCGGCACGCCGCTGCCGCTCAAGGCCCCCTTCGGCCTGCTCATCATCGACTTCGTCAACGGCTTTGCCGACCCGGCCGTATTCGGTGGCGGCAACATCCCCGAAGCCATCGCCCAGACGCGGCTGCTGCTGGCCCATGCCCGCGCGCGCGGCTGGCCCGTGGCGCACAGCCGCATCGTGTTCTCAGACGACGATGCCGACAGCAACATCTTCTGCCTGAAGGTGCCTGGCATGCTGACCCTGAAGGAAGACAGCCACCACAGCGCGATCGTGCCCGAACTGGCCCCGGCCGCCGGGGAGTATGTGGTGCGCAAGAGTACGCCTTCGGCCTTCTTCGGCACCATGCTCGCGCCCTGGCTGGCCCAGCGAGGCGTGCAGACCCTGGTGGTGGCCGGCTGCGTGACCAGCGGCTGCGTGCGTGCCAGCGTGGTCGATGCCATGCAGTCGGGCTTTCGCCCGCTGGTGGTGGCCGACTGCTGCGGCGACCGCGCCCTGGGCCCGCACGATGCCAACCTGTTCGACATGGCCCAGAAGTACGCGGCCGTGATGCCGCTGAGCCAAGCCATCGCTGATACGGATGGATTGACCCCCTGAGCGGCTTCGCCGCTTCCCGTTGCACGGCGCCCCAAGGAGGTCGACTCCCTCGGTGCGGGATGGCGCGGCCAGCGTACGCCCTTCCTTGGCGCCTCTCGCTTTGGCACTACTGCCAGATCGTGCGCGGTCATCCCCGCTGACACCATGGAATGGCAAGCCGATCTACAACGTGGCTGCCGGCTCGCCAAACCTGTCCTACATTCGCTCTCATGAACCTGCCCCAGCCCCAAGCCCTGCACGCACAGCTGCTCGCGCGCGCCGACACCCTGCTCGTGGTGCGCCAGCCGGTGGCGCCGCCACCGCCCGCGCCCGGCCAGCCTGGCACGGCCACCGACTACGTGCAGTCCACGCCAGAAATCTTCGTCGCCGTGCTGGCCGACGAAGCCGCGCCGCAGGGCTGGCGCACCCTGGCCTTCAACGGCCATGTGGACCTGGGCACGGGCATACGCACGGCGCTGGCGCAGATCGTGGCCGAAGAACTGGAAGTGCCACTGGACCGCCTGGAAATGGTGCTGGGCCACACGGCCGCCGCCCCCAACCAGGGGCCGACCATTGCCAGCGCCAGCATCCAGATCTCGGCCGTTCCGCTGCGACGCGCCGCCGCCCAGGCGCGCGAGCAGTTGCTGGCGCTGGCCGCGCAGCAATGGAACGCGAGGGCGGACCAACTCCGGGCAAGCGACGGCATTGTGCGCTTTGCCGACGGCAGCGATGCCCGCCAGATCGGCTATGGCGAGCTGCTGCGAGGCCAGCAACTGCAGCTGCAACTGGCGCCACCCGAGCAGGAGGTGAAGCTCAAGCCTGCCAGCGACTACCGACTGGTGGGACGGGGAGCGGCGCGTGTGGACATTCCCGCCAAGGCCACGGGCGAGCTCAGCTTTGTCCACGATGTGCGCGTGCCGGGCATGCGCCATGGCCGCGTGATCCGCCCGCCGCATCCGGGCCGCGACGGCGGCGACTTCATCGGCCGCTGCCTGATGGCTGTAGAACGCGACTCCGTGGCCCACCTGCCCGGCAATGTGCAGGTCGTCATCGAAGGGGATTTCGTCGGCGTGGTCGCAGACCGCGAGGAACAGGCCATTGCCGCCATGCGCGCGCTGCGTGTGCAGTGGAAGGCCGCGCCGGCCGCGCCTGATCTGTCCGACCTGTCTGCAGCCATCCGCGCCAATCCCGCCCAGCACCGTGCCCTGGTCGATCAAGGCCTCGTGGATGACGCCTTCGCCGGTGCAGCCAGCGTGCTGCGCCGCAGCTATGTCTGGCCCTACCAGATGCATGCCTCGATTGGCCCGTCCTGTGCAGTGGCGGATTTCAGCGAGGGCCGGCTCAAGCTCTGGGCCGGCACACAGAACCCCCACATGCTGCGCACCGACCTGGACCGCCTGCTGCAACTGGGCGAAGAGCGCATCGAGATCGTGCGCCTGGAAGCCGCAGGCTGCTATGGACGGAACTGCGCCGACGATGTCTGCGCCGACGCCGCACTGATGTCCATGGCCGTGGGCGCCCCCGTGCGCGTGCAACTCACGCGCGAGCAGGAGCACCAGTGGGAGCCCAAGGGCACCGCCCAGCTCATGGACGTGAGCGCGGCCATCGACACCCGGGGAGAGCTGCTGGCCTACGACTTTGCCGTGCGCTACCCCTCCAACGACGCGCCACTGCTGGCCCTGCTGCTCACGGGCCGCATACCGGGGCAGCCGCGCACGCTGGAGATGGGCGACCGCACGGCCGTCCCTCCTTACCGCTATGGCAGCCAGCGCATCGCCTGTCACGACATGGCACCCATCGTACGTTCGTCATGGCTGCGCGGCGTCTCGGCCCTGCCCAACTCCTTTGCCCACGACTGCATGATCGACGAGCTGGCCCATGCCGCCGATGCAGACCCTGTTGACTACCGCGTTCGCAACCTTGATGACCCGCGCGCCGTCGAGCTGATCGAAGCCACGGCACGCCACGCTGGCTGGCAGCGAAATCAAGCGGGAAGCCGGGGCCGCCCTGGCGCCGACGGTCTGCTGCACGGGCGCGGCGTAGCCTATGCGCGCTACATACACAGCCGCTTTCCCGGCTTTGGCGCAGCCTGGGCCGCCTGGGTCATCGACATCACTGTGGACCCCGCCAGCGGACGCATCGTCGTGCAACGCCTGGTCGTGGGCCAGGACACGGGAATGATGGTCAACCCCGATGGCGTGCGCCACCAGATCCACGGCAACGTCATACAAACGCTGAGCCGCAGCCTGATGGAAAAGGTGGCTTTCAACGACCATGGCGTAGCCAGCCGCGAATGGGGCGGCTACCCCATCATCGGCTTCCGCGATCTGCCGCCCATCGAAGTCGTGCTGATGCCCCGCCAGGAGGAGCCGCCCATGGGCGCGGGCGAATCGGCCTCGGTACCAGGGCCCGCCGCCCTGGCCAATGCCTTGTTCGATGCCACGGGCCGGCGGTTCTATGCAGCCCCGTTCACACCGGATGCGGTGCGTGCCGCGCTGCATGCCACCCCCTAACGCGGGCAGGACCGGCCCGCCTGACCACGCTCACTCCTTCAGCGCACCCGCATGCCGCAGGCACTGCACGCGCCACTCGTCATCGTCCTGCAGCTCCAGCGCGGCCAACAGAGCCCGCGTGGGCGCCATGCCCTGCTGAGTCATGAAGCCTATAGGCGTGACCAGCTCGGGCGATCGCAGCGGCCGTGCAATCAGGCCCGGCATGTGGCGCACCGTGGCCACCATGGCGCCTGGCAGCACCGTGACCATGGCACCCCCGTCACCGGGGATGCTTTCGGCCACGGCCGTGACCAGGCTCAGCACCGAATTCGTTTCCATGGCGGGCTGGACTTCGCGCTGCACGGCGGCGAAGGCCTCGTCGATCACCTTGCGGTTGTGCATGTCGGGCGTGAGCAGACACAGCGGCAGGGCTGCCACCTCGCTCCAGGCGATGTCGGCCCCAAAAGCAAAGGGGCGGCTGTCGCACTGCGCATCCCGGCACAGCAGATAGTAGTGCTCCTGGTACTGCAGCCAGGACTGCAGGCGCGGGCCACGCTGCGGCAGTCTGGCGCTGTAGCCCAGAGCCAGGTCCAGGGACAAATCCTCGAGCCCGGTTTCTATCTCGGCCGAACTCATGGACAGCACCACGGGCATGATGCCGGGATGCCGCTGGCGCAGCATGGCTGCGAAGCGCGTGAGCATGGGCATAGCCGTGGGCACGGCAGCCATGCGCAGCTGGCCGCGCAGCGCTCCTGCTGAAACACTCAGCTCCTGGCGCAAACCTTCTTCCGCGCGCAGCATGGCCAGAGCCGTCGCCAGCACCTGCCCGCCCTCAGGCGTGAAACCGGCAAACGACCGCCCCCTGCGCACGATGACGGCACCGAACTCGTCCTCCAGCGCCTTGAGCGCATTGGACAGTGCAGGCTGCGTGATATGGCAGGCCTGCGCCGCCCTTGCGAAATGGCGATGCTCGTTGAGCGCCACCAGATAACGCATGGAGGTCAGAAGGTTCATCAGGTATTGCTGCTGACCGTGATCGTGGGGAACTTGCTGGAGAAGTCCTTGGCCTTGAGAGCCACCTTCACGGCCAGATCGCGCGCCACCTTCTTGTAGACCTGGGCGGCTTCGCTCTCGGGCTCGGCCACCACCGTGGGCTTGCCGCTGTCGGCCTGCAGGCGGATCTGCAGCGACAGGGGCAGCGCCCCCAGATAGTCGATGTTCTGCTCGCCGGCCATCTTCTTGCCGCCGTCGGCGCCAAAGATATGTTCGACATGACCGCAATTGGTGCAGACATGGGCCGCCATGTTTTCGACCAGGCCGAGAATCGGCACGCCGACCTTCTCGAACATCTGAATGCCCTTCTTGGCATCGATCAGGGCGATGTCCTGGGGCGTGGTCACCACCACGGCACCCGTCATGGGCACGCGCTGGGACAGCGTCAGCTGGATGTCACCGGTTCCAGGCGGCATGTCGACCAGCAGATAGTCCAGATCCTTCCAGTTGGTCTGGCGCAGCATCTGCTCCAGCGCCTGGGTGGCCATAGGGCCGCGCCAGATCATGGCCTGGTCGTTGTTGACCAGCAGACCGATGGACATGACCTGCACGCCATGGTTTTCCAGCGGCTCCATGGTCTTGCCGTCATGGCTTTCGGGCTTGCCAGAAACGCCCATCATCATGGGCTGGCTGGGGCCGTAGATGTCGGCGTCCAGAATGCCCACGCGGGCACCTTCGGCGGCCAGTGCCAGTGCCAGATTGGCCGTGGTCGTGCTCTTGCCCACGCCGCCCTTGCCGGACGAGATGGCGATGATGTTCTTCACGCCGGGCAGCAGCTGCACGCCACGCTGCACGGCATGCGAGGCCACCTTGGTGAAGATGTTGACCGAGACATTGCCCACGCCGGCCACCGTCCTGGCCGCAGCGATGAACTGGCTGCGCAGCGCAGGATGCAGGCTGCTGGCGGGATAGCCCATCTCCACGTCGAACGAGACGTCATCACCGGCAATCTGCAGATTGCGCAGGGCGCGCGTGCTCACAAAGTCCTTGCCAGTGTGCGGATCAAGCACCGTGGCCAGCGCGCTCAGAAGCGCTTGTTCTGTAACAGCCATTGGATTTAGTTTTCCAGAGGTTTCTTCAATGGCGGATAGTCTAGCGAAGCTGTCCAACCCCTGTGCACAGGAGACAATGCAGCCCTTTGCCCAAGATTTGAGAGACAAGCCGTGAAACTGAAGATGGCCGAAAATTCCCTGTTCGCAGTCCTGATGCGCTCGCGCTGGTGGATCAGCTTTGCGATCTGCGCTGCGGTGGTGCTGGTGTCGCTGGCGGTGTTCCCCAAGGACATCTCGCCCTTTGCAGCCCTGGGCGCCTTCCCGTTCTTCATCGTGGGCTGCATCGCCTGCTACAGGCAGCTGCGAGCCCCCAGCCCGGCCAGGCTGGAACAGATCCAGCAGGTGATTGCCGAGCAATCCTGGGCCGACTTCAGTGCCCAGCTGCAGACGGCCTGGCAAGCCGAAGGCTATGAGATTCAGCGCCTGAGCCAGGCCGGGGCCGACCTGCTGCTGACACGCAACGGCCAGACCAGCGTGGTCGGCGCGCGCCGCTGGAAAGCCGCAGCCCATGGCGTGGAGCCGCTGCGCGAGCTGCAGGCAGCGCAAGCCCGGCTGAAAGCCGACCTTGGCGTTTACGTGGCTCTGCAGCCACTGGGCGAGAATGCCGCCAGCTGGGCCGCGCAGCATCAGCTGGTGGTGCTGGATGCCAAGTCCATCGCCACGCTGATCGCCAAGAACCAGAAAAAGAGCTGAGACCCACCGCAGGCCCTCATCGGGGCCGCGCAGCCCCCGCACCTACCGCCTGCGGCCCAATCCGGGCACACTGCAGCCATGGCGGCAGAGCAGTTCTCACCCCCCCTCCCTCCCAGTCTTGCCGAGACAGACCGGCAAAACTCCACGGGCCCGAGCTCCAGCATCGGGCAGACCGGTCTGTTGCTCAGCGGCGGCGGCGCCCGGGCCGCCTACCAGGTGGGCGTGCTGGCCGCCATTGCCGAGCTGCGCCGTGCACGGGGTCTGCAGCACGGGCCCAATCCCTTTCCGGTACTTGCGGGCACCTCGGCGGGCGCCATCAATGTCGCCGCCCTGGCTTGCCATGCCGATGCCTTTGACAGCGCCGTGCGACGCATGCTCCATGTCTGGGGCCATATGCATACCGAGCAGATCTACAAGGCCGACTCGCTCAGCGTGCTGCGCAGCGGTGCGCGCTGGCTGACGCTGTTGTCGCTGGGCTGGGCAGTGGCCCGCTGGAGCCGCATGCGGCCGCGCTCTCTGCTGGACAACACGCCGCTCAAAAGCCTGATGAACAGCGACCTCATGCCGTTCGAGCGCATTCCGCAGCTGATTGCCAGCGGACATCTGCACGCACTGGCCATCACGGCATCGAGTTACAGCAGCGGCCAGCACATCACCTTCTTCCAGACCCGTGAAGCCCTGAGCCCCTGGATACGCGACCAGCGCAAGGCCGTGCAGACCCTGCTCACCGCCGATCACCTGCTGGCCTCGTCGGCCCTGCCCTTCATCTTTCCAGCCATGCCGCTGCCCATCGACGGGCATCTGGAGCATTTCGGCGACGGCTCCATGCGCCAGACTGCGCCCCTGGCCCCGGCCATCCATCTGGGCGCCAGCAAGCTGCTGGTGGTCGGCGCCGGCAGACGCCATGAGCCCCTGAGCAGCCTGCCCCAGGCCGATGCCAGCTACCCCACGCTGGCCCAGGTCGCCGGGCATGCGCTGTCCAGCATCTTCCTGGACACGCTGGCCGTGGACATAGAGCGCGCCGAGCGCATCAATCACACGCTGAGTCTGGTCTCGCCGGCCGAGCGCATCCACAGCCGGCTGCGCCCTATCGAGGTACTGGCCATCACCCCCAGCGAGCGCATCGACGATATCGCCACGCGCCATATCGACAAGCTGCCGCTGCCGGTACGCACCCTGCTGGCCACGCTGGGCGTGCGCGCCGGCACGGGCAACCCCGTGCGTGATGGCGCGCTGGCCAGCTACCTGCTATTTGAGCAGGGCTACACCCGCGAACTGATAGCACTGGGCCGCAAAGACACGCTGGCTCGAAGAGAGGAACTTTGCCACTTCATGGGCTGGCCGCTTTGATGTAACAAATGTTAATGATGCGAAAGGAGCCGGACAAATGATGCGTGAGACACTTTGCTTGACCTTCATCATCTTTAACACCACAGCCTAGTGACTCCACTCCCACAGCCCGTCCGCGCCTCCAAATCGCTCAAGCTCTCGCTGATCCTGCCTTTTGTCGCCCTGATTGCGCTGTTGACCTCGGCCCTGGGCATGCTCTGGTACTGGACTGGCAGCAACGCGGTGTCCGCCTTGTCCGAGCAGGTGATGGAAGAAAAGGCCGAGCGTATTGCGCTGATCGTGGACCGGCATCTGTACCCGTCCAGCGCCGTGCTGGAGGCCGCGTTTCCCAACGGCGAGCCCGTGCCCGCCGATATCCGCGACCATATCCCGGCACTGATCTCGCGGCTGTGGGTGGCCAGCTCGCTGCACACCCAGCCCAACGACTATGTCTACTACGCCAATGTCGCGGGACAGGGGATTGCCCTCAAGCGCCTGGCACCGGAGCTGGGCCAGCTGCGCCTGAAGACCCAGGCCAGCGAGCATCGCAGCTACTTCAAGGTCGCCGGCATGCATGCCGAGCCGGCTTACGAGTCCACCGAAATCAATCTGTTCGAGCCACGCCAGCGCCCCTGGTTCAAGCTCGCGGCGGAGTCGGCCGACGTGATCTGGACGCCTGCCTATATCGACTTCAGCGCCAAGGATCTGGTGCTGACGCGTGCGCGCCGCATTCTGTCCAGCCAGGGCCGTCTCGAAGGCGTGGTGGCCACCGATATCTCCTTGCGCGCGCTCAATGAATTCGTCAACCAGCTGCACCTGAGCGAGCATGGCCGGGCCTTCATCATCGAGGCCGACGGCTCCCTGATCGCCGCCACCGGCATGCCCAATATCCACCGCCGCGAGGACGGCAAGCTGGAGCGCATGAGCGCCGCCAACAGCCAGGACCCGCTGATTCAGGCGGTGTACGACAAGATCCAGGGCGCCTTCAATGCCCCGAAGTCCGGCACAGCGCCCGGTACCGCCCTGCTGGAAGATGCCAGACACAGCAATATCCGCATCGCCTACCGGCGCCTGAACCTGGGCTCGGGCCAGGACTGGATGGCCGTGGTGGCCGTGCCGCACAAGGACATGCTGACCGGCGTCTACCGCCATATGGCGCTGGTGGGCAGCCTGGGCCTGCTGGCCCTGGTGATGGCGGTGCTGATCGGCACGCGCATCTTCGGTGCCGTGGCCAACGATATGCGCTCGCTGACCCGCGCCGTGCGCCGCGTGGGCCAGGGCGAGATCGACACGCCCATCGAAGTGCAGCGCCGCGATGAAATTGGCGAGCTGGCGCACAACTTCCACCGCATGCGCCACAGCCTGTTTACCGATCCGCTGACCGGCGCCAACAACCGCAGTGCGCTGCAGCATATTCTGGCCACGCTCACCCGGCCCCTGCCCGGCCAGAGCATGGCCGCCCCGTTTGCCCTGCTGTTTGTGGACCTGGACCGCTTCAAGCCGCTCAATGACCGCTGGGGCCATGACAACGGAGATCTGGCCCTGGCCGAGATCAGCCTGCGCCTGCGCAACCTGCTGCGCCCCGACGATGTCGTGGCCCGCCTGGGCGGCGACGAGTTCATCCTCATCCTGCGCGGAGTCAGCGACGAGGAGCAGGTACAGGCCGTGCGCCTGAAGATCGAGCATGCGCTGCAACAGCCGCTGACCACGCTGCTGGGCATTCCCGAGGGCGAGGCCGTGACCGTGGGCGCATCGGTGGGTCAGGCCCTGTATCCCCGAGACGCCCAGGACGCGCAAAGCCTGCTCAAGGTGGCCGACCAGGACATGTACCGCAACAAAGGGCCTTCGGTGCGTTGAGCCTTTCTTCCGGATTCCGCTATTAATGTTGAAGCTGTAAGCGCTTTATCTGTATCAAATTTATATACATTTCATATTGAAATACATATAAACAATACGGTAGAAGCTATAAAAAGCAAAGCAAGTACCGATCGACAGCGCCCCTGGCGGGCGCCGCAGCAAAACCCGCGCCCACAGCCTGGAGCCAAGCCCTTCTAGAATGACAGGTTCTCTGTGAAAGCTGTTTCCTCATGACCGCACGCAAACTATTCGTCACCACCGCCCTGCCGTACGCCAACGGCAACTTCCACATCGGCCACATCATGGAATACATCCAGGCCGACACCTGGGTGCGTGCGCAGCGAATGCAGGGCAATGCGGTCAACTTCGTGGGCGCCGACGACGCCCACGGCGCGCCCATCATGATTGCCGCCGAAAAGGCCGGCAAGACACCCCAGCAGTTCGTGGCCGACATCGCTGCCGGCCGCAAGCAGTACCTCGACGGCTTCCACATCGCCTTCGACAACTGGAGCAATACCGACAGCGCCGAAAACCACGAGCTGTCCAAGCAGATCTATCTGGACCTGAAGGCCGCCGGCTTCATCGAAACCCGCACCATCGAGCAGTTCTTCGACCCCGAGAAGAACATGTTCCTGCCCGACCGCTTCATCAAGGGCGAATGCCCGCGCTGCCACGCCAAGGACCAGTACGGCGACAACTGCGAAGTCTGCAGCTCGGTCTACGCGCCCACCGACCTCATCAACCCGTTCTCGGCCCTGTCGGGAGCCACGCCGGTGATGAAGTCCTCCGAGCATTTCTTCTTCAAGCTCTCCGACCCGCGCGCCGTGGAGTTCCTGACCGAGTGGACGCAGAACGGCAAGCATGTGCAGCCCGAAGTCGCGGCCAAGATCAAGGAATGGTTCGGCGTGCGCACCAACCCCGACGGCTCGACCAGCGAAGGCCTGGACGACTGGGACATCAGCCGCGACGCGCCCTACTTCGGCATCGAGATTCCCGATGCGCCGGGCAAGTACTTCTATGTCTGGCTGGATGCGCCCGTGGGCTATCTGGCATCGCTCAAGGAACTGCTCAACAAGCGCGGCGAAGACTACGACGCCTACATGGCCGACCCCGACCTGGAGCAGTACCACTTCATCGGCAAGGACATCATCACCTTCCATACGCTGTTCTGGCCTGCGATGCTCAAGTTCAGCGGCCGCAAGACGCCGACCAGGATCTGCGTGCATGGCTTCATGACCGTGAACAACGGTGAGAAGATGAGCAAGAGCCGCGGCACCGGGCTCGATCCGCTCAAGTACCTGTCGCTCAAGATGAACCCCGAGTGGCTGCGCTACTACCTGGGCGCCAAGCTCAACGGCAAGAACGAAGACATCGACTTCAATCCCGAAGACTTCATGCTGCGCGTCAACTCCGACCTGATCGGCAAGTACGTCAACATCGCTTCGCGCGCCGCAGGCTTCATCAGCAAGCGCTTTGACGGCAGACTGGGTCAGGTAAGCGAAGACGGCCAGGCCCTGCTGGCCGCGCTGCGCGAGCAGCAAGCAGCCATCGTCGCCGCCTACGAAGGCCGCGACTCGGCCCGTGCTTCGCGCGAGATCATGCTGCTGTGCGACAAGGTCAACAGCTATGTGGACGCCAACAAGCCTTGGGAACTGGCCAAGAAGGAAGGCATGGATGCCCGCCTGCACGATGTGTGCACGACCTGCATCGAAGCCTTCCGCATCCTGACCATCTACCTGAGCCCCATCCTGCCCGGCGTGGCCGCCGAAGTGGCCCGTTTCCTCATCGTGCCGCCCGAGAGCTTTGCCGACGTGGTCAAGCCCCTGGGCGCAGGCCACCAGATCGGCATCTACCAGCATCTGATGCAACGCGTCGATCCCAAGCAGCTCGAAGCCCTGTTTGAAGCGCCCGCCGGCCAGGCAGCCCCCGCCGCCGAGCCCGCCAAGGCCGAGAAAAAGGCCGCCAAGAAGGCCGAGCCCGTGATCGACCCCAATGCCCCCGGCGGCGAGCCGCTGGCCGAGACCATCAGCATCGACGACTTTGCCAAGGTCGATCTGCGCATCGCCAGGATTCTGGAATGCAGGGCGGTGGAAGGCTCGACCAAGCTGCTGCAGCTGACGCTGGACGTGGGCGAGAAGGACGAGAACGGCCAGCCCAGGACCCGCAATGTGTTCAGCGGCATCAGCAGCATGTACCAGCCCGAGCAGCTGCAGGGCAAGCTGACGGTGATGGTCGCCAATCTGGCACCGCGCAAGATGAAGTTCGGCCTGTCCGAAGGCATGGTGCTGGCCGCCAGCCACGCTGACGAAAAGACCCATCCCGGCATCTATGTGCTGGAGCCCTTCCCCGGCGCCATGCCCGGCATGCGGATTCATTGATCTCATGATCCCCCCTGAGTCGCCTTCGGCGCCTTCCTCCCGGGGGGACGACACCTTCGCCGCGAGGCGGCAGGGCCGCCTTAGGCGCTTGCCCGGTGTCTCCTCCCGGGGGCGTGCCTCATCAGGCTCCTGCGGCTTCTGGCTGGCTGGAGCTTTTTTATGCCTGGCGCTTTCGGGCTGCACCGTGATCGCCGTCACCGGCACCGCCATCAGCGTGACGGCCGGGGCCGTGGGTCTGGCCGCCGATGCCGCCATCGGCACAGCCAAGATCGTGGGCAAGGGTGTGGGCAAGGCCGCTGACGCCTTGATGGATGACGACCCGCCCGATGCCAGCGGCGTGAATATTCGCTACCGCGATCCGTCGGCCACCGCGCCCGCAGCGGCAGAAATGCCGGCAACGGCTGCCAACACCACGCCCGTCGCGCCCTCTGACGGACTGCCGCCGCAATACTGAGAAATCTCCTGCATCCGTTCACAGCAAACCGCATCGCGCTACACATAAGATAGCACAATGCGGTTTTTTCATGTCCTGACGCACACCCGCAAGCACAAGCGCAGCGCATAACTAAATAACCAATAACTTCCTGTTACACCACCGGGATATTGAGCTTGTCAGGACGGGGCTGCTTCCTAGAATCCGACTGCATCAGCCCTGCCTGCTCCGCCCCTGCCCAGAAGAATGCTCGACATTCGCCACACATAACAAAGGCCGCGCACATTCAGGCATCGAGGTCATAAATCCCCCACGTGGCCTTGCGTGGGGACAACGGGAGGCCCCATGCGATCGAAACCCTTGCTCACTTCAGCGCGCTCTGCGCTATGGCTGGCTTTTGCCTTGGCAGCGCCGCTGCCAGGCTTGGCCAACTCTGCCGCCACCTCCTTGCGTGTGCAGGATGTGGCCGTGCTGGCTGCCAGCTGCGCCAACTGCCACGGCCCGGACGGCCGCTCCACGGGCGTCATTCCCCAGCTGCGCGGCCTGCCTGAGGCCCATCTGCTGCAGCGCCTGCAGGCCTTCAAGGCCGGCACTGCCAAGGACGCCACCGTCATGACCCGTCTGGCCAAGGGCTACGACGATGAGCAACTCAAAGCGCTGGCCCAGTGGTTCAGCAAGAAGGGCCAGTAAATGCAGATCAATCGTCGTCAAATTCTCGGCGGTGCCGCCGCCGGCGCAGCCAGCTTCGCCATGCCCGCCATCGTGCAGGCCAAGGCAGCCTCGGCCCATGTGGTCGTGATCGGCGGCGGCTTTGGCGGAGCCACGGCCGCGCGCTATCTGCGCCAGTTCGCGCCGCATATCCAGGTCACGCTGGTGGAGCCGGCCGAGCGCTTCTATACCTGCCCCTTCTCCAATCTGTACCTGGCCGGCCTGCGCAGCTGGGACAGCATAGGCCACGGCTACGGCGGTCTGCGCAAGGCCGGCGTGAACGTGGTGCACGCGCGGGCTGACCAGGTTCTGACCGACTCCAGGCGCGTGCTGCTGTCCAACGGCCAGGCGCTGAGCTATGACAAGCTGGTGCTCTCGCCCGGCATCGACATGCGCTGGAATGCACTGGAAGGCTATGACGAGGCAGCCGCCCAGCTTGCCCCCCATGCCTGGAAGGCCGGAGCGCAGACCCAGTTGCTCAAGAAGCAGCTCGAAGCCATGCCCGATGGCGGCAAATTCGTGATGGTCATCCCTGCCAACCCTTTCCGCTGCCCGCCCGGCCCCTACGAGCGCGCGGCCATGGTGGCCCACTACCTCAAGCAGCACAAACCAAGGTCCAAGATTCTGCTGCTGGACGACAAGGATGCGTTTTCCAAGCAAGGCCTATTCATTCAGGGCTGGAAGGCGCTCTACGGCGACATGATCGAATGGGTCAAGCAGGCCGATGACGGCAAGGTCGCACGCGTGGATGCCAAGAACCTGGAAGTGGAAACCGCGTTCGGCACCAGGCACAAGGCCGATGTGCTCAACGTCATCCCGCCCCAGAAGGCCGGCTTTATCGCCGACCGCGCCGGCGTGACCAATGCCAGCGGCTGGGTGCCGGTCAAGCCCGAGTCCTTTGAATCCACCCAGGTCCAGCATGTCTATGTGCTGGGCGACGCCACGATTGCCGCGCCCATGCCCAAGTCCGGCTTTGCCGCCAATACGCAAGGCAAGGTAGCCGCTGCCGCGATTGCCGCCGAACTGAGCGGCCAGCCCCTGCCTGCAGCGGCCTTTGCCAACACCTGCTACAGCCTGATCGGCACCGACTACGGCATCTCCGTGGCCGGCGTCTACCGCTCGGCCGCAGGCAAGCTGATCGAAGTGCCCGACTCCGGCGGCGTGAGCCCCTTGAACGGCGATGCCGCCTTCCGCAAGGCCGAGGCCGACTACGGCGCAGCCTGGTACAAGGCGATCAGCGCGGATATCTGGGGTGGTTGAATAGAGGCATCCCCCTGAGGCGCTGACGCGCCTTCCCCCTTCTCTCGCGACGCTTCGCTTGCGGGAAGGGGGACGCTGGCTTTGCTGCGGGACGGCCCTTGCTCGCCAGACCTAGCGAAGCTTCACGCTTCATGCGCCTGGTGTGAGTCTTTGCCTCCCGCCCTCCTTTGCTTTATTGAACGACTGATATGTTGTTGTGGTCTGTTTTTTTGCTGGGCATGGCTTTTGGCGTTGCCGCGCGGCTGGGGCGTTTCTGTCTGCTGCGCGGGCTGCGCCAGCAAATGGGGCGAGATACCGAAGTCGCTGCGGGCCAGGCACCTGCATTGCAGGCCTTTGCCCTGGCATTGGCCGTGGCCTTGCTGGCCTCGCAGGGGCTGCAGGCTCTGGGAATGCTCGATCTGAGCCAGGCTGCCATTGCGCGGCCCAGCTTTTCCATCGCAGGCGTGCTGATTGGCGGTTTGCTGTTCGGCATCGGCATGGTGCTGGCACGCGCTTGCGGTGCACGCTCTCTGGTGTTGTTGGCAGGAGGCAATCTGCGCTCTCTGGTCACCCTGGTGTTTCTGGCGCTGGGCGCGCAACTGGCCATGACCGGCGTGCTGACGCCTCTGCGCCTGTGGCTGCAGGCCCTCACCCCCCTCACTCTGGCTCACGCCACCTTGCCCGCCTATCTGCCCTCCTTGAATACATGGCTGCTGACGCTTGGTCTGGCCCTGCTGCTGCTGGCCTATGCCTTGCTGCGTCCCGGCCTGCGCCAAAGCCGCCTGCAGTGGTGCAGCGCGTTGCTCATAGGCCTGCTGGTGGCTGCCGGCTGGTGGATCACCGCGCATATCGGTGTCGATGAGTTCGAGCGGGCCCGCCTCACCTCGCTGAGCTTTATCGGCCCGATTGCCGAGGCCCTGCTCTATCTGCAACTGTCCGTGGGACGCGATCCCGGCATAGGCCTGGCGCTGACGGCAGGCGTGCTCGCCGGTGCCTTTCTCGCAGCCCTTGGCAGCCGCACGGCGCGCTGGGAAGGATTTGACAGCACCAGCCGCCTGGCTGCCAGCGCCGGTGGCGGCCTGCTGATGGGCGTTGGCGGCGTGCTGGCCGCAGGATGCTCCATCGGCCAGGGGCTGAGCGGGCTGTCCACGCTGTCGCTGGCCAGCTTTGTGGCCGTTGCCGGCATCCTGCTCGGAACGCTTGTCAGCCTGCGCCTGCTGCGCCAGCAATAGCGCTGGCTTCGCTTGGGTATTCACCGATTCCGGATCAGGGCCTGCTCCTAGAATCTCCAGCCACCAGCTCTGCTTGTGCCGCGTGTCGGCTGAGAGGCAATCCCATCGCGCTGCGCCCAAGCTTGCTTCCCTCCATCGAATCCGAGGCCTTGATCAGGCCCTCATTCCCATTACAGGAGCAATGCTCATGCAACGTCGCCATTTCCTCTGGACTCCGCCCGCACTCGCCCTGGGCGCCGCTGCCGGCCCGGCAATGGCTGCACCCGCCATCATCAGCAGCCAGTCACCCATCCTGCCGCGCAAGGGCAAGGGGCCGCGTATCGTGATCTGCGGCGGTGGCTGGGGCGGCATGACAGCTGCGCGCTATCTGCGCGAGTTGATCCCGAACTCAGACGTCGTGCTGCTGGAGCGCAATCCGACCTTCTGGTCCGGCCCCATGAGCAACAAGTGGCTGGTGGACATCGTGGGCACGGACTTCGTGAACCGCGACATGCTGCACCCGGCCAACAAATACGGCTACACGCTGCTGCAGACCGAAGTCACGGGCTTCGAGCGCGACAAAAAGCTGGTGCGCACGACCCATGGCCTGATCGAGTACGACTTCCTGATTCTCTCGGGCGGCATTCGCAACGATTACGAGGCCTGGTTCGGCAACGACCAGCGCGCCATCGAGTACACGCGTACCCACTTTCCCAACGCCTACATCCCCAACCAGGAAATGCTCTCGCTCAAGAGCAAGGTCAAGAACTTCAAGGGCGGCACGCTGGTGATGACGCTGCCGCCTCCGCCGCATCGCTGCCCGCCCTCGCCTTATGAGCGCGCCTGCCTGATCGCCTGGCATATCAAGAAGAACAAGATTCCCGGCAAGATCCTGATTCTCGACCCCAAGCCCAAGATCGCCCCCATCGGCGTGGGCTACAAGCAGGCTTTCGAGGAGCTGTACGCAGACATCATCACCCATGTGCCCAATGCCGGCGTCAAGGAAGTGGACCCCTTCAACAAGCAGATCAAGACCGCTGCAGGCGACTTCAAGTTTGACGATGCCATCCTCATGCCGCCCCACCAGGCCGCAGACATGGTCTGGAAGGCCGATCTGATCGGCAAGGATGCGGCCACCGGCAAGCCCACGGGCTGGGCCGATATGCACAACCGCCTGTTCCACGCCAGGAGCGACGACCGCGTGTATTTTGTCGGCGATCTGATGGGCGCGATCTCGCCCCAGTTCGGCCACTACCCCAAGAGCGGCCATGTGGCCAACTACGTCGGCAAGATCGTTGCCCGGAACATTGCAGAGCGTGTGGCCGGCAAGGAGGTCGTGGCCCGGCTGCCCGACAACCTCTGCTACATGATGGTCAACGGCGACCCTCAGGAGGAAATTTCGGTGAAGTTCGAATACGAGGTGGACGCCAGCGGTCAGGTCAACCAGACCCAGATCGACATGGATGTGCGCACCTCCGATCTGGTCAAGGAGGACTTTGCCTGGATCAACGGCAAGTTCGGAGATTTCCTGGGCACTTAAATCTCCCCCTGAGCGGCTTTGCCGCCTCCCCCTCTCTCTTCGGGAGGGGGACGACGCCCTCTGCTAGGCGCCCCAGCCGCGAGGCGGCTCTTGCTTGGCGTCTCTCGCTTGGAGCCGGTGCGATTTTTGAAGTTTTGTTAATTGGATTGAAGAGAAGCAATGTTCAAGAACACCACCCGTAGAAGCATGGTGCTGAGCGCGGCGGCAGCCGGGGCCAGTCTGGCTCTGCCCGCATCGGCTCTGGCGCAAGCCAGCAGCGCGGCCAAGACTCCCCTGGTCGGGCCACTGGCGCCGAACCCGGCCGAGTTCAAAAAGCTCATGGAGCAATTCACCGGCGGCAAGGCCACTCAGGCCGATGGTCTGCAGCTCGATGTGCCCGTGCTGGCCGACAACCCCAGTGCCGTGCCCGTCAAGGTCAAGGTGACGCTGCCCATCACCGAGCAGGACTGGTGCGAGGAAATCATCGTGCTGGCCGAACTCAACCCCTCGCCGCTGACTTGTCGCCTGCAATTCTCTGCGGCCGCAGGCACGGCAGAGGCGGCGGTGCGCATTCGCCTGTCCCAGTCGCAGACCGTGCACGCCCTGGCGCGCATGAAAAGCGGCAAGGTGCTGGTAGCAAAGCAGGCAACGACGGTAGCCGCCAGCGGCTGCGGCATGTGAATCTGGAAACACCCCCTGAGTCGCTGCGCTCCCTCCCCCTCTGTTGTGCCACGCTTTGCGTGGCCGAGGGGGACACCGCCCGCGCGGCAGGGCGGCCTTTGCGCGGCGGTTGCTGGCCCAGGCCCACTTCTGATATGGGGCATAGCTGCATCCACATTCACGATAGATGCCTGAACTGAAAGGAATTTTGATGAATAAACCACCCCGCGTATGGGTCAGCAATGCCAACCCCAAGAAGGGCGAAATCCTGCGCGTGCGCGCACAGATGGAGCATGTGATGGAAAGCGGTCTGCGCACCGACCCTGCCACGGGCAAGGTGCGCCCGCGCAATATCGTGAGCCGTTTTGAAGCCCGGCTTGGCAATGCCTTGCTGTTCAGCTGGGAGCCCGGCATCTCGATTGCCCAGAACCCCTATATCGAGTTCACCTTTGTGGCCCGGGAAAGCGGCGATTTGCAGATGCAGTGGAAGGATGAGCAGGGCCAGACACTGAGTGCACAGAAGACGATCAGCGTCGCCTGATGGCGAGATCCATGAAAAAAGCCCCGCCCGGTCTGCACCGGGGCGGGGCTTTTTTCATGGATGACAGACCTCAGTTACCCTGATAGCGGCCAGGGCGATGGCTGATCCACAGAAACATGCTCATGATCACCGCCGCCAGCACCGAGTACGCCACACGCTCCAGCGGCACGATGACCAGCGCCATCAGCACCACGCTGCAATCGATCATCATCTGCACCTTGCCGGCGCGAATGCCGTAGCGGTCCTGCAGATAGAGCGAGACGATGGTGGCTCCGCCCAGACTAGAGCGATGCCGTGCCAGGAACAGGCAACCCGATCCCATGAGCAAGCCGCCCGCCACGGCCGCATAGAGCGGATTCAGGTAGTCGATATGGATGAAGCGCGGGCCCACATCGGCCATCAGCGCCAGCATGGCAACCGAGACAAAGGTCTTGATCGTGAACTCCGCGCCCATGCGCTTCCAGGCGAACCAGTAGAACGGCAGATTGATGACAAAGAAGATGGTGCCGAAAGGCAGGCCCGTCACATAGTGCAGCAAAAAGGCAATGCCTGCCGTGCTGCCCGTGAGCAAGCCCGCCTGCGCAAACAGCATCATGGTGATGGAGACAAACAGCGAGCCCGTGAACAGGGCCTGTGCGTCCTCGAAGCGGCCATGGCGCAGGCCCGAAGCGGCCGGTGCCGCAGCAGCGGAGGCCTCCATGCGGCCGGCCAGAGCAGGGCCGGCGGAAGAAGATAGCGGTGTGGACATGTCGGGTAGGACAGCAAGATGAGTGCCCGAAGTCTCGATAAAGACCAGGGGCGAGCCGGCGTGGGTAACACCGGGAAACCCCTTAATTTTACGGATGGACTCATGCTCTATGTGCATTATTTGCTGCAACGCAACAAACCGTAGAGGGGCATTTCGGTGCCGATCTCTGCTGAAGTTTCAGTCTTTTCGGCCTTGAACGTATGCTGGCAAAGTACTTGAAGCTATTGATTTAGAAGCACCGCATACCCCCTCGCACAGCAGTCCGGCACTTGGGCGGCTTCTGGATCGGGTGCAAAAAAGCCCTGTCTGCACCATCGCAGGCAGGGCTTTGGCAGATCCGGCCGCCTTGCAGGCGATCAGCCGCGCGGCTCGTCGGGCAGGCGCTCGCGGTTGAGCGTGCGAAGCACCCGGCCATCGGAGCCGAAGGTCACCGTGAACTGCATCTCGCGCGCGGGCGGATCGATGTAGTTCCAGTCCCAGTCGGTTTCCTGCTTGAGCCGGTAGGTCATCATCTTCGCGGGCTTGCCCAGCATGCGGCGCACCTGGTTCTCATCCATGCCGGAATCGCATACTGGTAAAGAGCTTGAAGCTATTGATTTAGAAGCACCGCATACCCCCCTCGCACAGCAGTCCGGCACTTGGGCGGCTTCTGGATCGGGTGCAAAAAAGCCCTGTCTGCACCATCGCAGACGGGGCTCTGGCAGATCCTGCCGCCTTGCAGGCGATCAGCCGCGCGGCTCGTCGAGCAGGCGCTCGCGGTTGAGCGTACGCAGCACCCGGCCATCGGAGCCGAAGGTCACCGTGAACTGCATCTCGCGCGCGGGCGGATCGATGTAGTTCCAGTCCCAGTCGGTTTCCTGCTTGAGCTGGTAGGTCATCATCTTCGCGGGCTTGCCCAGCATGCGGCGCACCTGGTTTTCGTCCATGCCGAGCACGACCTTGGCAAACACATGCGGGGCCAGCACCTGGCGCAACGCGCTCATCTTGCCGTCAGCGCCTATGGTGATCATGTAGTTCTTGGCACCGGCCGGCTGGCGGTTGTACTCAAAGGTGCGCGAGCCGTCTTCCTCGTTCCAGATGCGCTCGGGCTCGCCAAACTTAGCGCGCACATCGGACTCGGTGGACAGACCTTCCTCCAGCTCCTTGATCTTCTGCTCGTCGCAGCCCAGCAGCGCCAGGGTGCTGATCGCAGCCGCCGCCAGGGCCGCCGTCATACGCGAAAAAATATTCATGGGCTTGAATCACAATGCTTGCCAGACAGAATACGAATTCTGACAGCAAGCCACCCGCGCACGCGCGCCACTTTTGCAAACGCTTGTCAAAACGGAGCCATCCCTCGTGAACACAACCCTTGAGCAACTGTTTTCCCAATTCACCAACGCCGCGCAGGCGGCCCGGGACCAGCAGGACAAATGGCTGATCATCGATCCCGTCTACGAACACCTGGAGACACTGCAGGATGCCGCACTGGAGCAGGTTCTGCCGCATATCCTGACGCTCATCGAAACCTATCCCGAACTCGACTACGGCGGCCCCGGCCCGTTCGGCAGCCTGATCGAGGAACACCCCATGGCCACCTACACCCCGGCCTTGCTGGCGTCGCTGGAGCGTCAACCCAGTGTGCAGGTGATAGGCTGGCTGGACCGCACCATGCGCGTGGACGAGGACTTCCAGCGCAATGACCCGAACCCGGTCGGAGCCTCCGAATTTGCCGCCGTGCTGCAGCAGATCGTCGATTCGCCCCTGACCTCGGACGACTGCAAGGAGTTCGCGCAGATCTGTCTCAAGGATCTGAAATAGCCCGCAGCGGGCTTGCGGTCCGCGACGGGCTAAAATCCGCTGTTCTGAGAGGTTTTACACATATGTCTTTCTTCCGTCGCCCCGACTACCGTTCCGACACCACCAACTTCATCAACGACCTGAAGCAGCAAAAGCCCGAGCTGGACAAGCAGCAGCAAGCCGGTCGCGCCCTGCTGTGGGACAAGGACGTGAACTATGAAGTCTGGGAAGATCTGCGCGCCGGCCGCGTGGAACAACAGCCCTACGTGTACCAGACCAACCACTCCTGATCTTTTCGATGAAATCAGCCTCAAGCGCTTACTCATCAAGCGCGTTCAGCTCTGCAATCCATAGCAGACCATGAGCGAGGCTGAAGAACAGACCCTGTTGCCGGGCCAGAACCCGGAGGCCCCTGACCCATCGCCTTCGGTCGTCGATCAGGTGGCTCTGGCACGCCTGTATGGCGAGCCGCTGTTTGCGCTGCCCCAGGATCTCTATATCCCGCCCGACGCGCTGGAAGTCTTTCTCGAAGCCTTTGAAGGCCCGCTGGACTTGCTGCTCTATCTGATCCGCAAGCAGAACTTCAACATCCTCGACATCCCCATGCTGGACGTGACGCGCCAGTACATGACCTATGTGGACGAGGTGCGCAGCCGCAATCTGGAGCTGGCAGC
>NZ_JBKFBC010000015.1:6678-37275 GCF_053345995.1 Comamonas sp. C24C | reverse complement strand
TGGCGGCCATGCTCATCGAGATCAAATCTCGCATGCTGCTGCCGCCCAAGAAGCAGGAGGACGGCGAGGAAGCCGAGGATCCACGCGCCGAGCTTGTGCGCCGCCTGCTCGAATACGAGCAGATGAAGCTTGCCGCCCAGCAGCTGGGACAGCTGCCCACCTACGGACGCGACTTTCTCAAGGCCACGGTCTATATCGAGCAAAGCCTGCAACCGCGCTTTCCGGATGTGGAAATCGGCGAGCTGCAAGCCGCCTGGCGCGACATCCTCAAGCGTGCCAAGCTGGTGCAAAGCCACAAGATCACGCGCGAAGAGCTGTCGGTGCGCGAATACATGAGCCAGATCCTCAAGCAGCTGCAAGGCCAGCGTTTCGTGGAGTTCGAGCGCATCTTCAATCCGGAAAAAGGCTCGACCGTGCTGGTCGTGACCTTTATCGCCATGCTGGAGCTGGCCAAGGAAACGCTGATCGAAATCACCCAGGCCGAAGCCTACGCGCCGATTTATGTGCGCCTGGCCTATACCCCGGTGTGAGGCCTGCGACCGCCTGCAAGGCAAGCGCCTTGTAACCCTATGACCACCAGAAGTTCAGCAAGGGCTTACATTCGCATCCCGGGCTGCAGCACGCCAGCCTTCTGTTCCACCGCGCCTTGACGCGACACATACGACATGACATACAGCGTCAAAGAAATTTTCTACACCTTGCAGGGCGAAGGCGGCCAGGCCGGCACGCCTGCCGTGTTCTGCCGCTTTGCGGGCTGCAATCTGTGGACGGGCCGCGAGCAGGACAGGCCCAGTGCCATCTGCCAGTTCTGCGACACCGATTTTGTCGGCACCGACGGCACGCTGGGCGGCAAGTTCGCCACGGCCGATGCGCTGGCCGAGCGCATTCTGAGCCAGTGGCCTGCCGACGACAGCCTGCACCGCATGGTGGTGCTGACGGGCGGTGAGCCTTTGCTGCAGGCCGATCAGGCCCTGATCGCCGCCCTGCATGCGCGCGGTTTTCGTATTTCGGTGGAAAGCAACGGCACGGTGGCCGCACCCGAGGGCATAGACTGGCTGTGCATCAGCCCCAAGGCTGGCGCCGACTGGATTCAGCGCAGCGGCCAGGAGCTCAAGCTGGTCTGGCCTCAGCCGACATTCGATCTGGCAGCCATTGAAGCCAGCACCGATTTCCAGCACTATTTTCTGCAACCCATGGACAACGCCCAGCAGAGCGGCAATATTGCCGCCTGTATCGAGCAATGCATGCAACGCCCCGGCTGGCGCCTGAGCCTGCAAACCCACAAGCTCACGGGCATTCGATGAAACACCCCCTGAGTCGCTTCGCGCCTTCCCCCTCTCTCGCTACGCGGGAGGGAGACGACAGCCTCGCTGCGGGGCAGCGCGGCCGGCCCAGGCCCTTGCTTGCTGTCACTGGCATTGGTGCGCGCCGGTTGCCTGCGCAAAGCCAGAAATAACGTTTATGCAGTTCACCGTTCACCAGCGTTTTTTCTTCGATGCCGCCCATACCCTGGAGCGCGCTATCGAGACCGAGAGCAGCCGCCGCATTCACGGCCATACTTACTGGGCGGAAGTCAGCGTGACCGGCCCGCGCAATCCGGACAACGGCATGGTCATCGACCTCGGCCACCTGCGCGCGCGCCTGGAGCTGCTGCGCGATCAGCTGGACCATCACTTTCTCGATGAAGTGCCGGGCCTGGGCAAGCCCACGCTGGAAAACCTCTGCCTCTTCATCGCCAGCGCCCTGGCCGACCTTCAGCCCGCGCCCAGCCGCATCCGCGTCTGGCGCGACAGCATCGGCGACGGCTGCGTGCTCGACCTGTCCTGAGGGCAGGCGCGCAGCTGCAACAAAAAAAGGCCCCGCTATTGCGGGGCCAGCTTGCTGAGAGTCAGACGGCTTTCCCACCAGGAGGCCTAACTCGGCAAGATCATCAGGCAGCAGAGTGCGGCAGCCGCCGCAGCTCTTTGCTGCCCATGCTCTTAGAAATTGTGGCGCAGGCCGATTTCGTAGCCCGTCAGGCTCTTGCCCACAGCGGGTGTAGGGCTCAGCGACGAACCCAGCTTGCGGGAAGCCTTGTCGTCGTTGCTCATGCGTGCCACGGCCGCATAGATTTCGGTGCGCTTGGACAGCTTGTAGCCATAGCCCAGAGCCAGACGCTGGGAGTCCGCATCGCTTTGCTTCTTGTCCTTGTACCAGGTATAGGCTGCGCGCAGCTCGCCGGCGCCCAGAGGCATCTTCACGCCCAGGCTGTACAGATCGACCCGCTTGCCGTTGCCGCGATCGGACGCGATCAGCAGCATGGGAGTGACAACGCCGAAGTTGTAGGAAGCACCCAGATTCATGGTCTTGTAGTCCACGCCTAAGGCAGCCGTGCCGCCACGTGCGATACCGTAGGCTGCAGCAACGTTCAGGGGACCGTTGGCATAGCCCAGACGCAGGCCGGTGGAGCTGGCCAGGCTGTGGTCGTCGGCCTGCTCGCCAAAGCTATGGGTCAGCTGGCCGTAGACGCCGCCCAGCTTGGGCAGCAGATAGCTGATGGCGTTGGAGTTGCGCTTGGGGTTGGAGCCTTCGGAGGTGCCTGCAGCCGAGCCGCTGATCAGGTTATGGCCGTTGATGGCACCCATGCCGGTGTCACCGAAGGCATGGAAGGTTTCCAGGTTCTGGTAGGCGGGGGTCTTGTCACGACCCAGGCGCACTTCACCGAAGTTGCCCAGCAGGCTGACTGTGGAGCGGCGATCGAACTTGAAGCCCGAAGCCGTGCCGTCATCCACGCTCAGACTGCCTTCCAGCCAGAAATCAGCCTTCAGGCCGCCACCCAGATCTTCCACGCCGCGAAAGCCCAGACGGCTGCTGGAGTTGCCGCCGTTGGCCAGACCGGACACGCTTTTGCCGGTCGTGGAGATGTGGGCCACCGACACGTCGGCCACGCCAAAGACGGTCACGCTGGATTGAGCCAGGGCGCCGGCGGAGACGGTCAGGGCGGCAAGGGCGAGAAGAGTTCGTTTCATGCTGTTCACTGTGTTTGTAGAAATGAGAAAGCCCATGCAGTACGGCTACGGCCTGCCTTGGACGGGCCCCGTCTGGGACTGAAGTCATTAAACAAAGTGAAAATGAAACATTAGTTACAACCCTTAAATTCGCAACAAAACAACAATCACAACGACAATCGTCACATCGTCCTACATCAGCGATTGGCAGAACTTTCAACCCCGGGAATGCGAAGGCGCCGCATTTCCCTGTCAATGCCCTCAATGAACTACATGGGTTTTACCGATCGCATTTAGACTTGCGTGATTTTTCGCAAGCACAGGCCTGCCCCATTTCAGCAACGCGCAAAGCGCCCCAGAGAGACAAACATGTTCCGCACCCTGCTCAAATCCAAGATCCACCGCGTCAAGACCACGCAATGCGAGCTGCACTACGAAGGCTCCTGCGCCATCGACGAGGATCTGCTGGATGCCGCCAACATTGCTGAGAACGAACAAGTCCATATCTGGAATATCGACAATGGCGAGCGCTTTGTGACCTACGCCATCAAGGGCGAGCGCGGCACGGGCATGATTTCCGTCAACGGTTCGGCCGCTCGCCGGGCCAGCGTGGGCGACCTGCTCATCATTGCCGCCTTCGCCCAGGTTCATGAAAGCGATGTGGCCGAGCACCAGCCGCAGCTGGTCTTTGTGGACGACAGCAACAAACAGGTTGAGCTGCGCCACAAAGTGCCCACCCAGATGCTGTAAAAACGGCTTTTGCCTCCCAAATCGAGCGAGAGAACTCCATGCCTCATCTGCATATTGAATACACCGACAACCTGACCGGCCTGAACGAACGCGAACTGATGCGCGACATCAACGCCGTGGTCTGCTCCCACCCCACCGTTCTCGATGAAGCCGATGTCAAGGCCCGCATTGCCCGACTGAACATGGACCATGTCTATATCGGCACCCAGCCCGAGAACCGTGGTTTCGTCCACGTGCACCTGCAGCTGATGGCAGGTCGCAGCACCGAAGCCAAGAAGCAGATGTCGGACGGCATTGCCGAAGTCCTGCGCCGTCTGGTGCCCCAGCCTGCCGATGTGCTGGTGCAGCTGAGCGTGGACGTGTCCGATATGGACAAGGCCACCTACTTCAAGGGTCGCCTGTAAGCCCTCGGCCACACAAGCCAGAGCGCCCGCAGCCATGCTTGCGGGCGTTTTTGTTTCAGGGACCTTGGCTTGAGATAAAAATCGCCTCAACCACTTACCCTAAAAGAGCAAGCAGCTCCTGAATCATGAGCAAACCCGAGCCTCGCCCCCGCTGCCCCCGCTGTCACCGGGCGCTGCGCACCTGCGTCTGCGCGCTGGCCAAGCCGGTCGCACATCAGGTCGAAGTGCTGATCCTCATGCATCCTATGGAAGTACACGAAGCCAAGGGCACCGGGCATCTGCTGCATCTGTGCCTGCCACACAGCCGGGTCATGGTGGGCGAGGAATTTGATGCCGCCGAGCTGGAAGCGGCTCTGCATGGAAGATGGGCCAGCAGGGCCAATACCGCCGATACCGATAGTGCGCCCCGCCACAGCCTGCTGCTCTACCCCAATACGGCAGGCCAGGATACCGCCCTGGGGCTGGCTGCAGCCGGCCCCCTGCCTCTGCCCTGGCCGCAGCCGCCAGAGCGTCTGCGGCTGGTGATCATCGACGGCACCTGGCGCAAAAGCCGCAAGATGCTCTATCTCAATCCTGCACTGCAGACCCTGCCGCGCCTGCCCCTGCTCGGCGTGGAGGACTCCGGCTACACCATCCGCAAGGCCCATCTGCCCGGGCAGCTCTCCAGTTTCGAGGCTGCGGCCCTGGCGCTGGCACAGCTGCAGACCCGGCCCGAGGACGCGACGGCCCATGCCGTGCTGCAGGAGGTATTCAGTCAGTTTGTGGCGCAGCAGCTGCAGCTGCGCCAATGCAATCAGGCGCCCCCAAGGGGCGCCTGAGATTCAGCGGTCAAACGAGCTTCCAGCTTAGCGGTTATTGGCCACCTGCTCCGGCACATCGGCGGACTTGGCGGGATCGGTCACCACCAGAGCGGGCCCGCTGCGCTCACTCTTGCTGCGCTTGCGCTCTGCTGTGCCATCGTCTGCGCTCAGGCTGTCGCGGGTGTTTTTCTGCACGGCAATCGCACCGAACAGGGCCAGCGCAAAAGCCATGGCATAGAAACCTTTTTCGCTGAGCTGCAACGCGGCATTGAAGAGACCTGTGCCCAGCAGCAGCACCGCGATGATCAGCGCCACCCAGCTGATGCCGTAGTAGATGCCGGTCACGGAAACGCCCTCGAGCTTGTCGCGCACGGTTTTCTGCAGCGAGATGGCCGAGTACAGACCCAGCACCAGCACAGCAAAGTAAAAGCCTTTCTCGTTGAGCTGCATGGCTGCATTCCACAGCCCGGCCATGAAAGCGACGACGCCCAGCAGCAAGGCGGCCCAGGATGCGCCGACAAATGCGGAGGAAGGCTTATGGCTGGTGATGGCTTGGGGGTTCATGAGCGGGTCTCGAAAGTTGTGGTGAACGAATAGTAGAAAATCCGCTCGCTCAAGCCAAGCCCTTCTTCGCAAGGTATCTTCAAATGATACCTAAAGAGCTGTTTTGCTCGCCAGCCACTGGATGGCCTGAACCGGCCGCGCCCCTCGGTGGCAACTACTTCAACCGGAGGAAGGACATCTGTCGCTTCATGCGCCACAGTGCCTCACGCAAAGGCTTATGTGAGCGCAGCAACCGGGCGCGCAGGCGCTAATCCTCGTCCTCGACTTCGTCCCCATCCATGGCGGCATTGAGCTCTTCCTGTACATGGGGCGGCATGCCGTCTTCCCAGCCATGCTCGTCGACATAGGCATAGATATCGGGTTGCTCACCAGGCACGGCCAGCAGCATGATGGCCGGAATCTGCCATTTGGCCTCATCGCCCTTGACGGCTTCGCTGGTCCAGTCATAGCCCGGGTGCTTTTCATTGCCCGTGGGCGAGGCCAGATCATTGGCCGGGTCCCAGCCGATGGTGGCGGGAGCCAGATTGCCCTGCTCGAAGCGCTGGCTCAGCGCCTGTATGCGGGCCCAGCCCGGGCGGTTGATGCCGGGCACCTTGTCCTGCGAGGCATAGTGCTGGAAGTAGCCCGGCTGCTGATACCAGTACAGCGCCTTGGCAACGGCGGGCTCCAGCTTGGGATGCTTGCTGATCCAGTCGGGCAAGGCGCTGCCGTTGTCGTAGTTCATGGTGGTGACCACGGCCAGCCATTGCAGTGGTGTCGCAGTGGCCAGGAATTCCTTCATCAGGTCCAGGTACAGGGCATCAAAGTCGTCGTCATCCATGGCTGAGACTCCTCCAGGTTACTTACGTCAGCACAATAACAAACCGCCCCTAGGCGATCAAACGAGCATCCAGCCAGCCACGCAGGCTATTGATGAAGGCCCAGCCGCCGGCATGACGCGCCTGCTCCAGCGTCACCACCTGCTCTGTCAGCCTTCCCTGCGACAAGGCCAGCGCCCGCCCCACGCCCGGAAGCAAGCCACATTGCAGCGGCGGCGTGACCCAGCGCCCATCGAGCTGCACGGCAATATTGCCGCGCGTGCCTTCGGTGATCTGGCCGTCCTCGTTGAAAAGTACGATATCGAAAATGCCGGTGCTCTGGGGTCTGAAAGCGTCGTAATGCTGACGTACCGAGGTTTTGAAACGCACCACATCGCTGTACGCCAGCGCATTGGCGATGGGCCGATGCGCCAGCTGCAAAGCAACGGGCTGAGCAGTCGGCGGCAGGGGCTCGGCTGTGATCTGCATCTCGCCCGTGGCCGAAAGCGCCAGCCGCACGCGCCAGTCGCCCATGGAATGCGTCTGACTGGCCATGCGCTCCATATCGGACTCCAGCTGCATCTGCATCAACGGATAGCGAAAATGCTGCGCCGTGATCTGCAAACGGGCCCAGTGCAAAGCCCAGTTCTGCCAGCGACCATCCTTGAGTGCCAGGGTTTCGAGGATTTCAAGATTCGTATTCATGCGCCGACGCCTTGTTCAAGCACCTTGAGAAAAGCCTGCTTGTGTTGCCATTCCATCCATTCATCGGCCGCATTGGCGCTGGCCGTGATGCCGCTGCCTATGCCGCAGCTCAGACGCCCATTCTTGAGCACCACGGTGCGAATGGGAACATTGAAGCTGGCGTGGATACGTCCCGGCCCGCCCCCCGGCCGCACCACGCCCAGAGCGCCGCAGTAGACGCCTCGGGGCTCGAGCTCCAGCTCGCGAATCAGACGCATGGCTTGACGCTTGGGCGCCCCGGTGATCGAGCCGCAGGGAAACAGCGCTGCGAACACATCCACCAGCCGCACATCCGGGCGCGTGCGTGCCACCACATCCGAGGTCATCTGCCAGACGGCCGGCAGCGCCTGGACCTGAAACAGCTGCGGCACTTTCACGCTGTGCGGCACGGCAATGCGTGACAGATCGTTGCGCAGCAAATCCACAATCATCACGTTCTCGGCCCGCTCCTTGACCGACTCGCGCATGGTTTGCGCAGCTCGTGCATCGGCTTCCGGGGTCTTGCCACGCGCCGCGGTGCCCTTCATGGGGCGGGTCAGAATCCGCTCGCCGTCCCAGTCGAAAAACAGCTCGGGTGACAGCGACAGCACCTGCATGTCGCCGCAATCGACCAGGGCCGCATAGCCGCCGGGCTGGGCCTGCTGCAGCCTTGCGAACAGCGCCTGGGCCAGTGCGCCGGCATCGCCATGCTGCAGATCCCCAAGCTCGGCAGTCAGGGGGGCTGTGTAATTGATCTGATAGCAGTCGCCCGCCGCAATCGCCGCATGGATGCGTGCCACATGGGCATCGAACTGTTCGCGGCTGAGCGCCGTCTGCCAATGCACCGCTGCAGTCTGCTGTGGCCGGCTCTGAACAGGGCCTGCCAGCGGCGCGCGATGCAGGCCGAACCAGGCCAGCGGCTGGCCCAATGGGGAGGCATGTACAGCATCGGCATAGGCACGGTCAAAAGCTGCGGCCGCCTCGTAGGCCAGCCAACCCACGCACCACAGGCCTTGCTCGGCTGCCTGCTGCACGGACTCCAGCACGGCAGGCACGTCCTCGGGGCGATGCGCTTGCAAGACTTGTTCGGGAACGCCAAAGCCATGCTGCAGACGGGCTGCTCCAGCCTGCCAGGGAGCGGTGAAATCAAGAACGGTTTTCAAGTCAGATCACCTGCAAGCGCACTGTCGACATGCGCGGAATGCTATCAAACTTGCTATATCCATCCGCCCGGCATTGCCGGCAAAAAAAACGCGCTGAAGGAATCCCTCAGCGCGCATCCACCAATGGGCCACCTCTGTCGGATGGCTAAGAGAGAACTCTGTTACTTGCCGCCCAGCTGCGACTGGTACTTGGCCACGGCAGCCGTGTAGGCAGGGCTGGCCAGCAGGCGCTGGTATTCGGCATAGGCCTTGCGGTACTCGCTGCTGAATTCGGTCTCGACGTAAGCCGCTGGCGTGGGCATGTAGCCCAGACCGGCGCGCTGGTACATTTCGAGGTCGGCCATCACTTCGGCACGACTTTTGCTGGAAGTTACGGGAGTTTGGGGGAGGTCTTGAGCCATGGCCGCAGCAGCGCTGGCGGTCAGCACGGCGGCGGTCAACAAACGGGTAAGGGCGCGCATTTTCAATCCTTTCAACGGCGCAGCAGCGGAAAGAAGACCTGTCTCGCTGCTGTATGGCTGAACTATGCGCCCTGTCCCGCAGGCCGTCTGTGCGTTTTCTCACGCAAAAACTCATTCCACATTGCGGAAAATCAATGTGCTTCCTCGAGTAGAAGCCGCAGACCATCCACACGGCAAAGACGCAGATTGCGTCCCTCGCGCCTGAGCAAGCCCAGACGCGTGAGCCGCGACATCTCGCGTGCGACCTCTTCGCGGCTGGTGCCCAGCATCAGGGCCAGATCGTTCTGGCGCGGAGCCGGCGACAGCAGTGCCTCGTCGTTCTCGACGCCCGCCATCTCGGCACGCTCCAGCAACTGGGCGTGCAGACGGCCGCGCACCGAGAGGGTTCCCAGGCTGACCACGCGCCGCGCCAGCACCCCTGCCAGTTCGCTGAGCCGCTGGACCACGGCCCGCATGACCAGAACATCGCTCATGATCAGCGTCTCAAGCTCGGCATTCGATAGCGATGCAACCAGGCTCTCATGCGTGGCCTGCACCTGCACGAAAACATGGCGAACCGGTGGTTGCGGCGCGAACGCGCCAAAAAAGAAACCGGGCTCCAGATAACCCAGAATCATGGCCCGCCCGCTGGCGCTGTAGCTACCGACACTGAGCTGGCCGCTGATCAGCATGTACATGCGTTTATCGGTATAGGCGCCGTGCAGCACCTGTCCCGCCTCCAGCCGGTGCCATAGGCATTGCCCGGCCAGCACCGACAGTCTCTCGTCGGACAGCGACTCCAGCCAGCTCACGCTGCGCAGACCCTGCCAGGCCACGGCTGACACAGGCGCTGAAACCGACGGCTGCAGGGACTCGAGCATGGACATGAACAACCTTGTGCAAAAAGAAATGGAAGGCCGGAAAGCGCTGGGCCATGCAAAGCTGAGCCCACAGCATAGTAAGGCGGACGACAGCAGCCATACCCTGTTTTAACGTGGCGCTGCAGCGCAGCATCGCATAGACTCGCGGGCAAATTTGCCTGCAGGCTTTTTCTGCGGGGTCCAGCCATAGACAAGACCAGGAGACATCCCATGACCGCTACCGGTACGCCTTACGGCACCATCCCCCCCTCTTCGCCCCAGCCCCAGCGCCGCCCCGTCAGCCTGCCGCGGCTGAGCCAGATGCGCGCTGCTGGTGAAAAAATCACCATGCTGACCGCCTACGACGCCACGTTTGCCGCCGTGGCCGACGCGGCCGGTGTGGAGTGCATTCTGGTCGGCGACTCGCTGGGCATGGTCTGCCAGGGACTGCACAGCACCGTGGGGGTGACGCTTCAGGATATGGCCTATCACACGGCCAGCGTCACGCGCGGCCTGCACCGCGCCCAGGCCACGGCCTGGGTGATTGCCGACATGCCCTTTGGCAGCTATGCCGAAAGTCCCGAGCAGGCCATGCGCAGCGCCTGCCAGCTGATGCAGGCCGGAGCCCATATGGTCAAGCTCGAAGGCGGCGGCTGGACGGCTCCCACCGTGCGTTTTCTCGTCGACCGCGGCGTGCCCGTCTGTGCCCACCTGGGACTGACGCCGCAGACCGTGCATGCACTGGGCGGCTACCGCGTCCAGGGCAAGGACGAGCAGGCAGCGGCCACGCTGCGCCAGCATGCGCTGGAGCTGCAGGATGCCGGAGCCTCCATGCTGGTGCTGGAGATGGTGCCCGCCGCCCTGTCCGCCCAGCTGACCGAGGAGCTGCCGCTGTGCCACACCATCGGCATTGGCGCGGGCAATGGCACGGCCGGCCAGGTTCTGGTGCTGCACGACATGCTGGGCGTGAATCTGGGCAAGATGGCCAAATTCGTGCACAACTTCATGGCCGATGCAGGCAGCGTCAAGGGCGCCATGGAAGCCTATGTGCAAGCGGTCAAGAATGGCAGCTTCCCTGACAATGCGCTGCACGCCTGGTGAACCCGGGCCTTTGTTTTCGTTTTCCCCCACTGTTCGAGTCATGCAAATCGTTCACACCATCGCCGACCTGCGCGCCGCTCTGGCCGGTCGCGGTCGCCCTGCTTTCGTACCCACCATGGGCAATCTGCACGAAGGCCATCTCAGCCTCGTGCGCCAGGCCCGCCAGCACGGCGATGTGACCGTGGCCAGCATCTTCGTGAACCGCCTGCAGTTTCTGCCTCACGAAGACTTCGACAGCTACCCGCGCACCTTCGATGCCGACTGCGCCAAGCTGGAAGCCGAAGGCTGCGACATCGTCTTCGCGCCCAGGGAGAAAGACCTCTACCCCGAGCCGCAGACCTTCAAGGTCCAACCCGATGCGCAGCTGGCCGACATCCTGGAAGGCCACTTCCGCCCCGGTTTCTTCACCGGCGTCTGCACCGTGGTCATGAAACTGTTCCAGGCCGTGTTTGCCACCACGGGCGGCGGCACGGCCGTTTTCGGACAGAAGGACTATCAGCAACTGATGGTGATCCGCCGCATGGTGCAGCAGTTCGCCCTGCCCATCGAGATCATCGGCTGCGCCACGGCACGCGCCGACAGCGGCCTGGCGCTGAGCTCGCGCAACGGCTACCTCAGCGACGAGCAGCGCGTGCAGGCCATGGCGCTGTCGCAGGCGCTCAAGGCCCTGGCCGATGCCGCGCGCCAGGGCGGCAATCTTGCCGATCTCGAAGCGCAGGCCATGGCCGCGCTGCGCGCCAAGGGCTGGGAGCCCGACTATCTGAGCGTGCGCCAGCGCAGCGATCTGCAGACACCTGTCGATGCGCGCAGCGGCGAACTGGTGGCCCTGGGCGCGGCACGCCTGGGCAGCACCCGGCTCATAGACAACCTGGAGTTCTAGGATTCCGTATCCCTCTTAGGCACGGGGCAAGGGCATGTCGCCCCTTGCCTGGCGCCTTTGATTCAGGCCGCGCCGGTGTCCAGCGTCAGGAACAAGACAGAGGCAAGGTGCTCCATCAGCACTGGTAGGAGTCCACCGACGACTGACTGGGCAGAGCCTGCAGCGCAAGCCCCTGCCCCTTGAGCCGGCAAAACAGGCCGTCGCCCATTTCCAGCTCCAGCACAAAACCCGCATCGCTGGCAAAAGGCAGGGGCAGGCGGCGCAGGCGCTGCCCGGCGACATGCAGCTGCGCTTGCCGAACACGGCCCACGGCGGCCAGGATTGGAGTCAAATCAGCCTCTGAAGCCTTGTCAGGCTGCGCAATGTGCTTGCATATCAATAGCAACGGTTGCCACAGCCCCTCCCCGGCCCCGGCTCGGTCACCGTCAAGCACACGGGCAGCGGAAAAGCGGATCTGCAACGCGCCGTTCTGCAGGCTGATTGCCGCGACCTCGGAATCTTCAAACTCGAAATTCATGCGTCCAAGCATAGCGCTATGGCACCTTGGCAACAGCGGCCTGGGCCGCCGCCGCGCATACTGTCGGCCACCCCATACACCGGCATGAAAGAGGACGCCAATGAGCGAGAAACTTTATCTCGATGACCTGTACGTAGGCCAGAAGTTCGTCAGCGAGGGCTACCCGCTGGATGAGGCGCAAATCATTGCCTATGCCAGGCAGTTCGACCCCCAGGTCTTTCACCTCGACCCCGAAGCCGCCAAGCACACCTTCTTCCAGGGCCTGGCCGCCAGCGGCTGGCATACGGCCTCCATCAGCATGCTGCTGGTGACGCAGAGCATTCCCCTGGCCGACGGCGTGATCGGCGGCGGCATGGAAGAGCTGGCCTGGCCCCAGCCCACGCGCCCCGGCGACGTGCTGCAGGTGGAGTCCGAAATCGTGGAGATCATTCCCTCCCAGTCCAAACCCAACCGTGCTCTGGTGCGCGTGCTCTCCCACACCAGGAACCAGCGCGGCGAGGTGCTACAGCGCTTCAGGCCCAAGATGGTGTGCTTCAAGCGCCCGGCCTGACCCTCAGGCAGCAAAAGTCTCGGGCACTGCTTAATATCGCCCACCGGCGCGGCCTGCCTTGCACAGGCCGCGCATCACTTGCTGCTGCGATATGAATCCCCATTTTTCCCTGAGCCGATGGCGCGCCGAGTGGGCGCCCAGCGTGCCGCGTGAGCTGCTGGCCGGCGCCGTCGCCACGTTTGCGCTGATTCCCGAGGTCATTGCCTTTTCCTTTGTCGCGGGCGTGGACCCGGCCGTGGGGCTGTATGCCTCCTTCATCATCAGCATCGTGATTGCCGTGTTCGGAGCACGCCCGGCCATGGTCTCGGCAGCGGCCGGCTCGGTGGCCCTGGTGGCGGCTCCGCTGGTCGCATCGCATGGTCTGCCATATCTGCTGGCCGCAGGCCTGCTGGCCGGCGCCATGCAGATCGCTTTCGGCCTGTGCAAGATGGGCAGCCTGGTGCGCTTTGTCTCCAGCTCGGTGCGCACGGGCTTTGTCAACGCGCTGGCCATTCTGATCTTTTCAGCCCAGCTGCCGCACCTGCAGGGCGCCAACACCGCCACCTGGACCATGCTGGCCCTGGGCCTGGCCCTGATCTACGGCCTGCCCTGGCTGGGACAGAGGCTGCAGCTCAAGGCGCTGAGCGCCATTCCCTCACCGCTGATCTGCGTGCTGGTGCTGACGCTGCTGGGCAGCTTCATGGATCTGCCGCTCAAGACCGTGGCCGACCTCGGCCATCTGCCGGACAGTCTGCCGCTGTTCGCCCTGCCCGAAATCCCTGCGAGTCTGGAGACACTGCGCATCATCGCCCTGCCGGCCCTGGCGATTGCCATGGTGGGCCTGCTGGAGTCGGTGCTCACGGCAGCCGTGGTGGACGACCTGACGGGCACGCCCAGCAACAAGAGCCGCGAGTGCACGGGCCTGGGCCTGGCCAATGTCTCGGCCAGCCTGTTCGGCGGCATTGCGGGCTGCGGCATGATCGGCCAGGCCGTGGGCAATGTGAAGTACGGCGGTCGCGGCCGCCTGTCCACCCTGTTTGCCGGGGTGTTTCTGCTGATTCTGATGGTCGCCCTCAAGCCCTGGGTGTCCCGGGTGCCGGTGATTGCTCTGGTGGCCATCATGGTCATGGTGTCGGTCTCGACCTTCGACTGGAAGTCGCTGGGCAATCTGGTGCGCCACCCGCGCCTGTCCAGCTCGGTGATGCTGGTGACGGTGGTCATCACCATCGCCACCCACAATCTGGCCGCCGGCGTGGTGGCCGGCGTGTTGCTATCTGGCGTGTTCTTCACCTTCAAGGTGGCCAATATGCTGCAGGTCCGGGGCAGCCTGAACGAGGCTCGTGATCTCTATACCTGGACGGTGAGCGGCCAGGTGTTTTTTGCCTCTGCCGATGCGCTGATCGAAGCCTTCGACGTGCGTGCCGCAGCCGGCAAGCAGGCCCGCATCGATGTCAGCGGCGCGCATTTCTGGGACATCACCGCCGTGGGCGCGCTGGACAAGGTGATGGAGCGCCTGCGCCAGCATGGCTGCCGCGTGGAGCTCAAGGGGCTGGATGACGCCAGTCAGCGGCTGATAGAGCGCATCCGGGTCTAGCGTGCCTATTTCAGGCGGGTCTGCGATAGGCGCTTGGCATTGGCCACGGCCTTGCGGCGAATCGGCGCCAGGCTTCTGGCCGCCACCTTGTCGGCGGCCACGGGCAGCTTCTGGCCCATGGTCCAGGGGTTGCGCATCCAGGCCAGACACAGCTGCTGCTGCACCTTGAACATCTCGGCCCCCATGGTCAGCCAGGCCTGGCTGAAGGCCACCTGCTTTTCCACCACCATGCGAGTGAACTCCTTCTGATCGCGCGCAGAAAGCACCGGGCCGCTGAGCGCCATGCGCGTGAGCCGGTGGTTGATGACCTGAGGTGCAGCCATGCTGATGTCCAGCAGTTCGCTGGCAGTGCGATGGGGAATGGCGGATTCAGGCATGTGTAACTCCTTGCGTGCAAGTGTTTATTGTGCACTGCAACATAGAAGTTTGCGCAAGCTTACTTTCGAAATCCCTATCGGCAACTTCAGGGCCTGCCGTCCAGCAGGCTGAGCGCCTCCTGCTCCAGCGCCGCGATCAACCACGACAGGCCCGCATCCGCGGGCCGGTGCAGCGGCAGCAGCATATGCACCTGAAACGCTATCGAGAACGCCAGCGGCCGCACCACCAGCTGCGGGCCGGCGCAGGCCCGCGCCGTCAGCGGGTTGACGATGGCCAGACCCAGACCCTGCTGCACCATGGTGCAGACGGCAACGGCGCTGGCGGTCTCCAGGCTCAGTCGGCGCTGCACGCCGGCGCGGGCAAACACCGCATCGATCTGTGCCCGGTAGGGGTCGTCGCGTGCCAGGCTGATGAAGGACTCGTCTTCAAAGTCCCGCTCGCTCAGCAGCGCCTTCTGCGCCAGCGGATGGCCGGCAGGCAGCACGGCCACTTCATCCATGGCCGGCAAGGGCTGGCTGCGCGTGCCCGGCGGCGCATCGGCCAGCTCGGACAGGCCCAGATCGAAGCGCTGAGCCGCCATCCATTCCTGCAGCAGCGGTGCCTCCTGGGTGCTCACGCTCACGGCCACCGCACCGTGACGGGACTGCAGACGCGCCAGCGCGCCCGGCAGCAAGGCGTGGCTGAGGGCCGGCAGACACAGCACGCTGATGCTCGCCCCTTGCGGGCGCCCCAGCTCCACGGCGCGGTCGATCACGCGCTCCAGGCCCTGCCAGCTGCGCCGCACCTCGTCCCAGAGCAGCAAGGCCCGCGCATTGGCACGCAGCCGGCCCTGCACACGCTCGAACAGCGCATAGCCCAGCAGTTGCTCCATGCGCGCCAGCTCGCGACTTACCGTGGGCTGGGAGGTATAGAGCAACTGCGCCGCACCCGTGACGCTGCCGGCCGTCATGACGGCACGGAACACCTCGATATGGCGGTGGGTGATGCGCTGCGAAGCTTCTGAATCGATCATGTGCAGAGCATATCAATATTGAATAATCTTCATAAATCAAGCTATTGGACTGAATAGATAGCCGCATGCATGATGCGCGGAACTAATCCCTTTCAAGAGACCGCCATGGCAAACCCCTTCTCTCCCGCACAGCTCTGGAACCTGGCCGACCAGTACGGCACGCCGCTGTGGGTGTATGACGCCGCCACCATCCGCGAGCGCATTGCCCAGCTCAAGGCTTTCGACACCGTGCGCTTTGCCCAGAAGGCCTGCTCCAACATCCACATCCTCAAGCTCATGCGCGAGCAGGGCGTGAAGGTGGATGCGGTCTCGCGCGGCGAAGTCCTGCGCGCGCTGGCGGCCGGCTTCACGCCCGGCTTTGGCGAGCCTGCCGACATCGTCTTCACGGCAGACGTGATGGACGAGGTCACACTGGCCACCGTGGTTGAGCACCAGGTGCCTGTGAACGCGGGCTCCATCGACATGCTGTACCAGCTGGCTGCCGTATCCAAGGGCCACCATGTCTGGCTGCGCATCAACCCCGGCTTCGGCCACGGCCACAGCAACAAGACCAACACCGGCGGCGAGCACAGCAAGCACGGCATCTGGCACAGCGAACTGGAAGCCGCACTGGACGCCATCAAGGCTGGCGGCCTGGTGCTGGCCGGCCTGCACATGCACATCGGCTCGGGCGTGGACTACGGCCACCTGCAGGAAGTCTGCGGCGCCATGGTCAAGCTGGTCGAGCGCACCAAGGCCGCGGGCGTGGACCTGCATGCGATTTCGGCCGGCGGCGGCCTGTCCATCCCCTATCGTGCTGGCGATGCCACCATCGACACCAACCACTACCACGGCCTGTGGGATGCGGCGCGCAAGCAGGCAGAAGGCATCGTGGGCCACAGCCTGGGTCTGGAGCTGGAGCCCGGCCGCTTCCTGGTGGCCGAGTCCGGCGTGCTCCTGGGCACCGTGCGCGCCACCAAGAATGCGGGCAGCAACCACTTCGTGCTGGTCGATACCGGCTTCAACGAACTGATGCGCCCCAGCATGTACGGCAGCTACCACGGCATGGAAGTGCTGCGCCGCGACGGCCAGAGCCTGCCCGCGCAGGACAGCGTGGTGGCCGGCCCGCTGTGCGAATCGGGCGACGTCTTCACCCAGGGCGACGGCGGCGTGGTGCTGCCGCGCTCGCTGGCCGGCGCCAGCGTGGGCGACCTGCTGGTGATTCACGACACGGGCGCCTATGGCAGCTCCATGTCCAGCAACTACAACACCCGCCCGCTGGCCGCCGAAGTGCTGGTCGATGGCGCGCAAAGCCAGCTGATTCGCCGTCGCCAGACGGTGGAGGAACTGCTGGCGCTGGAACTGGGCTTGTAAGCTCCCCCTGAGCCGCTTTGCCTGGGCGGCCCCGCGGCTTCCCCCTCTCTCTACGCGCTGCGCGCTATGGGAGGGGGACGACAGCATCGGGCAGCCCTAGCTGCGGGGCGGTGCGGCCGGCTAGGCCCTTGCTTGCGGTCTCTCTCTTGCGTCACGCCCCATGATTGAGTTCACGCCATGAATTCAATAGCTGCTAACGCTTAGTAATCAGGGGCTTCAGGCCAAAATCACCTGAAATCTTTTCTCTCGGCACCGCCCAGTGCCCGGTAAGTTCTTCCATGTCACAGCACTCCGCCTCCTCGGTCCATCGCCATACGCTGACGGGCATCGGCTTCACGGTGCTGGCCTGCGCCTGTTTTTCGATACTCGATACGGGCTCCAAATATGCGGGCGCCCTGCTTCCGCTGCTGATGGCGCTATGGCTGCGCTATGCGCTGCAGTCGGTGCTGACCGTGGGCTTTGGTGTGGCTCGCCATGGACTGGACATCTTTCGCACCCGGCGCCCGGGCTTTCAGTTTCTGCGCGCCATTCTGTTTTGCCTGAGCAATGCGCTGGCCATGCTCAGCCTGCGCTATCTGCCGCTGGCGGAGTTCACGGCCATCGTGGCGCTGACGCCGCTGGCCCTCACCTTGCTGGCCGCTCTCTGGCTGGGCCAGCAGGTCAGCCCCTTGCGCTGGGTGCTGGTGGCGCTGGGCTTTGCGGGCACGCTGGTCATCCTGCGACCGGGCGGCAGCCAGTTCAGCGGCTGGGCCCTGGTCTGGCCTGCGCTGCAGCTGCTGGCCAACACGGCCTATCAGATCCTGAGCAGCCGCATGGCGGGCAAGGAGCGCCCGCTGACCACGCAGATCTACACCAGCCTGCTGGCCCTGAGCCTGACCTGCATGACCCTGCCCTGGGTCTGGCAGCTGCCGGACAGCGCCGCGCTCTGGCTGGCCGCGATTGCCATGGGCGCAGGCAGCGCCGTCGGACATCTGATGCTGCTCAAGGCCTATGAAAAAGCCGAGCCTGCGACCATCACGCCGTTTCTCTACAGCCAGATTCCCTGCGCGCTGCTGGCAGGCTGGCTGGTCTATGGCCATATCCCCGACCAATGGGCCGTGCTGGGCATGGTCGTCATTGCGCTGTGCGGGGCAGCGAGTGCCTGGCTCAGCATCAGAGAGGCGAAGTAGCGCACCTGAATTCGCGGGTCAGCATCATGAAAAACAATAGCTGCTACCGCCTTTATCCATTGATTTTCAGATAGAAAAATATCTGAAATCTATGAATATCAGGCGCTAACAGCTATCGTTTTATGGGCTTACTCGCCGCGCGGATCGCGCACCATCAGATGCTGCACGGCTTCGGTGACCGGCAGCTGGCCGTCCAGCAAGGCCACCACGGTTTCGGTGATGGGCATTTCCACGCCGACCTGGCGTGCCCGGGCGAGCACCGTGCGGGCGCTGTAAACGCCCTCGGCCACATGGCCCAGCGATGTCACGGCCTGCTCCAAGCTCTTGCCTTCGGCCAGCAACAGGCCCACCTTGCGGTTGCGCGAGAGATCGCCGGTCGCAGTCAGCACCAGATCGCCGAGGCCGGACAGGCCCATGAAGGTTTCGGCGCGCGCGCCCAGCGCCACGCCCAGGCGCGTCATCTCGGCCAGGCCACGCGTGACCAGTGCCGCGCGCGCGTTCAGCCCCAGCTGCAGGCCGTCGCAAAGACCCGTGGCAATGGCCAGCACATTCTTGACGGCACCGCCCACCTCCACGCCCACGATGTCCTGATTGGCATAGACGCGCATGGCCTCGCCGTGAAAGGCCGAGACCAGCAGCTCGCTCACGCCCTCGTGGGCGCTGGCTGCCACCAGAGCCGTAGGCTGCTGGCGTGCCACCTCGGCCGCGAAGCTGGGGCCGCTGAGCGCACCGCTTTGCAGCTGCGGTGCCACCTGCTGGCAGACCTCATGCGCCATCAGCCCGTAGCTGCCGGCAGGGGCATCGGCGGCCACGGCCTCGAAGCCCTTGCACAGCCAGACCACGGGCCTGCGGCAATCCTTGAGCTGGCCCAGCCACTGGCGCAGTGCCGCCATGGGCGTGCCCAGCACGATCAGGTCGGCATCCGCCACATGGGCCATCACATCGCCGCTGACCACCGTGAGCGCATCCGGAAAGCGGATGCCGGGCAGATAGCGGCTGTTGGCGCGCTCGGCCTGCATGAGCTGCGCCTGCGCCGGATCCCGCGCCCAGAGGCTGACGCGATCCTGGTCCTTATGGGTGGACGCGCTGATGGCCATGGCCGTACCCCAGGCGCCAGCGCCGATGACAAGAATTTTCATACCTGAATTTTGATAGCAGTTTGCGCACAACCCACAATAAAAAGAGGCCTCTAGGGCCTCTTTTTTGCCTGGCTGCCGATTCTTGCACATCGCAGGAATCGGAAGCTGCCGTCAGCTTACTGGGGCAGTTGGCCTTCGGTCTGAGCGGCGGCAGCGGCTTGCTGCTGCTCGTACATGGCCTGGAAGTTGATTTCGGCCAGGTGCACGGGAGGGAAGCCGGCGCGGGTCACCACGTCGGCCACGTTGCCGCGCAGATAGGGGTAGATGATCTGGGGGCAGGCAATGCCGATCACGCCGCCCATCTGGTCTTCGGGCACGTTGCGGATTTCGAAGATGCCGGCCTGCTTGGCTTCGACCAGGAACACGGTCTTGTCCTGAATCTTGGTCTGAACCGTGGCGGTCACGGCCACTTCGTAGACGCCTTCAGCCACGGGAGTGGCTTCCACGCCCAGCTGGATGTCCACGCTGGGCTGCTCCTGCTCCAGCAGGATGGCGGGAGAGTTGGGCTGCTCCAGGGACAGGTCCTTCAGATACACGCGCTGGATCTGGAACACGGGGCTGTTGTCTTGTTCGGCCATGATGAGCTAGGTCTTTCAGAAAAATCTTGAGAGGGAAATGAAAATGCCTGCACGGAGAATCAGCACGCAGCTATCCTCACAGCAGGCATTTCCCAGAAAATAGCATTTGGCATTATGCAGTGGCCGCCCATGGCTGCATCCTGGCAGCCGGCACAAAGTGCAAATTCATGTCCTGGGACAACATGGGCGGCGCAGATGCGTCAGCCTTGCAGCAGAGGCAGCAGACCGCCCTTGGCATCGAGCGCCATCAGATCGTCGCAGCCGCCCACATGGGTGTCGCCGATGAAGATCTGGGGCACGGTGCGGCGGCCAGTGGTCTGCATCATGTGCTCGCGGGCGGCGGTATCGAAGTCGATGCGCACCTCCTCGATCTGCTCCACGCCCTTGGATTGGAGAATCTGCTTGGCACGAATGCAGTAGGGGCAGACGGCGGTGGTGTACATCTTCACGGCTTGCATGGGCAACTTCCTTGGTGTTTTGCACTGCAGCATGCAACGCTGCAGTCGTCAGGGTTCTCAGTTGGGACCGGATCAGGCTTTTTCAACCGGCAGGCCGGCATCGCGCCAGGCCTTCATGCCGCCAGCAAGCGCCTGGGCCTTTTCATAGCCCAGCTTCTTGGCTACGGCTTCGGCACGCGCGGCGCGGGCGCCCGTTGCACAGACCAGCACCACGGGCAGCTGCTTGTTCTTGACGGTGGTGGGCAGCTTTTCTTCCAACTGGCTCAGCGGCAGGTTCTTCGCGCCGTTGACATGGCCGGCCGCAAACTCTTCGGGCTCGCAGACGTCCAGCACCACGGCTTTTTCGCGGTTGATCAGATGCACCGCAGCCGCTGCCGACAGCGAGCCGCCGGTCGCGCCGCGCAGTGCGGGCAGGAGCAGCATCACACCCGAAGCCACGGCAATCAGGATCAAATACCAGTTATCAATGATGAATTTCACGTCATTCCTTGGGATGGCAAACCGGACGATTTTAGAGGCAGGCTTGACAGCGGGCTGCGGCAGCAGGCCACAGACCTGCGGCCTGCAAGCCCATAGCCATTGCCGATGCGCCACGCACCGCAAGTGGGTGCTCCGCACAATCCCCGAAGAGCCCCACAGGAATAGCCTGCCGCCGGCGGCTTGCCCCAGCCGGCTTTCCTTGCCTCAAGCCCGGACAAAGCCCAGCCCCTAAAATGCACGCTTTTGACTTTGTGTCATTACTGCTTTGCTACTTTGAGAGAATCCATGTACAAGCTCGTTCTGATCCGCCACGGTGAATCCACCTGGAACCTTGAAAACCGCTTCACCGGCTGGACCGATGTGGATCTGACTGCCACCGGCGTCGAACAGGCCAAGAAGGCCGGCCAACTGCTCAAGGCAGAAGGCTATGACTTCGATGTGGCCTACACCAGCGTGCTCAAGCGCGCCATCCGTACCCTGTGGCATGTGCAGGATGAAATGGACCGCACCTGGCTGCCCGTGGTGCATAGCTGGCGCCTCAACGAACGCCACTATGGCGGCCTGCAGGGCCTGAACAAGGCCGATATGGCCAAGCAGTACGGCGACGAGCAGGTGCTGGTCTGGCGCCGCAGCTACGACGTGCCGCCTCCCGCCCTGGAAGCCACCGACCCCCGCAGCGAACGCAGCGATGTGCGCTACGCCAAGCTGCAGCCCGAGCAGATCCCGCTGACCGAGTGCCTCAAGGACACGGTCGAGCGCGTCGTGCCGTTCTGGAACGAGTCCATCGCCCCCGCCATCAAGGCCGGCAAGCGCGTGGTGGTTGCCGCTCACGGCAACTCCATCCGCGCCCTGATCAAGTATCTGGACAACATCGCCGACGACAAGATCGTGGGCGTGAACGTACCCAATGGCATTCCTCTGGTCTATGAGCTCGACGCCGATCTCAAGCCCATCCGCCACTACTACCTGGGCGATGCCGAAGCCGCCGCCAAGGCCGCAGCGGCAGTCGCGGCCCAGGGCAAGGCCTGAGACCTGTCACCACCCCGGTTCGGACGCTGACGCAGTCTGAACCGGGCTGACACTGCAAAAGGCCTATGGAACCTCGTGGGCCTTCTGCCGTCGAAGGTGTATATTGCGAATGGTTTAAGGGGTGCTATGGGTCAAAAAATCAAAATTGCAGGCTGGATCTCTGTGGGCGTGGTCGCCGGTGCGTTGACCACCGTATCCCTGCAGACGCTGGCCCGCGGGGGTGTGACACCTCTGCCACTTGAAGAAATCCAGCAGTTGTCGGCCGTCTTCGGCCTGATCAAGACCGATTACGTCGAGCAGGTCAGCGACAAGAAGCTGATCACCGATGCCATCTCCGGCATGGTCTCCAGCCTGGACCCCCACTCCCAGTACTTCGACAAGAAGACCTACAAAGAATTCAAGGAAGGCACTTCCGGCAAGTTCGTGGGCGTCGGCATCGAGATCACCATGGAAGATGGGCTGATCAAGATCGTCTCTCCCATCGAAGGCTCGCCCGCTTTCCGCGCCGGCCTCAAGACCGGCGACCTGATCACCAAGATCGACGACACGGCCGTCAAGGGCCTGACGCTCAATGACGCCGTCAAGCGCATGCGCGGTGAACCCAATACCAAGGTGCGCCTGAACATCCTGCGCAAGGATGAAAGCCGCAGCTTCCCCGTCACCATCACCCGCGAAGAGATCAAGACCCAGTCGGTCAAGGGCAAGGTGATCGAGCCCGGCTACGCCTGGATTCGCCTGAGCCAGTTCCAGGAACGCACCGTGGACGACTTTGTGCGCAAGGTCGAGGAAATCTACAAGCAGGAACCCAATCTCAAGGGCCTGGTGCTGGACCTGCGCAACGATCCCGGCGGACTGCTGGATGCGGCCGTAGCCATCTCGGCCGCCTTCCTGCCACCCGATGTGCCCGTGGTTTCCACCAACGGCCAGCTGGCTGAAAGCAAGGCCGTCTACAAGGCATCGCCCGAGTTCTACGCCCAGCGCGGTTTTGGCGATCCCCTGCAGCGTTTGCCTGCAGCCCTGAAAAAGCTGCCTCTGGTGGTTCTGGTCAACGAAGGCTCGGCCTCGGCCAGTGAAATCGTGGCCGGAGCGCTCCAGGATCACAAGCGCGCCACCGTCATGGGCAGCCAGTCCTTCGGCAAGGGGTCGGTGCAAACCGTGCGCCCCCTGGGCCCCGATACGGCTCTCAAGCTGACGACGGCGCGCTACTACACGCCTAGCGGAAAGTCCATTCAGGCCAAGGGCATCGTGCCCGATGTGATGGTGGACGAGACGGCGGATGGCGACTTGTTTGCCGCACTGGGCATGCGCGAGGCGGATCTCGAGAAGCATCTGTCCAGCGGACAGGGTGCCGAGGTCAAGAACGACGCCCTGGAAAAAGCACGCGAGGAAGCCCGCAAGCGCCTGGAAGAGGAAGCGAAGAAGCCTGCTGCCGAACGCCGCCTGCCGGAATTCGGAACTGACAAGGACTTCCAGCTGCAACAGGCGCTGAACAAGCTCAAGGGCCAGCCCGTCAAGGTCAGCAAGACCCTGACAGAGCGAAAGGCCGAAGAAAAGCCCGGGGACGCGACGGCTGCAGATAAAAAGCCCGCTGAGAAGAAAGCCCCCGAAAAGGGCGACTCCGACAAGAGCAAAAAATAAGCACCGGGTTGTCAAACCCGCTCAAAATCAGCCGGGCTTGCCCGGCTTTTTTCTTGGAACCATGGACGCAAACCGATGAATGACGATCAATTGCTGCGCTATTCCCGTCACATCATGCTCGACGAGATCGGCATCGAAGGCCAGGAACGCATTCTGGCAACGCATGCAGTGATCATCGGAGCCGGCGGCTTGGGCTCGCCCGCCGCACTCTATCTGGGCTCGGCAGGTGTGGGCCGCATCACCATCGTCGACAACGATGTCGTGGACATGACCAATCTGCAACGCCAGATTGCCCACACGACCGAGCGCATAGGCATGGCGAAGGTGGAGTCGATACGCACCGCCGTGCATGCCATCAACCCCGGGATAGAGATTCGCTGCATCCAGCAGCGTGCGACCGAGAGCCTGCTCGACGAGTTGCTGCCCGAGGCCAGCATCGTGCTGGACTGCACCGACAACTACAAGACCCGCCAGACCATCAATGCGGCCTGCGTACGCCATGGCGTGCCTCTGATCGAAGGAGCGGCCATCCGTGTCGATGGCCAACTGATGGTCATTGATCCGCGCGACCCCGACAGCCCGTGCTATGCCTGCGTCTTTCCGCCAGAGGCCGAATTCGAAGAGGTCCAGTGCTCGACCATGGGCGTCTTTGCACCGCTGGTCGGACTGATCGGAACCCAGCAGGCAGCTGAAGCACTGAAGCTGATTGTCGGTTTTGGCCGATCTTCTGTCGGACAACTTCAAATGCTTGATGCACGTTCCATGGAGTGGAGTAGGATGAAAATTGCTAGGGTTAAAACCTGTGATATCTGTGGAACGTCAAGCACAAATCACAAAAAACATCAATACAATGATTTTTCATAGGCCGTAATTGATTCCCCATACCGAGAATTGAACGACTCTCACAGCTTGATCCATGGCATCTACCTCAACTTGCTACCGTCGTGAAACTGCGTACCTTTTTTGTTGAAGACAACCCTACGATTCGCGACAACCTGATTGCGACGATGGCGGAGCTTGCCGATGTCGAGGCTGTGGGGGTGGCAGAGACCGAAGCCGATGCCGTACGCTGGCTCAGCCATAACCCGGATGCCTGGGATCTGGTGATCGTGGACCTGTTCCTGCGCGAAGGCAGCGGCCTTGGCATTGTCACCAGCTTTCAACAGCGACCGCGGCAGAAAAAGCTGCTGGTGCTGAGCAATTATGCGACTGCCGATATCCGCCAGCGCTGCCTGGAACTCAATGCCGATGCCGTATTTGACAAGTCCAATGAAATCGATGCGCTTATCGATTTCTGCATGGATCTGAATACCAGCAAGTCTTGATAATAACAAAAAGTAAAAAAGGCTTGAATCTTTCAAGCCTTTTTTATTGGAGCCTCATTAATCAATGAGGCGGTTTTTCAGCGCATAGTAGGTCAGGTCGCTATTCGAGGAAAGCCCCATTTTTTCCATGAGCCTGGTTCTGTAAGTACTCACTGTTTTCACACTCAGGGAAAGCGACTTGGCAATATCTCCGGCAGTCTCGCCGCGAGCAAGCTTCAGAAACACCTGAAACTCGCGCTCCGACAATTGCTCGTGCGCCGGCACATCATCCTTGCGATTGAGCTGCTGGGCCAGGAGGTCGGCCACTGCCGGCGTCAGATAGCGCCTTCCCAGAGCCACGGTGCGGATGGCCTCCGCAATATCCTGGGGATCGCACTCCTTGTTGAGATATCCGCTGGCCCCCTGACGAATCAGGTTGATCGCGTAATGCTCCTCAGGGTATCCACTTAGTATCAGGATGCCCATGTCGGGCGCCTTGGCCCTGAGCATGGCCAGGGCATCTATGCCGCTTTGCCCGGGCATGGACAAATCCATCAGCAGCACATCGATTTCATGCTCCCGAACCAGATCAATGGCTTCCCGTCCATTGCCGGCTTCTCCCACGACCCTCAGGTCCACATGCTCCGACAGGAATTGGCGTAATCCCGAGCGAACGATCGCATGGTCATCCACTATGCCTACTTTTATCATGAACACCTCTTTTCATGAAACCGCGCTCGTCTCCAGGGCGCATAACATTTTAAGACCCGCACTATGATGTCAGTCGTTGACGCTACGGTTATGCAGAATATCAGGTAATTGCCTTGTCGGTGAGAGGATGTAGATGCGCTGGACCAATATCCGCAAAATTGCAGTCAGTTTGACGATCGCAGTCGTTGCGGCAGTCTTAATGGTAAGCATTAATGAGGCAGGCTATAAGCGCTCCTTGCAGGCTCTGGATACGCTCACCAAGACACAAAGCACCAGAGCCAAGCTCAGCTTGCTGATGCAGCAGATGCTGGACGCTGAAACCGGTCTGCGCGGCTATCTGCTGACGGGAGAAGAGCGCTATCTCGAGCCCTACAACTCCGCTTCTGCCGCCATCAGCAGCAGCATGGACGAGCTGCGCAGCATCTTCATCATGGACCCCAAGGAGCTGGCCACCTTCACGCCGCTGGCCCGCCAGGTCGAGCGCAAGACCAGCGAAATGGAGCTGAGCCTGCGCCTTTATCGCCAGGGCAACGACGAAGCATGGCGCTTTGTGATGTTCACCGATGTGGGCATGGAAAACATGGATGCCATACGGGGCCACATCAAGACCCTGATGGACAGCATCGACCAGCGCGTCAAGTCCAATCTTGCGGACATCGAGCAGACGCTGGGCCTGTCGCGCCTGGGCATTGCGACCGTGACGGCGCTAGGGATTCTGGGCTTCTTCATGTATCTGCGACAGGCCAATGCACTGCAACATTCACATCAGCGCGAGCAGGAGATACAGCGCGACGAACGTAATCGCCTGGAGGAAGTCGTGCGTGACCGCACAGCGGCGCTCACCGAGCTGGCAACCCATTTGCAGCAGGTACGCGAAGACGAGCGGGCGCATCTGGCACGCGAGCTGCATGATGAGCTGGGCTCGCTGCTGACCGCAGCCAAACTCGATGTTGCGCGGCTCAAATCCAAGATCGACACCTCGGCACCCGAGGTCTCCGAACGTGTCACCCATCTGATCGAGACGCTCAACAGCGGCATTGCACTCAAGCGCCGGATCATCGAGGACCTTCGCCCGTCCTCGCTTTCCAACCTGGGTCTGACCACGGCACTGGAAATCCTGACCCGGGAGTTCGGCGATCGCAGCAACATCGAGGTGGAATGCAGCCTGGAACAGGTGGACCTGCCCGAGTCCACGCAGCTGACGGTCTATCGCGTCGTGCAGGAGTCGCTGACCAATATCGGCAAATACGCCAGAGCCAGCCATGTCATCGTCACGGTGCACAACTACCCCACCTATGTGGCTGTGCAGATTCAGGACGATGGTCAAGGGTTCGAGCCCGCCAGCATGCGCCCCAACTCCCATGGCCTGGCAGGCATGAAGCACCGTGTCGAAGCCGTTGGCGGCAGGCTCACCGTGGCCTCGCAACCCGGCAAGGGCACCACCATCTCGGCAGTCATTCCCCTGAGCGTAGCAACTGCCTGAAACCGGGTAGTGCTCGGCCGCGCAAGTCGATGTCGTCCTACACGGCTGTCTCTAAATACCCCGACCCAGGTGGCAGAAGCTCACCGTCAGGCACGGGCTGCACAGTTCTCTACAGTCAATACATGGCCGCACAGCAATGCCTGTCGGTCTGCATTCGAAAGGAGAAAACCATGTTGCACTACGCCATTGTCTTTCTGGTGATTGCCTTGATCGCTGCAGTTTTCGGTTTCGGCGGTATTGCGGCCAGCGCCGTAGGCATTGCCAAGATCCTGTTTTTCGTCTTCCTGGTCATGGCCGTCATCACCTTCCTGATGGGCCTGGTGAAGAAGTAGCAACGGCACCCAATGTGTAGAACTTTGTTCGCTCACATTGCACAAACCACCAGTATTCGCCATGATCACACTCAACCTCTGCCTCCTGGAGGCAGGGTTCCGCAGACTGGCGTTACTGCACGCTGTCACGAAAATTTCTAGATTTCAGGGAGTTCCAAACAATGAGCCAAGCCGTAAAAGACGCCAAGGACACGGTTGAAGATCTCAAGGGCGCCGCCAAGGATGTGGCTGCAGACGTCAAGGACACGGCAAAGCACGCCGCCCAATCCGCCCAGAATGCTGCACACAAGATGGCCGATGCGGCGCAAGACGCCGTGGACTCCGGCAAGCAGGCTGCCCAGAAAATGGTGAACGAAGCACGGGATGTGGCCGAGGACATCGCCGACAAGGTCGAAGACACCGCACGTCGCTCGCGCCGCACGGCTTCCGAGGCCATCGACTCTACCGGTCGCCACATGCGCAATGTCGAAGACAGCGAAAACCCGCTGATCGACAACCTGGCCAACCGGGCTCAGGATCTGGCCGAGCGCAGCATCAACTTCTGGGCCGACAGCTCGCACCGCGCACGCCGTCAGTTCAACACCGCAGCGGATGCGACCACCAAGTATGTGTCCGAACAACCCGGGCGTTCCGTGCTGATCGCAGCAGCGACCGGCGCGGCCCTGGCGACGGCCTTCTTTCTGGGTCGCTCGCGCAGGAAATAACTCTTGGAACGTGCGACGTTCCCAGCTTTCGCAGGCGTGCTTTGCGCCTTTTCAAAACCAAGGGAGAACCATATGAAAAATCTGACTCGTGCTTTGGCTTTCAGTCTGGTCGCCGCGACGACCGTGCTGGCTACCACAGCCTGTTCGGTGGCTCGTGACCAGCAGACTGTGGGCTCCTATGTGGATGACGCCGGCATCACCACTGCTGTGAAGGCCAAGATGGCCGAAGACAAGAGCGTCTCGGCAACCGCCATCAGCGTGGAAACCATGAACGGCACCGTGCAGCTTTCGGGCTTTGCCAAATCCGAAGCGGAAAAAGCCCGTGCCGGCGAAATCGCCCGCACGACCAAGCATGTGCGTGAAGTGCGCAACAGCATCGTGGTCAGGCCTTGACGATGCGCACCTGAAGCCAGCCCCTGCATGAGGGCTGCGCTTCCAGCCCAAAGCCAGCTTTCGAGCTGGCTTTGTTTTTTCCTACACCCTGGCAGCCGAGTTCGCCATTAAAGTGTCCGCATGCAAGTTTTCAACTGCGAGGCCTGCGGCCACCTGATCTATTTTGAAAGCCTGCAATGCGTGCATTGCGGCGCCAGCCAGGCCTTTCTGCCCGACCAGTTGCGAGTCGGCATTCTGCCGCCTGCCGCAGCCCCCAACGCCCGCTACCGCCCCTGCGCCCACCGCCACAACATCAGCCTGTGCAATTTTGCGATCGAGGCTTCAGACCCGCAGCCGCTGTGCGTCTCCTGCCGCCAGACCGAATGGCTGCCCGACGGCAGCGATCCCGCCAACGAGCTGCGCTGGGCCAAGATCGAAGTCGCCAAGCGCCGGCTGTTCTACACCCTGGCCAGACTGGGCCTGCTGGACCCGCATGAGCACCGCGTGGCCGAGCCGCGCTTTTCCCTGCTCGCAGATATTCCCGGTCAGAACCCCGTCATGACCGGCCATGCCAGCGGCATGATCACGCTCAATGTCGTCGAGGCCGACGACGACGAGCGAGCCAAGCGCCGCCAGGCCTTGCACGAGCCCTATCGCACGCTGATCGGGCATCTGCGCCACGAGTCGGGCCATTTCTACTGGGATCAGCTGATAGCCAGCAGCGCGCATCTGGAGCGCTTCAGAGCATTGTTCGGCTATGAGAATCAGGACTATGCCCAGGCGCTGCAGCGTCACTACGACAAGGACCCGCTGGACAACCGCTGGCGCGACCAGTTCATCAGCGCCTATGCCACGGCTCATCCCTGGGAAGACTGGGCCGAAACCTGGGCGCACTATCTGCACATGGTGGACTTGCTGGAGACTGCAGCCAGCTACGGCACCTGCATTACCGTGCCGGACATCCCCAGCACCGGCCAGCAGCTCATTCAAAACCCGCTGGGACCGGTACCGCCAGACTTTTCAGTGATGCAATCCCAGTGGGTGCCGCTCACGCTGCTGCACAACAGCCTCAATCGCAGCCTGGGCCATGGCGATGCCTATCCGTTTGCCATTTCCGGCCCGGCCTGGGACAAGCTGCGCTTCGTCCACGAGACCGTCAGCAGCTATCGCAGCAGATCGCCCAGCCAGGGCGACTGACTGCTCAGGCCGCGCGGCCGACTTTGACCATCAGGCGCTCATGCACGCCCTTGGAGACAAACTTGTCCACATCGCCGTTGAGCGTGGCAATCTCGCGCACAAAGGTGGAGCTGATGAACTGATAGCGATCGCTGGGCGTGAGAAACACGGTTTCCACCTCGGGCATCAGCGTGCGGTTCATGCCGGCAAGCTGGAACTCATAGTCGAAGTCCGTGACCGCACGCAGGCCGCGCACCATGGCCTTGGCGCCGCGTGCGAGCACGAAATGCGCGAGCAGCCCGTCAAAGCTTTCCACCTGCACCTGCGGATAATTGGCGCAGGCCTCGCGCACCATGGCAATGCGCTCCTCCAGCGAAAACAGCGTCTTTTTGTGATGGCCTGCCGCCACCGCCACGATGACCTTGCCAAACAGCTGTGCAGCCCGGCGCACCACATCTTCATGCCCCAACGTGATCGGGTCAAAGGTTCCGGGGTAAACAGCGATCAGGTCCTGGCTCATGGCTTATCTCTTTCCTGCGGGTCTTGATGAGTGTGAGGGCTGCTGCAGTGCAGCGTAAAGAGATTATGCATTCAGGCCTGCGCAGTGCTGAACCATGCAAAAAAGAGCTGCTGGCGCCTCTGCTCGAAGCGCCAGCAGCTCCCGGTTCGGCTTCAAGGCTTTACTGCTTCTTCAGCAGATGCGCATGGACGGCGCCGGCCTTCAGATAGCGGTGCAGCTCCAGCCCCATTTCCAGCAAGCGGTCCTCGGCCCAGGCTTCGGGAGCTTCCAGATAAATGAAGCCGCCATCATTCAAGGCCGCCGTGGCGGCCTTGAGCGCGGGCTCGAACAGCTCGGTCTGACCGAATGGCGGGTCCAGCAAGATCAGATCCTGCCCCGCCACAGTCTTCAGGCAGCTCAGCGCATCACCGCGCTGCACCTTGACCATCCTGGCATCGAGCTTTTGCTGAAGACGCTGCAACTGCTGCACCAGGGCGGCATCCTGCTCGTTCATGATGACGCTGCTGGCGCCGCGCGATGCGGCCTCAAAGCCCAGTGCCCCCGTGCCCGCGAAGGCATCGATGCATTTCCAGTTGCTCAGGTCCTGGCCCAGCCAGTTGAACAGGGTCTCGCGCACGCGATCGGGCGTGGGCCGCAGACCGGGCTTTTGCGC
>NZ_JBKFBC010000015.1:0-6548 GCF_053345995.1 Comamonas sp. C24C | reverse complement strand
GGCTTGCGGGCGGCAGGCTGGGCAGCCTTGGCTCCGGGACGGGCCGGGCGGCTGGCCGCCAGCTCCTGCGCCTTGCGCTCGGACTCGTGAATCATCTTGTCCAGCGCCTTGCGGCCTGCGGGTGTGTGTAGCTTAATGGCACTGCGGCTCATGGCTTGGCTCCGAGAGTGATGGTGACCATGCGCTCGGGCTGAACCATGCGCTGCATCGCCTCCTTCACGTCCTTGGTGGTCAGAGCCTGAACGCGATCGGTCCAGTGCTCCAGATAATCGAGCGGCAGGCCATTCCAGGCGATGTTGGCCACATTGCCCAGCAGCTTGCGGTTGCTGTCTATGCGCAGGGCAAAGCCGCCGATCAGATTGTCCTTGGCCGCCTTGAGTTCCTTGTCGGTAGGACCTTCGGCAATGAATTTGCGCAACACGTCCTGCGAGACCTTGAGCGCCTCGGCCGCCTGATCGGGACGGGTCTGCAGGCCGATGATGAAGGCACCGCGATCCAGTCCCGGCGAGAAGTCGCTGGAGACCCCGTAGGTCAGGCCCCGCTTTTCACGCACTTCTTCCATCAGCCGCGAGGTGAAGCCGCCGCCGCCCAGGATATGGTTGCCCACCATCACGGCCAGAAAATCGGGGTTGTTGCGCGCAATGCCGGGCTGGCCTATGAGCACCTGGGCCTGGGCCGACTCGAACGGAATATTCTCGACCTTGGCTTGCTTCAGGTCCTGCACCTTGCTCACGGCAGGCAGCGGCGGGCAGTCGTTGCCATTGGTGGCCTGCAGCGGCCCCAGCAACTGCTTGACCATGGCATCGGCCTGCTGGCGATTGACCGCTCCCACCACGCTGACCTTGGCGCGGCAGGCGGCAATCAGCTTGCGGTGAAAGTCCTGCATGGCCGAAACATCGATCCGGCCCAGGCTGTCGACCGTGGTCTGATAGCCATAGGGCGAGCTGCCGAACACGGCCTTGCGGAAGGCCTTGGAGGCCACGGTGCCGGGACGGGTGTCGGCTTCCTTGATGGAGGCGCTCCAGCGCTCGCGGTCACGCTGCCACACGGCCTCGGGCCAGCTTGGCGACGCGATCTGGCGCGCCGCCAGGGCCACGGCTTTTTGCTGCAGATCGGGCACGGTCAGCGTGCGCAGGCCGAAGCTGAAGCTGTCGCGCCCCGCGCTGGCGCCAAAGCTGGCGCCCAGGTCGGCCCAGGCCTGGCCCAGGCCGTTCTCATCCAGCGCAGGTGCATCGCCCGCCGCCTTGATGCCCTTGGAGGACATCATGGCCACGGCTGCCGCCAGGCCCAGCTTGTCCTCGGGATCGCGGCGGCTGCCGGCGTCAAAATCCACCTGCACATCCACCATGGGAATGCCGGGACTTTGCACCAGCCAGACCTGGGCACCGCTGGGCTGGGTCCAGTGCTCTATCGGCAGCAAGGCCCAGGCAGACTGGGTCAGAAAACCCATGCCAGCGCTCACCACAAAAGCGCCAGCAGCTATTTTCTTCATAGTTTTCATGTGTTCAACCTCTGTTTTCCATGTCGCCGCATCAGCGAGGCCATGCCCCATGCGCAAGCAGCCCGGCATGGGCCGCCCCGCAGCGAAGGCTGCGTCCCCCGCCCCTGGCGCGCAGTGCGTAGAGAGAGGGGAAGGCGCGGGGCCGCCCAGGCAAGCAGCTCAGGGGGTGTTTCATCAATGCACCGAACCGCCTGCATCGGCCTTGCCGGACATGGGACGCTGGGGCTTGGCGCCCGCGGGCAGCGGCTGGGGCACCAGAGTGCCGACGGTGAGCTGGTCGTCGCCGAAATACTTGGCAGCCACGGCCTTCACATCGTCGGAGGTGACTTTCTGCAGCTCGGCCAGCAGCTTGTCCTCGGCATCCAGCGGCATGTTCTGGATCCAGTAATTGCCCAGATTCTGGGCCTGGCCCATGACGGAATCGCGCTCATAGACGTTGGAGGCCATCCACTGCGTCTTGACGCGCTCCAGCTCGTCAGCCTGCACGCCCTCCTCGGCCACCTTCTTGATCTGGGCGCGCAAGGCAGCTTCCACATCGGCCACGGTCTTGCCCTGGGCCGGCACGCCGGTCAGCATGAACAGGCTGGGCCCGCGCCCCATGATGTTGGCCGAGCTGCCGGCGCTGTCTGCCACACGACCGTTGGCCTGGCCTTCGCCCTGCACCAGGGCGCGTTCCAGACGAGCACCGTCATAACCGTCGAGCACCGCGGACAGCACCAACAGCGCCAGCGCGTCCTTGTCGTCGGCCTGCAGCTTGTCCACGCTCTTCAGCGTGGGCGTGCGATAGGCCATGGCGATAAAGGCCTGCTCGGCAGGCTGCTTGACCTCGATGCGGCGCACGCCGATCTGCCTGGGTTCGGTCTGCGGCTTGCGCTGCGGCAGAGCACGCGCGGGAATGCTGCCGTAATACTTCTCGGCCCAGGCACGCACCTGGTTGACGTTCACGTCTCCGACCACGACCACGGCGGCATTGGACGGCACATACCAGCGCTTGTGGAAGTCGCGCACATCTCCGGGCGTCATGGAGTCCAGATCGCTCATCCAGCCCACCACGGGGCGGCGATAGGGCGAGGCCATGAAGGTGGCCGCCATCAGCTGCTCCATCAGCATGGCGCGCGGCTGGTCGTCGGTGCGCATGCGACGCTCTTCCTTGATGACCTCGATTTCCTTCTTGAATTCGGAGTCCGGCCACTGGTTGTTGGCAAAACGGTCGGATTCCAGCTTCATCACGTCTTCCAGACGGTTGGACGGAATCTGCTGGTAATAGCCGGTGTAGTCACGCCAGGTGAATGCGTTTTCCTGGCCGCCCAGCGCCGCCACGCGACGCGAGAAGTCTCCGGGCTTGACGCTTTTGGAGCCCTTGAACATCATGTGCTCCAGCGCATGGGCCACGCCCGTGGTGCCGTCGACCTCGTCCATGGAGCCCACACGCACCCAGACCATGTGCACGGCCGTGGGCGCGCGGCGGTCGGGCAGCACGATCAGCTGCATGCCGTTCTTCAGCGTGAACTGCTGCACTTGCGGCGCGGCCGCCGTGGCGGCAACAGGCACAGGTTGCGACGATGCGCCCGGCGCAGCCAAGGCTGCCCCAGCGCTCAAACAGGCCATTAAGCCCAGTACAGGGAGTGCGCGTACATGTTTCATAGAATGATGCGATTCTAAAAACCCGCCAATGTTCAGTTTTTTCAAGAAAAAGCCCAATTCACCCGATGCGGTGAACACCACGCCCGCTGCCGATGCAGCCGCGGCGCCTGCGTCTGCTGCGCAAACCAGGCCTGCTCCACAGGATACGCCTGCTGCGCCTGCCGAAAATGGCAACAGCTCCTGGTGGCGCAAGCCCTTTGGCGGCGGCGCGACGGCCAAGGCCGGCGAAGATCAGCCTGCTACTCAGGATTTTGTAGCAGCCCCCGAGCCTACCGCAAAGCCGCAAGCCCCAAATTCCCGTCAAAGCTGGATGGAACGCCTGAAAGCCGGTCTGCGCAAGACCGGCTCCAGTATTGCCACCGTCTTTACCGGCACGCAGATCGACGACCGGCTCTATGAGGAGCTGGAGGACGCGCTGCTGATGGCCGACACCGGCGTCAAGGCCACCCAGCATCTGCTGGAAGACCTGAAGCGCCGCGTCAAGGAAACCAAGACCACCGAGCCCGCCGCCGTCAAGGCGCTGCTGGCCGATGCGCTGACCGATTTGCTGAGGCCCCTGGAAAAGCCGCTGACCATCGGCGAGCACACACCGACCGTCATCATGGTGGCCGGCGTCAACGGTGCGGGCAAGACCACCTCCATCGGCAAGCTGACCAAGCATCTGGCCGACGGCGAGCAGTCCGTGCTGCTGGCCGCCGCCGACACCTTCCGCGCTGCCGCGCGTGAGCAGCTGGGCGTCTGGGCCAATCGCAACACCGTGGAAATCATCAGCCAGGACGGTGGCGACCCCGCCGCCGTGAGCTTCGATGCCGTCTCCGCCGGCAAGGCACGCAAAAAGGATGTGGTGCTGGTCGATACGGCCGGACGCCTGCCCACGCAGCTGCATCTGATGGAGGAGCTCAAGAAGATCAAGCGCGTGGTGAGCAAGGCCGACGGCACGGCGCCGCACGAGGTGCTGCTGGTGATTGACGGCAACACCGGCCAGAACGCCCTGACCCAGGTGCGCGCCTTCGACGATGCGCTGCAGCTCACGGGCCTGATCGTCACCAAGCTCGACGGCACGGCCAAGGGCGGCGTGCTGGCCGCGATTGCGCAGGAGCGCCCCGTGCCCGTCTACTTCATCGGCGTGGGCGAGAAGATCGAGGATCTGGAAACCTTCAGCGCACGCGAGTTCGCCCAGGCCCTGCTGTCCTGAAGCACAAGAACCATAGCTGCCAGCGCTTTATCTATCGAGTTTTCAGATAGATTTAGCACTGAAACCCAATGAAGGAGCGCGCAAGGCGCTCCTTTTTTATTCAGGCTTCAGAGCTGCACCTGCTGCTTGAGCCATTTGGCATAGTCGTTCAGGCAGCGCTCGGTGCGCATGGTGATCTGGGGCACCTCATAGCTGTGATGGCTGCGCAGCAGCGCGGTCAGCCGTGGCAGTGCCTCGGGCAGGGTCTTGCAGATCAGCCGCCATTCGGGAGCGGTCTGCAGCACGCCGTCCCACTCGTAATACGAGGTGATGCGCTCGGTCTGCACACAGGCCGCAGCCTTGGCCGCGACCAGCGCCCGCGCCATGTCCTCGGCCTCGGCCGAATTCCCCACGGTCGTCGTCACCACGCACAGCGTGGCCCAATGACTGTCCTGCGCGGACTTGGACTTGAGAGTGGCGGTCTGGGTAGATGTGGTGCTCATGCTGCCTAGTCTAGGCCCAAGACCGCCCTGCCCGCCACCGCCTTACACCGGATACAGACCCAGCTGCTGCGCGCGCAGCCGCGTCAGACCCAGCAGCGCATCGGTGAACGGCGTGCTCATGCCGCACATGGCTCCCATCTCGCGCACGGCGCCCACCAGGGCGTCCAGCTCCACCGGCTTGCCGGCTTCCACATCCTGGAGCATGGAGGTCTTGAAGCCGCCCAGCTTGAGCGTGACCTGATGGCGGTCCTGCGGGCTGTCGGCAATCGGCAGGCCGATGCGCGCGCCGATTTCCCGGGCCTCCAGCATCACGGCCGTGATGAAGTTGCGCACCAGCTCATCGCCCAGAATCCTGTCCGTGGTCGCGCCCGTGATGGCACTGACGGGGTTCATGGTCATATTGCCCCAGAGCTTGTACCAGGCGTCACGCTGGATGTTGTCGCTGAGTTTGACCTCGATACCGCCCGCGCGCAGCAGCTCGGCCAGCGCCAGCAGACGCGGCGTGGGCGCATCGCCGGGCAGGGCCGTTGGCTCGCCGACGATGAGGCTGTTGCCGAAATGACGGCGCACGACTCCCGGCGCGTCGAGAGAGCAGCTGGCATGCACCACCGATCCCAGCACCTGCCCGGTGGGAATGGCACGCGCAATCTCGCCCTGCGGATCCACGGCCTTGAGCTGCAGGCCGCGCAGGCCGGCATCCACGCCACCGGCCAGAAACCACCAGGGAACGCCGTTCATGGCGGTCAGCACCAGAGTCTGCGGGCCGATCAGCGGTGCGACGGCACGGGCCACATCGGGCATGGACGGCGCCTTGACGGCAATCACCACCACATCCTGCACGCCCAGGGCGGCCGGGTCCTGCTGTGCATTGACGGCCACGGTCTCGCGCTCATCTCCATGCACCAGCGTCAGGCCGTTGTGCTGCAGCGCAGCCAGCGTCTGGCCCCGGGCCACGGCGCTCAGCTCGCAGCCGGCCCTGGCCAGCGCCACACCCAGCCAGCCGCCAATGGCGCCGGCACCGTAGATACAGACTCTCTTCAGACCCATGCTCTTGTCTCTCCTGTCTTATAGAACTCTCAAAAACAGTAGCTACCGCTGCTTTACCGTAAAGCATCTGAAGACCTTGCACCCTTGAAACCAGGCGAGATATTCGCGGCCGCCGCTCATTGTTGATACGTTAACAGCAGTATCCACCCGCGCGACACTGAAGGCCGTTGACAGCTGGGCACCCCGCACTGCGCGCCATGCCAGCTGCCCTGTTCATCGACATTTCAAGGACCGACTCATGAGTTCCAACACCGCCGTCGTCAATCTCACAGCCCAGATCACGGCACTGGCCACCGCCTTGCGCATCGTGCTGGACGCCAGCCCCCAGGCTGCCCAGACACGCGAGCAACTGGCTGCCGCGCTGGACAAGACCATTCACGACGCGCTGGAAGAAGGGGTCTGGGACAACGCCGACGGTGTCAAGACCATCAGGGCAGCGCTGCTGGGCTGATCGCCACCACGCAACGAAAAAACCGGGCCCAAGGCCCGGCAAAGAGAAGCAACAATCGACGATCTCGCTCAGGCCTGCGCATCAAGCCAGCGTATAGGCCGTCTTCACCGTGGTGTAGAACTCCTGGGCATAGCGCCCCTGCTCGCGCGGGCCGTAGCTGCTGCCCTTGCGCCCGCCAAACGGCACGTGGTAGTCCACACCCGCTGTGGGCAGGTTGACCATGACCAT
>NZ_JBKFBC010000014.1:156144-158298 GCF_053345995.1 Comamonas sp. C24C | reverse complement strand
TGTTTTTGTGAGCGCTTGATAACTCCGAAGAGTTTGTTCCGAAGAACTGGCTGCTTGCCCTCAAACGCCCACGCTTATCGGCTGTATTTTTTAAGGAACCGAGCGCAAAACCAAGAAGCTTGACTTTGAATCTCGTTGCTTGCTGCGATCAGCGAAGCCTTGTAGTGTATCACAGCTTTTGCATTCCTGCGCAAGAACTTTTGAGTTTTGCGAGGCAGTCGTTTGCTGCGATGGATCGAACTATAGCATAGGTGAAACCCTAGCCATGCCGCTTCTGACACAAAAGATTCATCTGCCAGCGTGGTCTTTGCCTGGGCTGCGTCCATAGACAGAGATAGAGACAGCGGCCTTACGGCCGCTGTCTCTATGGAGGCCAACGATAATGCAGGCACGATGGCACTGATTACTTTGTTAGACGCTCAATTGGCGTTCGGGCACGTGGCCCTGCTGGACCACGCAAATTTTTCCCTGGAGACCGGCGAACGCGTCGGCCTGATCGGCCGCAACGGCGCCGGCAAGTCTTCACTGCTCAAGATTCTGGGCGGCCTGGCAAAGGCCGATGACGGGCAACTCCAGGTGCAGAACGGGGTCCGCATTACCTATGTGGCACAGGAGCCCGACCTGAACCCGGAGCACACCATCTTCGAGTCGGCGTCGGACGGCATTGCGGCCGTGATTGCGATTCGCGAGCGCTACCTGGCTGGCGGCGAAGGCGAGGATCTGGACGAACTGCAGACGCAGATCGAGGCCTATGACGCCTGGAACTGGGAGCAGCGCGTGGAAGAAACGCTGCAGCGCCTGCATCTGGACCCGAACGCTGTGGTGGGCAGCCTGTCCGGCGGCACCCGCAAGCGTGTGGCACTGGCCCAGGCTCTGGTGGCCCGTCCCGATGTCCTGCTGCTCGACGAGCCGACCAACCACCTGGATCTGGACTCCATCGAGTGGCTGGAAGAGCTGCTGATTGCCTTCAAGGGCAGCGTGATCACGATCACCCACGACCGCAGCTTTCTGGACCGCATCGCCACCCGCATCGTGGAGCTGGATCGGGGCGTTCTGCGCACCTACCCCGGCAATTTCTCCCAGTACGTGCTGCAAAAGGAAGAGCAGCTCAGCCAGGAAGCCGTCATCAACGCCAAGGCGGACAAGCTGCTGGCCCAGGAAGAGGTCTGGATCCGCAAGGGCGTGGAAGCCCGCCGCACCCGCAGCCAGAGCCGCATCAGCCGCCTGCAGGAGTTGCGTGCCAGCCGTGCCCAGCGCCGTGATGTGCTGGGCAGCGTGAACATGGATATCGCATCCGGCAAGGGCGACGGCTACCAGGGCAAGATCGTGGCCGAGCTGACCGATGTCAGCAAGTCCTTTGGCGAAAAGAAGATCGTTGAAAGGTTCAGCGGCACCATTTTGCGTGGCGACAAGGTCGGCTTGCTGGGCCCCAACGGCGCAGGCAAGACAACGCTGCTGAAGATGATTCTGGGCGAGCTGGCTCCGGACAGCGGCCAGGTGCGCCTGGGCGGCAATCTGCAGGTGGCCTACTTTGACCAGATGCGCCATCAGGTGAATCTGGATGCCACGCTGGAAGACTTCATCAGCCCTGGCAGCGAGTGGATCGAGATCGGCAGCCAGAAAAAGCACGTCAAGAGCTATCTGGCGGACTTTCTGTTCTCTCCGGCGCGTGCACATTCCCCGGTCCGATCGCTGTCAGGCGGCGAGCGCAACCGCTTGCTGCTGGCCCGTTTGTTTGCGCGACCGGCCAATGTTCTGGTGCTGGACGAGCCGACCAACGATCTGGACATCGAGACGCTGGACATGCTGGAAGACCTGCTGCAAAGCTATGACGGCACGGTCTTTCTGGTCAGTCACGACCGCACTTTCCTCGACAACGTGGTCACCAGTACGATTGCCTGGGAAGGCCCCGGCCACTGGCGTGAATACGAAGGTGGCGTGACGGACTGGATGGAGCAATCGCGCCGCAGCAAGGCCATGGCCGAAGCCGCACAGGCCAAATCCGCCCCCAAGGAGGAGCCCAAGCCCGTCGCAAGCCGCACCGAAGCGGCGACCAGCCCCAAGAAGAAGCTCAGCTACAAGGATCAGCGCGAACTGGAAGCCCTGCCGGCCATGATTGCCGCACTGGAGACCGAGCAAAAGCAGATTCAGCAA
>NZ_JBKFBC010000014.1:114530-155909 GCF_053345995.1 Comamonas sp. C24C | reverse complement strand
CTCTCTTTTTATGCAATCCTAGATACGGTGATGTACCTGGTCCGAGCCGCCACGCAGCTTGGTCAGCAGGGCATGAGCGATCTGCGGCAGAGGCAGCACCTCGTCGGCCGCACCATGGGCAATGGCTTCGCGGGGCATGCCGAAGACGATGCAGGTGCTCTCGTCCTGCACCAGGTTGTAGCTGCCGGCATCACGCATCTCGCGCATGGCTGTGGCGCCATCGGCCCCCATGCCGGTGAGCATGATGCCGTAGGCATTGCGCCCGGCGCTGGCGGCAACCGACTTGAACAGCACTTCCACCGAGGGCTTGTGACGGTTGACGGGCGGCGCATCATCGACCACGGCCACATAGTTGGCACCGCTGCGCGTGATGGAGAAATGCTTGCCGCCGGGAGCGATATAGGCATGGCCGGGCAACAAGCGCTCGCCGTGCGCGGCTTCCTTGACCGTCATCTGGCACAGGCTGTTGAGCCGAGCCGCAAAGCTGGTGGTGAAGCCCGGCGGCATGTGCTGGGTGATGACGATGGCCGGACAGTCGGCCGGCAGATGGGTGAGCACCTCACGGATCGCCTCCGTGCCACCCGTGGAAGCGCCGATGGCGATGATTTTTTCGGTCGAGATGCGACCCAGCAGGCTGGGCGCCGCCGGCGCACGGGGCGCTGCGGGCTTGGCGCCCGTACTCGCTGCCGCTGCCACGCCGTGCGGCACCACCGGCAGGCGGTGCACCTGGGCCACGGCAGCCACGCGGATCTTGTCCACGATCTGGCTGGCCAGCTCCTGCAGGCCGTTGGCCACGCCGACGCGGGGCTTGGCCACAAAATCGATGGCACCCAGCTCCAGGGCGCGCATGGTGACTTCGGCACCGCGCTCGGTCAGCGTGGAGATCATCACCACCGGCATGGGTCGCAGGCGCATGAGCCGCCCGAGGAAATCGATGCCGTCCATGCGGGGCATTTCCACATCCAGCGTGATGACGTCGGGGTTCAGATCGCGGATCATTTCACGCGCGATCAACGGGTCATTGGCCGAGCCGATGCACTCCATGTCATGCTGGCGATTGATGATCTCGGCCAGAAGACTGCGCACCAGCGCAGAGTCGTCCACCACGATCACCCGGATTTTTGGCTTTAACAACGCTCAACCTTCCTCAAAACAGATCCACCGAGCCACCCGCCGTATTGCGTGCCACCGCAGCCGCGTTGCCGCGAGTGATTTCCTGCTGCACCAATGCCTCGGGATGGGCGTGTGCCAGGCGCTTGACCATGGCCTTGCCCGTGGATGGGAAAAACACCACCTTGCGCGGGTAGATATCCAGCACGTCCTCGGAGACGATGGGAATGCGCTCGGTTTGCAGATACTCTGTCACAAAACTGGTGTTGCGCTCGCCCACATTCATGGTCGTGAAATTGGCCATGACCTGGGCGCCGCCAAAAATCTTGGCCTGCATGGATTCGCGCCGTGCGCCCAGCTTGAGCATCTCGTTGATCAGCAGTTCCATGGCGTACGAACCATAGCGCCCCGAGACATCGCTGCTGTCGCCGTCGGGCAGCATGAAGTGGTTCATGCCGCCAATGCGCATGAAACGATCCCACAGGCAGGCCGCGATGCAGGAGCCCAGCACGGTGACGATGGCCATCTCGTCGCGCGAAACAAAGTACTCGCCCGGCAACACCTTTGCCGAATTGAGCTGGAAGTGCGGGTCGTAGTAGAAGAACGAGGCCTCGCCCGGCTGGCGCGGCTGGCGCTTGAGCTGCTCCAGCGATGAGACCGGCGCCGGCATGGCCGGATCAGGATAGCCCTGGGGCACGAAGCTGTTGCCGCGCAGGGGTCTGGCAGCGCCAGCACCTGGCAGATCCAGCGGAGAGCTCAGATTCCTCATGACTTGCAGCCCTGCCCTTCAGCTTCATTGGCGCTCATAGACGGTCTTGCCCTTGAGCGCGAACAGATCGCGCGAATCGCTGAAATTCTCGGCATGACCGACAAACAGCAGCCCGCCCGGACGCATCACATGATGAATTCGCTCCAGCACGCGACGCTGGGTCGGTGCGTCGAAATAAATCATCACGTTGCGGCAGAAGACGATGTCGAAGGTCTCCCGGAACGGCCAATCGCCGGCGATCAGGTTGACGTTGAGAAAGTCCACCATGCGGCGCAGCTCCGGCTTGACCCGCACCATGCCCGAGTTGGCCGAGCGCCCGCGAAGGAAAAAGCGGTGCAGCCGCTCGGTGCTCACGCCCTTGAGATTCTCTGCCCGGTACACGCCGCGCGAGGCGGTCTCCAGCACGCGCGAGTCGATGTCGCTGGCCATGAGCTGAAAGCTGGCCGAGGCACCGAGACTCTCCACTGCCGTCATCAGGATGGAATAAGGCTCCTCTCCCGTGGAGGCCGCGCTGCACCATACCTTCCAGCCATTGCCGCCGGGTTTATGGCTGCGCAGATGCTGGGCCAGGATGTCAAAGTGATGCTGTTCGCGGAAGAACGAGGTCAGATTCGTGGTCAGCGCGTTGACGAATTCCTGCCATTCAGGCCCGTCGTTGATGCTCTCCAGCCAGTCCAGATAGCTGACGAAGCTCTCATGCCCGGTCTCGCGCAGGCGGCGCGACAGACGGCTGTAGACCATGGCATGCTTGCCATCATGCAGGCTGATGCCGGCACGCTTGTAGATCAGGGCCTGGACGCGGGCAAAGTCGCGGTTGGACCAGACGAACTCGCGCCCCTGCGCCAGCGGACCGGACATGCCGCCCGGCAGCGCCTCATCATCCTGCTCAGGCCTGGCAGGAGAGGCTGCGAATGAAGCGTTACGTCCCAGGTTCAGCACACAGACCTCTGGCGCGTTCAGGCTTCAGAGGCCACCAGGCCCATGTCGACATTGCCCATGAGCTTCTCGATGTCCAGCAGGATCAGCATGCGCTCGCCCACCGAGCCCAGGCCCAGGATGCAGCCGCTGTCGATGGCGCTTTCGATATCGGGCGCAGGACGCACGGCATCGGCAGCCAGCTCCATCACATCGCTGACCGAGTCCACCACGATGCCGACCACGCGGTTGCGCAGGTTCAGGATGATGACCACGGTGAAAGCGTTGTACTCCACCTCTGAGCAGTTGAAGCGCAGGCGCATGTCCACGATGGGCACGATAGTGCCGCGCAGATTGACCACGCCCTTGATGAACTCGGGTGCGTTGGCAATGCGCGTGGGCTGCTCGTAGCCACGGATTTCCTGCACCTTGAGGATGTCGATGCCGTACTCCTCCTCGCCCAGGCGGAAGGTCAGGTATTCGCGGGCCCCGGTGGCCACGCCTTCGGCAGTCTTGTTGATGATGTTCATGTCGGCTCTCTCTGCGTTGTTCGGGTTGGCTGCCTCAGTGGCGGGTACGGCGCACCAGAGCGCCCGTATCCAGAATCAGCGCCACGGATCCGTCGCCCAAAATGGTGGCACCCGATACATTGGGCACCTTGCGGTAATTGCTTTCCAGGTTCTTCACCACCACCTGGTGCTGGCCCAGCAACTCGTCGACCAGCAGCGCCACGCGACTGCCTTCAGCCTCGACGACCACCATGATGTTGCTGGTCTGGCTTTCGTCGGCGCGCGGCACCTTGAAAGTGCGCTCCAGCGCAATCACCGGCATGTATTCGTCGCGCACCTTGACCAGCTGGGTGCCATTGGCGACGGTATTGACATCGTCGGCCTTGACCTGGAAGGACTCGACCACCGAGGACAGCGGCAGGATATAGACCTCTTCGCCCACACCGACGGACATGCCGTCCATGATGGCCAGCGTCAGCGGCAGACGCACCGCCACCTTCATGCCCACGCCGGCGACGGACTCGATCTCCACCGTGCCGCCCAGCGAGGTGATGTTTCGCTTGACCACGTCCATGCCCACGCCGCGGCCCGAGACATCGGTGACCACATCGGCCGTCGAGAAGCCCGGCGCAAAGATCAGCTGCCAGACCTCGCTGTCGGGCATGCTGTCGGAGACATCCATGCCGCGCTCGCGGGCCTTGTTCAGAATCCTCTCGCGATTCATGCCCTTGCCGTCGTCGCGCACCTCGATGACGATGGAGCCGCCCTGGTGGGATGCCGCCAGCGTCAGCGTGCCATGTTCGGACTTGCCTGCGGCGATACGGTCCTCCGGCATCTCGATGCCGTGGTCCACGCTGTTGCGCACCAGATGGGTCAGCGGATCGGTAATCTTTTCGACCAGTCCCTTGTCCAGCTCGGTGGCCTCACCCAGCGTAACCAGATCGATCTTCTTGCCCAGCTTGCCCGCCAGATCGCGCAGCATGCGCGGAAAGCGGCTGAACACGGTGGACATGGGAATCATGCGGATCGACATCACGGACTCTTGCAGGTCACGCGTGTTGCGATCCAGGTCGGCCAGACCGGCCAGCAGCTGCTGATAGGTCGTCGGGTCCAGACCCTGGCTGTTCTGCGCCAGCATGGCCTGGGTGATGACCAGCTCGCCCACCAGATTGATGAGCTGGTCCACCTTCTTCACATCCACACGGATGCTGGTGGACTCCATATGCGCTGCGGCAGCCTTGGGTGCGGCCTTTTGCGCTACACCTCCAGCGCCGGCAAGCGCGCCATGCTCCTGATTTTGCTGAGCCTCGGGGCTTCCCGGAGCACCCGCAAAAAAGCCGTAGGCTTCTTCGGCCGGCAGATTGTGGGGCGGCATGGCGGCCTCTTCATCCACCACGGCTTCCGGCTCGACCACGGGCTCGGCCGCGGACTGCGGCAGAGTCGCCTCGCTGATCTGCACCTGCTCCTTGGAGACGTGGAAGACAAACAGATCGCGCAGCTCGTCATCGGTGGACACCGTTCTGACCTTGAACAGACGGTGATCGGCCTTGGCGCTGGCCTGGTCCTGGATCGTGCCCAGACCCGGAATGTCGCGAAACAGCTCCTTGATGGCGTCGCCCAGCTCCAGCCGGGACAGCGGGCCGATCTCGATCGTCAGCTCGCGCGCGCCCTCGGGCGGCTCGGTACCGATCGCAGGGCCCGGCTCCACCGCCTGGGCAGCGACCGGGGCCGGCGCCTGAGCAGGTGGCTGCGCAACGGCCGCGGCCGCCTGCTGCACCGGCTCGGCAGCCGCTGCGCCGCGGTTGACCTGGGGAATTTCGGTCAGACCCTGGGCCAGGGCCTCGATGCGCACCACGAGCTCCGCCGTGGAAACCGGCTCGCCCTCGTCGCCCGACTGGTGACGTGCCAGCAGGCTGCGGCTGGCGTCCGCCGACTCCAGCAGCACATCGACCATCTCGGGGATGGGCGTGATTTCGTGGCGGCGCAGGCGATCCAGCAGGGATTCCATGCGGTGCGTGAGCTCGGTCACATCCGAAAAGCCAAAGGTCGCCGCACCGCCCTTGATGGAGTGGGCGCAGCGGAAGATACCGTTGAGCTCTTCATCATTGGCGGCCGAAAGGTCCAGGCTGAGCAGCATCTGCTCCATCTGGTCGAGGTTCTCGCTGGCTTCCTCGAAAAAGATTTGATAGAACTGGCTAAGGTCGAAGTCTGCGCCCGAACCTGCGCCATCCTGGTGTGTATCCGCCATGGTGTTTCCTGCTGTGATTCGTTGTTATCGGCTTAACGCAGCACTTTTTGAATAACTTCGATCAATCGATTGGGATCGAAGGGCTTGACCAGCCAGCCTGTGGCACCTGCAGCGCGGCCCGCCTGCTTCATCAGATCGCTGGATTCCGTGGTCAGTATGAGTATGGGCGTGCCCTTGAACTTCGGGTTTTCACGCAGTTTGCGTGTAAGGCCGATACCGTCCAGACGCGGCATGTTCTGGTCGGCCAGCACCAGATCGATGTTCTGCGCCTGTGCTTTTTCCAGCGCATCCACACCGTCGACGGCTTCCACCACCTTAAAACCAGCACTGCTCAATGTGAAAGACACCATCTTTCGCATCGAGGGGGAATCATCAACAGCCAGAATCGATCGCATGTACAGCTCCAACAGACGGGCAACGGAAAACAGGGTAGAAGTTCAAAACAGCTCCACGGAGCCGGCATCCATCTCGCTTTGCGTGACGGGATTGGGCTTTTCGGGCAGGTTTGGCAGACTGATGGCGGACTCCGCCTCGTCCTCGTCCCTACCCATGGCGGCAGCCCCGAGCCTGAAAGCACAGGCTTGCAAGGTGTGTGCCATATGGGCAATCAGCTGAGACGACATGTCGTGAAACTGAAGCTCGGTCACAGCCAGGCGCAACGACTCACGTGCTGTTGCCAGCGCAGTGGAATCAGGCAAGGCCGGCTGCGACAATTGCCCATTGACTTGCTCGAAGCGCTCCAGCAGATTGTGCGTGGCATGGTCCAGCAGCCCTTCAAGACGCTGCAGATCACGCAGCGTGACCAGCAAGGCATCCTGCAGCTCCGCAGCCACCATCACCGGCACGGCAACTGCAGGCACACCCGAAGGGTTTTGCATCGTCTGCATTGTTACTCCAACTGCGTAAAACCATCATGACGGCCCTGCCGCCATGCTCCACGAAATGAACCGATCAGCAGTCCGTCTCCCGTGACCACACTGCCACGACCTGACGACAACAGCCCTCGATGTTCCAAAATGTATCCAATGATAGCCTCCTTGGCGATATTCAATTCCGGAATCAGACCTTGAAAATCCTCCATATTGAAGACTCTGTCGCAGATCAGGCGCTGGCACGCCTGAGCCTCAAGCGCGGTCAGCTACCCTGCACGCTCACGGCCGTGGACAGTCTGCAGGAGGTCAGCGACGCCCTGGAGACGCAGGAATTCGACCTGATACTGGCGGACTATCATCTGCCCGGCTTCACGGCGCTCGACGTCTGGGACCTGGTGCGAAACCGTGCCGACGCCCCCCCTTTCGTGCTGCTGTCGGGGGCCATCGGCGAGTCCGCCGCAGTGGACATCATGCGCCTGGGGATCAGCGACTATCTGCTCAAGGATCAGATCAACAGCCTGCCCCATGTCATCAAGCGCGCCATGGAAGTCCATGAGGCGCGACTGGCCCGCCGCCGTGCCGCGCTGCAGCTGGCCGAGTCGGAAAAGCGCCTGGCCGAGTTGACCGAACACCTGCACACCAGCATCGAGCAGGAGCGCGCCAATATCTCGCGCGAGATTCACGACGACATCGGCGGCTCGCTCACTGCCGTCAAGTTCGATCTGGCCTGGCTGATCCGCAACAGCCCCGAAGGCAAGCAGCGCGAGCATGCCAGATCGGCGCTGGAGATGCTGGAGCACGCACTGGGCGCCAGCCAGCGCATCATGCAGAACCTGCGCCCGCCCGTGCTGGACCAGGGACTGGTGGCAGCCGTGCAGTGGCTGGCCCAGGACTTCGAGCGCCGCACCGGCATACCCGCCCAGCTGCACACCAGCCGCGAGCATATGGAAATAGCGGCTGCACAGCAGGTTGTGGTCTACCGTACGGCACAAGAATCCTTGACCAATATCAGCAAATACGCACAAGCCAGCCAGGTGACCCTGGATTTGTCCGACCACGAGGGTTTTTTGACACTGGAAGTAACAGACAACGGCATAGGCCTGAGCCAGGATGAGCGCAACAAACCGCATTCCTTCGGCCTTCGCGGACTAAGTGAGCGCGCGCGAACTATTCAGGGCTGGCTGGATGTAAGCAGCCACCCCGGCCGAGGAACCTCTATCATTCTCACCATTCCTCTGGCAGAGACCCAGGCATGAGCCGCCCAATCACGCGCTTGCCCGGTCTGCCATCTGACTTCCTGGGAGAGCGACCTTGATTCACGTGGTGCTGTGCGACGACCATGCCATTTTGCGCCGGGGCATACGCGACACCCTGGCAGAGGCGACGGACATCAGCGTCACTGCAGAAGCCGGCAGCTATGCCGAGCTGCGTGAGCAACTGCGCGATGCCACCTGCGATGTGCTGCTGCTGGACATCAATATGCCGGGCCGCAGCGGCCTGGAAGTACTGGCCAGCGTGCGCGAAACGCACCCGCAGATCCGCGTCATCATGGTCTCCATGTATCCCGAAGACCAGTACGCCTTGCGCAGCATCAAGGCCGGCGCGGCCGGCTATGCCAACAAGGCGGGAGATCCGGTGCTGCTGATCGACGCCGTGCGCACCGTCCACAGCGGACGCAAATACCTGACAGCCGAGGTGGCCCAGATGCTGGCCGACAGTCTGGCCCAGCCTGCCGCCCCCGTGCCGCATGAAACCCTGTCCGAGCGCGAGATGCAAACGCTGCTGAAGATTGCCAGCGGTCAGCGCCAGACCGAGATTGCACAGGAGCTGATGCTCAGCCCCAAGACGGTGAGCGTGTACCGGGCACGCGTGCTGGAGAAGCTGGGCATGGGCAGCAATGCGGAACTGACCGCCTATGCCATCAAGAATGGGCTGATCGATACGCCCTGAGCTGCTGGCCGAAAGCCAAACCCGGCTTCAGCGTTTTCCCAAAAAGCGCATCACGCTATAAAAAGAATAGTCGATCGCCTTAGACCCCAAAGACTGCCATGCCCTTTTGCAGCAGGGCCACCAGGGGCTGCTCCAGCAAAGGCAGGGTCGCAGTCAGGCCCAGCAACCCCACGGTCAAGGTGACCGGGAAGCCCACGGCATAGATATTCATCTGCGGCGCAACCCGGGAGATGATGCCCAGCACCAGGTTGACGAAGAGCAGCATGGCAATCATGGGCAGGGCAATCCAGAAAGCGCTGGAGAAAATGGCGCCGCCCATCTCGTGAATCCGCATCTGGGAGATGGCCTGCAGGAAGTTGCCATCGACGGGAAAAGCCTCGAAGCTCTTGAGAACCGCCATCAGCACCAGCAGATGGCCGTTGATGACGATGAACAGCAAGGTGGCGATCTGCACCAGGAAACGCGCCACAGCGCTGAGCTGGGCATTGCTGGTCGGGTCGAAGAAGGACGCGAAGTTCAAGCCCATCTGCAGACCCACCACTTCACCGGCGACTTCGATGGCAGCCATTACCAGACGCACGGCAAAGCCCACGGACAGCCCAACCACCACCTGCTGCACCAGCGTGCCCAGCGCCTGGGCCGAGGCAATGCTGACCACCGTCTGCTCGCCCAGCACGGGCTGCGCGCAAAGCGCAACGAGGAAAGCCAGCCCGACCTTGAGTCGCATGGGAATGGCTTTCTGGGAAAACACAGGTGCCGCGGTGAACAGCGCCAGCACGCGCACAAACGGCCAGATCAGCGGCGAGAGCCAGGCGGCGATCTGGGCTTCGCTAAAGGAAATCATCCCACCGAACCTGGAATGCTCTCTATGGTGCGACGAATGAAATCCACCAGCGTGGACAGCATCCACGGCCCGGCCACGGCAAACACCAGCACGGCGGCAATGAGCTTGGGCACAAAGGCCAAGGTCGCCTCATGCACCTGGGTCACGGCCTGAAAGACGCTCACCAGCAGGCCCACGCCCATGACCACGCCCAGCACCGGCATGGAAATCATGAGCAGCAGGGTCAGCGCCTCGCGGCCAAAGGTCAGAACAAACTGAGAGGTCATGACGTTCTCTTAAAAATTCAACGAATCCAATACGCTTGCAAGCGCCTCGGCTCAATGTGCGAGACACCGAGGAAGGGCTGCCTAGGCAAGCGCCTCAGGACGGTATCTCATGTAGCAAAGCTTGCCGCCAGGGAGCCGATGATCAGGTTCCAGCCATCGGCCAGCACAAACAGCATGAGCTTGAACGGCAGGGCCACCAGCACGGGCGAGAGCATCATCATGCCCAGCGACATGAGAATGGAAGACACCACCATGTCGATGATCAGAAACGGAATGAAGATCATGAAGCCAATCTGGAAGGCCGTCTTCAGCTCGCTGGTCACAAAGGCCGGCACCAGCACCCGCAGAGGAGCGGTTTCCGCCGTGACATTCGCATCCAGCTTGGCCAGGCGTTTGAACAGCGCAAAGTCCGACTGGCGCGTCTGCTTGAGCATGAAGCCGCGCATCGGGGCTTCGGCCTTTTCCATGGCCTGCTCAAAACTGATGCTGTTCTGCGTATAGGGCAGATAGGCGTCCTGATAGACCTTGTCCAGCGTGGGTCCCATCACGAACATGGTGAGAAACAGCGACAGGCCGATCACCACCTGATTGGGCGGCGCAGACTGCGTGCCCAGCGCCTGGCGCAGCAGGCTCAGCACGATGACGATGCGGGTGAAACCCGTCATCAGCAGCAGGATGGCGGGCAGAAAGGACAGCGCCGTGAAGAACAGCAATGTCTGGATGGGCACCGAATAGCTGTTGCCACCCGCGCCCTGGCCTACCAGCAGCGGCAGACTGGCGGGCGCGCCCTGGGCGGCTGCCATCAGGGGCATCGCCAGCAGAACAGCTGCAGCAGCACGAGAGACGAATTTAGACATTTCCAGAATTCCGGGCCGCTTCATCGGCCTGCGCGCGCATCAGCGAGTCGGTGAACGATGAGACGGCAGGTGAATGGGCTGCAGGAGCCGATTGCAAAGTCGCGGACGGGTCTTGCAGCACATGCAGGCATTGAATCTGCTGCGCCGTCACGCCCAGCACCAGGCGCACGGCCTGCTCCCCTTCACCCAGCTGCACGGTCAGTACCCGCTGCTGCGGGCCAATGGCCAGCGTTCCCAGCACCTGCGCCGGCACGGCAGAGGCTCCACGGGCCATGCCCATGCCGCGCGGCAGGAGGTTTTTCTGCTGCAGACGGCGCACTAGCCAGGGCAATGCCGCCATGACCGCCACGAACAGGACGACCAGCAGCAGCGTGGGCCACATGGAGGGGGCCGCAGCCGCAGAGTTGGCCGTGTTCTCAACCACGGCTGACCCGGCGCAGACGCTCGGACGGTGTCACCACGTCCGTCAGACGGATACCGAACTTGTCGTTGACCACCACCACCTCGCCTTGGGCGATCAGGTAGCCGTTGACCAGCACATCCATGGGTTCGCCGGCCAGAGCATCGAGCTCCACCACCGAGCCCTGAGCCAGTTGCAGAATGTATTTGATGGGCACCTTGGTGCGGCCCAGCTCCACGGACAGCTGAACCGGAATGTCCAGCACCATGTTGATATCGTGCACCGGCACATCGCCATAGCTGCGAGCGGCGTCGCCAGCCAGCGGCCCGCCCTGGTCGGACAGGTCGGGGCCTTCGACGGCCTGGTCATGCTGACGCTGTTCTTCCAGCGCCTCGGCCCAGCCGGAGAACGGATCGTCACCCGCGGGCTTGTTGTTGTCGTCAATTGCCATGCTTCTCTCCCATCCAGCTGGTCTCGCCGCCGCGCAGGCTGCGTTCCACGCGGATTGCATATTTGTCGTTGTGCGTGCCGTACTGGCACTCGAAAACCGGCACCCCACCAATGGAGGCGCGAATCAGCGGCTCGCGGTCGAGCTCGATAAAGTCACCCGGGCGCATGGCCAGCAGCTGCTCCACCGTGGCATCGGCACGTGCCAGCTCGGCCACCAGCGTGACCTCGGCGGCCTGAATCTCTCGCGTCAGCACCTTGACCCAGCGGCGGTCCACTTCGATGGCATCGCCCTGAGTCGACGAATACAGCACGTCGCGAATCGGCTCCAGCGTCGCATAAGGCATGCAGATGTGGATGGAGCCCGAGATATCGCCGATTTCCAGCTGAAAGGCCGTGGAGACCACGATTTCGCTGGGTGTGGCGATGTTGGCGAACTGCGGCTGCATTTCCGAGCGCTGATAGGCCAGCTCCAGCGGATAGATGCCATGCCAGGCTTTTTTGTATTCCTCGCAGATCACATTGACCATGCGGTTGATCACGCGCTGCTCGGTGGTCGAGAAGTCGCGCCCCTCGATGCGGGTCTGCAGGCGACCCGTGCCGCCGTACAGCGTGTCGATCACGCCGAACACCAGTGAGGGGTCGCAGACGATCAGTCCATTGCCGCGCAGCGGGCGAATGGCCATGATGTTGAAATTGGTGGGAACGGCCAACTCGCGCAGGAAGGCGCTGTAGCGCTGCACCGTCACCGTGCCGACGGAAACCTCGGGGCTGCGGCGGATGAAGTTGAACAGGCCGATGCGGAAGTTGCGGGCAAAGCGCTCGTTGACAATTTCCATGGTGGGCATGCGCCCACGCACGATGCGTTCCTGGCTGGAGATGTCGTAGCTGCGGACCTGGCCGAGATCGACCTCCACCACTTCGGAACGCTGGCTTTCGCCCGTAACGCCTTCAAGAAGAGCATCAACCTCTTCCTGGGAGAGAAAAGAATCGCTCATGCACTCCCTCCCTGCTTACTGAATGATGAAGCTGGAGAACAGCACGCGACGCACAGGCCCCTTACGATTGGCACGCGGGCTGTCTTCGTCGGCGTCCTCGTCGTCACGCGAGCGCTTCTTGGCGCTCGGGCCGAAGCCCAGCGGCGCCGAGACCTCGGTCAGGATGTCGGCGGCCAGCTTTTCCTTGCCCTCGCGCGCCAGCAGCTCGTCGGCCGTGCGCTGGGACACCAGCATCAGAATGCCGTTGCGGATGCTGGGCAGGTATTGCTTGACGGTGGAAGCCGTCTTTTCGTCGGACAGCTCCAGCGTGATGCCCAGCTGCACAAAGCGGTCGCCACCGGGATCGGCCAGATTGGCCACCATATTGTCCAGCGGCAGGAAAGTGGGCACTGTGGCTTTGGCGCTGACTTCTTCTTCGCCATCGGCGCTGCTGTGCTGGCGCTGCATCATCAGCACATAGGCCGCGGCAGCCACAATGGCCAGCACGGCAACGATGGCCACGATGACGATCAGCTTCTTGCTTTTGGCAGGAGCAGGTGCGACAGGGGCGGCATTGGGATTGGCTGACACGGCGGGTATTCCTCAAGAGTGGGGGACTGCATCCACCCCGCAGCCATTGCCGCGACACGGAAGATCCACGCCTGAATTATTCGCCGCCCGCCCTGTCGACCATTGCCCGAATAAAAGCGCGAAACCCGGCTTCATTCCGGGTTTCGCACCATGTCCGGCTCACTGTTTCCGTGAACCGACTCTGATCATTTACACGAAAAGGTCTACACCGGACTGCAGCGGCCGCGCGCCATTGCGTGCGCTGGCCGCGCCCATGGGCAGTTCGGCAGCATTGACCGAGACCCGGGAAACCCTGGCCTGGCCGCGCTGGGCGTCCTCGCCCTGGCTGTCGCCCCCGGGCCGGGCGCCGGCACCGCCCGCATCCACGCTGACGCCGCTCAGATTCAGCCCCTGGGCCTGCAAAAGCTCGCGTAGCTGAGCCTGACCGTCGGCCAGCAGCTGACGTGCCTGCTCATCGCCCGCGGCAAAGCGCACATGCGCCTCCTGGCCTTTCAGCTGCACCTGGACCTGAATAGCCTTGCCCTCATGCTGGATAGACAGCGCAGCATTCTGCGTTTTCTGATGCACCCAGAAGGCAACCTGCTCGGACACCTCCTGCTCGCGCTCTGTAGGTGCGGCATCCTGCCCTGCCAGGCTCTGGCCGAAGTCAGAGCTGTTCTGGCCGCCGCCCTGCATGCCGGCGCTCGCCGCCCCCATGGCTGCCCCGACGGCGGCGGCTGCGGCCTGCAAGTCGGCCCCGCCCTGCACTGCTGCCGTCTTGCCCTGTGGCGCAGCTTCATCCTGCTGGGGCGAGCGGGCCGCACGCAGCAAATCCTTGAGACCTTCCAGGGCCTGCGGCTGCACGGCCGTCATGCCCTGCAGGCTGATGCCTTGCTGCGGCACTGCCTGCGCCTTGTGCACGGCAGGCTCGATGCGCGCAGCAGGCGCCTCTTCAGTCACCGAAGCCAGTGCGCTGTGCTCGCCGTCCTGCCCCTGCGCGGCTGAATTCTGCTGCGGCTGCAAGGCAGCCTCATCAGAATTCATAGCTGCTTGCGCTTGCACCGTATACGTTTGAGACTGATTTGAATGTAAATCCTTGCCCATGAATGCGGCATGTGCCTGCTCGGACCCGGGCTGCAAAGCCTGGCGATGGGCCAGTTGCGCGGCATGGCCTCTGCCTGAAAGAAAGTCGGTGGCCACGCCTTGGCGCAAATCGGCGTCCCCCTGCCCATCCAGCTGGGCGGTCTGCCCTACCAGGCTCATCCACGGTGCATGGCCTTGAGCGATCAGCAGCGCATCCTGCTCGCCTGGCGCCAGCTTCACGTCGGGCACTTCGGCAGGCTGCAGCGCTGTCTGCGGCAGGCCGACAGCCACGATTCCGTCCAGCGATGCCAGCAGCGATGAAAAGCCCTGGCCAGGCTCGCCTGCCGCGGCCGTAGCGCTTTTGGCCGAGCTCATGGACTGTGCCATGGCCTTGCCGGTGCGCGCTTCGCCGCCGCGTGGGCCATCAATTCTGGTTTCCGCCATGCTCAGGCCTCCTGAAGTTGCAGGCCGAAGCTGCGTCGAAAAAAGGCCATGGTGGCGCGTTCGTCGGTATCTTTTTGCTCGCGGCGCATCTGGGCCAGTGCCACATCGCGGCGGCGGGCCTGCACCACTTTCTGCAGACTGGTCACGCGCAGCTCGGCCGCCAGCAGGGCCTGACGAGCAGTCTCCAGCCGAATGTCCTGATCGGCCACCACACGGGTCTGCAAGCCGATGGCGTGCTGCAGGCGCTCCATGAACTGGTACTGGTGATGCATGACTTCTGGCTGCACGGCCAGCCCTTCCTGGGCCCCCCAGCGCGCCTGCATCTCCAGGACATAGCCCTGCAGCTGATCCATCTGGGCCTGCGCCGCCTGCTGAGCGCGCTGGCGCTCCTGCAGGGCGGTGCGGGCCGCATCGCGCTTGCGTTCTGCGGCTTCAATGGCGACGTTCAAGGCATTCAAGGACGACATCTGCGACTCTCCCTCTGGCTAACCCGTTTAGTCTCAGCCCCGCTGCATGGCTTGCGCCATGCCGGCCAGGCTTTGCTCCATGCTGGAGCTTTCAAACATGCTTTGCTGCAGAAACCCGGTCATGGCGGGCTGCAGCGCAATTGCCTCGTCCAGCTGCGGATCGGAGCCTGGGACATAGGCGCCGACCTGCACCAGATCGCGCCCCTTCTGATAGCGCGAATAAACGGCGCGAAAGCGACGTGCCAGCTCGAAATGCTCGCGCGAGACCACGTTGTGCATGACGCGCGAAGCCGACTGTTCGATGTCGATGGCCGGGTAATGTCCGGTCTCGGCCAGCGCCCGCGAGAGCACGACGTGGCCATCGAGAATGGCGCGGGCCGCATCGGCAATCGGATCCTGCTGATCGTCTCCTTCGGACAGCACGGTGTAGAAGGCCGTGATCGAGCCCACGCCGTGCAGGCCGTTGCCGCTGCGCTCCACCAGCGCAGGCAGCTTGGCAAAGCAGGACGGCGGATAGCCCTTGGTCGCCGGCGGCTCGCCGATGGCCAGGGCGATTTCGCGCTGGGCCATGGCATAGCGGGTCAGCGAATCCATGAGCAGCAACACATGCTTGCCCTTGTCGCGGAAATGTTCGGCAATCGCCGTGGCGTAGCTGGCACCCTGCATGCGCAGCAGCGGCGGCGCATCGGCGGGAGCGGCCACGACCACGGCACGGCTGCGGTCCTGGGCGCCCAGGATGTCCTCGACGAACTCCTTGACCTCGCGGCCACGCTCGCCGATCAGGCCCACCACGATCACATCGGCCTGGGTGTAACGCGCCATCATGCCCAGCAGCACGGACTTGCCCACACCCGAGCCCGCAAACAGGCCCAGACGTTGGCCGCGCCCCACGGTCAGCAGCGAATTCAGCGCCTTGACACCGGTATCCAGCGACTCGCGCACGGGGTCCCGGTCCATGGCGTTGATGGGGTTGCGATCCAGCACCTCGGGCACCACGCTACCCAGCTCGCCCCCATGGTCCAGCGGAATGCCTTGCGAATCCACCACCCGTCCCAGCAAGCCATCCCCCATGGGCAGGCGCAGCACGCCCACTGTCTGGCTGACTTTCTCGGTCTCCACCACGCCCAGCTGGGGTACGGAAACAAAGGGGGCTGCCGGCGTCACCATGGCACCGCTGGACAGCCCCTGAATATCGCCCGCAGGCATCAGAAAGGCGCGCTCGCCGGCAAAGCCGACCACCTCGGCCAGCACCGGCTCCTGCCCACGCTGATGAATATGGCACTGCGCCCCCACGGGCACGCGCAGGCCCGAGGCCTCCAGCACCATGCCGGTCAAGCGTGTGAGATGACCCTGGCATTCCAGCGGCACCGGCTCGGCATAGCGTGCACGCGCCTGACTCATGAACTGCTGCCAGGGGTTCATGCCTTGTCTCCGTCATACCAGGTGGAGACCAGGCCCAGAGCCGCCACGGCACGGCGCCAGCGCTTGTCCAGGCCGCCGTCGATCTCGGCACCGCCCGACTCCACCTTGACATCGCCCTGGGCAATCGAGGCATCGCCCAGCCACTGGATGCGGCTGTGCGCACCATGCTCGGCACGCAGGGCTTCGTCGAGCAGCTCGAAATCGGCAGGGTTCAGACGCACGGTCACCGGGCGGCTCTCCTCGACCAGCATGTCCAGTGCTTCGCGAATCACGGGCAGCAAGGCCTGGGGCTGGCTGCGCAGCTCCTGGCGCACCACCTGACGTGCGATGTCGCAAGCCAGGTTCAGCAGCTCCTGGGCCATGCCCGACTGCAGCTGCTTGAAGCTGTCGTCCAGACCTTGCAACACGCCGTCGACACGTTGCACGCTCTCGCGGCCCGCTCCATTGATATGGTCGTCCAGGTGCTGCTGCCATTGCTGCTGGGTCTGGGTGCGGCCTTCGGCCAGGCCCTGTGCATGGCCCTCGGCGCGTGCCTGCTCCAGCATCTGCTGCAGCTGCTCCTCGTCGAAAGCCGGGGCGGCTGGCTCCACCGACTCCACAGCCTGCGCTTCTGGCTGTGGCTGCGGCTGGTGGGAAATAGAGGGGGAAAAGCCGTTGAATTGCTCTGTCCCCGCCGGGATGAAGGCCGCCGGCTGGGCGGGCGCAAAGACACCACCGCTTTGCGCGTCCACCGCACCGAAGCGCCATTGCACCACGGTGCTGTCGTCGATCTCTTCCTGCGGGATAAAGCGCGAGTGCGAGCGCGGAGGCTGGCCCTTAGACATAGCTGTCCTCCGGGCCGCTGCCGATGGTTACCTGGCCTTCCTCGACCAGACGACGCACGACCTTGAGAATTTCCTTCTGCTGTGCTTCCACTTCGGACAGACGCATGGGGCCGCGGCCTTCCAGGTCCTCGCGCAGCGATTCGGCCGCACGCATGGACATGTTGGCCAGAATCTTGTCGCGCACCTCCATGGAACCGCCCTTGAGCGCCACGATCAGCGTCTCGGACACCACCTCGCGCAGCACCAGCTGCACCGAGCGGTCGTCGAGCTTGACCAGGTCGTCGAAGACGAACATCTTGTCCATGATCTTCTGCGCCAGCTCGGGGTCGTAGTTGCGGATGGTATCGAGCACCGCCACATCGGCATTGCCGCCCATCTGATTGAGCATTTCGGCTGCGGTCTTGACGCCGCCCAGCGAGGTCTTGCGCACCTTGTCGCCACCCGCCAGCACCTTGAACAGCACTTCATTCAAGTCCTTGAGTGCCGTGGGCTGAATGCCTTCCAGCGTGGCCACGCGCAGCATGACCTCGCTGCGTGCCCGATCGGGGAACTGCATCAGCACCGCCGCAGCCTGCTCATACTCCAGGTGCACCAGAATCGCGGCCACGATCTGCGGATGCTCGCCGCGCAGCAGCTCGGCCACCGACAGCGGGTCCATCCACTTCAGGCTTTCAATGCCCGAGATATCGCCGCCCTGCATGATGCGGTCGATCAGCAGCGCCGCCTTGTCATCGCCCAGGGCACGCTTGAGCACCGAGCGCACATAGTCGCTGGCATCGTCGACCAGCAGACTCTGCGACGCAGCATCGCTGGTGAAGCGGTCGATCACGAAATCCACCTTTTCCCGCGTCACGCCGCGCATGCGGGCAATCGTCTCGCCCAGCTTCTGCACTTCCTTGGGCGTGAGGTGCTTGAACACCTCGGCCGCCTCTTCCTCACCGAGGGAGACCAGCAAGATGGCAGCGTCGTTCAGACCTCTATCGTCCATATTCAAAACTCTCTACTAGTTATTCAACCGTCCCATGCCAGGGATGCCGAGCAAGGGCCGCCCCCGCAGCGAGGGCATCGTCCCCCTCCCAAAGAGAGAGGGGGAAGGCGCAACGCGCCTCATGGGGTGACTTCGTCACCCCTCACCGTTAATCCATGTCTTCACGATGTTCGCCACCGCGATCGGGTTCTGCTTGGCCAGATGACGGGCCTGATCCAGTCGTTCCTGCTCCTTGGTCGGCGACAGCTCCTTCGCAGGTGCTGGCAGAGCGGGGCGATCCAGCGCCTCGGCTTCAATGGCATTGAGCTGGCCGCCGGGGCTGGTATTGCGTCCCTTGAGCAAGGGGCGCACCAGGCCCAGCAGTACCAGGGCACCAAACAGCGCCAGCGCAATCGGTACACCCAGGCTCTTGGCCATGGCCTGAATCTCGGGGTCCTTCCACATCGGCAGCTCGGCAGGCGCGGCACCGCTGTCCATGAAAGGAGCGCTGACCAGATTCACCGAGTCGCCGCGATCGGCGCTATAGCCCACGGTTTCACGCACCAGCGTGAGCAACTGCTCCTGCTGCTGGGCCGTCAGGGGACGCAGGCCGGAGCTGACTGCAGCTGCCGTTGCCGCTGTCGCCGCATCGGTGCCAGCCGCAGCGGCCAGCGGTGCATTGACCACCACCGCAGCTGTCAGGCGCTTGACGGTGCCGGTGCTGCCACGTGTGACCTTGACGGTCTTGTCGACTTCGTAATTGGTGATGGACTCGCGTTTGTTGCCCTGGGCGTTGCCCTGGCCGGCACCAGCGGCCTGCGGCGCAGGATTGGCACCGTTGATGGGCGCCGTAGAGTTCTGAGGTGGCTGGTTGCTGGTCGCGCCAGGCACGCCGGTAGGTGGAGTGGCCGTCTTCTCGCCATTGGTTTCCATCACCTGCTGGCTGCGCACAGCACCGCCGTCGGTGGACTGATTGGGGCGATGCTGCTCGGACGTCGATTCGGTCTGGCTGAAGTCCAGCTCGGCCGAAACCTGGGCCTTCACATTGTTCTTGCCGACCACGGGTTCCAGAATGTCCAGAATGCGGCGCACATATTGCTGCTCCACCTGCTGGGTGTAGAGGAATTGCTGCATGTCCACGCCGCCGGCATTGCCGTCAGGCGACTGCGACAGCAGCTTGCCGGTGTCGTCCACCACGCTCACGGCCGAAGGCTCCATCTCGGGAACGCTGGATGCGACCAGATGCACGATGCCCGCGATCTGCGCACGGTCCAGCATGCGGCCGGGGTGCAAACTCAGCAGCACGGAAGCCGAGGGCTTTTGCTGCTCGCGAAAAAATCCGTTCTGATTGGGCAAGGCTAGGTGCACGCGGGCACTTTGCACGGCATTGAGCGCCAGGATGGAGCGGGTCAGTTCACCTTCCAGGCCGCGCTGGAAGTTGAGGCGCTCCTGAAACTGGGTGATGCCGAACTTGCTGTTCTCCATCAGCTCGAAGCCCGTCACCGAGCCCTTGGGCAGGCCTTGCGTGGCCAGCTTCAGGCGCACATCGTGCACACGGTCCGCAGGGATGAGGATGGCGCCGCCGCCCTCGCTGTACTTGTAGGGCACGTTCATCTGCGTCAGCTGCGCCACGATGGCTCCGCCATCCTTGTCGCTGACGTTGGAGAACAGCAGCTTGTAATCGGGCTGGCGATAGAACACCGCCGCCGCCACCAGACCGACGGCGACCAGGGCCGCCAGCGCGCCCCAGCGAAGACGTTGGCCACGGTCGAGCGCACTCCAGCGCTGCGCGAGCGCAGGGCGGGGTGCATACGTGGCACCGGGCACGGCATTGGGGACAGGTACTTCAGCTACAGCAGACATCTTGATTCCATGGTGTCAGACCCCACACGAGGTCTAGCGTCCAGTGGATTATTCGGACTCGGGCCCAAGGCGTTCCTCCGATAAGCGAGCCGATTCACCCACTTATTGCCCGTCTGCGATCAAGCGAAAAACCTACGATCACCTCCAACTCACCAAGCCTGTTGGATAAAGATATGGACCTGAAGATCCCAGCAATCAATCCCGCCCAACTGGGCAACCAGCTCACCAAGGTCGGCAGCGCCGGCACCGCGCCCGTGGCCGGCGGCTTTGGCCAGGCTTTGCAAAATGCACTGCAATCGGTGAGCTCCGCTCAAAACCATTCCAGCCAGCTGCAGCGCGAAGTACAGCTGGAAAACCCCGCGGTCAGCCTGGAGCAGACCATGGTGGCCATGCAAAAGTCGCAGATCGGCTTCCAGGCCACGCTGCATGTGCGCAACCGCCTGGTGCAGGCCTACTCCGACGTGATGAATATGCAGGTGTGACCGGCGCGACGCCACACATCGCTCAAAAGGCAGATTGCCCTCCAAGGCTTGCCCGCATGTTGTGATGACATGCGGGCTTTTTGCGCCCTGCCCACCCTGCCCGCCTGGCAGCGCCCAATAAAAAAGCCCGATCCATTCAAAAGATCAGGCTTTTCGGGCGCAAGCGCTTATCTATGAAGCGCAGGTAGCTATATTTTTTTAAAAGCCAAGACTGGCCAGCAGATCATCCACCTGGGACTGCGAGGTCACCACGTCTGCCGTCTTCTCCGGATCCACCACCGGGCCTGCCAGCTTGGGCTGCAAGGCTTCCACAGGCGCCAGGACAGGAGCCTGCGCAACATCCGGCGAGGTCTGGATCAGCAGCTCCAGCAGCTGCGACTCCAGATCGGCTGCCAGGGCCACCACGCGCGCGATCACCTGACCGGTGAGGTCGTGAAAGTCCTGCGCCATCATGATCTCGGTCAGATGGCTATTGGTCTGCTCCGTACCCTCTTCCACTTCCTGCAGGTAATTCATCACGCGACCCCTGGCCACTGCGGCCACGGGATCCTTGATGAGTTCTGCACGCATGGCACGGGTGCGCTCGGCCAGCGCATCCTGGCGGTTCTGCGTCACCTCGACCTGGCCCAGCACCTTGTTGGCAGCTTCGCCCGTCAGACGGGCGATATAGGACAGGCGGCTTTGCGCATCGGGCAGCTCCCCTGCACTGCCGCGCAAACGATCCGCATAGCCCAACTCGTTGAGCGAGTTATGCAACTGGCGCGTGAGCACGCCAATCTTGTAGTGGACGTTGGCGGAAGCCTGGTCGCTACTCATGGCTCAGAGGTCGAGTTTCTTGATGATGAGATTGACCTTCTCTTCCAGCGTGGCCTTGGTGAAGGGCTTGACGATATAGCCGGCCGCACCACCCTGGGCGGCAGCCACGATATCTTCCTTGCGGGCTTCGGCGGTCACCATCAGCACCGGCAGATGCTTGAGCTTTTCATCCTGCTTGATTTCGGTCAGCAGTTGAAAGCCGTTCATGTTCGGCATATTGATGTCGGTCACCACAAAGTCGAACTTGCTAGCACGCAGCTTGGTAATGGCCACCACACCATCTTCGGCCTCATCGGCATCGGCAAAGCCACTCTCCTTGAGCAGATTGCGCACGATGCGGCGCATGGTGGAGAAGTCGTCAACAATCAAAAATCGCAGGGCATTAGCCACGAGAGGCCCTTTCGGTCGGAATAGGTGCGTGGGAACAAGTTTTCACGCCGTGATGGTAACAATTTGTCAACCTCATGGCGCTGGACGTGCATTGTCAGGCTTTTCGACAGCCTCGGTAGCAACTTCAGGGTTTGTTACAACAAACTCTTCCTTGGCATCCAGAGACTGCCTGTCGACAGCGCTGGGAGCTGCGCGACGGGCCTTGGGTTGGTTGATCGTGCTGGCCGCCTCTTCGGCACTGGCCACGCGCTCCATGCTGCGCTCCTTGTCGTTGCCCAGCACGCGGCGTTCGGCCTCCTTGGTCAGCACGGTAATCGTGATGCGGCGGTTCTGTGCGGCACGCGGCTCCTCGGGCAGCAGCAGATCGCTGCTGGACATGCCCACCACGCGCGCCAGCTTGTCCAGCGGCATGCCGGCCGCCACCAGTTCCCGGCGCGATGCGTTGGCGCGGTCGGCCGACAGCTCCCAGTTGCTGTAGCCGCGATCGGCATTGCCGTAGGGTGCGGCATCAGTGTGACCCGAGAGACTGATGCGATTTTCGGCATTGCCCATAGCCGCACCGATCTCGCGCAGGATGTCGCGCATATAAGGCTTGACCACGGCACTGCCGCTGTCGAACATGGGTCGGTTCTGATCATCGACGATCTGAATCATCAGGCCGTCATGCGTAATCTCCGTGCGAATCTGCGAGCGAAACTCGTTCAGGCGCGCATTGTTGGCAATCATGGTGTCCACCTTGGCCTTGAGCGCATGCAGACGCTGGGCGTCGCGCGCGGACTCATCGGCCCGCCCCATGGTCTGGCTGGAGCGGCGGTTGGCATTGTCTTCGGACTCGGAACGACGCACCTGGCCGTGCACCTTGGAGAGGTCGTTGCCGCCGCCCGGCACGATGCTTGAGCTGTTGCCCGCACCACTGCCACCCGACATGGCCACCTTCAGTGGTGAATTGAAATACGCGGCAATCCCCTGCAGCTCGCCCTGAGCGGTCGAGCCCAGCAGCCACATCAGCAAGAAGAAGGCCATCATCGCCGTCACAAAGTCGGCATAGGCAATCTTCCAGGCGCCACCATGGTGGGCATGGGCGGTCTTCTTGACGCGCTTGATGATGATGGGCTGCAACTTCTTGTCAGCCATGGCAGCGCTCCATCACAACATCCTGGCGAGAGGGCGCACTCATCACTTCTTGCCCTTGACGTGCGACTCCAGCTCCAGAAAGCCTGGGCGCTCGGTGGAGAACAGCACCTTGCGGCCGAACTCGATGGCCGTGCCCGGGTTGTAGCCCTGCATGCTGGCCAGCAGCGTCGCCTTGATGCACTCGAACTCCTTGGCCGCATCCTGAGCACGCTGCTCCAGTAGCGCAGCCATGGGCTCCACCAGCGCATAGGCCAGCAAGATCCCGAGGAAGGTACCCACCAGCGCCGAGGCAATCATGCCGCCCAGCACCGCCGGGGGCTGCCCCACGAAAGCCATGGTGTTCACCACACCCAGCACGGCCGCAATAATGCCGAAGGCCGGCAACGCGCCCGCCAGACGATTCAGTGCCATCACCGGCGCATGGGCCTCGGCATGATGGGCTTCGATTTCGCTGTCCATCAGCGCCTCGATCTCATGCGAGTTGAGATTGCCCGACACCATCATGCGCAGATAGTCGGTCAGGAACTCGACGACATGGTGGTCGGCCATCAGCTGCGGATAGTTCTGGAACACTGTCGAGGACTGCGGATCTTCCACATCGGACTCGATCGACATCAGGCCTTCCTTGCGCGCCTTCTGAAGCAGCTCATACAGAAGCGCCATCACTTCCATATAGCGCGCCTTGTTATAGCGCGAGGGCTTGAGCGCCGAAGGGATCGCCTTGGCCGTGGCCTTGAGCACCTTGGGCTGGTTGCTGACAATAAAAGCGCCCAGGGCGCCACCGCCAATGGTCACCATCTCGAACGGCAGCGCCTTGACAAGAACGCCCACGCTGCCGCCGTGCAGCACATACATGCCGAAGATGCAGCCGAAGGCGACGATATAACCGATGAGGACAAGCATGACGAAAAATTCTGTCAGATCCGTTCAACTAAAAAAGTCAGAACAGACTTAGAAATACGCTCTTCTTTCTGGAATGAGACATGCTCATTGGGAGCAGCAAGCAATTAACATCTTCAAAAGAGGGCACAACCCAAGATATCGGCCAATCCACAATCCTCTTGAGGGACATTTCAGCATCCATCGACCAAGGCGATCAGCCAAACGCTTGCGCAAGCTCATATCGCTACTGTCGGCAAAAGCCATCCAGCGCACTCCCAGGCTGGTCAGCTAGCTGTAGCCCCCCAATTCTCTCCACGCAACCAAGTCACCAGCATGTCCCCTGCCATCAATTCAGATCCCCTGCCATCTCGAAATCTGGCTACGGAGCTGTCCTGCATTCGCGGCATGGTCGATCAGGCTCGCTTTCTGGAAGCTCTCTCGGCCCTTGCGCAGTTAGTGACGCAGGATTCCCGCAACTCCCAGGTTTGGCTGCATATTGGATTCGTCTATATCCGCATGAGCATCTGGCCTCAGGCCATCGATGCGTTGCAGATGGCGCTGGAGATCGAGCCGCGCATGCCCAATGCCCAGCGTTTACTGTCCCTTGCCATGTTCAGCACGGGGCGCCGCCAAGAGGCCTGTAACCTCATTGATGCCGCCTGCAGACATGCCAAGAACGAGAATACGCACTGGATGACGCGGGCCTACATCCACTCCCACACCAGCAGCGACCCGCTCAAATCCCTGGAAGTAGCGCGCGACTGGAGCCGGCGCTTTGCCGACCCGCTGACCCGCAACGCCAAGCCACTGCCCCCGCGTGACCGGAATCCGCGCAAGAAGCTCAAGGTCGGCTATGTCACGGCCGACTTCCGCCAGCACTCGGTGGCCTTCTTCATGCGGCCCGTGCTGGAACACCACAACCCCGACAACGTCGAAATCCACGTCTATTCCAGCGGCCGCCCCGACAAGATGACCGAGAAGCTACGCGCCCTGGTGCCGCACTGGCACGATGCAGTCGACCAGACCGACGACCAGCTCTACGAACAAATCCGCGCCGACGGAATCGACGTGCTGGTAGACCTTTCCGGATTCACCCTGGGCCACCGCCTGGAAGTCTTCGCCCGCCGCGCCGCACCCATGCAGGTGACCTGGCTGGGCTATATGCATACACTGGGGATGAAGGCCATGGACTACCGACTGGTGGATGCAGGTATCGCGCCGCCCAGTCATGCTCCGTATTACTCCGAGAACCTGTTTCAACTGGCCTGTATGGCCAGCTATGCGCCTCCGGAGTACTCGCCACTTTGCGAAGAGCCGCCCATGCTGCGCAATGGCTTTCCCACACTGATCTCCCTGAACAACTCCGCCAAGATCACCGACGAGATGCTGGCAGTCTGGGCCCGCATCCTGCACGAACGCCAGGACGCGCGTCTGATCATCATGGTCAAGGAGCAGGACCCAGATGCCGCGCAAGCCCACATGCAGCCGCGGGTGGAAGCCGCAGGAATGCCGCTGGACCGCGTGTCCGTGCTGCACCAGCAGTCGCTGGACCGCTTCATGGAACTAGGGCATATCGCCGACGTGGCACTGGATACTTCGCCCGTATCGGGTGGCACGACGACCCTGCATGCGCTGTGGATGGGCCTGAGCATCGTGGCCCTGGATGCCGAGCGCGCCGTGGATGCGGCGACCGCGCGCACGCTGCAGGGGCTGGGCTTTGGCGGTGTGATCGCCAACGACGTGGACGGCTATGTGCAAGCCGCGCTCGATCTGATGGCCGACCCCGAGTGCCTACAGCAGCAGCGCCTGGCGGCGCGCGCCAAGCTGGAAAGCAGCATTCTCATGGACTATCCCGCGCGGACCCAGGAGCTGGAGAAGGCCTACCGCCTCATGTGGCTCAACTGGCTGCGCGGCGACCAGCGCATCCTCACGGTCGATACCGACCTGGAGGCCATGCAGGCGCAAGCGGAAGCGCAGGCATGAACGGCGATCACGTCTCGCAGGAATGGGTGCCGCTGCTGGTGCCCGATATGCCTTCGCCCCAGGTGCTGATGCCCTGGCTGGAGCGCATGCATGCAGCGCGGCATTATTCCAACTTCGGCCCCTTGGTCCGTGAGCTGGAATCCGAGTTCGCGCGACGGTTCGATATGCCCATGGATGGTCTGACCACCGTGTCCAACGCAACACTGGGGCTGGAACTGGTGCTCCAGGCGCTGGACCTGGCGCCGGGATCACGCGTGCTGCTGCCTGCATTCACCTTCGTGGCCACGGCCACGGCCGTCGTTCGGGCCGGCCATGTCCCCGTGCTGGCCGACGTGGATCCCGATTGCTGGCTGCTCACGCCCGACATTGCGCGGGCTGCCTGCGCCGTGATCCCCGTGGACGCCGTGCTGCCTGTTGCGACCTTCGGCATGCCTCATGACATGCAGGCCTGGCAGCAATTCGAACAGGACACCGGCCTGCCCGTGGTCATAGACGCGGCTGCGGCCTATGGCAGCCAGTGGCTGCAGGGCACCCAGGGCACCCTGGTCTTCAGCCTGCACACCACCAAGAGCCTGCCCGCAGGCGAGGGCGGCCTGGTCGTCTCCACACGGCCCGGCCTGGCCGCGCGCGTGCGCCAGCTTTCGAATTTCGGCATCAACCTGGACCCCCGGGCCGACCTGCCTCTGGGATCACTGGCCAGCGTAGGGACCAATGCCAAGATGAGCGAATACCATGCGGCCATCGGCCTGGCATCGCTGCAGGTGTGGGAAGAGCATGCCTTGGAAAGGCGCAGGCTGCATGCGAGCCTAGTGCGCGAGATCATTCAAATGGGCAGGGAAGCCGGGCTTGGCGTGTCCTTTCAGGTGCCCTGCGATGTCGGTGGTCCATTGATGGCTCCCACCCTGCTCTGCGCTCATCTGCCCGACGAATCCGCGCGCATGGCCTTGGAGCATGCCTGCCAGGCGCAGCGCATCATGACGCGTCGCTGGTATCAGCCGCTGCTGCAGGATATGCCTGCCCTGCGGCCGCATTGCGAAATTCTGCCTACGCCACAGTCAGAGGGACTGTCCCGGACTCTGCTGGGCCTGCCCTTCTTTCTGGACATGACCGGCGACCAGCAACAGCGCGTGTTTGCGGCCGTGGCGCAATGGACGAGCTGCAGCGCATGATGCCTGCGCGAGGGTCCAAAAGGTGAACCGCCCGAGCTTTTACACTGCGTTCCCTGGATAGTTCTTAGAGTGAAAGCGCTGAAATGAAAGACGTTTACATCATCAATGCGGGCGGATTTGGCCGCAATATGGCGTCCACGGCACGTGGCGATGTAGCCCATGGTAGGGATTGGATTGTTAAGGGATTTCTTGATGGGCGCCCTGGGTTGATGCAGGTTCCCGACCTACCAATTGTTGGTGATCCCATGACCTTTCGTGGTGAGCCTTCGCAAATGTTCATTTGCGCGCTGGGAAATCCTGTGGAGCGACGGAAGTATTCCCGTCCATTATTAGAGCAGGGCGCTTATTTCATGAATCTCTTGCCAAAGTTGCACATGTCAGAGCGCTCGCAAATGGGCATGGGTTGTCTTTTCGAACATGATGTATCTTTGGGGGCGGATGCCCGGCTTGGTGATTTTGTCATTGTTCTGGCCAATACAATTGTAGGATATGATGTGAGTGTCGGATCGTACTCATCAATCGCCAGTTTTGTATTTGTTGGTGGAGGGGCTCAAATTGGTGAAAACGTGACCATACACCCTCATGCCACGATCTTGCCCAAGGTGAAGATAGGAGATGGTGCTGTGATTGGCGCGGGCAGCGTTGTGATTGGGAATGTGCCTGCAGGCGTGACAGTCTTTGGGAATCCTGCGAAGCGATTTGAATTTCGATAGAATTAGATATTGAATCGTTCAATTCTTGATTGAAGACTATAAAAAAGACCCATTATCGGGTCTTTTTTATTTTGCCCATTCTGGTGGCTCACTCCCTGGCACCGGGGATGCATAAAGAACCAGATCATAGTAATATGCTGCCGAGTGTTGGCGTAGTCTGAAATGATAATCTTCGGCAAGTTTATCTATTTTTTCAAAAACATCCAATAGGTCAAGTGCATAATGGTAAACGCAGGCCGCTATACGTGGCCTTTGGGTCTTTATCAGTCTGGATGCCCCCTCCAGCGCTTTGGCTTCATAGCCTTCGATATCCAGTTTGAGTAGTGTCAGAGTTTCCAGTTCGTCATCCAGTCGGGTCGTATTTACGATAATATCGCCATCTGGACTGGCATGACTGGATACAGTACCCGTTTGCTTGAAACGCAATACGTCTCTCTTATTGGAGACGGCTTTGTTGAAGCCTTGAAAATTGTGGGCAGACGAGGAAATCTCTTGAAGTTTTTTGAAATTGATAGTGTCTGGCTCGAATGCGCTAATGCTCGCATATTGGTGGCCAGTTGCGTTAAGAAATTTCTCAACAATAGGACCTTGAAAGGCTCCGCAATCGCAAAAATGCTCGCGCGAACCTACCTGGAAGGTGCTCGCATCTCCATGACTGGAGAAATACTCATTTTCTGGTGTGGACCAGATCAACTGTAGGTAAATTCGGTCATAAGTCAATCGAAACAGGAGATTGCTGTAAAGGGTGAATTTGCTAAATTCGTCCTCGAAGCGGTCTGCCAATTGCAAAAAATCATTCAACCGGGACAAGGTGCGTTGACGATAGATCCGTGCCGGCTCATAAACGGAATGCAGGCCGTAATGTGCAATGGCAAGGCATGCATCTACCAATTCAATGCCTGCCTGTTTGCATATTTTTTCTGCCAACCCTCTTTCTTTTGGGGTACATGAAAAATCGATGGCAAGAATATTTTGATTCTCTTTTGCAATATCCTTGAGGCGACCGCTCCCGTAACGCGGAACACCATCAATCATTGCAAGATCGCTATTGTCGGCAATGGATGCTATTACGTTTCCGTTTTGGACTGCAATATTCTTAGCATGCATTCCTGCAAGAAACGAGAGAGGTGACATGAAAATTAGAGTACGATTTTCTAAATTTTCAATGACAGGAGGTTCAGGGTCGGAGACGGAAAATTTTTCTATACCTGCAGATTCACACAGTTTTTTTACAAAATCTTGTCCGCGAGGGCTGCAAGAGAAGTCAATGCCTATGGCGTCCGGATACTTCTGAATTCGTTGTAGAAATTCTTGACTTGTCCAGCGCGGGGCGCCATGAATTTCTGATTCAAGGGTTTGATCGTCCACGGCGGCGACGACATTTTTCAGCCTCGCGGCAAGTTGCCGACCATGTTGCATGCCTGTATATGACATGGGTGCCAGCAAGAAGACAGGACGTTGACCAAAGTCAAAATCATTTACGCGATTGGAATTTGATTTTGTTGTCAGAGCCGCGATTTGATTTATTTTTTGCAAAAGCTGAGCGTTTCTATTGCTCAAAAGGTATTTAGTTTCCATACGTATGAATCGGCGAATCGTAGCGATTATCAAAAATGGTTTTTGCGCTAATATCTTTGGCATAGCGTTGGGGCCAGCCCAATTCGCAACTACGGCCTATCTTAATTCCATGTGCAAGAATTGCACCGTTGCGCAGTGTGCAATGTGCCCCGATTTGGATATTATTCCCAACGCTCACGCCCGTTTCCAGCCAACAGGATGGCCGGATATGAGTGCTATGGCCAATATGCACGCCGGGTAGAATGACGCTGTTATAATCAATGCGGCATCCGTAACCCACAATGGTGCCATCTCCAACCAACGAGTTGGGTCCTATCTTCACGCCTGAGGAAAGCATGGCGCGGGGGCTGATCAGCGGGGGGAGGGAAAGCCCGCGCTCCATGACTGCCGCCATGAGCTCCATCCGCTTGAAGTTGCCAAAGCGCTCATCGAATGCAACGAAAGCCGTTCCCGACTCTGGCTGAAGCGTATCAAGTGCGTCCAGATTGAAAGTGTAGTTGGTATTCTGAGATATGGTTATTTTCTCAGTATGCAAATCGGGATGGATTTGGCGGCAGATATCGTATGCCATTTCTAATGGAGCGCCCGCTCCTATGATCCATTTACACTTCATGGTCGGTCTCCATCAGATTGCTATACCATCGCTCAACCAGTCGGTTCATGCTTTCGTATGCACCTTGTGTGGGTGATGGGGCTTCGGGATGCAGTGCGGACTGCACCATCTCCATGACCTCAATATCTTCACCCACTACTTGCTTGCTGCCGTGCATCTCGGCGAGCAGCACGGCGCTGGAGAATGAAAACGGTTGTCGTTTTTTTGCAGTGAAGCGATAGACCTCCATATCCGTACAGCCAGGAGATATTGGGATATGGTGTTCAATGGTGAATGAGTGGCCACCGTTGCCGCTGGCAATGTGAAGATTGGGGTAGGCGAGCCAATTGTAATAGGCATTCTTGTCGCCCCAGCGCTCCACCATATCGTGCCAGGAGAAATGATGCATATTTTCTATCATGGCATCTATGCCTCCGTAACTTAAGCGACTCAGCTCTTTTCGTAAAGCAGTGTTATTGCAATCCTGAAGAGGTTGAGATGATTCTTCGAGTAATCTCTCATCCACATTTGGTTGAAAATCGACAACTTTGGCAAGACTTTTGGGGTGAACAAACCGAGGGTGATTTGCGTCACGTAGATTCTCGTATGCAAGCTTCCAGTTGTAGTTGCCGCGCCAAGTCGTGACCATGACTTCCGTGTCGTAGGCGTTGGAGCTGCTTTCGAGAAGCGCAATGAAATCCGCGGAAAACTGCTCTTCCAGGGGCAAAGGTGAGGCATCCAGATTGATGAACAGCAGATTGCCTATGGAGCGCAATGCCAGCCGTCTCAGCTTGAGTCCGCATTTTTCCTCTGGATTCAGGCGGTACAAGGTGTCGGCATCGGGGATGTGTGCCACTTGGCCATGCTCGTCGTAACGCCAGGCGTGGTAGGCGCATACTAGGGGCCTGCGGCCCACCGGCTCGGTCTGTATCAAGGCACTGCGGTGCAGGCAGACATTCTCGAAGGCCCGAAGCTCACCGTGAAAGTTCTGGATCACCACAGGCAAGCCGGCGATCTTGCGGGTGATAAAGGCGTTGTGCTGAATCAGCAGAGTCTTTAGTCCCGCGAAGAGCCAGAGCTTGCGGAAAATTTTGCGTTGCTCGCGTTCGAATATATTTGTGTCCAGGTAATACCTGGGATGCATGCGTGAGCGCATGACGCATCCTTTTTTGGGGAGAGCTAAGAAGGTTTATCTACAGCACCACGCCGCCGTCCATGACCAGGCTGGTGCCCGTCACCCAGCGGCTGGCATCCGATAACAAGTAGATGGCGGCATGTGCCACATCCTCGGGTGTGCCGAGTCCCAAGGGGTGCCGCGCCTCCTGTGCCTTCAACTGCTCGTTTTGGCCTGCATCGCCCCACATGGGAGTCGGCACCACTGAGGGAGAGATGCCGTTGACACGCATCCGGTGCCGCGCCTGCTCCACAGCCAGGCAGCGGATAATGCCCAGCAGCCCCGACTTCATCGCGGAATAAGGGCCTACACCACGTGTGCCGATGTGGGCGGACGTCGAGAGCATGAAGATGATGGAGGCCCCGGGCGCCAGCTTGTTTGTGATCAGCAACTGCTGGGTCAACATGACGGGCGCAAGGAAATGTATGGCATACATCTCCGTCATGAGGGATTCCTGCAACTGGCGTAGGGGGCTGAGCATCTGGCGACCTGCGCAGTGCACCAGGCCGTCAATACGGGGCGTTGCCTTTGCCAGGGCGATTCTTTCTTGGGCATCGGTCAGGTTGGCCTCGATCTGCTGGTGTCCGGTGCCCTCGAGAAGGTCAAAGCTGTCCTGCAGGCGCTGTCGGTCACGCCCCGTGGCGATGATTTGGGCACCGCGGCGGGCACAGGAAATGGCGATCTGCCTGCCCAAGCCTGACGAAGCGCCGGTGACCAATACGGTCTTGCCCTTTAACGAAAATGGGTCGTGCGCAGATTTCGTCATGCAAAGACATCCATGGGGACCGTCAGGCCGCCGTCAATGGTGAAGTAGTTTCGGGTGATCCATCTGCTGGCATCGGACAGGTAAAAAACCGCTGCGAGTGCCACGTCCTGCGGCTCACCCATGCCCAGCGGAGCCAGGTTGGCATATTCCTCGGTATCCACGCCGCCCGCCGCCAGCCCGTTGAGCATCGGCGTACGCACATAGCCCGGCGCGAGGCAATTGGCGCGGATTCCTTGTTTGGCCACTTCCAGGCCCAAAGAGCGCATGGCACCAAGCAAAGCCGCCTTGCTGGCAGAGTACGCGCTGCTGGCCAGCGGGCCGATATGAGATGCCACGGCGCTGATGAACACGATGGAACCATGGGACCGGATCAGGCGTTTGGCCAGCAGTTCCTTCGTCAGCAGGATGGGCGCGTAGGTGTTGTGAGCGAACATTTCGTCCAAGTGCGCTTGCTTGACCATGCGCAGCGGCACCAGCTTCGAGATGCCGGCAGCGTGGACTAGGCCATCGATCTGTCCTGCCTGAGAGGCCAAGGCGCTGATGTCCTGAGACTGGGTGAGATCGGCAACCACGCTGATATGGCCTCTGTCAGCGAGCTGGCTCGCGGTGTGGGCGAGGCGCTCAGCATTGCGTCCCGTAATGACCAGTTGAGCGCCCTGGCTTGCGCAGGAGATGGCCGTCTGCTGGCCGATACCCGATGAAGCGCCCGTGATGAGGATACGCTTGCCGGCCAATGAAAAGGGGTCCGTGCAAGTCATGCTTCGGTCATCGCGGGAAAGCATGCCTGGTCCACATTCACGATGGCAGTTCCCCAGGAGAGCCCTATGCCGAAGCCACTGAGCAGCAACCGGGCCTTGTCCCCATTCAGCTGCTCGTGCAGTCGCGCGCTCACCGTGACTGGTAGTGAAGCGCCGCTGGTATTGCCAAAGTCATGCAGCGTGCTGGGGACTTTTTCGACGGGCAATCCCAGCTTCTTGCGAATTGTCTCGTTGATCATCCGGTTGGCCTGGTGGAAGATGAAGTGATCGACCTGTTCCTTGTCCACCTGGGCGTAGCCGAGCAGTCGCTCAACGGCGGGGGGGATGCGCTGGGTGGAAAAGCTCAGCACAGCCGGACCATCGAGTATAAGGTCGGCGGGCGAACGCAGGTGGCCGTGTTCGTCTCGTTTGGATATCACATGTTCCACACCGTAGGGTTCGCGGTGGCCTCCAGCTGGCAGCATGATGGCCTTGTAGCCACTGCCGTCGCTGTTGAGGTCGAAATACATGGGGGGGGCGCTGGCATCGAACTCCAGCGCTGTTGCCGTGCCGGCGTCAGAGAATAAGGGGTCCATGACGGTAGCGGATTTGTCACCCACCAGCAGCAAACCCTTTTTCACTCCACCGGCTGCAATCATGCTGCCCAGCAGGTGCAGGCCGAACGGGTAGCCCGAGCAACCCAGGTTCACATCGAATGCAATCGTGCTATGCGGCAGGCCCAGGCGGTCCTGCAGGATGATGGCGGTGGAGGGAATCAGGTAGTCGGGCGATTGGGTGACGACGATCAGTGCATCGATTTCGTCGCGCTGCCACTGCAGGTCATCCAGCAGCTTTTCCGTGGCCACCAGGGCCAGGTCTGAAAAGCATTGCCACTCGGGACAAATGCGCCGCGTCTGAATGCCGATATTGCGCACCAGACGTTCCCGTTCGGAGCGTTGCGATGGCGGGCAGTCCTCCAGGTTGGAGAGCACGCGCTTGGGCACGCAACTGGCCATGCCCGCAAAGCGGACGTTGTGCAGAGTGGACAGCGCCATGGTGTTTATCCCAGCAGCTTGTAGAGATCGGCGATGGTGGCGCAGTTCTTGAGATCGTCGCCCGTGATGGTCTTGCCGTAGTCAACGTCGAACATGACGATCACGCCCAGGGCGGCCAGAGAGTCCCACTCGGGCAAGCTCTTGAGCTCGGTGTCGGGAGTTACTTCGACGGCTTCCTGGAAGTCGACCGCAGCCAGAAAGTCTTGAATGAATTGATCAGTGGATGGCATGTGAATAGTACCTGTCAGATAACTGCGTAATCTGCCTAAGCAGGCAATTTAAAAGCAATTCGTTACATTCAGCCTGTGAATGAGTGGAGCCGGTGAATTTTCGCAGAGCCGCTCGAATGTCGAACCAAGGAACTGGACTCGAAATCCGTACCAGTTCCTTTGCTGGCAGGCGGAGCGGGTAGCAAGTGTAGTTGGTTCCCGCAAAGGGCAAATCGATACCTACGTAGCATGAGACACATCAATCGGGATAAACAAGAAGAAAATCCGTGTTTTCCCTGCTTATCTCGAGCTTATCCAGACCGCAACAGCCACAACATGGAGAGCATTTGCGCGCCGCATTGGCCGCTCTGCATAAACACACACCCCCATGAGCAAGATGAATCTGAATGAGTTGCTAATCCATGCCCAGCAACTGCATGATCAGTGGCAGTTCGATGAAGCCAGTGAGGTCTATGCCCAGGTACTCAAACACGACCCCGCCCACGCGGAGGCTATGCACGGCCTGGGACTTCTGCTCGGCCTGCATCGGTTGCGCAGCGCCGAGGCCCTTCCCTACCTGGAGGCCGCCATCGGCGCCAAGCCAACAGACCTTGGCTATTGGCGCCTGTATATCCACATGCTGATCCGCGAGGGCTTGCTGGACATGGCGAGCTCGCTGATCAATGTGGCACGGTCCAACGGCATGCAGGAGGTCGCACTAGAGCAACTGGAGAAGGATGTCGCCCTGGTGCAGGGGGCACAGGCTGCAGCGTTTCTGGAGGAGCAGGCCGCGCGCTGGCCGCTGGAGCCGGTCTCCTCGCAAGCCGGGCCAGCGTCCTCCGAGAGCCTGGGCCGGGTACCCGAGGCACAGCTGCGGCTGCTGATGCAGCTGTTTTCTCGGCGCGAGTACGCTGAGGCCAGCCAACTTGCAGGGTCGATGGTACGCCAGCACCCCAAGATCGGCCTGATTTGGAAACTCAAAGCTGCGGCCGATCATGCCAATGGCAGCATCGATGCCGCTTTACATGCCGCGCGTCAAGCTGCAGATCTGCTGCCGCGTGACGGAGAGGTACAGTTCAACCTCGGCGGCATCTGTCTGCAAGCCGGCCATGCAACAGAGGCAGAGCAGGCGCTGCGCACCGCGCTGACGCTGCAACCGCACTGGGCTCAGGCCTTCGGCCATCTGGGCGACGCCCTGTGTGCCCAGGATCGCCTCGAAGACAGCCTCCCCTGCTATGTCAATGCGCTACTGCTAGACCCTGATGAGACGGACAGTCTGTCGCGTTTGACTGCAGTGTTGCAAAAGACTGGCAGGATGCAGGAGTGCTCACAGTTTCTGGTTCTGCTCATGCAGCAACGCCCCCAGGATCTACGGCTGTGCCTAGCCAGCGGTCAGGTGCTGAACGAAGCAGGCTGGACGTTGCAGGCCGAGACAGCCTACCGGATGGGGCTACAGGTCGAGCCCGACAACCTGGAGCTGCTGCTGAACTTGGCCTTGCTGCTGTGCGGTGGGGGGAGACTGGCAGAAGCAGAAACCTGCCTACGCAAGACCCTGCACCTACAGCCCAACAAAGCAGTGCTTTATTGCGAGACCGCTTTCACACTATTGGCCCAGAAGAAGTGGAAGCAGGCTCTGGAGCTACTTGAGCACGCGCTACGCATACAGCCTGATAGCGCCCGCGCTCACATGCTTCGCTGCCAGGTACTTCTGGAAACGCGGGAACTATCCGGGCTGAATCTCGCCCTGAACGAAGCACAGGATCTGCTGCCTGGAAACCGTGAACTGATGTTCCAGCGCGCGGCCTACTGGGAGCGCTGCGGTGACGCGGAGCGTCACATGCAGCAGCTCGATGAGCTGGTGAAGCTGCACCCGGACTACGAGCCCGCTCACAGTGCGCGCCTGTTCGCCATGCTTCATTCACCCCTGAGCAGCGCAACCTCGGTAGGTAAAGCGAATCGTGAATATGGGGCATTGATGCAACGACGCGCCGGTGATCCGCAGAACACCGGTCATGAAAACCCCCAGGTCCCCAGCAAGACACTTCGAGTGGGCTTCGTGTCCGGCGACCTACGCAACCATGCGGCAGCCAAGTTCTTTCTTCCCGTGATGCGAGAGCTGGCCCAGCACGACGACCTGGTGTGCATTGCCTATTGCAATAACGAGATTCACGACGAAGTTACCAAGGAGTTTCAGGGTCTGTTTCATCTCTGGCGTGGGATTCGAGACATGAATACACATTCGCTGTCGAGCCTAGTGAGGGCTGACGGCATCGACATCCTGATCGATCTGAGTGGCCATACGCACGGCCACAGGCTCGATGCATTCGCCGTACGACCGGCCCCCCTGCAAATGACCTGGATCGGCAATCCGGGCAGCACCGGCCTGCAAACCATGGACTATATTGTCCTCAGCGACCAAATGCTCGATGAGGCATTGCTCAAGATACAGCTGACCGAGAATCTGCTGTGCGTGCCCCTGGCCTATGTCTTCGATGGCGGAATTCACAGTGAGCCAGTAGCTCCGCTCCCCGCTCTTCGCAAAGGCCACCTGACCTTCGGGTCCTTCAACCGCCTGTCCAAAATCAACCGCGAGGTCGTATCCGTCTGGGGCGAGGTGATGCGCAGATTGCCGACAGCCCGATTGCGCATAGGCGCTTGCCCTGACACGGAGGCACCGCAACATCTTCGTGCCTGGCTAGACCAGGAGGGAGTCCATGACTCCCGTGTCGATTATGTGGCCCATATGGGATTCGACCATTATCTCCGCGCACACCATGAGATAGACATCTGCCTGGACACTTTGCCATTTACAGGCGGAGTGGTCACCAACCACGCGCTCTGGATGGGGGTTCCCACGCTGACGCTGATGGGCGAGTTGCTGGCTGGCAGGCAGTCGGCAGAGGTGCTGGCACGGCTAGGACTGGCCGAGGGCTTTGCCGCAGAGAGCCGCGCCCAGTTGCTGGACCTGGCTGCCTATTGGCAGGAACATCTGCCACAACTGCAGGAAATACGCCAAGCATTGAGGTCTCGCCTGCAAGCTCAGGAGCCCCAGCAAGCAATTATTGTGGCGCGCTCCGTTGCGATGGGAATGCGTCAAGCTTGGTACCGCTTCTGCAAAGGACTGAAGCCTGCAGACTTGCGCGTCACTCGCGAGGAGCTGGGTATGAGCTTTCCTGCCGCAACGACTTTGTAACAAACCCCAAGTCTCATAGACATGAAGAACATCGCGTGCTGCAAAAAAACTTGCAAACACCCCTAAAGTTCACAGCCATGGCTCCGAAAACCAACTCAGCAGAGGGACAAAAGTCCTGAGCCCACCAGAAGCCGTGCAAATCGATGAAAGAACGGCTACTGGTCGGATTGGGCCGCCGCCGCCCGCCTTGCGAGACGTGAGGACACCGTGGCGGCGACGTATTGACTTTATTAGGAGTTGTCACCATGGCCATGTCTATCAACACCAACGTCCAATCGCTGAACGCCCAGCGCAACTTGGCTACCTCGCAAAGCTCGCTGTCCACCACCATGCAGCGCCTGTCCTCCGGCCTGCGTGTTAACAGCGCCAAGGACGACGCTGCCGGCCTGGCCATCGCCGAGCGCATGAACGCTCAAGTTCGCGGCATGAACGTAGCCGTGCGCAACGCCAACGACGGCGTGTCGATGGCCCAGACAGCTGAAGGCGCCCTGTCCAAGGTTACCGACGCTCTGCAGCGCATGCGTGAACTGGCTGTGCAGGCTCGCAATGGCACCAATGGCGCCAAAGACCAGGTTTCGCTGAACAAGGAATTCGTCGAGCTGGGCAAGGAAATCGACCGTGTGATCAAGGGCGCCGACTTCAACGGCAAGAAGATCCTGAGCACCGATGCCGGTGCCATCAACTTCCAGGTCGGCGCCAACACTTCGGCCAACGACTCCATCACCGTCACCACAAGCAACCTGGGCACGAACACCGACATCACGGGCATCACCAGCGCCTCGATCGGCTCCAACGCCACCACGGCCCTGGACGCTACCGCCCTGGCCACCGTGATCAGCAACCTGGACACTGCCCTGGATACGGTCAACTCCGAGCGCGCCGTGCTGGGTGCCACACAGAACCGCTTCGAGGCCGTGGTCTCGAACCTGCAAGTGGCCTCCGAGAACACGGCATCTGCCCGTAGCCGCATCATGGACGCCGACTTCGCGTCGGAAACTGCCAACCTGAGCCGCTCGCAGATCCTGCAACAGGCCGGCACAGCGATGGTGGCCCAGGCAAACCAGCTGCCTCAAGGCGTCCTGGCTCTGCTGCGCTGATCGCACGGAAGCGCCAAGCCCGAAAAGCCGGCCCTCGCACCAAGCCCCAGGCTCAGCCTGGGGCTTTTTTTATGGACAAAACGACGATAAACCACAGCGTTCGAACAGCGAAATAGCGCCCCATCATGGGCTTTATCAGCGCTTTGACGCAAAGGATTTTCCGCACAATCGTTGGCATCAGATAGGCAGAGCTGGAAGTCCTGGCGTGCTTTCTGTCGTTTGTCGACTCGAGGTCGCCGAACGGTTAGCCATTGTTCATGCCTAACGAGGAGCTGCCCATGGCATCCATCATCAATACCAATCTTGTTTCGCTTAACGCCCAGCGCAATCTCAACACGTCGCAATCCTCCCTGAGCACGACCATGCAGCGTCTGTCCTCGGGCCTGCGCGTCAACAGCGCCAAGGACGATGCGGCGGGCCTAGCCATTGCCGAACGCATGAACGCCCAGGTACGTGGCATGAATGTGGCCATGCGCAATGCCAATGACGGCATCTCCATGGCCCAGACTGCTGAGGGCGCGCTGGGCAAGCTCAGTGACAATCTGCAGCGCATGCGCGAGTTGTCCGTGCAGGCAGCCAACGACACCAATGGCACGACGGACCGCAGTTCGCTGGACAAAGAATTCCAGCAACTGGCCCAGGAAATTGCCCGTATCGTCGGCAGCACCAGCTTCAACGGCCGTCAGTTGCTGGACAATGACAATCCCACGGTATTCCAGGTTGGCGCCAATACCGGAGCCGACAATCAGATTACGATCTCTGCGGTGAACCTGACGGGGGCTGCTGGCGGCCTGGACATCCAAGCTGGGCCACCTCCCACTCTGGGCGGCTCACTGGGGTCACTGCTGGGCGCCGGTAGCTCCGCCCCTGATGCACGCCTGTCCATGGCTGCCATTGATACCGCGCTGGACCTGGTCAACAACACGCGTGCCACCTTCGGTGCCGCACAAAACCGCTTTGAGGCCGTGATTTCCAACCTGCAGGTTGCTGCAGAGAACACAGCAGCCGCCCGCTCACGCATCATGGATGCCGATTTCGCTGCGGAAACAGCCAACCTGAGCCGCACGCAAATCCTGCAGCAGGCCGGTACAGCGATGGTGGCCCAGGCCAACCAGCTGCCCCAATCGGTGCTTAAGCTGATCCAGTAATCAACCAGAGGCTGGTGGACTGCTCAAACTGCAGCCCACCAGCCTCAAGATTCGGATTATCCGGTCGATAAGATACCGGGGGAATGCTTTGAGGCATTCGGTGTGTGATCGTGAAGGCATTCCTGCGCTTTGGCGCGGGCTATTCAGTACTTAGAAAGGGTTGGTCATGGCCACCTTGAGCTCAGCCGGCATCAGCGGCAGCGGCCTAGACGAGACAATGATCGCCAAGCTGGTGGCTCTGCAAAGGCAGTCGCTGGTTCCGCTTCAGCAAAAGGCGTCCGTTCTAGACTCCAAGATATCGACCTTTGGGCAAATCAAGTCGCTGATGTCCACACTCCAGGATGCATCCACAGCGCTGGCCGATGCGGATACCTGGCGTGTAACCAATGCCACGACGACCAATACGGCCGTTGGAGTTTCGGTGACAGACTCCAACGCACTGCCTGGGTCCTCGGTGATTTCGGTAGAAAAATTGGCACGCAGTCAATCGGTGGCAACAGGCATCATGTCCACGGGAACCCAATTCGGCGCAGGCAAGCTCACCATCACCATGGGCACCTGGAACGAAGACGGAACCCAGTTCAACAATCCCGGCACACCGCTGGAGATCGACATCTCAGCTGGTGCCAAGCTAGAGGACGTTGTTCAGGCCATCAATAGCAAGGGCGCGGGCGTTGTAGCCTCCGTCCTCAAGGACGCCCAGGGAGAGCGCCTTGTGCTGCGCTCGCGCAGCACAGGCGCAGATGCAGGCTTCACGGTCGCAGCCAGTGGAGATGCCAGTCTTTCGGCACTGAACTTCAATGGTGCTGCGACATCTGGCTCCGTCGTGCAGTATGCCCAGAACGCCCTGATTGATGTCAACGGCATCAAGGTGCAGTCAACCACCAATGAATTCAAGGACACCTTGCCAGGCCTGAATATCACGGTGAATCAGGTGACAACGTCGCCTGTCACTGTGACGGTATCTTCGGACACCGACACGATGAAAAAGAAGGTACAGGCCTTCATGGACGCTTACAACGCGCTCAATGACGCATTGTCGAGTTCGACGAAGTATGACTCCGAAACCAAGGCGGCTGGCGTATTGCAGGGTGACTCCACGACAGTGGGTATGACCAACAGTCTGCGCAGCGTAGTCTCGGGCTCTATCGAGGGCGGGGCAGATACCCTCAAGCGCTTGTCGGACATGGGCATTCAGATCCAGAAGGGCGGCAAGCTGGCATTCGGTACAACCGCCAGCGACAAGACCAAGCTGGAGGCTGCACTCAAAGACCCCGAGTCCATGAGCAAGCTTTTCGCCACGGTGGGTACCGATGGTCAGCCCAATACGCAAGGCCTGGCCGCTCGCATGAAGGACTTCACTCGCCAGGCCCTGGAATTCGATGGAACCTTCGACACCAAAAGCAAAAGCCTGCAAGCCCTCAAGACGGACAACGGCAAGTCCCAGGATCGGGTCAACGACCAGGCCGACGCACTGGAAAAGCGCCTGCGCGCTCAATACGCGTCGCTGGACGCCAAGATAGGCGGTTATTCGTCACTAAGCGCCTACATGAACCAGCAGGTTGCCCAGTGGAATAAATAAGGGGAGCAGCGAAGGCCACGTCTCTGTAACCGACGCCCAGTGACTCTCAATTTTCGAGCATTGCAGCCGAAGAACAAGACATCAAGGAAACGAACATGTACACATCGCTCAACCGCCGTGCTGCAAGCGCCTACGCCCAGGTTGGCGTTCACTCCTCAGTGGATGGGGCATCGCCCCATCAATTGATCCAATTATTGTTCGACGCACTGGAAGCTGCACTGAATGCTGCCAAGGGCGCCATGCTGCGCGGTGAAATTGAGGAAAAAGGGCTGCAAATAGGCAAGGCAGTCCGAATTCTTGAAGAAGGCCTGAAAGCTTCTCTGAACTTCAACCAGGGCAGCGATATCGCTCAGAACTTGGCATCTCTGTATGACTACAGCATCACACAGATCACCATGGCCAATCTGCGCAACGATCCTAGCCTGCTGGATGCAGCGCAGAAAGTCATTACTCCCGTAGCTCAGGCTTGGCGTGAAATGGGGCAAACTGCCCAAGAATAAAAATGGAGCACACATTGATCGACTTCTACCGCGCCATTGAGGAAAGCAGCGCCAAGATGCTGCAGGCCGCTCAGGCCAAGGACTGGGACGGTGTTGCGCGCTATGAGGGCACTTGTGCCGTGCTGATCGAGCAGCTGCGCTTTCGTTCGCGTGACGAAAAGCTGGCGCCCGAACTGCGCAAGGAAAAGGCGCGCATCATGCAACGCATCTTGCGCAACGATGCCCAGATTCGCGTGCTTGCCGAGCCCTGGCTGGCCAGCTTCGAACATATGTTCGACGGCCAGCCGCATGTGATGCACTGATTGCATAGCTACTCAAACAAAGCCCTGCTGCAGCGATGCAACAGGGCTTTTTTGCTTGCAGCGACGATCAGAC